>CAVRBN010000032.1:0-98597 GCA_963719255.1 uncultured Actinomycetota bacterium | reverse complement strand
CGGCCGGATCGTCGAGATCAATGTTCCTCGCCAACCCCAACGCCTCGCCCGACTCGACCTTCGCAACGTCACGCCGGAGCGATCACGGGGCGATTGAGTGCATTCCGGTCGGTGGCGTGACGACACCGGTCTGTTGTCGCACCGTTGGAGTTGCTAGGGTTTTCGACAACCACACGGGAGTCCGTAGCAGCGGGCTGAGATGGAGCTGAAGCCGCTCCGACCGTCGAACCTGATCCGGGTCATGCCGGCGAAGGAAGTGAAGGAGCTGTGTTCATTCCACCCCGCGTCTTCTGTCTGGTCGACGCCACCGACGACCTGTCCGTCCTGCCCGCCCTCGCTGAGGCCGGCGTCGACGGCTTCCAGGTCCGCGCCAAGGCCCTTGCCGACGCAGTCCTGCTCGCGCTGGCGGAGTCGGTGGTCGCCGCAGTCCGGCCGCTCGGCGCGCTCGTCGTTGTCAACGACCGTGTCGACGTCGCGCTCGCGTCCGGCGCCGACGGCGTCCACCTCGGCCGGGAAGATCTTCCGGTCGTCGCGGCGCGGCGGCTGGCTCCCGATCTCGTTGTCGGTGCCACGTGCCGGGACCGCGACCAGGCCTGGCAGGCGTCGGCCGACGGCGCCGACTACGCGGGGTTCGGCCCGATCTTCGGTACGGCGAGCAAGACGGGTCTGCCGGCGCCGCTCGGGACCGAGGCTGTCCGAGCGGCCGCGGGGGTCTTGCCGCTGGTCGGGATCGGCGGCATCGAAGCTGCGACCGCGCGTGCCGTCCGAGCGGCCGGCGCGGCAGGTGTTGCGGTGATCGGAGCGATCTGGCGACGACCTGATCCGGTGCCGCCGCAAGGGAGCTTGCCGAAGCGGTCGCCTGATGCGGGTCAGGATTCTCGGGGCCGGGATCATCGGTCTTTCCTGCGCCGACGAGCTGGCCAGGCGCGGGCATGAGGTCGTGGTGGTCGACCGTGACCCGGCACGCGGGGCGTCGTACGCGGCGGCCGGGATGCTGAGTCCCTCGGCGGAGGTGTGGCACGGCGAGGAGGCCCTGCTCGACCTCGGCCTCCGCAGCCTTGCGCTCTGGCCCAGTACGCCGCCCGCCTCGGCACCCGGTTGCACACCGCGGGCACCCTCCTGGTCGGTAGCGACCAAGGGGACCTGCAGCAGGTGGAGCGGCAGTGCTCGCTGCTCCGCGGTCGCGGTGTCGAGGTCGCGGTGCGTCGACCGTCGGAGCTGCGCCGTCGAGAGCCGATGCTCGGTCCGCGGGTGGCCGGGGGAGCCTGGCTGTGCGACGACCGCAGTGTCGACCCGCGGGAGATCCTGACTGCGCTGCTCGCCCGGACGCCGGTGGTTGCGGATCATCCTCTCCGCGCGACGTGACCGTCGTGGCAACCGGCGCCCGGCTGCCGGCACCGTTCGCCGATCTGGTGCGCGGAGTGCGCGGCGAGATCCTCCGCGCCCGCGGCGACTCCCTCCCGGCGCACACCATCCGCGGCTGGGTGCAGGGCGACCGGTCTACGTCGTCTCGCGGGCGTCGGGTGAGGTGGTCATCGGGGCGACCTCCGAGGAGCATGACGCCGCGCCGGTGGTCACGTTGGGCGGTGTGAGCGGCGTTGCTCCAGGCTGCGCGGGTGCTGGTCCCCGGACTCGACCGGGCCGAGTTCACCGAGGCGATCGCCCGCGACCGGCCTGGCACGCCTGACAACCTGCCGCTGGTGGGCCCGTCGGAGGTGGACGGTGTCGTCTTGCTGCGGGCCATTTCCGGCACGGCGTACTCCTCGCGCCGTTGACCGCACGTCTGGTGGCCGACCACCTCGAGACCGGGTACGTCGAACCGGCTCTCGACCCTCGCCGCCTGTCTCGAGAAAGGACGACTCGATGAGCATCATCCTCAACGGCGCACGGGCTGAACGGGTGTCGACCGTAGCCGACCTGGTCGAGCGACACCTCGGGCGACGTGATCCGGCCGGGGTTGCGGTCGCTGTCAACGCGACCGTGATCCCGCGGCACCGCTGGGCCGCGTGGGCGTTGCGCGACGGCGACGTCGTGGACGTCGTGACGGCGGTGCAGGGCGGATGAGCCTCTCGATCGCCGGCCAAGAGCTGGCCTCCCGGCTGTTCCTCGGCACCGGCGGGCTGCCCCATCTGTCCCTGCTCGAGCCGGTGCTCGCGGCCGCCGGCCCGGGCATCGTCACCGTATCGGTACGCCGCACCTCTGGCCTGCAGGCTGGTGGGCTCCTTGACACGCTCACCCAAGCGGGTGTGCCGGTGCTGCCCAACACGGCCGGGTGCACCAGCGCCCGCGAGGCCGTGCTGGCCGCCGGCTGCCCGCGAGGCGCTGGGTACGCACTGGGTCAAGCTCGAGGTGATCGGCGACGAGGCGAGCCTGATGCCCGATGCGGTCGAGCTGCTCGAGGCCGCCGAGGTCCTCGTCGGCGACGGCTTCGTCGTGCTGCCGTACACGACCGACGACCCGGTGCTGGCGCGCCGTCTCGAGACGTCGGTTGCGCTGCGGTGATGCCGCTCGGGTCGCCGATCGGCTCGGGTCTCGGGGTGCTCAACCCGCACGCGATCGAAGCCGTAGTCGCCGTCGGTGTCGGTACCGGTCGTGCTCGATGCCGGCATCGGCACAGCCAGTGACGCGGCGTACGCGATGGAGCTGGGCTGCTCGGCCGTCCTGGCCTCCACAGCGATCACTCGCTCCGACGACCCTGTCGCCATGGCTCGCGCACCCGGCTCGGCGTCGACGCCGGCCTCGCTCGCATGGAACGCCGGCCGCATCCCGCGGCGTACGCATGCCGGGGTGTCCAGCCCGCCGGCAGGAATGATCGGCAGGAGGACCGGATGAAGGTGCCGGCGCGGGTCCGCTGACCGACCGCTCGCACCCCCCCTGGGGCGCGACCTGGTCGAGACGGTGCACGCCTGTGCCGAGGCCGGGCTCCGACAGGTGGTGCTGCGCGAGCACGACCTGGACCGGCGACCCGAGGTCGCCTGGTCGCCGACCTCGTCGCGGTTGGCCACCTGCGCGTGCTCTCCTCGCGCGTCCCGGTCGAGGCAGCGCATGGACTGCACCTCTCGGCCGACCAGGAGTGGACGGGTGGCGGCTGGTTTGGCCGCTCCTGTCACGACCCGGCACAGGTCCGGCGGGCAGCCGGCGAGGGCGCGGCGTACGTGACCCTGTCGCCCTTTTCCGCGACTGCGAGCAAACCCGGCTACGGCCCGCCGGTGCCGAGGAGCGCCTACACCAGCACCGGCATCCCCGTGCTGGCGCTGGGCGGCGTCGACCCGGGCAACGCGGCCGCGGCTCGGGAGGCCGGCGCCCACGGGGTAGCCGTCATGGGCTGCGTCATGCGCGCCGTCGACCCGGTGTGCGGTCGTGCGCCGGCTGCTTCAGGAGGTGGCACCATGACGCGGGGCACGACGGCGGTCGTCCTCACCGTGGCCGGGAGCGACTCTGGAGGTGCTGCCGGCATCGCCGCCGACCTGACCACCTTCGCCGACCTCGGCGTCCACGGCGCCGTCGTCGTCACGGCCGTGACGGCGCAGGACACCACCAGCGTCCGCGCTGTCCATGCGGTACCCGATGCGATCGTGCTCGCCCAGCTGGAGGCGGTGCTCGGGGACCTGCCGGTGGCGGCGGTCAAGACCGGCATGCTCTCCACTCCAGACATCGTCCGGCTCGTCGCCGAGCACCTGCACGCCCTCAGAGTTCCCGTGGTGGTCGACCCGGTGCTGGTCGCCACCAGCGGCGCCCTCGGCGACGAGCAGGTCGCGCGTGCCTATGTCGAGCACCTCCTGCCGGTGGCGACCGTGATCACCCCGAACGCAGACGAGGCCAGCGCCCTGCTCAGCGCCACCGGACCTCCCGACAGGATGGCGCGCGAGCTCGCCCGGCTCGGCCCGGCCGTCGTCCTAACCGGCGGCGGTCAGACCGGCACCTGCACCGACTGGGTCGCCATCCCGGGCTATGTCCCGGTCGCGCTCGCGCACCCGGCCGTCGAGACCACCCATGACCACGGCACCGGCTGCACATTCAGCGCGGCCGTTGCCGTCCAGCTCGCCCATGACGCCCCCCTGATCACGGCGGTGCGAAGGGCCGCCACCTACACCGCCGGCCAGCTCCGGCTGAGCCAGTCCTGGAACCTCGGCCGCGGCCGCGGCCCGATCGCCCACACCCGAGGAGAACCCGCATGACCCCCGTGCACGAAGCCCACACCCGTGTCCTCGTCGAGGGGCCCCGTCCCGACGTACGGGTGCCGATCACCCAGGTCGTCCTGACCAACGGGCCAGACGTTCGACCGCTACAGCACTGAGGGGCCTGGCTCAGAACCGGAGACGGGCCTGCCCCGCCTGCGAGAGGCCTGGGTGCGCGACCGTGCAGACACCACGACGTACGACGGTCGCGCGACCGAGCTGATCGACAACGGACGGGCTGCCAGTCCGGCGCGGCAGCCCCCGCGCCGAATGGCCGGGGGATGCAGCCCGGCCGCGGCGGTCCGTCGACGGCGCGAGGGTCACCCAGATGCACTACGCCCGTCAGGGCATGGTCACCCCGGAGATGGAGTTCGTCGCCGTGCGCGAAGACTTCGACGTCGAACTGGTCCGCAGCGAGCTCGCCGCGGACGCACGATCATCCCAGCCAATGTCAACCACCCCGAGTCCGAGCCGATGGTCATCGGCCGCAGGTTCCTGGTGAAGATCAACGCCAACATCGGCAACAGTGCCGTCACCAGCACCATCGCCGAGGAAGTCGACAAGCTCACCTGGGCGGTCACCTGGGGCGCCGACACGGTCATGGACCTCTCCACGGGCGACGACATCCACACCACCCGTGAGTGGATCCTGCGCAACTCCCCGGTCCCGATCGGGACCGTCCCGATCTACCAGGCCCTGGAGAAGGTCGACGGTCAGGCCGACCGGCTGACCTGGGAGATCTTCCGCGACACAGTCATCGAGCAGTGCGAGCAGGGTGTGGACTACATGACCATCCACGCCGGCGTACTGCTGCGCTACGTGCCGCTGACCGCGCACCGGGTCACGGGCATCGTCTCGCGCGGCGGATCGATCATGGCCGGCTGGTGCCTGGCGCACCACGAGGAGAACTTCCTCTACACGCACTTCGACGAGCTCTGCGAGATCTTCGCCCGGTACGACGTCTCGTTCAGCTTGGGCGACGGCCTGCGACCCGGGTCGTCGCCGACGCGAACGACGAGGCGCAGTTCTCGGAGCTGAAGACCCTCGCCGAACTCACGCGCGCGCCTGGGACTACGACGTCCAGGTGATGGTCGAGGGCCCGGGCCACGTCCCGTTGCACCTGGTGGAGGAGAACGTCGCGCTCCAACAGGAGCGGTGCCACGGCGCGCCGTTCTACACGCTCGGCCCCCTCGCGACCGACATCGCGCCGGGATACGACCACATCACCAGCGCGATCGGCGCGGCGGCCATCGCGACCCACGGCACGGCGATGCTCTGCTACGTCACCCCCAAAGAGCACCTCGGTCTGCCGAACAATGACGACGTGCGGGTCGGCGTGATCACCTACAAGATGGCCGCGCACGCCGGGGACATCGCGAAGGGCCATCCGGGAGCGCGAGCATGGGACGACGCCTGAGCAAGGCCCGCTTCGAGTTCCGTTGGCGCGACCAGTTTGCGCTCGCCCTCGATCCGCAGACCGCGGAGTCCTACCACGACGAGACACTCCCGGCCGAGAGCGCGAAGACCGCCCACTTCTGCTCGATGTGCGGCCCGAAGTTCTGCTCGATGCGGATCTCCCAGGACGTCCGCGACCGATTCGGCGGTGACTTCGACCCCGATGTGGCGATGAAGCAGAAGTCCGCGGAGTTCCTCGAGCTCGGAGGCTCGGTCTACGTCGAGGGGCCGCTGAGACAGACGTAGGTTCAGGACTGGCTGCGGGTGGCTTTGACGGACACGCTGTCTGCGCTTGGAGTGACGCTGGTTCACCGGCCACCTAGGAAGCTCGAGGAAGCTTGCTTCTTGCTTGGCTTGAGCGCAGAGGTGCGATCGCAAAATGGGCTCGGCATGGTGTACCGGCGACTTCGAGGGCAAGGTGCAGATCCATGGAGACGGGCGCTTCATCCACTCTTGTCGCCGCCTTGAGTTCGTGAGCGTGCGGCTGGTCTGCCCGAGGGCAGCCACTCCCGCCTGATCAGCCCGTACACCCACGAGTCCGATACCTCGCCGTTCACGACGCAGTCTTCCCGCAGCGTCCCTTCACGCACGAACCCGAGCTTCTCCAGGACGCGGGCAGATGCCATGTTGCGCGTATCGGTCTCGGCCTGGACTCGATTCAGGTCCAGCGTGTCGAATGCCCACTGCAGCAAGGCGCGTGCGGCCTCCGTCGCGTAGCCGTGGCCCCATGCCGCATCGTCGAGGCAGTAGCCCAACGACGCGCTGCGGTAGTCCGGGTTCCACCGGGTCAGACTGCACCAGCCGATGAACGCCTCGTCGGAAACACGGTCCATGGCCAGCCGGGCCCCGCTACCTTCTTCCGCCATCTGCCGGCAAGCCGCGATGAAGCGCACGGCGCGCGCATGTTCGCTCCAGGGCGGTGCGTCCCAATAGCGCAGCACGTGGGCGCTGCTGTGCAGCGCGAAGAGGGCGTCCGCGTCCGCGTCGGCGAAGGGACGCAGTCGCAGGCGAGCGGTGTGCAGCGTAGGCGTGGGCAGGGACATGCGGTCAGGCCAGCCGTCGAAGCAAGGCCAGCAGCGCCAGGCCGATCGGCACCAGGATGATCAGGGCTACCAGGCCGAAGATCCGGACGAAGCCGTGCTGGTCGCCGGCCTCGTTCCCCGCCAGCGACACCGACGACGAGGAATCCCAGCATTACAACGACGACCAGGTCGACCGCGAGCAGCGTCGCCAGCACGACGACCCCAATGGAACGCACTACCCGTGCCACGGCACCAAAGCATCTCCCTCGTGCGTCCGCGCGACCAGTCCCGTCCGGCCCTGTCTGCGCTCGCTCATCGGTAGGGGCGGCGCACCGTCTCGTGCTCGCTGGGCTCCCGGGGTCCAGTGCGCGATCCAGGGGCCGGTGCCCTCGGACTGGTCGAGGACGCCGTCCTCGAGCCAGGTGTAGTCCCCGTCGAGCACTTGGCTGGCGATCCGACCGTCGATGTCGTCGGTGTTGGCCCATAACCGCTCGAACAGGTGGTCCACCCGCAGTCGGGCCTGCGCGCAGAAGGCATCGGCGAGCGCGAAGGCTGCTTCGCCCTGCTTAGGGTCGTCGCTGCGGATCATCTCGGCGCGCGAGCACGCGGCGGTCATGGCGAACAGCTCGGCACCGATGTCGACGATGCGTCCGAGGAAGCCCTGCTTGTACTCGAGTTTCGCTTGCCAGCGCGACATGCCGTAGAACGTCTGGCGGGCCAGCTTGCGCGAGGACCGCTCGGCGTACCTCAGGTGACGGGCGAGTGGCCCGAACTCCTGGTACGCCCGCGGAACGGTGCCCTTGCCGACGGCGAGCTGCGGCAGCCACTTGGCGTAGAAGCCGCTCGCCTTTGCCGCGGCCCTGACCTTCTGTTGTACGTCGGCGTCGGCCACGGCCAGGTCACCAGCGGCGGACAGATGGGCGTCGACGGCCTCGCGCGCGATCATCAGGTGCATGATCTCGGTGGAGCCCTCGAAGATCCGGTTGATGCGCAGGTCCCGCAGCACCTGCTCGGCGTTCACCGCCCGTTCGCCGCGGGCCGCCAGCGACGCGGCGGTCTCGTAGCCCCGGCCACCGCGGACCTGGACGAGCTCGTCGGCCACCAGCCACGCCATCTCGCTCGACCAGAGCTTGGCCAGCGCGGCCTCGATGCGGATGTCCTTGGACCCGGCGTCCGCGAGCTCGGCGGACAGGTCGAGCACGGCCTCCAGGGCGAAGGTCGTCGCGGCGATGAAGGAGATCTTCTGCGCGACCGCACCGTGCTGGCCGACAGGCCGCCCCCACTGCACGCGCTCGGCGGACCACTCACGGGCGATCTTGAGGGACCACTTGCTGGCGGCAGCGCACAGCGCGGGGATGGAGAGCCGTCCGGTGTTCAGGGTGGTGAGCGCGATCTTGAGGCCTTGCCCTTCGCTGCCGAGCCGGTTCTCGACGGGCACGCGCACCTGATGGAAGCGGGTCACGCCGTTCTCGAGGCCCTTTGAGGCCCATGAACGCGTTGCGCTGTTCGACCGTGATGCCCTCGGATGCGGTGTCGACGACGAAGGCGCTGATCCCGCCGCGACCGCCCGGGTGTTCGGGCACTCGAGCCATCACCACGACGAGCTCGGCGATGACCCCGTTGGTGGTCCACAGCTTCACGCCGTCGAGGAGGTACGTCGTCCCGTCCTCGGAGAGCGTGGCCGTCGAGGACATTCGGGCGGGGTCGGAGCCGACGTCGGGCTCGGTGAGCAGGAACGCGGTGATCGCACCTCCGGCACAGCGGGGCAGGAACTGCTGCTTCTGCTCCTCGGTGCCGAACATCTTGACCGGCTCGGGTACGCCGATCGACTGGTGGGCCGACACGAGTGCGCCCATGGTCGGATGGACCGACCCGATCAACATCAGTGCCTTCCCGTAGTAGGCCATGGTGAGCCCGAGGCCGCCGTACTGGCGCGGGATCTTCATGCCGAACGTGCCGATGTCCGAGAGCGCCGCGAGGAACTCGTCGGGGATCCGGTCCTCGCGCTCGATGCGTTGGCCGTCGAGCTTCTCGCACACCGCGCGCAGCTCGGCGAGGAAGGCGTCACCGCGCTCGACGTCCTCGGCGGCGCCGCGGGGGTGCGGGTGGACCAGGTCAAGGTCGAAGCGGCCCAGGTACAGCCCCTTGGCGAAGCTCGGCCGGTCCCACTCGGCCTCGCGCGCGGCCTCGGCCAGCTCGCGCGCCTCCTCCGCGGTCGCGTCCACGCGCGTGCCGGGCGGTGCCCCTGGGCCATCACTCTCGGACTGCCGGGCGCGGGGCTCGACTTCGGTCTCTGACACGTCGTGCGTCATCTGTGGTGCCTCCCGTTTGACTACCACCCAGTGTTACCCATAGGTAACGAGCGACGGAAGGGTGTGACGCGAACAATCGCGGCGTGCGCTGCGCTTGACCGTTGTGCGGCCTGCGATGATCCTGAAGCGACATGCGCGAGTTGGTTGGCTTCCGGGAGGAACCTGTCGATGATCCTCATGGTGGGTGGCACTGGGGACCTGGGCGGGCGGATCGTGCGCCACCTGGTCACGGCGGAACAGCAGGTGCGGTGCGTGGTGAGGGTCGGTGCGGATGCGGCTGCGCTTCGTGCTGAGCGGGTCGAGGTCGTGCCCGGGGATCTCACGGATCCCGCATTCGCTCAGCAGAGCCTGCGAAGGTGTGGACATCGTGGTCGCCAGCGCGACCGTCATCGGGCGGCGCCTCTCCGGATCCAAGCGGCCCACCATCCGCGAGGCCGACGAGGTGGGGATGGCTTCGCTGATCGAGGCAGCTGAGGCCTCGGGCGTGCGGCGGTTCGTCTACGTCTCCTACGCAGGTGCCGACCAGTCGCTGGGCACACCGCTCGAACAAGCGAAGATCGCGACCGAGCGAAGGCTCGCGGCTTCACCGATGCGCAGGGTGGTGGTGCGGCCGGATGCCTTTCAAGAGATCCATCTCGGCCCGTTGGGTCGGTTCGACGTCGAGTCAGGCAAGGTCGCTGTGTTCGGCAAGGGCGACACAAAGCGGCGGTGGGTCGCAACAGAAGATGTTGCGGCGCTGGTGGCGGCTGCAGTGTCCGAGCCCGACCCGCCTGATCTCATCGAGTTCGGAGGCCCGGAGGCGCTCACCCGCAATGAGGCAATGGCTGTTGCGGAAGAGGCAACTGGCAGATCGTTCAAGGTGCAGCGGATGCCGCTGCCTGTTGCGCGGCTGGGCATGAAGCTCTTGCGCCGCCCCAACGACGCCTTGGCGAGTGTGTTCGGCGCGGGAGTGCTGCAGGATCAGCTCGAGGTCACCTGGGACGACGCCCCGCTGCTCGAGCGCGGGATCACACCCCGCTCAGCCAGCGACTGGATCAGACAGCAGGCGACGGGCGCCGTGTAGTCCAGATTGCCAGCTGTGGCGAGTCCGACGGCGATGAGTTCCCGGAGTGGTTCCAGTCTGTACCCCACACCGATCAACCGCACTCGAGGAGAACGACATGACCGCCACCTACACCTTCGACGTCTTTTCCAGCCTCGACGGCTACGGTGCCGCCAGCGGCGACTGGACCGGCTACTGGGGCAAGCAAGGCCCCGAGTTGCTCGACCACCGCCTCGCCTTGTACGGCGCGGAGCAGCGGATGGTCTTCGGGGCCAACACGTATCGGGCTTTCGCGCGGATGCTGGCCTCGAGCACCGAGGAGTCCGAAGTGCGTGACCCATGGGTCACCCGGATGAGGAACCTGCCGGCAACGGTGGTGTCGACGACGCTGGAAGGACCCCTCGACTGGCCGGACGCGACCGTCGTGAGCGGTGACGCCGTCGACGTCGTCGCCCGGCTCAAGGAGGAGTCCGAGGTGCCGTTGCGCTCGCACGGCAGCCTGTCGATGAACCGGGCGCTGATGGCCGCCGGCCTGGTCGACCGCGTGCAGGTGACGCTCTTCCCTGTCATCACCGGTCAGACCGGGCTGGACCCGATCTTCCAGGGTGCGGCCGACTTCGACCTGGAGCTGATCGAGAGCCGGACGCTCGACGGTCACATCCAGGAGCTCGTCTACCGACCCACCCTGCATTGATCTGACGGAGCGTTGGTCTCAGCATCGAGGCTGGTGCCATTCCGCCCCGTCGATCTGCGGCATGATCTTTCGCAGCGCGTTGACTTCCTTGCGAAGTGCCTTCCTGCCGCCTCCCGTGAGCGAGACCCAGGTGCGTGGCCGACCGTCCCCAGCGTCCCGGGTGAGCTTCACGAACCCTGCTTCACGCAGCACCTCGAGGTGGCGCCCGAGATTGCCGTCGGTGAGTGCGAGTTCGCGCTTCAGATGAGCGAAGTCGGCCAGAGTCCTAGCACTCGCACTCGTGGGTTGGGCAGCCGCGATGGGCACCCGACTCACAACTCACGCTGAGACGTCCGGTCGGGAGCTCGGGCAGCGGGCTAGCGAGCCTCAGGGGACCGGCCGGTGACCTCGCACCCAGTTGTTGTCTCCGCGATGCAGGTGTCGTGGTCGGTGGTGTAGATGTCCTCGGCCGAATCGATCCCCGGACCGCCGATCAGGGTGTCGTCAGTCGGGGCCTCGATGACCCCGAACAGCGAGTCGTTGCCGAACCCGCCATTCGCCCACCTCGATCGAAGTCGTGTCGTTGCCGTTCTGTCCCCAGACTTGGGTGCCGGTGCCGACGGCGGACACGAAGTCGTTGCCGCCCTTGGCCCGGATGGTGTCGGCGCCTGCGCTGGGGGCCCACTCACCGGAGTCAAACCATGGCGATCAGTCCGAAGATGCGGTTCGCGTGCCCGTCGCCGATGATGACGTCGTCGTAGTGTCCACCCCCCGCGCCGCGGATGCCGACCAGGCTGTCGTTGCCCTGCCCGCGCGCGATACCCCGACCGAGGTCGATGTACACGGGCGACGTGGCGTAGAGATAGCTCACCCGGACACGCGGGTTGCCGTTGGCTTCGTACCGGTCGCTGCCCAGGTCGGGCGAGTCCAACAGGGTCCAGTTGCCGAGGGGGCCGGCGATCACGCGGTCATTCCCGGGTCCACCGCTGAGCTCACCGGACGGCGGCAAGCCGTTGAGGGAGACGGTGCCGCCGATGACGAGGTCGTCACCGGGGCCGCCAAACGTCGCATGGCTGTTGGTTTCGATGATGGTGTCGTTGCCGTCGGCCACCGTCGGCTCCGTTGAGGCTGCCTTCGGAGAGATGTAGTCGTCGCCCTCACCCCCGTGCAGCCACAGACGCGTAGCCGCGCGTGATGATCCTGTCCGCGCCGGAGCCAGCGTCGACAATGTGGAAGCGTTCGCCTTCGATCGTTGTCATCTCCCGAACCGGTCGACACGACGTCGCCACCGCCGTAGACGGCGTCGTTTCCTGCCCCGGTATTCACGATTGTGGCCCAGGGCACAGACGATGTCACTCGCCGTCGAAGGTGTTGATGCCGTGGTGGCTCTTGGTCTCCGATCGCCCTGCACCACGACGTCGGGACCCGCAGTGCCCAACACCTCGTACAGGCCAGATTGCGTGACGATCGTGGCAGCGTGACCGTGACACCTCAGGCCCACAGCACTGTCGGCCGAAACCTGCGACAGAGCCGCCATTGCCAGGATCGAGATGGTTCCGACCGCAACAGTGCGCGTGACGATTGACATGATTGTCCCCCCAGAAACCGCGACGTGAATCCCACCCGATGAGCCGACTGTTACACCAGGACAAACCTGGGGCAATAGGCCCCTTGTGACCCTGGGGATCCAACCAGTCAACGCGCAGTTGCAGGAGGTAAGGACACTGGGGTCACGACCCGCCACCTAACCCGGCCCGGCGGGCCTTCACGATCGCTGCGGAGCGGTCGGAGACTTGCAGCTTGGTGAAGATGTTCGAGACGTGGTTGCGGACCGTCTTGAGGCTGATGATCAACTCGTGGGCGATCGTGGCGTTGCCCTTGCCTGCCGCGATCAGCTCGAGCACCTCACGCTCGCGCTCGGTCAGCGCGGGAAAGGCTGCGGCGTTCGACCCGGAGCCGCTTGCGAAGTGACGGATCACCCGGGCCGCGATCTCCGGGCCGAAGATCGCCTCACCAGCTGCAGCGGCGCGGACCGCTCGCACGATCTCGTCCTGGTCGGCGCCCTTGAGAAGGTAGCCCCGGGCGCCCGCACGCATCGCCGCGAAGACCGAGTCGTCGTCCTCGAACATCGTGAGCACGACCACCGCGGGCGCGGCGGCCAGCCGGGTGATCCGCCGGGTCGCCTCGATGCCGTCCAGGTCAGGCATGCGCAGGTCCATGAGGACGACGTCGGGGGAGAGCTCCTCGGTCAGTTCGACGGCCTTGGCGCCGGTCTCAGCGAAGCCCACGATCTCGACGTCGTCGACGACACCGAGCATCAGCTCAAGGCCACGCCGGAAGGCCGGATGGTCGTCGGCGACGAGCACGCGGGTCACGGGTCCACCTCCACGTTGACGTCCTCACCCATCGGAAGCACCGCCCGTACGACCAGCCCGCAGTCGGCGCGACTCGAGATCGTGCAGGACCCGCCGACCTCGGAAGCGCGGTCAGTCATCGAGGCCCATCCGACGCCCGTGCCCGATAGGCCCCCTCGAGCCCCGCCCGTTGTCCGTGACCGTCACCTCCAAGGTCCCGTCCAGGCCGAGGTCGATGGTGCAGCGGCTCGCCCCCGAGTGCTTGGCGACGTTGGTCATGGCCTCGGAGGCAATCCTGTACGCAGCGACCTCAACCGCCGCCGGCACGGGTGGCAGTGAGTCTGGTCCGGTCACGACGTACTCCAAGGTTTCGCGTGGACAGCGCCGCTGCACGCTGGCGCAGTGCGCCGAGGAGGCCGACCTCGTCAATTGCCGGTGGGCGAAGGTCGTCGACGACTCGGCGGATCTCGGCGATCGCATCCTTGACCTCCTCGCGGATCTCGGTGAGCAGGGCGTTCCGTTCGGCGGCGTCGGGCTGGCTCGCGGCTGCGTTGAGCTTGAGCACCATCGCAGCCAGTGACGGCCCAAGGCCGTCGTGCAGGTCGCGGCGCAGCCGCTTCCGCTCCTCCTCGCGCGCGGTGACGAGCCGTGACCGGGAGGCCTGGAGGTCGGCGTTGAGCTGTCCTGCCCGGACCAGCACCGCAGCCTGTCGCGCCAGGTCGTGCAGCAGCTGGGTATCGCCGGCAGAGAAGGCGCGCCCGGGTGGGAGCTCAACCGCGAGCGATCCGAGCCGGGTGCCTTGATGCACCAACGGAGCCCGCACCACGTTCGTTGCGGGAGTCGTCGGTCCATGCTCCTCCACCCAGGCCCGCTCGACCGAGAGCGCCTCAGTGACTGTGCCCGTGATGGCCGAGACCAAGTCGGGCGGATTGGCGGCATCCACGCGTTCGGACATCATTCTTATCGCCCGGTGCGGCTCGGACCGGAAGCCGTAGACCCAGCGTTCGATGCGATTCCGAAGCCACCGCTGGGTCGGTGCGGCAGCCACGGCCACGGCGGCGACGGCCCCCACGCCCCCTACCGTGCTGTTTCCAAAGATGCTTCCGGTGAGTGCCAGAAGCCCGGCGTACGCGCCGAAGACGAGCGCGGTGAGCACGCCGTACGTCAGCGTTCGGCTGAGCACGAGCTCGATGTCGAACAACCTGGTCCGCACGATCGCGATGCCGATCGCGACCGGCAGCGCGCACATCACCAGCGCGCCCACGAACGGGGCCACGGGGGTGGGATCCTCCAGGAGGAAGTACGACGCCCAGTTCAGCAGCAGCGCTACAGGAACGCTCAGCGCGCCGAACAGGAACCACAGCAGCCGCAACCGGTTGTCGCCGGTCGACCGGCGTAGCCGTCGAAGCACCGACACCACCGAGCCGAAGAAGAACACGACCACCCAGATCAGCCCAATCACACCCACGGCTGCGGACACTCCTGGAGGCAGCCACGGCACCGGCAGCGGGTCGTGCTCGAAGATATCCGGGTCGCCGGCTGCCCCGACCCAGAACACGACGTTGCCGACCAGGCCAAGCCGGATCCACGTCCGCTGGCGAGGCGACGCGGCATGCCCGTCGGGCAGTAGATAGGCGATCAGGACGAGCCAGAGGAACATCAGCGTCCAGGTGCCGGCCATGAGCTGCTCGGCGACCATCCCCGGCCCGCTTGTCGCCGGCTCGCTCGACAGCCCGAGGAAGAGGCCGATGCAGAGGCCGTGTGCGACGAGGAGCCCGCCGATCCGGCGCTGGTTACTACGAAGCAGCACCAGTGCCCCGACGGCAACCGGTACGGCGGCGCCGATCAGGGCGACAAGCCTGTCCATGTCCTCAGTGTGCGGTCGAGGCGGTGTCCGCGTCTGCACACCCGGGAACTGTTCCCGAGTCGCTCGGGACTCCTGGATCGTGCCGACGGGTCCTCGGGCGGGCCACTGTTCATCGGTCGAGGGCCGCCGGTCCCGCATTACCGAGAGGAGCGCACCATGTCGCTCAGCACGTTCGAGAGATTCCTGCCCTGGACCGGTGCCATCGCCGGCGTTGCCTGGATAGCCCAGGATTTCCTGGCCCACGTGTACTCGTCGGACGCGCCAGGTCGCGGCTCGGTCGAGGCCATCAACGGTCACCTCGGACTGAACATCGGCAGTTTGTCGTGTCTGGTCGTGATGGGAGTGTCCCTGCTCTTCTTCGCCACCGCGGTCCGCAGTCTGCTGCGCTCGGGAGAGGCCCGCGAAGCGACGTACTCGAGCGTCGCCTACGGCGGGTTGCTCACCGTCTCGGCGGCGCTCGCCCAGATGACGGTCTGGACCAAGGGCCTGATGTCCGCGGCTGAGGATGGCGACCAGGCCGCGGCTCACATGCTCAGCTACGCCCAGTACTTCGGCTGGCTGGGAATGGGGATCGGCATCGCTGCCGCGTTCCTCGCCATCGGACTCGGGGGCCTCCGCAACGCCCTGTTGCCCAAGTGGTTCGCCATCACGACGACCGTCATGGGTGTCCTCGCGCTGCTGGGCGCCTGCAGCATCCCGCCGGGCGGCCTGGTCAACTACCTGCTGCTGCCGTTCTGGCTCATCGCCGCGGCCATCATCATCGCCCGCCGGCAGAAGGCCGCGACTGCCGAAACGAGAGTTGGGGGATCTCCCCGACGCGACGACGAGCCGGCCGGACCGACCGGGCCGATGGTCACGGCATGACCACTGTACGAAACACCAGCGACCACCACTGGTCCGACATCCTGCGCTTTCTCGCGCCAGGTCCAATCGTGCTCGGCATGCACTCGTGCGTCGAACCGGCCGTGTGGCGCGCCACGTGGCAGGCATTGGCGACCGGGCGCCACGTCGCCCAGACGCCAGCAGAGGACCCAGCAGAGGACGAGGGTCCTGGACAAGGGATACGCCAGAGTTTCGGTGTCCGAGGGGGGACTTGAACCCCCACGCCCTAATACGGGCACTAGCACCTCAAGCTAGCGCGTCTGCCTATTCCGCCACCCGGACGAGTGCTGGAGAACTGTAACAAAGCGCGGACCCCGAGCGGCAATCCGGAGGGTGTCAGGATGGCCCCATGGAGACCCCCGACTACGACCCCGCGGCCGAGGTCGTCGACCTGTGCCGCGAGCTGATCCGGATGGACACCACCAACTATGGCGACCAGGAGGGACCGGGCGAGCGCAAGGCCGCCGAGTACGTCGCCGGGTTGCTCGACGAGGTGGGCATCTCCTCGAACATCTACGAGTCGGAGTCCGGGCGGGCGTCACTGATCGCCCGATGGGGGGACTCGAGCTCAACGAACAGGGACCCGTTGCTGCTGCACGGGCACCTGGACGTCGTACCCGCTGCGGCGGAGGACTGGCAGGTGCGACCCGTTCAGCGGCGAGATCCAGGACGGCTACGTGTGGGGCCGCGGCGCGGTCGACATGAAGGACTTCGACGCCATGCTGCTGTCGTGTGTGCGTGCCCGGGCGCGGGCCGGCGTGCTTCCCGGACGCCCGATGGTGCTCTGTTTCACCGCCGACGAGGAAGCCGGCGGGCACAAGGGTGCGGAGTACCTCATCGACGAGCACCGTGACGAGCTCGAGGACTGCACCGAGGCGATCGGCGAGGTGGGCGGCTTCTCCACCACCGTCCGCGGCCGCCGGCTCTACCTGATCGAGGCCGCCGAGAAGGGCATGGCCTGGATGAAGCTGACCGCCCGCGGCCGGGCCGGGCACGGGTCGATGCTCAACCGGGAGAACGCCGTCACCGACCTGGCCGCAGCGGTGGCTCGGATCGGCGCTCACCAGTGGCCGGTCCGGCTGACACCGACCATGAGGGTGCTGCTCGCCGCGGTGGCCGAGCTCGCCGGCACCGAGGCGACTCCCGAGAACGCCGAGGCGCTGGTCGAGGAGTTCGGCGGCGCCACCCGGATGCTCGGCGCGGTCATCCGCAACACCGTCAACCCGACCATGCTGGGCGCGGGCTACAAGGTGAACGTCATCCCCACCGAGGCGACCGCGCACGTGGACGGCAGGACCCTGCCCGGGTTCGAGGACGAGTTCTTCGCGACCATGGCCGAGCTGATCGGGGAGGGGATCGATGTCGAGTACCTCTCCAACCAGCGACCCTGGGAGACGCCGTACGACGGGCGGCTGGTCGACGTGATGACCCGCTCGATCCTGGCCGAGGACCCCGACGGGATCGTGGCGCCGTACCTCATGAGCGGCGGCACCGACGCCAAGCACTTCCGCAAGCTCGGCCTGCGTTCCTACGGTTTCGCCCCGCTGCGGCTACCGGCCGACCTGGACTTCACGGCCCTGTTCCATGGCATCGACGAACGCGTTCCCGTCGACGCGCTCGAGTTCGGCGCCCGGGTCTTCGACCGGTTCCTGACCGACGCCTGACCGCGACTCGACGCAGGCAAGCGGGCCTCACGCAGAGAGGTAGAGAACGGCCGGGCGTGCCTGCCGGATGATCTTGCGGCGCAGCACCACGCGCCGGACCCCGTCGGGGCCGATCCGGACCCGGTCGAGCTCCCAGCCGCCCAGCTCGGCGCGCTCGACGAGCAGCCGGGTCACCACGTTGCGGGAGAGCTCGCGGGGGAGCGTGAGCCGGTCGAACTCCCACTCAACCCCCCGGGCGGGTGGACGACGGGTCTCGCGGCTCACGTCACTCACCGGACACGTCATCCAAGGCGTCCACGATCTCCTCGGGGAGGGTCAGCTCGTCCGTCCCGAGGGCACCCCGAAGCTGGGAGGCGGTGCGGGCGCCGACGATGGGGGCGGTCACCCCGCTCCGGTCCCGGACCCACACGAGGGCAACCTCGAGCGGCGTCCACCCAAGCCCGTCAGCGGCGCGGGCGACCGCCTCGACGATCCGGTGGCCGCGGTCGTTGAGGTAGGCGCCGACGAAGTTCTCGAAGTGCGGGGAGGCGGCCCGAGAGTCGGCGGGGGTGCCGGACCGGTACTTGCCGGTGAGCACACCGCGACCGAGCGGGGACCAGGGCAGCACGCCGAGGCCGAGTGCGGTGGCGGCCGGGATCACCTCGTGCTCGATCGAGCGGTTGAGCAGCGAGTACTCGACCTGGGTCGAGGCCAGCGTGGCTCGGCCGGGCACGGCTCGCTGCCAGGTGGCGGCCTGCGCGGTCTGCCAACCGGAGTAGTTCGAGACGCCGACGTACGACGCCCTCCCGGACGAGACTGCGTAGTCGAGCGCGGTCAGCGTCTCCTCGACCGGGGTGTCGTCGACCCAGGTGTGCACCTGCCAGAGGTCCACGTGTTCGACTCCGAGCCTCTTCAGAGAGCCGTCGAGCGAGGCGATCATGGTCCCGCGGGAGGTGTTGGTCTCGCGGTAGCCCTTCCGGCGGGAGATGCCGGCCTTGGTGGCGAGCACGATGTCGTCGCGGCCCACGACATCACCGATGAGGGTCCCGATCAGCTCCTCGGACGCACCGTCGCCGTAGCCTGCGGCAGTGTCGAGCAGCGTGCCCCCCGCCTCCCGGAACGCGACGAGCTGGTCGCGGGCCTCGTGCTCGTCGGTGTCGCGCCCCCACGTGAGCGTGCCGAGGCCGAGTCGGGAGACCTTCAGCCCGGTGGAGCCCACGGAGCGTTGCTGCATGGCGCAACGGTAGCCAGCCCCCCGAAGCACGGCCGCGACGGCTCGCCGGTACGCCGGGCTGGGGCCGTCGTAGGCGAGCCACCTCGCACCGTAGGCTTACGCCCCGTGCTCGACTTCCTCGAAGCCGTGGTGCTGGGCACCATCCAGGGGCTGACCGAGTTCCTGCCGATCTCGAGCAGCGCCCACCTGCGGATCTTCCCCGAACCTGTTCGGCTGGGGCGACCCGGGCGCGGCGTTCACGGCCGTGATCCAGATCGGCACCGAGCTCGCCGTCCTGATCTACTTCCGCAAGGACATCTGGCGGATCGGGTCGACCTGGGTGCAGTCGCTCGTACCGACCGGAGCTGCGCGGGCAGCTCGACGCCCGGATGGGCTGGTTCATCGTCATCGGGTCGCTGCCCATCGTGGTCCTGGGTCGTGGTCCTGAAGGACGTCATCGAACGCGACTTCCGCAGCCTGTGGTCATCGGGGCCACCGCTCATCGTGCTCGGTGTGGTGCTGGGTATCGCAGATCGGGTGGGCGACAACAGCAAGCAGATCAAGCAGATCACGCTGCGCGACGCGATCCTGATGGGCTCTGGCCCAGGCGTGCGCCCTGGTCCCCGGCGTCTCCCGCTCGGGCGCGACCATCTCGATCGGCCGGTTCCTGTCGGCCTCGAGCGCGAGGCCGCCACCCGGTATGCTTCTTCCTGCTCGCCATCCCCGCCGTGGTCGGCGCGGGACTGTTCGAGCTCAAGGAGATCCCGCACGGTGACAACAGCTACGGGTGGGGACCGACGATCGTGGCCACTGTGGTGTCCTTCGTCGTCGGGTACGCCGCCATCGCCTGGCTGCTGCGCTACGTGTCCACGAAGTCCTACCTGCCGTTCGTGATCTACCGCATCGGCCTCGGCGCGATGACGCTCGGCCTCGTCGCCACCGGTGTGCTCAGCGCCTGAGCCGTCGGCTCACAGCCAGCCGACGCGCTTGAAGAAGGTCCACGACGCCCAGTGACGAGAGCATCATCAGCATGATCGCCATCGGGTAGCCCAGCGCCCAGTGCAGTTCGGGCATGTGGTCGAAGTTCATGCCGTAGATGGCGGCGATCAGGGTCGGAGCGGCAACCAGGCCGACGCCGGCCGAGATCTTGCGCATGTCGTCGTTCTGCTGGACCGAGATCCGGGCCAGGTGCGCCTGGAACGCGCTCGACAACAGGTAGTCGAGGTTGTCCACGGTCTCCGAGGCCCGGGCGAGGTGGTCACCCACGTCGCGGAAGAACGGTGCGGCGTCCGTCGGCGATCCCCGGCACGCTCGCGTTGCCGAACCGTCGGATGGGATCGCGCAGGGGGAGTACGGCGCGACGGACCTCCGCAATCTCGCGCTTCAGCGTGTAGATCCGGACCGAGTCGTTGGTCCGGGACGGGGAGAACACCGACGTCTCGACCTCGTCGACGTCGACCTCCAGCGCCGCGGTCACGTCGATGTAGCCGTCGACGACCGTGTCGCAGACGGCGTACACGACCGCGGAGGGCCCATGGGTGAGCACGTTCTCCTTGCTCTCGAGGTAGAGCCGTGCCGAGTGCAGCTCGGCGCCCTTGCCGTGTCGCACCGTGACGATGAAGTTGGAGCCGATGAAGACGTTGATCTCGCCGGTCTCCACGGCGTCGTCCGCATCGACGTACCAGAGCGTCTTCAGGACCAGGAACAGGCTGTCCTCGTAGTTGTCGAGCTTGGGGCGTTGATGGGCCTTCAGCGCGTCCTCCACCGCCAACGGGTGCAGGGAGAAGGCCTTCGCCACGTCTTCGAGCTCGTCCTCGGTCGGTTCGTGCAGCCCGATCCAGACGAAGTCACCGTCACCGGTCAGCTGGTCGCGGACCGCCGCCAGGTCGGACGGCTGGCAGTCCATCGGGACCCGGACGCCCTTGCGATAGACCGCGTTGTCGATGATCACGACCCCGAGGGTAGTCCGGTTAGGCTCCCGATCATGGCAACCGTGATCCTCCTCCGGCACGGTCGGACGACGGCCAACGCCAGCGGAGTGCTGGCCGGACGGGCAGCCGGCGTCAAGCTGGACGACGTGGGCCGGGACCAGTCCACGGCGGCGGCCGAGCGCCTCGCGGCGGTACCGCTCGCGGCCATCGTCACCAGCCCGCTGGAGCGCTGCCGGCAGACCGCCACCGCCGTCGCGCGGGCCCAGGAGCAGGCCCATCAGCAGGCACCGAGGATCCGGACCGACAAGGGCCTGACGGAGTGCGACTACGGCGACTGGCAGGGCAAGGACATCAAGACGCTGGCGAAGGACAAGCTGTGGCCGGTCATCCAGGCCCGGCCGTCGTCGGTCACCTTCCCCGGCGGTGAGTCGATGTCGACGATGTCGGCCCGCGCGGTCGCCGCCGTACGACGCCACGACGCCGACGTCGCCCAGGAGCACGGCGACCACGCGGTCTGGGCGGCCGTCAGCCACGGCGACGTCATCAAGGCGATCGTCGCCGATGCCCTCGGGATGCACCTGGACCTGTTCCAGCGCATCAACATCGACCCCGCGTCGATCACGATCGTCACCTACACCTCGACCCGTCCCTACGTCCTGGCGGTCAACACGCACGCCGGCGACCTGTCCTGGCTCCGGCCGCCGGCCCGCCGCCGGACCAGGAAAGCCCCGGCAGAAGCAGTCGTCGGTGGAGGCGCTGGGCCGGTTCCACCGTCGGCATAGGGTGGCACGCATGGGTCCCCTCGTTCATGGATTCGATCCGCCGGAGCGCTTCGTTGCCGGCACGGTCGGCACTCCCGGACAGCGCACCTTCTTCCTCCAGGCACGCTCCGGAGCACGCATCACGAGCGTCGGGCTCGAGAAGCAACAGGTCGCCGTGCTGGCCGAACGCATCGACGAGCTCCTCGACGAGGTGATGTCGAGCGAGCAGAACACTGCGCTGATCCCCGCCGTGGCCCCGCTCGACCTCGACGACAAGGATCCGCTGGAGCAGCCCATCGAGGAGGAGTTCCGGGCCGGCACGATGACGCTTGCCTGGGAGCCGAAGGCCGAGCGGGTCGTGATCGAGGTGTTCCCCTACACCGAGGCCGCCGTCGTCTCGCCAGAACAGCTCGACGAGGACCTCGAGGAACCCGAACCCGACGAGGTGTTCGTCGTCCGGATCACGGCCGGCGCCGCGCGCGCGTTCGTCAAGCGCGCGGCGACGCTCGTCGAGGCGGGCCGGCCGGGATGCCCGTTCTGCGGCAACCCGATCGACCCCGACGGCCATCTGTGCGTGCGGGCCAACGGCCACCGCCGCCGGGGCCCGTGACCCAGACCCGGCCGCACGACCTCGTTGCGGCCCCCCTGGTCCTCGAAGGCCGGATCATGCCGGCCTCCAACGCCACGTTCCTGGGCCGGATCGCCGGAGACGAGGGTCGTCTACAAGCCGACTGCGGGCGAACGCCCGCTGTGGGACTTCCCCGACGGCACCCTCGCGGACCGGGAGGTCGCCGCCTACGTCGTCTCCGAGGCGCTCGGCTGGAACATCGTGCCGCTCACGTTCCTCCGCGAGGGCCCCCATGGCGCAGGCATGGTCCAGGTCTGGCAGGAACCGGACCCCGAGCAGTCTCCCGTCGACCTGGTCGCGCCGGGCGACGTACCGGACGGCTGGAGGCACGTGCTCGACGCGCTCGGCGGTGACGACGCGCCGGTCTCGCTGATCCACGAGGACAGCGAGCCGCTGCGGCGGATGGCCCTCTTCGATGCGGTGGTCAACAACGCGGACCGCAAGGGCGGCCACGTTCTCGGGATGACCGATGGGCACCGCTACGGCGTCGACCACGGCGTCACGTTCAACGCGGACCCCAAGCTGCGCACGGTGCTCTGGGGTTGGGCGGGGGAGCCGCTCCACGCCACCGAGCGCGCTGGGCTCGAGAAGCTGCTGGACGACCCGGACCTCGACGACGAGCTGGCCGAGCTGCTCACGGGCCACGAGATTGCAACCTTCCACGCGCGCTGCCGGACGCTGTTGCGCCGCGGGGCGTTTCCGCGGGCGTCCTCCCAGTGGCCCGCGATCCCGTGGCCCGCCTTCTGAGAAGTAGGCTTCCCGGCATGCGCACGTGGTCTGCCCTGTCCGTCCCTGTCCTGCCCGTGAAGGGTCCAGGCGTCTCGATCTTCAACACCGCCACCGGGAGTCTGGTCGAGACCAGTCCCGACGGTGCGGCCCGGCTCTACGTCTGCGGGATCACGCCGTACGACGCCACCCACATCGGCCACGCCGCGACGTACGTCGCCTTCGACCTGCTCAACCGGGCCTGGCGCAACCAGCGGTCACTACGTCGTCTACGTCCAGAACGTGACCGACGTCGACGACCCACTCCTGGAGCGCGCCCACAAGGTGCACGTCGACTGGGTCGAGCTTGCCGAGCGGGAGACCCAGCTGTTCCGCGACGACATGAGCGCGCTCCGGGTGCTTCCGCCCGAGCACTACATCGGCGCCGTCGAGTCGATCCCGCTGGTCATCGCGCTCATCGAGAAGCTCCAGCGGGCCGGTGCGGTGTACACCGTCGACAGCGACCTCTACTTCTCCGTGACCTCCGATGCTGCCTTCGGGTCGGAGTCCGGGCTCGACCGCGAGCAGATGCTGGCACTGTTCGGTGACCGCGGCGGCGACCCCGACCGCGCGGGCAAGAAGGATCCGCTCGACTGCGTGCTGTGGCGGGGCGAGCGCCCCGATGAGCCCGCGTGGGACAGCCCCTTCGGCCCCGGTCAGGCCGGGCTGGCACATCGAGTGCAGCGCGATCGCGCTCGAATACCTCGGCCTCGGGTTCGACGTCCAGGCCGGCGGCAGCGACCTGATCTTCCCGCACCACGAGATGAGCGCCGGCCATGTGCAGGTGGCTCACCCGGGTTCGGCGTTCGCGAAGGTCTACGCACATCAGGGCATGGTCGGGTACGACGGCGCGAAGATGTCGAAGTCCAAGGGCAACCTGGTCTTCGTGTCCGCGCTTCGCAACAGTGAGGTCGACCCGATGGCGATCCGGCTGACCCTGCTGCGCCACCACTACCGGTCCGACTGGGAGTGGACCGACGAGCAGCTGTGGGACGCGGTCGACACGCTGGACCGCTGGCGGGTGACGCTCGCCCGCGGAGCGGGCGCGGACGCGGCCCCGGTCGTCGACGCCGTACTCAAAGCGCTTGCCGACGACCTCGACGCGCCCACGGCAGTCGCCGCGATCGATGCCTGGGTTGCCGCGACCGACGCGGGGGACTCGAGCGATCCCGGGGCGGCCGCAACGGTCGGCGACCTCCTCGACGCCGCCCTTGGCCTGGCCCTGTGAGGCCCGTCAGTCGTCGCTGCTTCGCCGTTTGAGGTAGCGCTCGAACTCGCGGGCGATCGCCTCGCCCGACGCCTCGGGGAGATCGGTGGTGTCGCGGGTCTCCTCGAGGGAACGGACGTAGTCCGCGATGTCCTCGTCCTCCTCGGACAGCTCGTCGACGCCCCGCTCCCAGGCCCGCGAGTCCTCCGGCAGGTCGCCGAGCGGGATGCTGATCTGGAGCAGTTCCTCGATCTGGCCCACCAGCGCCAGGGTCGCCTTCGGGCACGGCGGCTGTGCGACGTAGTGGGGAACGGCGGCCCAGTAGCCCACCGCCGGGATGTCCAGCCGCACGCAGGCGTCCTGGAAGACGCCGACGATCCCCGTCGGCCCCTCGTACGTCGACTGCTCGAGCCTGAGCCGGTCCACGAGCTCGGGCTCGGTCGCGATGCCGGTCACGGGAATCGGCCGGGTGTGGGGCGTGTCGGCCAGCAGCGCCCCGAGCGTGATCACCATTGCGCTGCCGAGCTCGTCGCAGGCGGCCAGCAGCTCGGCGCAGAACTGCCGCCAGCGCATGTTCGGCTCGATCCCGCGGATCAGGATGACGTCGCGGTCGAGTCCGGGAGGCGACGCGACCGCGATCTGGGTCGACGGCCAGGTGATCTGGCGATGGCCGGCCTCGTCGGTGCCGACGACGGGGCGGTTCATCTGGAAGTCGTAGAAGTCCTCCGGATCGATGGCCCCGACCACCGTCGCTTCCCACACCGACATCAGGTGGTCGATCACCGACGACGCCGCGTCGGCGGCGTCGTTCCAGCCCTCGAACGCGGCAATCACGACGGGGTCGTCCAGTGGGGGAATGTCCTGGATCTCGATCACCTCGCCAACACTAGTGGGGCGGGGATTTCGCCGGATGGATTGCGAAGTGTCACGATGCGGGAAATCCGTCCGACTGATGGACACTCTGCCTAGGCTTTGACGAGCAGCCCCGCCGCCCACCAGCGCAGCGGCCCGACCAGCCGAAAGGACTCAAGTGCCGGATTCCCCGTCCGATCGACCCGACTGCACCGCCGAGCTGACGGCTGCGCTGAACGAGCGCATCCTCGTGATCGACGGAGCGATGGGCACGATGATCCAGGGGTACGGGCTGGAGGAGGAGCACTACCGGGGCGAGCGGTTCGTCGACTCCGACCACGACCTCAAGGGCGACTCGGACCTGTTGTCGCTGACCCAGCCGGACATCATCCGCGCGATCCACCGCGCCTACCTCGACGCCGGCGCCGACGTGATCGCCACCAACACGTTCACCGGCACCAGCATCTCCCAGGCCGACTACGGGCTCCAGGACATCTGCTACGAGCTCAACCGGGCCGCGGCCACGCTCGCCCGCGAGGCGGCCGACGCCGCCAGCACCCCGGAACGGCCCCGCTATGTCGCGGGAGCCCTCGGGCCGACGAACAAGACGGCCTCGATCTCCCCGGACGTCAACGACCCCGGCAAACGCAACGTCACCTTCGACGAGCTGGTGGAGTCCTACCTCGAGCAGGCCAACGGCGTCATCGACGGGGGCGCGGACCTGCTCCTGATCGAGACGATCTTCGACACCCTCAACGCGAAGGCCGCGATCTTCGCCGTCGAGACGCTGTTCGAGGAGCGCGGCCGACGCTGGCCGGTGATCGTGTCCGGCACCATCACCGACGCGAGCGGCCGCACCCTGTCCGGTCAGGTGACCGAGGCGTTCTGGGACTCGATCCGCCACGTCCGACCGCTCGCCGTCGGCCTCAACTGCGCCCTCGGCGCCGCCGACATGCGGCCCTACGTCGCCGAGCTCTCCCGCGTCGCGGACTGCTTCGTCTCCTGCTACCCCAACGCCGGGCTGCCCAACGAGTTCGGCGAGTACGACGAGACCCCGGAGCAGATGGCGTCGGTGCTCGGAGAGTTCGCCGAGAGCGGTCTGGTGAACCTGCTCGGTGGCTGCTGCGGCACCACCGCGCCGCACATCAAGGCGATCGCCGAGGCTGCTGCGAACGCGGCACCGCGCACGGTTGCCCAGCCGGGCCCGGCCATGCGCCTCTCGGGCCTCGAGCCCCTCAACATCACCGAGGAGTCACTGTTCGTCAACGTCGGCGAGCGCACCAACATCACCGGATCGGCGAGGTTCCGCAAGCTGATCAAGGACGGCGACTACGACGCCGCGCTGTCGGTCGCGGCCCAGCAGGTCGAGAGCGGCGCCCAGATCATCGACGTCAACATGGACGAGGGCATGATCGACGGCGTCGCCGCGATGGAGCGGTTCCTGAAGCTGGTGGCCGGCGAACCCGACATCAGCCGGGTGCCCGTGATGGTCGACTCGTCCAAGTGGGAGGTCATCGAGGCCGGCCTCAAGTGCGTCCAGGGCAAGCCGATCGTCAACTCGATCTCCATGAAGGAGGGCGAGGACAAGTTCCGCGAGCACGCCCGCCTGTGCCGCAAGTACGGCGCCGCCGTCGTCGTGATGGCCTTCGACGAGGACGGCCAGGCCGACAACCTCGACCGCCGCAAGGCGATCTGCGAGCGCGCCTACCGGATCCTGGTCGACGAGGTCGGGTTCCCGCCCGAGGACCTCATCTTCGACCCCAACGTCTTCGCCGTCGCGACCGGCATCGAGGAGCACGGGACGTACGGCCAGGACTTCATCGAGGCCACCCGCTGGATCAAGGAGAACCTGCCCGGCGCGCTGGTCTCGGGCGGCATCTCCAACGTGTCCTTCTCCTTCCGCGGCAACAACCACGTGCGCGAGGCGATCCACGCGGTCTTCCTCTACCACGCGATCAAGGCCGGCCTCGACCATGGGCATCGTCAACGCCGGCGCACTGGCGCTGTACGACGAGGTCGAGGCCGACCTCCGCGACCGGATCGAGGACGTCGTCCTCAACCGACGACCCGACGCGGCGGAGCGCCTTCTCGAGATCGCGGAGTCCTTCAACCGGGCCGGCGAGCCCGTGGACGAGGCCGCCGAGGAGGCGTGGCGCACCCTGCCGCTGGGGGAGCGGATCACCCACGCGCTGGTCAAGGGCCTCGACGCCCACATCCAGTCCGACACCGAGGAGCTCCGCCTCGAGATCGCCGCGCGCGGCGGGCGACCGATCGAGGTCATCGAGGGCCCGCTGATGGACGGCATGAACGTCGTCGGCGACCTGTTCGGCGCCGGCAAGATGTTCCTGCCGCAGGTGGTCAAGAGCGCCCGCGTGATGAAGAAGGCCGTGGCCTGGCTGATCCCGTTCATCGAGCAGGAGAAGCTCGACAACCCCGAGCTGGCGACCGCGAAGGACACCAACGGCACCATCGTGATGGCGACGGTGAAGGGCGACGTACACGACATCGGCAAGAACATCGTCGGCGTCGTACTCCAGTGCAACAACTACGAGGTGATCGACCTCGGGGTGATGGTGCCGGCCCAGAAGATCCTCGACGCGGTCAAGGAGCACAGCGCCGACCTCATCGGCCTCTCGGGGCTGATCACCCCGTCGCTCGACGAGATGGTCAACTTCGCCTCCGAGATGCAGCGCCAGGGTCTCGAGATCCCGCTGCTCGTCGGCGGCGCCACGACCTCGCGTGCGCACACCGCGGTCAAGGTCGACAAGAAGTACGACGGGCCCGTCGTCTGGGTCAAGGACGCGTCCAGGTCGGTGCCCACGGCGGCGGCCCTGCTCAACGACGCGCTGCGTCCCAAGCTGATGGCCGACGTCAAGGCCGACTACGACGCGCTCCGCGAGCGGCACTCCGCCAAGAACGAGCGGCCGATCGCGGATCTGGATGCGGCCCGGGCCAACCGGACGCCGATCGACTGGTCGTCCTACACGCCGCCGGTGCCGCGGCAGCTCGGCGTCCACAGCCTCCACGACTACGACCTCGCCGAGCTCCGCGAGTACATCGACTGGCAGCCGTTCTTCAACGCCTGGGAGATGAAGGGCAAGTTCCCCGACATCCTCAACAGCCCCACGACGGGCGAGACGGCGCGCAAGCTGTACGACGACGCGCAGGAGATGCTCGATCTCCTGATCAAGGAGAAGTGGATCAGCGCGCGCGCCGTCTACGCGATCTTCCCCGCCACCGCCGAGGGCGACGACCTGGCGGTGTCCGGCCCGGACGGCGCCGTCCGGCTCCATCACCTGCGCCAGCAGGGAGAGCACCGGCCCGGCATCCCCAACCGTTGCCTCGCCGACTTCGTGGCGCCCGCCTCGACCGGACTCCAGGACTACGTCGGTGCGTTCGCGGTGACGGCCGGGATCGGACTCGGTGAGAAGGTCGCCGAGTTCCGGGCCGCCCTCGACGACTACTCCGCGATCATGGTGGAGGCGTTGGGCGACCGGCTCGCGGAGGCGTTCGCCGAACGGCTGCACGAAAGGGTCCGGACCGAGTTCTGGGGCTATGCGCCCGAGCAACTGTCCAACGAGGACCTGATCGCCGAGCGGTACGCCGGCATCCGGCCCGCGCCCGGTTACCCGGCTTGCCCCGACCACACCGAGAAGCAGACGCTCTGGGAGCTGCTCGACGTCGAGCGGAACGCCGGCATCGAGCTCACCGAGTCGATGGCGATGTGGCCGGGTGCGGCCGTGTCGGGCTGGTACTTCTCCCACCCGCAGTCGCAGTACTTCGTCGTCGGCCGGCTCGGGCGAGACCAGGTCGCCGAGTACGCCGAGCGCAAGGGCTGGACCCTCGCCGAGACCGAGCGATGGCTCTCGCCCAACCTCGGCTACGACCCCGAGGACTGACCTCGGTGGTCGAACCTGATCCCTCGGTGGTCGAGCTTGTCGAGACCACCTGGCCGGCCGCGGTCCTGTGTGACCTCGACGGCACCCTCGTGGACACCGAGCCCTACTGGATCGAGGCCGAGTACGCCCTCGCCGCGAGGTACGGCGGCGCCTGGAGCGACGCCCACGCTCTCGAGCTGGTCGGCAACGACCTGCTCGCCTGCGGTCGCTACATCCGCGAGCACATGGGCATCGACCTCGAGCCGGCCGAGATCGTCGAGCAGCTGCTCGACGATGTGATCGCGAGGGTGGAGCGGACGGTGCCGTGGCGGCCCGGTGCCGTCGAGCTGCTGGCGGACCTGCTCTCCGCCGGCGTGCCCTGCGCCCTGGTCACCATGTCGTACCGCAGTTTTGTCGCACCGATCCTGGCCGGGCTGCCGGCAGCCACGTTCACCGCCGTGATCACCGGAGACGCGGTCGAAAAGGGCAAGCCACATCCCGAGCCCTACCTGAAGGCGGCGGCCGAGCTCGGCGTCGAGCCCGGTGACTGTCTGGCCATCGAGGACTCCAACACGGGAGCCCGGTCGGCGGAGACCGCCGGCTGCACCGTGCTGTGCGTGCCCAACCACGTGCCGATGCTCGACGGGGATCGCCGCGTGTTCCGCGACTCGCTCGAAGGCCTCACCACCGCTTCGCTCCCTGCCCTGCGGCACTAAGGTTCGGTCGTGACCGTCCTGCTGGTCGGCGGAGCCGTCGACTCAACCACCTCGTCCAGCGTGCTCGAGCCCTTCCGGTCGGAGCTGAATGATCGACGAGGCCGACTCGTGGTGGTCCTCGTCGATCGCGACGGCAGCGCGGAGCGGTTCCTGACGGACTACGTGGACGCGCTCGGAGGCGGAGCGTTGGGCGACGACCGGGAAATCCTGCCGGTCGTGATCCGCGACGACGAACCGGTGGATCCGGCGTTGTTCGCGGGTGCGGCCGGCCTGGCCGTCGCCGGAGGGTTGACCCCCCGCTACCACGCCGCCCTGGTCGGCTGCGCCGAAGCCATCCGCGCCGCGGTCGGCAACGGCATGCCGTACGCCGGATTCTCGGCCGGCGCGATGATCGCTCCCGACACCGCCCTCCTCGGCGGTCATCTGCTCGGTGACGTCGAGGTCGTGCACGAGGACTGCTCAGAGGGGTTGGGGCCGCTCACCGTGCGACCCGGGCTCGGGCTGGCGCCGTTCGCGGTCGACGTGCACGCGGCCCAGGCCGGCACCCTCAGCCGCGCCGTCGCGATGGTCGAAGCCGGCCTGGTCCCGGAAGCCGTCGCGATCGACGAGGACACCTGCGTCGCGGTCGGCAGTGACGTGACGGTCCGAGGGAGCGGCTCGGCGTGGTTCATCACGCCGTCGCAGTACGGCGTCCGGATCAGCCGACGAACTGCCGACAGGTCGTAGGACTACCGGCCAATAGCGGTCTGCCCTCGCCGGCACACACGATGGTGCCCCACCCCAAGCCTTATCCACGGAGGACACCATGAACAAGCAACCACAAGCTCGCCGTCGCATTCGTCGCCGCCCTCGCCGTACCGGTCGCCCTGGCCGGCTCAGCCTCGGCGTCCGGAGGAGGCGACGGCCGCGTCGAGCGCAGCGGATCGTGCTCTGGCAGCACCGACTGGAAGCTGAAGGCCAAAACCCGACGACGGCCGGCTCGAGGTCGAGGGCGAGATCGACAGCAACAGGAACGGCCAGACCTGGAACTGGGTCATCCGCCACAACGGCGCGGTCGCGGCCCGGGGCCAGGCGAGGACGACGGCCCCGAGCGGCTCGTTCGAGGTCGAGCGCAGGCTCGCCAACCTCGCTGGCGTCGACACGTTCGTCTTCCGGGCCACGAACCCCGCCTCGGGCGAGGTCTGCCGCGGCGTCGTACGCATCTGAGGCGGCGCTCTGGCGCGACCGAGTCAACGGTTGCCAACGGCTGCCAGGATCGCTGTGTGCTCAACGGGCCTCGAGCCGAGACGAAACTGCAACCCAACCTTGCCTTACCCGCGTGGTGGGGGCCCCAGCATCGGCAGTAGGGTCCAGGACACCGTCTCGGAAAGACCGAGCACGATTGCGCGAGGTGTTTGTTCGATGATCCGAATGCGTTCGATGAAGATGGTTGCCGCCGGCCTGGCCGTGGCCTCCCTGGTGCTGAGCGGCTGCGCAGAGAGCAAGCGCGACGACGAGCCCGGGGTCCGAGGGCGAAAGCGGCGGCGGAACCTTCGTGTTCGCCGGATCAGCGGAGCCGGTTTCGCTGGACCCGTTCTTCGCGTCCGACGGTGAAACCTTCCGAGTCGCACGCCAGATCTTCGAAGGGCTGGTGGGCACCGTGCCCGGGACGGCCGATCCGGCGCCACTCCTCGCGAAGTCCTGGGACGTCGCCGACGACGGCCTCTCCTACACCTTCCATCTCGAGGATGGAGTGAAGTTCCAGGACGGCACGGACTTCAACGCAGAAGCCGTCTGCTTCAACTTCGATCGCTGGTACAACACGCCCGAGTCGGCACAGACCGATGACCTGACCTACTACTACGGCACCCTGTTCCGCGGGTTCGCAACCGGAGACCGCGCCGACGAGGCCATCTACGACTCCTGCACCGCCGACGACCCAGCCACGGCCACCGTCAAGCTGAAGAAGCCGTTCGCAGGCTTCATCTCGGCGATGTCCATGCCCGCGTTCTCGATGCAGAGCCCGACCGGCCTGGAGAAGTACCAGGACGACGCCGCCACGCAGCCGCGCAACTCGGAGTACTCCACCGCCCACCCGGTCGGCACCGGTCCGTTCACGTTCGGCTCGTGGGAGCGCGGGAAGCAGATCACGCTCGAGCGCAACGACGACTACTGGGGCGAGAAGGCCAAGATCGACAAGGCGGTCATCGTCGCCATCGACGAGCCCGCGGCCAGGGCCACCGCCCTCCGCAACGGCGACATCGACGGCTACGACCTGGTCGGGCCCGCCGACGTCGAGCCGCTGAAGTCCGACGGGTTCCAGATCGTCGACCGTGAGCCCTTCAACGTGCTCTATCTGGGCATGAACCAGGCCGCCAAGCCGCTCGACGACATCCGGGTCCGGCAGGCGATCGCCTATGCGCTCAACAAGGACGAGATCATCAGCGCATCGATGCCCGAGGGCACGATCTCCGCGCTCGAGTTCATGCCGCCGATAGTCAACGGCTACACCGAGGACGTCACGCAGTACGCCTACGACCCCGACAAGGCCAAGGATCTGCTCGAGGATGCCGGTGCCACGGGCGCGACCATCGAGTTCAACTACCCGACGGGCGTCAGCCGTCCCTACATGCCGCAGCCCGAGGACACCTTCAACGTGATCCGCACCCAGCTGGAGGCAGTGGGTCTGAAGATCAAGCCCACCAGCGACCAGTGGGACCCGGACTACCTCGAGAAGATCCAGGGCACGCCCGACCACGGCATCCACCTCCTGGGCTGGACCGGTGACTACAACGACACCGACAACTTCCTCGGCGTCTTCTTCGGGACCAAGACGTCGGAGTGGGGCTTCACCAACCAGAAGCTCTTCGACGCGCTCAAGGAGGCTCGCGGCATCCCGACGGTGGAGGACCAGACGCCGCTCTACGAGCAGATCAACAAGGACGTCATGGACTTCCTCCCCGGCGTCCCGCTGGCGCACCCGGTGCCGTCGCTGGGCTTCTCGGAAGAGGTGAAGGGCTATGAGGCCAGCCCCGTCCAGGACGAGGTCTGGAACATGATCAGCCTTGACTGACCCTTCCTGAAGCACACCGAGAACGGATCGAGCTGCCGATGCTTCGTTTCGTACTGCGACGTCTCCTCCTGATGATCCCGGTGCTGGTGGGTCTCTCCGTGCTGCTGTTCGCGTGGGTCCGGGCCCTGCCCGGCGACCCTGCGCGAGCGCTGCTCGGGGAGCGCGCGAGCCCGGCCGGGCTGGCGCGGGTGAACGAGTCGTACGGCTTCGACGAGCCCTTGTTCAAGCAGTACTTCATCTACGTGAAGGCGCTGCTGCAGGGAGACTTCGGCAACTCGATCCAGACGGGTCGCCCGGTCCTGGACAGCTTCTTCGAGCGGTTCCCCGCCACGGTCGAGCTCGGGCTTGCTGCGCTCGTGATCGCGGTCGTGGTGGGGGTCCCGCTGGGCTACTTCGCCGCCCGCAACCAGGGTCGGTTCCTCGACACCTTCGTCGTGTCCGGCTCGTTGCTGGGTGTGGTCACGCCGGTGTTCTTCCTCGCCATCTTGTTGAAGCTGGTGTTCGCCGACAGGCTGCACTGGCTGCCGACCGCGCTTCGCCAGGACGCCCGGATGGACGCCACCCACATCACGAACTTCTACGTGCTCGACGGCCTGCTCACCCGGGAGTTCGATGCCGCGTGGGATGCGCTGGTCCATCTCGCGCTGCCCTCGGTCGCCCTGGCCACCATTCCGCTGGCGATCATCGTCCGGATCACCCGCGCCTCGGTCGCGGAGGTGCTCGCTGAGGACTATGTGCGCACCGCGGAGTCCAAGGGCCTGGCTCCCTCGACGATCTCCCGGAGGCACGTGCTGCGCAACGCACTGCTCCCGGTGGTGACGACGATCGGCCTGGCGGCCGGCGGTCTGTTCGCGGGTGCCGTCCTGACGGAGACCGTCTTCGCGTTCAACGGGATCGGCCAGTACCTCTTCGAGGCGATCGGCCAGCGAGACTACCCCGTCCTGCAGGGCTTCATCCTGTTCATCGCGATCATCTACTCGGTGATCAACCTGCTCGTGGATGTGTCCTATGGCCTGATCGACCCGAGAGTGAGGGCGTCGTGAGTCTTGCGATGGTCGAAGAGATCCACGGCGTGGGCCTCTGGCGCGGGGCCTTCCAGCGGCTCCGTCGCAACCCCACGGCCATCGTCGGCGCCCTGATCGTGCTGGCGTTCATCGTGGTGGCGCTGGCCGCGCCGCTGCTCACCAATCACGAGCCGGGCTCCGGGGAGTGGGCGGGCCAGGTCACCCCCAGCAGCGTCCCGGGCCCGTCGGACGAACACTGGCTCGGCCTGGACCGGTTCGGGTCGGACATGTGGACCCAGATGGTGTTCGGTGCCCGGCAGTCCCTCGTGTACGGCGTGGTCTCGACCGCGATCGGTCTCCTGGTCGGCGCCACGATGGGCGCCGTCGCCGGCGGATTCGGAAGCATCGGAGGACGCCTCGGTGGTGCGATCGACACCACGATCATGCGCGTTGTCGACCTGATGCTGTCGATCCCGAGCCTGCTGCTCGCCGTCAGCATCGCTGCGGTCCTCGGACAGAACGCCTACGTCGGTGATGATCGCCATCGGGGCCGCCCAGATCCCGATCTTCGCCAGGCTGCTTCGTGGGTCGATGCTGAGCCAGGGCAAGGCCGACTACGTGCTGGCCGCTGGTGCGCTCGGCATCCGCAAGAAGCGCATCGTGATGGGCCACATCCTGCCCAACTCGATCGGGCCCACGATCGTCCAGGCCACCCTCAACCTGGCCACCGCGATCATCGAGGTGGCGGCCCTTTCCTTCCTCGGACTCGGTGCGTCCGATCCTGCCGTCGCCGAATGGGGGCGGATGCTGGTCGCCGCCCAGGACCGCTTCGACGCCGCTCCCCGCCTTGCCATCCTCCCGGGCGTAGCGATCGCCATCACCGCCCTCGGCTTCACGCTGATCGGAGAGGCGATGCGCGAAGCCCTCGACCCCCGGACGAGGCGATGACGATGACCCCGGAAATGACCAGCGGGAGCACACCCCTGCTCTCGGTACGTGAGCTCAACGTCACCTTCGGCCTGCGCAGGCAGCGTCCGGTCCAGGCGGTCGACAATGTCTCGTTCGACATCTGGCCCGGCCAGCACGTCGGGCTCGTCGGCGAGTCAGGCAGCGGGAAGTCGGTCACGGCTCTCGCGGTCATGGGGCTGCTGCCGCGACGCGGCGTTCGCACCGCCGGCGAAGTCTCGTACGGCGGGCGCAACCTGCTCGGACTCAGCCGGGACAAGATGGCCAGCCTGCGAGGCCGGGACATCGCCATGGTGTTCCAGGATCCGATGACCTCGCTCAACCCCGTCGTACCGGTGGGTGTCCAGGTGTCCGAGGTGATCCGCCGCCACGAGAAGGTGGACCGGCAGGAGGCGCGCGACCGGGCCGAGGCGCTGCTCCGCAAGGTCGGGATCCCGGATCCGGGCCGGCGACTCAAGGAGTACCCCCACCAGCTGTCCGGTGGCATGCGCCAGCGCGTCCTGATCGCGATCGCGCTGGCCTGCGAGCCGCGCCTGCTCATCGCGGACGAGCCGACGACCGCGCTGGATGTCACCATCCAGGCCCAGGTGCTCGAGGTGATCAAGGCGCTCATCTCCGACACCAACTCCGCGCTCCTGATGATCACCCACGACCTCGGGGTCGTGGCCGGCCTCTGCGACGAGGTCAACGTGATGTACTCCGGGCGGATCGTCGAGTCCACGACTCGGGACCGGCTTTTCGCCCGCCCGATGCATCCCTACACCGGCGGCCTGCTGGAGAGCATCCCTCGGCTCGACTCGCCGCGGGGAACTCCGCTGCGCCCGATTCCCGGGTCACCGACCCAGACGATTCCCTGGACCGAGGGTTGCGCCTTCGCACCCCGCTGCCGCAACAAGATCGACACCTGTACGTCCTCGACGCCTGAGCTCGAATACCAGGAAGACCGCGAGCTTCGCTGCTTCAACCCGCTGGCTCCCGTGGAGATGGTGAAGAAATGAGTGCGCTGATCACGGTCCGGGGACTCAAGGTGCACTTTCCCATCCGCTCCGGGCTGGTCCTCAACCGGCAGGTCGGAGCCGTCCAGGCGGTCGACGGCGTCGACCTGGAGATCGAAGAGGGCAAGACCCTTGGCCTGGTGGGCGAGTCGGGGTGCGGAAAGTCGACGCTCGGAAGGGCGCTGCTGCGGCTCGTGCCGATCACCGAGGGCTCGGTCGAGTTCGACGGGGTGGACATCGCGACCATCCGCGGCGAGAAGCTGCGGCACCTGCGGCAGGACATGCAGATGGTCTTCCAGGACCCGATGGCCAGCCTCAACCCGCGCCAGAGCGTCGAGACGATCCTCACCGAGCCGTTGCGCGCTCATGGCATCGCCTACGACCGGAAGACCCGGGTTCGAGAGCTGCTCGACCAGGTCGGGCTGCCCGCGTCGGCCGCACAGAAGTTCCCCCACGAGTTCTCCGGGGGACAGCGCCAACGGATCGGCATCGCCCGCGCGGTCGCTCTCGAACCGCGGTTCGTGATCGCCGACGAGCCGGTTTCCGCGCTCGACGTGTCGATCCAGGCCCAGATCCTCAACCTGCTCGAGGAGCTGCAGGACAAGCTCGGCCTCACCTATCTGGTGATCGCGCACGACCTGGCGGTGGTCCGGCACGTGTCGGACGAGGTGGCGGTGATGTACCTCGGTGGCGTCGTGGAGCAGGCCCCCTCCGACGAGCTGTATGCCTCGCCGCGTCACCCCTACACCCGCGCTCTGATGTCGGCGGTCCCGGTGCCGGACCCCATGGTGGAGGCCACTCGGGAGCGGATCCTGCTGCAGGGCGACCTTCCGTCGCCGGCCGATCCTCCCACCGGCTGCCGCTTCCACACCCGATGCCCGTTCCGGCAGCAGACCCGCTGCGACACCGAACGTCCCGTGCTCCGCGCCCTCGAGCCGGGTCACCTGGTGGCCTGCCATTGGGCCGAGGAGATCGAGTCGGGCGCAATCACGCCACATGAGGTGACGCCCGAGGAAGCCGCCCAGGCCTTCTGATCTTCGGCCGGTCTTCAGCCCAGTCTTCAGCCCAGGGCCGTGAGATCCCCGTCGGTGGCCAAGTCGCCGGCCGGGTCGCCGGCTGGGTCGGCATCGGTGGGCGCGACGCCGCGACCGGCAGCGGCGGGGGAGTGCCGCCCCATTCCGGGCAGATGGCTCGGTGGGCGCACCATCCGCAGAGCCTGGACTTGTGCGGACGCCAGTCACCGGTCTCCTCGGCGATGCGGATGGCGCGCCAGATCGCTTCCACCTTGCGCTCGGTGGCGATCAGGTCACGCTCGTCGGGTTTGTAGCGCAGCACCTCCCCGTTGCCGAGGTAGATCAGCTGGAGCATCGAGGGGATGACCCCTCGGGTGCGCCAGATGACCAGGGCGTAGAACTTCATCTGGAACAGCGCCTTGGCCTCGAACATCTCGCCGGGCGAGCGGCCGGTCTTGTAGTCGACCACCCGGATCATGCCGTTGGGGGCGACGTCGATCCGGTCGACGAAGCCACGCAACAGCAGCTTCGAGTCGAGCAGCGCCTCGACGTAGAGCTCCCGGTCGGCGGGCTCCAGCCGACGTGGGTCCTCGAGCGTGAAGTATCGGTCGAGTACGACGCGACACGAGACCAACCACTCGTCGAACGAGAGGCCGCGCCCTTCGCCCTCCTCGACCACCGCTCCGTCACTGCCCCCGTCACTGGCCCTCCGTCCCCGTCAGCTGCCCCTCCACGGGACCACCGGCAACGAACATCTCGGCCAGGCCCGGCTCGGCCTCGAGCAGGGCGTCCCAGGCGGGCACCAGCAGGTCACGCGCACGGGCCGGGGTGCGGTCGGCCGCGGGCAGGTCGAAGAGGTCCTCGAGCACCTTGTGCACCACCGTGCCGCGCACCGCGTCGCGCGAGAACGGCTCACTCAGCTTGTCGATCGTGCGGAACCGGTAGAGCAGGGGACAGGCGATGAAGTCGCCGGCGCGGCTCGGCGACAGGGCGCCCAGCACGTCGACCCCGTCGACGACCGTGGACAGCACCCCGGCGGGGGAGTCGTGCCCAGAGTCGTGCGGAGTGGGGGGAGTCGTTTGGGGACCCGGCGCTCATGAGCGAAACCCTAGGTCACGCCACGGACAATGCCGTGTTGTCGGATAGCCTCGAAGACATGAGTCATGTCGATCCGGATCTGGAGCCGGTGCGCCGCGAGCGCCCACCCGGCACGATCCGGATCGGCCAGATCGCGGGGATCGACGTACTCATCACCTCGTCCTGGTTCATCGTTGCTGCCCTCATCGCCGTCGCCGTGGCCCCGGCCGTGGACCGCGTGGAGCCCGGACTCGGCGGTTGGAAGTATCTCGCGGGCGCAGCCTTCGCCGTCGTCCTCTACCTCTCGGTCCTGCTGCACGAGGCCGCTCACGCCCTGGCTGCGCTCCACTACGGACACCCGGTCGCGTCGATCACCCTGCACTTCCTGGGCGGCGTCACGGCCATCGAGGGCGAGTCCCGGCGCCCTCGCGAGGAGTTCTGGGTCGCGGTGGTCGGGCCGCTGGCCTCGATCGCCATCGGGCGCGGCTGCCTTCGGGTTGACCTTCGTCACCCCGGGTGGCCTGATCGGCATGACGGTCGAGGGTCTGATGGGCGCCAACCTGGTGATCGGCATCCTCAACCTGGTGCCCGGGCTGCCCCTCGACGGCGGGCGGGTGCTCAAGTCGGCAGTCTGGGCGATCGGTGGCAACCCGCACCGCGGCACGATGGTCGCCGCCTGGGGTGGTCGCGTCGCCGCAGTGCTGGTGCTGTTCTGGCCCTTCCTCAGCGCCCGGATCTACGACACCGAGCCGCAGGTCTTCGACTTCGTGCTGGCCTTCGTGGTGTCGCTGTTCCTGTGGACCGGAGCCAGCGCCGCGATGTCGTCGGCCAACCTGCGTCGCCACCTGCCCAACCTGGTCGCCCGCAACCTCGCCCGTCGTACCCTCACCGTGCCCGAGACGCTGCCGCTGGCCGAGGCCGTACGACGGGCCCAGGAAGCCGAGGCGGGCAGCATCGTCACGGTGACCAGCGACGGGCACCCGACCGGGATCGTCAACGAGGCGGCCCTCCAGTCGACGCCCGAGGACCGGCGACCCTGGGTCGCGACCTCGACGGTCGCCCGCACCATGGAGCCCGGCCTGTCGTTGCCCGTCGGGATCTTCGGCGAGGATCTGATCCTCGCGGTGAGCCGCCGCCCCGCCCACGAGTATCTCCTGGTCGAGGACGATGGTTCGATCTTCGGCGTGCTCTCCACGGCCGACGTCGACAAGGCCTTCAAGGAGTCCCGCCACTAGGGTCTGCGCATGCCTGACATGGTCTCGACAAGCTCGACCAACGAACCGACAAGCTCGACCGACGAACCGACAAGCTCGACCAAACTGAGCAGCGAACCGGACTCGACCGACGAGAGTGTCTATCCCGACGTGCCCCCCGAGGCGTGGTCCGGCGTACACCGCGGTCCACTGCGCGAGGGCGAGTGGGTCCGGCTCACCGACAGCAAGGGCCGCCGCCACAACATCTGCCTGACCGCCGGCGCTCGGTTCTTCTCCAACCGCGGCCACTTCGAGCACGACGAGCTGATCGGGCGGGAGGAGGGCTTCTCCGTCACCTCGTCGGCAGGCGGCGAGTACCTCGTCTTCCGCCCCCTCCTGAGTGAGTTCGTCGTCTCGATGCCACGCGGCGCCGCTGTGGTCTACCCGAAGGACGCTGCCCAGATCGTGGCCATGGCCGACATCTTCCCTGGCGCCCGGGTGATCGAGGCCGGGGTCGGTTCCGGTGCGCTGACCTGCTCACTGCTGCGCGCAGTCGGTCCCCACGGCCGGGTGTCGTCGTACGAGCGGCGTGAGGAGTTCGCCGACGTGGCTCGCCAGAACGTCACCCAGTTCTTCGGTGGCGACCACCCGGCGTGGGGTCTGACCCTGGGTGACCTCGCCGAACTGCTGTCGGCCTCCGGGGAGCGTGCCGACCGGATCATCCTGGACATGCTCGCGCCGTGGGAATGCGTCGACGCGGCCGCGGAGTCCCTTGTGCCCGGAGGCATCCTCTGCGCGTATGTCGCCACCACGACCCAGCTCTCGCGCTATGTGGAGACCCTGCGCGTGCACGGGTGCTTCACGGAGCCGAAGGCCTGGGAGTCCCTGGTCCGCGACTGGCACGTGGAGGGTCTCGCCGTACGCCCCGGACACAAGATGACCGGACACACCGCGTTCCTGGTGACCGCCCGCCGGATGGCGCCGGGCGAGAAGCCGCCGCTGAAGAAACGGCGGCCCGCGCCAGGTGCCTACGGACCCGACTACACGGGCCCGCGCCCGGACGGCGTGCCGATCGAGCAGCAGACGCGAACGACTGAGGCTGGCGCCGTCTCGAAATCCTTGGATTGAGGAGGCCGCTCTGCGGCCGTCTCGAAATCGTGACCAACACTGTGGGATAACGGCTACGTATCAACGCCCGCACAGGTAGGGTCAATCACGTAGGAGGTGACGAATATGCCCGCATCGGAGAACACCAGCCGCGAAGAGCTGAACAGCCAGATCCGGTTCCTCGAGGCAGAGGTCATCGACCTGCGCAGGCGCCTGACCGATTTTCCGGGCGCGTCGCGGGCGATCGAGCAGCGCCTGAGTGACACCCAGCGCTCCCTCTCCGCGGTCACCACCCAGAACGAGCGCCTCGCCCAGACCCTGCGCGAGGCCCGCGACCAGATCGTCACCCTGAAGGAAGAAGTCGACCGGCTGGCGCAGCCACCGGCGGGCTTCGGCACCTTCCTCGCCCGCAACGACGACGACTCGATCGACGTCTTCACCGGCGGCCGCAAGCTCCGGGTCAACGTCAGTCCGAACGTCGACCTCGACGAGCTGCAGCGGGGCCAGGAGGTCATGCTCAACGAGGCCCTCAACGTGGTCGCCGCCCTCGCGTTCGAGAAGGTCGGCGAGGTCGTGATGCTCAAGGAGATCCTCGAGGACGGCGAGCGCGCGCTGGTGATCGCCAACGCCGACGAGGAGCGCGTCATCCGCCTTTCGGAGCCACTGCGCCTGACCAAGCTTCGCGCCGGCGACTCGCTGCTGCTCGACGCGCGGTCGAACTACGCATACGAGAAGGTGCCCAAGTCCGAGGTCGAGGAGCTCGTCCTCGAAGAGGTCCCCGACATCGACTACTCCGCGATCGGTGGTCTGGTCGCCCAGATCGAGCAGATCCGCGACGCCGTCGAGCTGCCCTACCTGCACCCCGAGCTGTTCCTCGAGCACCGGCTCAAGCCACCGAAGGGTGTGCTGCTCTACGGTCCTCCCGGCTGTGGCAAGACGCTGATCGCCAAGGCGGTCGCGAACTCACTGGCCAAGAAGGTCGCCGCCAAGACCGGCCAGGAGGGGAAGTCCTACTTCCTCAACATCAAGGGTCCCGAGCTGCTCAACAAGTACGTCGGGGAGACCGAACGGCACATTCGTCTGGTGTTCCAGCGCGCCCGTGAGAAGGCAAGCGAAGGCACACCGGTCATCGTGTTCTTCGACGAGATGGACTCGCTGTTCCGCACCCGCGGATCCGGCGTCTCCTCCGACGTCGAGAACACAATCGTGCCGCAGCTGCTGTCGGAGATCGACGGTGTCGAGGCGTTGGAGAACGTCCTGGTCATCGGCGCCTCCAACCGCGAGGACATGATCGACCCGGCCATCCTGCGCCCCGGACGCCTCGACGTGAAGATCAAGATCGAGCGGCCCGACGCCGAGTCGGCCCGCGACATCTTCTCCAAGTACCTCATCGCCGAACTGCCCTTGCACGCCGACGACCTCGCCGAGTTCGGTGGAGATCGCGACGCCTGCGTCGCCGCCATGATCCAGGCGACGGTGGAACGGATGTACACCGAGACCGAGGAGAACCGTTTCCTCGAGGTCACCTACGCCAACGGCGACAAGGAAGTCCTCTACTTCAAGGACTTCAACTCCGGAGCGATGATCCAGAACATCGTCGACCGCGCCAAGAAGATGGCGATCAAGGACGTCCTCGAGCTTCAGCAGCGCGGCCTTCGGGTGCAGCACATGATGCAGGCCTGCGTCGACGAGTTCAAGGAGAACGAGGACCTGCCCAACACCACCAACCCCGACGACTGGGCGCGGATCTCCGGCAAGAAGGGCGAGCGGATCGTGTTCATCCGTACGCTCATCACCGGCAAGCAGGGCACCGAACCGGGTCGATCCATCGACACCGTGGCGAACACCGGCCAGTACCTCTAGGACAGTCGTGGCTCTGGCTGATCGCTCCTCGGGGCAACCGGTTGGGCGACACGAGGTGGAGGCGGTGCTCGCCACGCGGGCCGAACTCGGCCCTGAGTACGACGCCGAGCTGGTCGAGTCGTTCGCCGAACGGATCGAGCAGGTCATCGAGGCCCGAGTCGCCAGCCGCGTCGACGAGTCAACCACCAGTGGCAAGCAGATCCGTGCCGCCGCGAAGGCCGCCGGGGATCGCCAGATGATCCTCGGCTTCGTGTCGCTGGGCACCGGCATTCCGATCACTGCCATTTCCGCCTCGACCGCCGGCCTACCCGGTCTCATCACAGCGTGGGTCGGCATCGTCGGCGTCAACGTCGCCCTCGCCGTGCAGAGTCGTCGCAGACGCTGAGGGCTTCGTCGGCCGTCGTTTTCGACCAATTGGCGCGTAACGCGCGGGTTGGAGTCCAGTGGACCGGTCGTTGTCGACCAATTGGCGCGCAACCTGCACGGCGCGCTTGGCGCACCGTACGTCGGGCCTGGTCAGTCCTCGAACGATCCGAGTTCCGACCCGGCCAACTGGCGCAGTTCCCATGCGGGCCGGCGTCGCAGCATGTTCGCCTGGTCGACGGTTCGCGGTGGAGCGCGGATCGATCCATGACTCCGTGGCCAACCGGCCAGTTCCGAGCAGGAGTCCGCATGTTCTGGTGGATCGTCGCAGCAGTGGTCATCGTCTCGGTGCGCTGGCGTGGTGGAGCAGCGGACGCGTCAGATGTCCCACGCAGGCGACAAGCGGACAGCGGCGTCGCGATGCGCATCGCCGGTACGTCGGCGCGCGGCTCGGTGACCGCATGTCGAGATCCTTCACGCAGGCTCGGTGACGTCGGCGACTGTCGCGCCCAGCGCACTGCACGAGCGCCTCCGCGTCCACGATGAGCGCGACTCCGTGCGCGCCGCCGCCCAGTGACACCGCGCCGCTGATCGACGAGTCGACGATGACCGGCCAGGCCGTCGTACTTCCCAGCGGGGTGATCGTGCCCCGCACGTAACCCGTCACCTCGAACGCCACCTCGGCACTCGGCATCGACAACCGGTTGACGCCGACCAGCCTCCGCAGCTTGGGCCACGAGATCTCGCGGTCCCCGGGCACCAGCACGAAGCGGTAGTCGCCGTCGCTGACCCGCACCACCAGCGTCTTCACGATCGCTCGGGGCTCGACACCTCGAGCGGCCGCGGCCTCCTCCAGGGAGCGGACCGGGCCGTGCCGGGTGACCGTGTGCACCAGACCCAGGCCTCTGCGCGCCGCGATCGCGCGCGCAGAGTTGTCGGTGTCGTCGGGATCGTCGGGTTCTTCCGCCATGAGCTCAACTCCTCCCACCAACCCATGTGGCCTCGCTCAGTCGCAACCACCGCGTAGGCTCGATCCCATGAGCGTACGCCGCGTGATGGGGACCGAGATCGAGTACGGCATCTCGGTCCAGGGCCAGCCGATGGCCAACCAGATGGTCGCCTCGTCGCAGATCGTCAACGCCTACGCGTCCGCGACCGTCAAGGCCCGGCGGGCCCGGTGGGACTTCGAGGAGGAGTCCCCGCTGCGTGACGCCCGCGGCTTCGACATGTCGCGCCAGGTGGCCGACAGCTCGCAGCTGACCGACGAGGACATGGGGCTCGCCAACATCATCCTCACCAACGGCGCCCGGCTCTACGTCGACCACGCGCACCCCGAGTACTCCACACCCGAGGTGACCAGCCCGCTCGACATCGTGAGGTGGGACAAGGCCGGCGAGCAGATCATGCTGGACGCGGCCATCCGGGCCGGCCAGCTGCCCGGTGGAACGCCGATCCTGCTCTACAAGAACAACACCGACAACAAGGGCGCCTCCTACGGCGCCCACGAGAACTACCTGATGCGGCGCTCCACCCCGTTCGCCGACATCGTGCACAACCTCACGCCGTTCTTCGTCTCACGTCAGGTCGTGTGCGGGGCCGGGCGGGTCGGCATCGGCCAGGACGGGCGCGAGCATGGCTTCCAGGTCAGCCAGCGGGCCGACTACTTCGAGGTCGAGGTCGGGCTCGAGACCACTCTGAAGCGGCCGATCATCAACACCCGCGACGAGCCGCACGCGGATCCCGAGAAGTACCGCCGCCTCCACGTGATCCTCGGCGATGCGAACCTCGCGGAGATCTCCACCTACCTCAAGGTCGGCACCACCGCGCTGGTCCTCGCGATGATCGAGGACCGCTACCTCCAGCCCGAGTTCGCGGTCGACGGCGCCGTCGCGTCCCTGCGCGCGGTGTCGCACGACCCGACGCTCAAGCACCTGATCCCGCTCCAGGACGGCCGCAAGCTGACCGCCGTACAACTCCAGATGGAGTACCTCGACCTCGCCAAGAAGTTCGTCGAGGAGCGGGTCGACGCCGACCCGCAGACCCTCGACGTGCTGGCCAGGTGGGAGTCCGTGCTCGACCGGCTCGAGCGCGACCCGATGGAGTGTGCCACCGAGCTCGACTGGGTGGCCAAGCTCAAGCTGCTCCAGCGCTACCGCGACCGCGACGGCCTCGAGTGGGACGACGCCAAGCTGATGCTGATCGACCTCCAGTACGCCGACATCCGTCCCGAGAAGGGCCTCTACCACCGACTGGTGAAGATGGGCCAGATCAAGCGGCTGCTCGCCGACGACTTCGTCTTCTCGGCCATGCACGATCCGCCGGAGGACACCCGGGCCTACTTCCGGGGCCGCTGTCTGGAGAAGTACGCCGAAAGCGTCGCCGCCGCGTCCTGGGACTCGGTGATCTTCGACCTGCCCGGTCGTGAGTCCCTCCAGCGGGTGCCCACCATCGACCCGTTGCGTGGCACCAAGGCACATGTGGGAGCCCTGCTGGATCGATCTGACACAGCCGAGGCGCTTTTCGCCGGGTTAACGGCCCGGGATGTCCCACCCAGTCGATAAGGTCGAGTCATGGCACAGGAGCAGAAGAAACCCAAGAAGTCTTCGGAGGTCGAGGAGACCACCGAGGTCGCGCCCGACGAGTCCGTGGCCGAACGCAAGGAACAGCTCGACGAGGACATCGACGCGATGCTCGACGAGATCGACGACGTACTCGAGACCAACGCCGAGGACTTCGTGAAGTCGTTCATCCAGAAGGGCGGCGAATGATCGTCCCAGCCGGCTGCCGAGTCGACGGGGACTTGCCAAAATGAGCGACTCTCGGCTCCCGGCGCCCTACCTGACGCCGGGCAACTCGTCGTTCTCCGACTTCCTGGCCGCCCAGGCACCGGAGTTGCTGCCCGACCCGTCGGGGGCTTCCCCAGGGCCACGCCGGTGACCTCGCGCCACACGGCACGACCATCGTTGCGGCGACGTTCCCGGGTGGCATCGTGATGGCGGGCGACCGACGCGCGACGATGGGCAACATCATCGCCCAGCGCGACATCCAGAAGGTCTTCCCGGCCGACGACTACTCCTGTGTCGGCATCGCCGGCGCGGCCGGCCTCGCGGTCGAGATGGTGCGGCTGTTCCAGACCGAGCTCGAGCACTACGAGAAGATCGAGGGCTCCACGCTCTCCCTCGACGGCAAGGCCAACCGGCTCGCGGCCCTGATCCGCTCCAACCTCGCCATGGCGATGCAGGGCCTCGCGGTGGTGCCGCTGTTCGCGGGTTACGACCTGATCGCCAACCAGGGCCGGATCTTCTCCTACGACGTGACCGGTGGCCGCTACGAGGAGACCGCGTTCCACTCCGTCGGCTCCGGCTCGCTGTTCGCCCGGGGCTCGCTCAAGAAGCTCTACCGCGACAACCTCAGCTCCGAGCAGTGTGTGCAGGCCGTCGTCGAGGCGCTCTACGACGCGGCCGACGACGACTCGGCCACCGGCGGGCCCGACATCACCCGGCGGATCTTCCCGGTCGTCCAGGTGATCACCAGCGACGGCGGTCGACGCCTCCCCGACGACGAGGTTGCCGCCATCGCCGACCGCGTGGTTGCCGGCCGGATGCAACGACCCGACGGACCAGCGGCCGATCTCGACGGGGGGATGAACTGACATGAGCATGCCGTTCTACGTCTCTCCCGAGCAGCAGATGAAGGACCGTGCCGACTTCGCCCGCAAGGGCATCGGTCGAGGCCGTTCGGTGGTCGTGGTCCAATACGCCGGCGGCGTCCTGTTCGTCTCCGAGAACCCGTCCCAGGCGCTGCACAAGGTGTCCGAGATCTACGACCGGATCGCCTTCGCCGCTGTCGGCCGCTACAACGAGTTCGAGACCCTCCGCATCGCGGGCGTCCGGCTGGCCGACATGCGCGGCTACTCCTACGACCGGCGCGACGTCACCGGCCGGGGGCTGGCCAACGCCTACGCCCAGACGCTCGGCGCGATCTTCTCCAGCGGTGGCGAGAAGCCCTACGAGGTGGAGCTCTTCGTCGCCGAGATCGGCGACGCCCCCGAAGACGACCAGATCTACCGGCTCACCTACGACGGCCAGGTCGCCGACGAACACGGCTACGCGGTGATGGGGGGCGCGGCCGACATCGTGGCGACGTACCTCAAGGAGCGGTACGTCGAAGGCTCCTCGCTCGAGGACGCCGTGCGGCTCGCGGTGGCGGCCCTGGGCCACTCCGCCAACGAGAAGGGGGAGCCCGCCGACCGGGTGATCCCCGACACCGCCCTCGAGGTGGCGGTGCTGGACCGGACCCGGAGCCAACCCCGCAAGTTCCGGCGGATCCGGCCCAGCCAGCTCACCCAGATCCTCGGCGACCGCGCTCCGGAAACGCCGGAGGCTGCTTCGACCGACGACACCCAGGCGGGGGGTTCGGTCGCCACCCCGTCGGCAGTCCGACGACCCGGCCGACCCCACCGACCAGATCAGCGGCGGCACCCCTCCGCTCGAGGACCCGGTCACCGGCGAACCCCCGGTGGCACCTCCCACCGCGCCGCCGACGGCCGCCTACCGGGCCGTCCGACCCGTCGCTGACTTGTCGACTGACCAGCGGCGCCGGTCATCACTAGCGGATGCAGATGAACCCTTCCCTGGTGCACGACACCGGGAACCTCTGGTTCGCCTGCATACCTGATGAAACTCCCGCCCGGGACGCCAGCCGCTACAGCCTCGACAATTGAAGGGATCCGGGGCGCGATTCACCACGTTCTGTCGGGTCCGCCCGTAGGGTGGAGAGGTGGACCGCCGGATATTCGGAATCGAGAACGAGTACGGCGTCACGTGCACGTTCAAGGGCCAGCGACGACTCAGCCCGGACGAGGTGGCGCGGTACCTGTTCCGCAAGGTGGTGTCCTGGGGCCGGTCCAGCAACGTGTTCCTGCGCAACGGCGCCCGGCTCTACCTCGACGTCGGCAGCCACCCGGAGTACGCCACCCCCGAGTGTGACGACATCGTCGAGCTGGTCTCCCACGACAAGGCGGGCGAGCGGGTGCTCGAGGGGCTCCTGCTCGACGCCGAGCAACGGCTGCACGACGAGGGCATCTCGGGTGACATCTACCTGTTCAAGAACAACACCGACTCCGCGGGCAACTCCTACGGCTGCCACGAGAACTACCTGGTGGGCAGGGCGGGCGAGTTCTCCCGTCTCGCCGACATCCTGATCCCGTTCCTGGTCACCCGGCAGGTCATCGTCGGCGCAGGGAAGGTCATGCAGACACCGCGCGGGGCGTCCTACTCGCTGAGTCAGCGCGCCGAGCACATCTGGGAGGGCGTCTCCAGCGCGACCACCCGGAGCCGACCGATCATCAACACCCGCGACGAACCCCACGCCGACGCGGAACGGTACCGCCGGCTGCACGTCATCGTCGGCGACTCCAACATGAGCGAGACCACCACCCTGCTCAAGGTGGCCAGCTGCGACCTCGTGCTGCGGATGATCGAGGAGGGCGTGATCATGCGCGACCTCACGATGGAGAACCCGATCCGCGCGATCCGCGAGATCTCCCACGACATGAGCGGCCAGCGCAAGGTGCGTCTCGCCAACGGGCGGGAGGCAAGTGCGCTCGAGATCCAGGGCGAGTACCTCTCCAAGGCCCGAGACTTCGTCGACCGCCGCGAGATCAGCACCCCGACGATCGAGCGGGTCCTCGACCTGTGGGAGCGAGGGCTCAAGGCCGTCGAGTCCGGCGACCTCGACCTGGTCGATCGCGAGATCGACTGGGTCATCAAGTGGAAGCTGATCGAGCGCTACCGCGCCAAGCACGGCCTGCCGCTGGGTCATGCCCGGATCGCGCAGCTCGACCTGGCCTACCACGACATCCACCGTGGCCGCGGCCTCTACTACCTGCTGGAGAAGCGCGGCATGGTCGCCCGGGTGACCAACGACCTCAGGATCTTCGAGGCCAAGTCGGTGCCACCCCAGAACACCCGGGCGCGACTGCGCGGCGAGTTCATCAAGCACGCCCAGGAGCGCCGCCGCGACTTCACGGTCGACTGGGTGCATCTCAAGCTCAACGACCAGGCCCAGCGCACGGTGCTGTGCAAGGACCCCTTCCGGGCGTACGACGAGCGCGTGCAGCGCCTCATCGACGGCATGTGAGCCTGCCGACGCCCTGCCGACCCTAGGACTGGCGGCTAGGGTTGCCGCGCTGAACCCTCCTCGAAACCAAAGGTGAACCACGTGCGCCGCCTCGTCGCCCTGCTGGGCATCCTCTCGCTCCTCCTCGGGCTCGCCGCATGCGGCGACCAGAAGGAGGACGAGCCCAGCACCAAGAGCAGTCCCAGCAGCCCCAGCGCCACCGTTGCCGATGCAGACGGCATCGACGCGGTCACGCGTGTCGGGCGAATTCGGAGAAGCACCCGAGGTGAAGTGGAATGGCCCGGTCGAGGTCGACGAGCTCGACTCCAAGACCCTGATCGAGGGCACCGGTGACACGCGTCGTCAAGGGCGACCAGGCGGTGGTCAACCTGTGGGCCGGCAACGGCGCCAGCCAGAAGGTGGTCTACAGCAGCTACACCGAAGCACACGCCGGAGGCCGTCAAGATCGACGACGCACAGCTCGTGAAGGCGATCTACGCGGCTGTCGTCGACCACACCGTCGGCTCCCGGGTCGAGGTCGTGGCGCCGCCTGCAGACACGTTCGGTGACCAAGGGAACCCGACCCTGGGCATCGGCCCCGACCGACAACCTGGTCTTCCTGGTGGACATCATGGACAAGGTGCTGACCGAGCCGGCCGGCGCCACCCAGACGCCCCCGGCCAGACGCACCGAAGCTGGAGCTGAAGGACGGCGTACCAACGGGCTTCGACTTCTCGGACTCGCCGCAGACCCCGTCCGACGAGCTTCAGGTGATCACCCTGATCAAGGGCACCGGGACCAAGGTCGCCACGGGCGACACGACGATCATGGACTACCTGGGCTCGGTCTACGGCAGCAAAGAAGTCTTCGACGCGTCGTACAGCAGGGATCCGTTCACCACACCGATCGGCAACGGCAGCGTCATCAAGGGCTGGGACCAGGGCTTGGTGGGTGTTCCCGTCGGCAGCCGGGTCCTGTTGGTGATCCCGTCCGACCTCGCGTACGGCGACGACAAGAAGGAAGGCATCCCGGCCAACTCGACTCTGACGTTCGTGGTCGACGTCCTCGCGACCTACTGAGCGCAGGAGCAAAGCCGCCTCATCGACGGCATCTGACTCGCCTCCCGACGCTGACTGGGGCTGGCGGGTAAGGTGACCGCGCTGAACCCTCCTCGAAACCAAAGGTGAACCACGTGCGCCGCCTCGTCGCCCTGCTGGGCATCCTCTCGCTCCTCCTCGGGCTCGCCGCATGCGGCGACGAGAAGCTCGGATGACGTCGACCCCATCGTCGGCGAAGGAAAGGGGCTCGACGCCGTCACCGTGTCGGGCGACTTCGGAAAAGCGCCCGAGGTGAAGTGGAACAGCGCCGTCAAGGTCGACGAGCTCGAATCCAAGACCCTGACCGAGGGCACCGGCGACAAGGTCGTCAAGGGCGACCAGGCGATCATCAACCTCTGGATCGGCAACGGCTACACCCAGGACGTGGCCTACAGCAGCTACACGAAGAAGGCGCCGGAGGCCGTCAAGGTCGACGAGGCCGAGACCCTGAAGGCGATCTACGCGGCTGTCGTCGACCACACCGTCGGCTCCCGGGTCGAGGTCGTGGCGCCGCCGGAAGACGCGTTCGGCGACCAAGGGAACCCATCATTCGGTGTCGACCCGTCCGACAACCTCGTGTTCCTCGTGGACATCATGGACAAGGTGCTGACCGAGCCGGCCGGCGCCGCTCAGAAGCCCCCGGCAGGCGCACCGAAGCTGGAGCTGAAGGACGGCGTACCGACCGGCTTCGACTTCTCGAACTCGCCGAAAACCCCCTCCGACAAGCTTCAGGTGATCACCCTGATCAAGGGCACCGGGACCAAGGTCGCCAAGGGCGACACGACGATCATGGACTACCTGGGCTCGGTGTACGGCAGCAAGGAAGTCTTCGACGAGTCGTACAGCAAGGACCCGTTCACCACACCGATCGGCAAGGGCAGCGTCATCAAGGGCTGGGACCAGGGCTTGGTGGGTGTCCCGGTCGGCAGCCGGGTCCTGTTGGTGATCCCGCCCGACCTCGCGTACGGCGACGAGAAGAAGGACAAGATCCCGGCCAACTCGACTCTGACGTTCGTGGTCGACGTCCTCGCGGCCTACTGAGCGAGAGAGCCGGGTCCCGATGGCGATGCGCAAGAGCGAACGGCTGATGAACCTGCTCATCATGCTGCTCGTGGCGCGCCGGCATCTGGACAAGGACCACATCCGGGGCTACCTCTACGCGGACTCCACCGATGACGCGTTCGAGAAGATGTTCGAGCGCGACAAGGACGAGCTCCGTCAGCTGGGCATCCCGATCGACATGGCCAGCCAGGACGTCTTCTTCGAGGACGAGCAGGGCTACCGGATCCACCGCGGAGCCTTCGAGCTGCCCGACGTCGCGCTCGAGGCGGACGAGGCTGCGGTGCTGGGGCTGGCTGCGCGGGTCTGGCAGCATGCGGGCCTGGCCGGCGCGACCTCCGACGCCATCGTCAAGCTGAAGGCGGCCGGCATCGAGGTCGACCGGAGCGCGCTGGACCTCGTCGAGCCCCAGCTGAGCGCGGAAGAGCCGTCGTTCGACACGTTCTGGGCCGCCGCCCAGCGTCGGGTGCCCGTCGAGTTCGACTATCAGCGCAGCGGTTCGGCCGAGGTCACCCGCCGCCACCTCCAACCGTGGCGGGTGGCCTGGAGCTCGGGGCGCTGGTACGTCCTGGGCCTCGACACCGATCGCGGTGCCCCGAGACTGTTCCGTCTCTCCCGGGTCCGGGGCGACGTCGCAGAAGACCGGAGCACCGGGCTCCTACGACGCTGCCCGCCGACGTCGACTTCCACGCGATGACCCGGCAGCTTGCGCCCACTCCACCGGCCGCCCGCGGGCGTCCGTGCTGGTCCGCAGCGGCGCCGCCAACGGGTTGCGCAGGCAGGCCTCAGCGGTGGAGCGAGGCCGTCGTGGGCCCGACGGCGACCCGGGCTGGGACCGACTCGCGATCGAGGGCTCGTCGGTGCAGGCGGTGGCCGACGAGGTGCTCAGCTTCGGGCCCGACGCGTACGCCGAGGCGCCGCCCCAGCTCCGGGCGCTCGTGATCGACCGGCTCCGCGCGGCCGTGGCATGACCGCGCCCGTCAGCGCCGCCGCCCAGGTCGCCCGCCTGCTGGCGCTGGTGCCCTACGCCCTGACCCGCCGGGAGGTACCCCTCGACGAGGCGGCCGCCGACCTCGGGGTCACGCCCAAGCAGATCGTCAACGACCTGAAGGTGCTGATGTACTGCGGTTGGCCCGGTTACCTGCCCGGCGACTACATCGAGGTCGACCTCGATGCGCTCGAGGGAGAGGGCGTCATCCGCGTGACCAACGCCGACTACCTCGCCCGACCGCTGCGGCTGACGGTCCCGGAGGCGTCGGCGCTCATCGTCGCGCTGCGCACGCTGCGGGACTCGGCCGACCCGGACGTCGTGTCGGTGGTGGACCGGACCCTGGCCAAGCTCGAAGCGGCAGCGGAGGACGGTGCCGCCGCGGCCGGCCAGGTCGACGTACACCTCGGGGAACGGGAGCGTTCCCAGGCACAGCTCCGGTCCCACCTGGCCCACGCCGCGGCCGCCGGCCGTCAGGTGAACCTGACCTACTACGTGCCGGCCCGGGACGAGCGCACCGAGCGGGTCGTGGACCCCCTCGGGCTCGTCACGACCCAGGGCATGACCTACCTCGACGGCTGGTGCCACCGCGCCGAGGACCGGCGGCTGTTCCGGCTGGACCGGATCGAGGCGTGGGACGTGCTCGACAGCCCTGCCGATCCGCACCCCGACGTCGAGCCGCGGGACCTGTCCGCGGGACTGTTCCAGCCCAGCGGCAGTCACGAGACCGCAGTGATCCGCCTGGCCCCGCCGGCCCGATGGGTGGCGGAGTACTACCCGGTCACCCGGGTCACCGAAGCCGAGGGCGGCGGCCTGGTCGTGGAGCTGGAGATCGCGGACCCGCGCTGGCTCCAGCGACTGCTGCTCCGGCTCGCACCCGACGCCGTACTCGTCGAACCGAGCGAGCTGGCCGAGCGGGTCACGGCAGTCGCACGGGAGACGCTCGGCCTGTACGCGTGAGCGCGTAGGATGGTAAACGACCGATCCGACGATGTGAGGAACACATGACTTCGCCCCTGCTTATCGGCGGCCTCGGCACGACCGAGATCGTGCTGATCCTCGCCGTGATCATCCTGTTGTTCGGCGCCACCAAGCTTCCCGAGCTCGCCCGGGGCAGCGGTCGCGCACTCCGGATCTTCAAGGCCGAGACCAAGGGCCTGATGGACGACGACGACGAGTCCAAGACCGACGAGGAGCGCGAGATCGAGGCACGCGCCAAGGCCCAGGCCGACGCGGAGCGGATCGCCCGCGAACAGGGCGACACCAACGCCTGACGCTCGGGCCACCACACCATCGTGTCGATCGCAGGAGTCGTCGGGCTGTTCCGTGTCCGTCCAGTGCACCCTGTCGGTGCCGACGGCCGGATGGCACTGTCGGACCATCTGCGCGAGCTGCGGGCCCGAGTCCTGAAGTCCGTCCTGTTGCTTGATCGTCGCCTTCTGCGTTGCCCTGCTCTTCTACGACCAGCTGCTCGACCTGGTCGCCACGCCCTACAAGGACGCCGCAGAAGAAGATCGAGGGCGACGTCGAAACCCAACTGGTGCTCAACAGCATCACGGCGCCGGACTGCTGCTGCAGCTCAAGCTGTGCGGCGTCGTCGCGATCATCGCCTCCAGCCCGTTCTGGCTCTACCAGATCTGGGCCTTCATCGTGCCGGGGCTGCACCCCGGAGAGCGGAAGTGGTCGCGGGTGTTCGCGGCCGTGGCCGGCCCGCTGTTCTTCGGCGGGGTCGCGCTCGGCTACTACGTGCTGCCCAAGGGCATCGCCGTGCTGCTCAACTTCACCCCCGACAACACGCAGAGCCTCGTCGAGTTCCACGACGTACTTCTCGTTCATCACCAGGATGCTGCTGGTGTTCGGGATCTCCATGGAGATCCCGCTGTTCGTGGTGATGCTCAACCTGGCCGGCATCGTCTCCGGCCGGGCGATCGGCAAGGCCCGGCCGTGGATCATCCTCGGCACGATGATCTTCGCCGCCGTCGCGACTCCGTCGACCGACCCGTTCTCGATGCTGATGCTGGCCATTCCCATGCTCCTGCTGTTCGCAATCTCGGAGGTCATCGCCCGCACCCTGGACCGCTACCGAGGTCGCCAGAAGTTGGCTGAGGTCCCCGACGACGAGATCTCGGCCCTGTGAGCCTGGTCATCGCCGAGGCCGACCCCTTCGACCTCCCGGAATGGGTGGGTGTCAGCGAGGTCACCTGGTACGCCGACTCCGGCGCCCGGTTCGGCCACCACATCACCGGCCGGATCACCGCTGCAGACCACGACGACGTGGGCTGTGACCTCCTCGCCATCGACCAGGCGTACCCACAGCAGGTCGCGGACTCGGCTTGGCGCCGCCTGGCCCACCAGGCCTGGCACCACGACCAGGTGCTGCTGATCAGCTACGACGACCGGTTGACCCTCGCCGTACCCGGTCACGAGTTCACCGCCGACCTGGTCCTGGCCGCCCTCTTCCGGTTCGCGAAGGCCGTCGGTGGCAGGCCGGACCGGATGACCGCGGCGTTGCGCCTCGGCGCAGTCGGCCGCGCCATGCAATGACGACGTCAATGACGGACGACTAGGGTGGGCGAGTGGCTGTCCCCTCCGGCGAGATCGTGTTCCTCACCAACCCGACGGCGGGGAAGGGCAAGGCTTCTCGGGCCCGCGACGTGGCCGTGCCCCGGCTTCGCGAAGCCGGCTTGGACGTCCGCAGCCTGGCCGGGAGTGATGCCGACGAGGCACTCGGGCTGGCTCGGAAGGCCGTGGCCGACGGTGTCGACGCGCTGGTCGTGTGTGGCGGGGACGGGATGGTGCATCTGGCCGTCCAGGCGCTGGCCGGGACGGGCACGCCGCTCGGCATCATCCCGGCGGGCACCGGCAATGACACCGCGAGGTACTTCGACCTGCCGCTCAACAGCCCGGCGGAGGCAGCCGACAGGGTCATCGCCGGCAAGACTCGGGTGATCGACCTGGCCCGCTGCGGGACCAAGTACTTCGTCACCGTGCTCGCTGCCGGCTTCGACGCGATCGTCAACGAGCGGGCCAACACGATGAGCTGGCCGAAGGGGCAGATGCGCTACAACCTCGCCATGCTGGCCGAGCTCCGCACCCTCAAGCCACTCGACTACACCCTCGACCTCGACGGGGAGACCAAGAGAGTCGACGCCGTTCTCGTCGCCGTCGGGAACGGGCCGTGCTTCGGCGGCGGGCTCAGGATCACCGAGGGTGCCGAGATCGACGACGGCCTGCTCGACGTGGTCATCATCAGACCGTTGTCGAGGACCAAGCTCGTCCGCACCTATCCGAGGCTCTTCAAAGGCACGCACACCACGATTCCGGAGTACGAGCACCATCGCGTCCGCTCGGTCACCGTCGACGCCCCCGGGATCGTGGCCTATGCGGACGGAGAACGGTTCGGACCGCTCCCCATCACCGTCGAATGCGTGCCCGGCGTCCTCAGGGTCATTTCATGACAGCTCTCCCTCTGAGCAGTACGCCGCCTACCGTGCGGGTCGACAACATCCGATCCTGCGGGACTTCTCCGGCCTCTACGACTTCCCGCTCGACGACTTCCAGCTCCGGGCCTGCCGTGAGCTCGAGGATGGCCGCGGCGTGCTGGTGGCTGCCCCCACCGGCTCCGGGAAGACGGTGGTCGGCGAGTTCGCCGTACATCTGGCGCTCGGGACCGAACGGAAGTGCTTCTACACGACCCCGATCAAGGCCCTGTCCAACCAGAAGTACGCCGACCTCGTGCGCCGCTACGGTGCGGACCGGGTCGGCCTGCTGACCGGTGACAACAGCGTCAACGGCGAGGCGCCGATCGTGGTGATGACCACCGAGGTGCTGCGGAACATGTTGTACGCCGGCTCGCGAACCCTCGCGGGTCTGGGCTTCGTCGTCATGGACGAGGTCCACTACCTCGCGGACCGGATGCGTGGCGCGGTGTGGGAGGAGGTCATCATCCACCTGCCCGAGTCGGTGTCCCTGGTGTCGCTGTCGGCGACGGTGTCCAACGCCGAGGAGTTCGGCGAGTGGCTGGAGACGGTCCGCGGCGACACGACCACGATCGTCGAGGAGCAGCGGCCGGTGCCCCTGTTCCAGCACGTCATGGTCGGCAAGCGCATGCACGACCTGTTCGCCAGCTCAGACGTGGACGCGTCGGCGGGATTCGTGAAGGAGGGCGCGCCGGTCAACAACGAGCTGGTCCGGATCGCCCGTGACGACTTCGCCAGCACCAGGTTGATGCGCGACCGGCGCTCGCCGCGCAAGGGGCGCCCCGGCTCGTCGAAGAACCCGCGCAGCGTCGGCAACGGCCGCCGGGTGTGGATCCCGAGCCGGGTCGACGTCATCGACCGGCTGGACCGCGAGGGGCTGCTGCCGGCCATCGTCTTCGTCTTCAGCCGGGTCGGCTGCGACGCTGCGGTGACCCAGTGCCTCTCGGCGGGCGTCCGCCTCACGACGCCGGAGGAGCGCGACGAGGTCGAGGCGTTCGTCGAGGAACGTTGCCGGCACCTGCCCGAGGACGACCTGCACGTCCTCGGCTACCACGACTTCCTCGACGGGCTCACGCGCGGCGTCGCGGCCCACCACGCGGGCATGCTCCCGGCGTTCAAGGAATGCGTCGAGCAGCTGTTCGTGCAGGGCCTGTGCAAGGTCGTCTTCGCCACCGAGACGCTGGCGCTCGGCATCAACATGCCCGCGCGGACCGTGGTGATCGAGAAGCTGAGCAAGTGGAACGGCGAGACCCACGCCGACATCACGCCGGGGGAGTACACCCAGCTGACCGGCCGGGCCGGACGCCGCGGCCTCGACGTCGAGGGCCATGGCGTGGTGGTCTGGCAGCCCGGAATGAACCCCAACGAGCTGGCGGGGCTCGCCTCGACCCGGACCTATCCGTTGCGGTCGTCCTTCCGGCCGTCGTACAACATGGCGGTCAACCTCGTCCACCAGTTCGGGCGCGAACGCGCCCGCGAGCTCCTCGAGTCGTCGTTCGCCCAGTTCCAGGCCGACAAGGCGGTCGTCGGCCTGGCCCGGCAGCTGCGCAAGAGCGAGACCGCGCTGGAGGGGTACGCCGAGGCGGCGACCTGCCACCTCGGCGACTTCATGGAGTACGCCGCCCTGCGCCGCAAGCTCTCCGACGCCGAGAAGAGCTCCGCCAGGAACAGGCGGCTGGATCGTCGAGAAGACGCGCTGTCCTCGCTGCACAAGCTCAGGCCCGGCGACGTCATCGAGATCCCGGCCGGCAAGTTCTCGGGCTTCGCGGTCGTGGTCGACCCCGGACTGTCGGGCGACTCCCCGCGGCCCTACGTCGTCACCGCGGACCGTCAGGCCCGCCGGCTCAGCGCCATCGACTTCCCGACGCCGGTGCAGGCGGTGACCACGGTGAAGGTGCCCAGGAACTTCAACGGTCGCAATCCGCAGATGCGCCGCGACCTGTCCTCTGCACTCCGCGCCCGGACCCACGGGCTGACCACGCCACCGCCGTTCCGCCGCGCGCGCCAAGACAACAGGGTCGGTCGGAGACGAACCGGAGATCGACCGGCTCAGGGAGGCGATGAGGGCGCACCCGTGCCACCAGTGCCCCGATCGGGAGGAGCACGCGCGGTGGGGGGAGCGCTGGTTCAAGCTGGATCGCGACGCCAAGACCTTGAAGCGCCGGGTCGAGCAGCGCACGAACACCATCGCCCGGCAGTTCGACCGGGTGTGCGAGGTGCTGCTGGCGCTCGACTACCTCACCGCCGACGACGATGACCTCCAGGTGACCGACCGTGGCCGGCACCTGATGCGGATCTACACCGACATGGACCTGGTCGCGGCGGAGTCTCTTCGGCACGGGCTCTGGTCGGAGCTCACCGCCTCGGAGCTGGCGGCCGCCCTTTCGATCCTCGTCTTCGAGGCGCGGCGCGCCGACGACGCCTCGGCGCCCCGACTGCCCGGTGGCCGGGTCAAGCAGGTGATCGCCGACATGGTGCACCTGTGGGGGGAGCTCGACGAGCTCGAACGCGTCCACAAGCTCGACTTCCTGCGCGAGCCGGACCTCGGTTTCGCGTGGGCGGCCTACCGCTGGGCCGAGGGCGACCACCTCGACGACGTCCTCGGCATCACCGAGCTCGCCGCCGGTGACTTCGTGCGCTGGATGAAGCAGCTCCTGGACCTGGCCGACCAGGTCGCCGACGCCGCCGGTGACGGCGCGCTGCGGAAGACCGCACGCGAGGCATCCCGTCTGCTGCGTCGCGGTGTGGTGGCCTACTCGTCGGTGAGCAGCTGAGTCCAGCCCCGGAAATACCCCGCTCCGCGCCCAACGAGTGCGGTCATCATTGAGCGCGGAGCAACCCCCCAGAAAGATCGACGGGTGCAACAAGCAACTTATTCTGAGTCCTGCTGTTCGGCAAGGCTTTTGGCCAGCCCAAAGACCCCGATGAGCCGCCACCGGGCTCAGCGAGCGCCAGCGACAGCCTCGACGATGGGCGTGTCGCCGGCGACCAGGTCCCACTGGGCGCCGATCGAGGACTTCTCGTCGATGACGGCGGCCACGACGGCGGCGACGTCGGCACGGGTGACCGCGCCCTTCGGGACCTCGGGTCCGAGCGTCGACCTTGCCCGTCGGCGGGTCGTCGGTCAGCCGTCCCGGGACGCAGGATCGTCCAGTCCAGTCCGCTCCGGCGAAGGGCGGCGTCGGCGTCCCGCTTGGCCTCCACATAGGCCGTCCAGACCGGGCTGGTGCCGGCGGGGAGCGGGTCGTCGACGCTGATCGCCGACACCTGGACGAAACGGCTGATCCCGGCCAGACCTGCCGCCTCGATGGACTTGAGCGAGCCGCCGAGGTCAACCGTGCGCTTGCGGTCGATGTTGCCGTCGGGTCCACCTCCGGCCGCGAACACCACGGTGTCGCACCCCGCGAACGCCTCGGCGAACGCGGGCGCCTCGTCGGCCTCGATGTCCAGCAACCGAACCTCGGCGCCGAGCCCCTCGAGCCTCGCCCGCTGTTCCTCCTTGCGGACCAGCGCCACAGGAGTGTGCCCGGCCTGAACGAGAAGGGGATGGAGCAGCTGGGCGATCTGCCCGTGCCCCCCGACGACAGCGATCCGACTCATGGCCCCACCGTACGGTGAGCCCGGCCAGCCGCGACCCCGAGGGTCACCCCTGCAGCGCCTCCACCAGTCGGACCGCCGAACTGCCGAGGTCCCAGCGCTGGTCGAGCTCGACCACTCGGTCGGCGTGTGCAGGCGTGCGCGGCAGGGTCAGGTCGGGCTTCCCCAGGTCCAGGTCGCGCACCACCGCAACGACCTTCGGTGCCACGGCGAGATAGTCGGCCGCCGCCTTGATCTTGCCGCGCGGACCCGGACCCATGTCACCGTCGGGGTCGTTGGCCGCGGCCACGATGCCGGGGATGTCCCCGAACCGGTTGAGCAACGTGGTGGCGGTCTTCTCACCGACGCCGGCCACGCCGGGCAGGCCGTCGGAAGCATCGCCACGCAAGGTCGCGAAGTCGGCGTACTGGCTGGCGTCGACGCCGTACTTCTCGCGGAGGACGGAGTTCGTCACCCGCTCGTGGCGGCCCACCCCACGGGCGATGTAGAGAACCCGGACGTCGGCGTCGTCGTCGACGAGCTGGAACAGGTCGCGATCGCCGGTGACGACGTCCACGGGCATGCCGGCCCCGGTCGCGAGGGTGCCGATCACGTCGTCGGCCTCCATGTGGTCGGCGCCGACGACAGCGATCCCGTAGGCGGAGAGCACGTCGAGGATGATCGGGATCTGGGCCTCCAGCGGGTCGGGCACCTCCTCCACGTCCGGAGTGTCGCCCGGGCGGGGTGACTCGACCCGGTGCCCCTTGTACGACGGGAGCAGGTCGACCCGCCACTGGGGCCGCCAGTCGTTGTCCCAGCAGCAGGCGAGATGGGTCGGCCGGTACTCGCCGACGAGCCGGCTGATGAAGTCCATCAACCCGCGCACGGCATTGACCGGCGTGCCGTCCGGGGCGCGGATGCTGTCGGGCACCCCGTAGAAGGCGCGGAAGTACATCGAGGCCGTGTCGAGCAGCATCAACCGGTTCGCAGACGGTGAGTCAGGTGGCGTCACGCATCGCATCCTGCCACGCCGAACTCGCTAGTCTGTCCGGTGTGGAAGAGATCGATCGCAAGATCCTGACGCTGCTCGCGGCCGATGGCCGGATGTCCTTCACCGATCTCGGCAAGGCCACCGGGCTGTCCACGTCGGCGGTGCACCAGCGGGTCAAGCGGCTGGAGCAGCGTGGCCAGATCCTGGCGTACGGCGCCACCATCGACCACGACCAGCTGGGTCTGCCGTTGACGGCGTTCGTCTCGATCACCCCGATCGACGCCTCCCAGCCCGACGACTATCCCGAGCGGTTGCGTGACATCTCAGCGATCGAGTCCTGCTGGTCGGTCGCCGGCGACGAGTCCTACATCCTCAAGGTCCGGGTGGCCACCCCGTCCGACCTGGAGGACCTGCTCGCCCGGATCCGGGGCGCGGCCAACGTGTCCACCCGGACCACGATCGTGCTGAGTACGCCCTACGAGAACCGTCCGCTCAGCTGACGCTAGTCGTCGTCGAAGTTTCGCTCGGCAAGGGCGAGCACGGCGTCGACCGCCTCCTGGGCTCCGGGGCCGGTGGCGGTCAGCTCGATGCGGTGCCCGCGCTCGGCGCCGAGGGTGGACACCCCCAGCATGCTGCTCGCCTCCGCCGGCCCGGTCCCGGACGTGAGGTTGCGCAGGCTGAGCGCCGGCTGCAGCCCCTGTGCCAGCTCGACCAGCCGTGCGGCCGGGCGCGCGTGCAGGCCGTGCGGGTTGTCGATCGTGAACTCGGTCGTGACCCGTTCTTCCGACGGCTCCGCTGGCTCCGACTCAGAGGACTGGACTGGCGCGTGGGCTTCGGTCCCGATCTGCGCCTGCTTCGCCCGCAACGCGCCCTCGGCCTCGCGGCACACTCCGTCCGGTCCGGCACCGCCGCCGGCGGCCACCACGGCCAGGACCAGACCCTCGACCAGCGGCGCAGGGGAGAGCCGGACTCGCTCCCGCAACGCGGGATCGACGAGCTCGAGCGCAAGCTCGGCGGACAGTACGGCGCTGCCCAGGTCCATCAGCACGACGACGCCGTCGTCATCGGCTGCCTCGATGGCGGCGGCGATCGCGGTCGCATCGGTGCCGAGGGTGTGCTCGTCCAGCCCGGCGGCGACCTCGACCCGGACCTGCGACCCGGTCGCCATCTCTGCCGCCAGCCGCACGGCCGCGTCGGCCAGAGCGCGGCTGTGGGACACCACCACGATGCCAGTCATCTTGGGCCGCCGCCGCTCAGCCGAGGGTGCGGGCGGCCGTGGCGATCAGCAGGGCCGTCGAGGTCGCGCCTGGATCCTGGTGCCCGATGCTGCGCTCGCCGAGGTAGGACGCCCGCCCCTTGCGCGCCAGCATCGGAGTCGTCGAGTCGCGACCCGCATCGGCTGCCTCCGACGCCTTCGCCAGTGCCTCTCCGATCGGGGCACCGCGCGCAACGGCTTCGTCGTACGCCGCGCACGCGGGCGCGAGGGCGTCGTACATCGTCTTGTCGCCTGCCTCGGCCCGGCCTCGGGCGACCACGCCCCCGAGCCCGGCCTGCAGAGCCGCGCCCCACGCCGCCGCATCGAGGCTCGCGTGGTCGCCGGCGCTCGCGGACATCCGCAGGAAGAGGGTCCCGTAGAGCGGCCCACTGGCCCCGCCCACCGTGCTGACCAGCGTCATTCCCGCCGCCTTCAGCAGGTCGCGGGGTGTGCTCGGCGGCTCCGCCTCCAGCTTGGCCACGACAGCGGCCATGCCTCGATCCATGTTCGCGCCGTGGTCGGCGTCGCCGATCGCGGAGTCCAGCTTGGTGAGGAAGTCGCGGTTGGCCCTGACCTCCTCGGCGAAGGCACCCAGCCAGGCGGTCAGCGCGGCGACGTCGACCAACGCTCCCGGCATCTGCTCAGACCCCCCAGCGCAGCCCGGGAGTGCGGACCGGCGCGTCCCACAGCCGCAGCAGCTCGGGGTCGGCCTTCAGCAGCGTGACCGAGCACCCGGCCATGTCGAGGCTCGTGATGTAGTTGCCGACCAGGGATCGGGCCACCGTGACGCCGGACTTGTCCAGGATCTTCGACACCTCGCCGTACATCAGGTACAGCTCGAGCAACGGGGTGCCGCCCATGCCGTTGACGAACGCGATCACGCCGTCGCCGCCGGTGTAGTCCAGATCGCCCAGGATCGGCGTCACCAGCATCTCGGCAACCTCGCTGGCCGGCGCCAGGGGCACCCTGCGTCGTCCGGGCTCGCCGTGGATGCCGATGCCGACCTCCATCTCGTCGTCGGGCAGGTCGAACGTGGGTTGGCCGGCCGACGGGACGGTGCAGGAGGTCAGCGCCATCCCCATGCTGCGCCCGGCACCGTTGACCGCGCGCGCCACGTCGGCGACCTCGGCGAGGCTGCGGCCCTCTTCGGCTGCCGCGCCCGCGATCTTCTCCACGAGCACGGTGACGCCGACTCCGCGCCGGCCGACGGTGTAGAGGCTGTCCTGCACGGCGACGTCGTCGTCGGTGACGACGGAGACCACCTCGACGTCACCGGCCATCTCGGCGGCCATCTCGAAGTTCATCACGTCGCCGGTGTAGTTCTTCACGATGTGGAGTACGCCGGCCCCGCCGTCGACCCCCACCGTTGCGGCCATCATCTGGTCGGGCACCGGTGAGGTGAACACCTCGCCGGCGCAGGCGGCGTCGAGCATCCCGAGCCCGACGAACCCGCCGTGGAGCGGCTCGTGGCCGGAGCCGCCGCCCGACACGAGACCGACCTTCCCCGGGCGCGGCGCATCCCCGCGGAAGATGACCTTGTTGGCGTGGTCGACGCGGAGGTCCGCGTGGGCCGCCTCGATGCCGAGCAGGGCCTCCGCCACGACGTTGTCCGGATCGTTGATCAGCTTCTTCATGCGGCTACTCCTCGAGCGGCCTCGCCGGCTCCCGCACGGCACAGGCGGGGGAAGTTGGACTCGTGCAATCTACTCGTACCGGCCCGATGGCGAACATGACCAAATCAGTGCCCATGCATGGTTGGGTCGCCAATTCTCGCGCAGAACAGGCGATGTGCAACCATGCTCGATGCACGATTCGCGGCACGCGGACCGGGCCCCGCGGAGGGCCTCCGAGCAGTGTGTGGGGATCCTCTCTGGCCGTGCTCGGAGCAATCCTCGCCTTCGCCGTACACCAGGGTGACTCACCGACGATCGACGTCAACACCGTCGGGCTGATCCTCATGGCCGCCGGAGCCGCGGTGATCATGTACGCACGGCATGGCAGTACCCGGGAACGCGTGGTCACGAAGATCCACGACACCACGGACCCGAACCGGCCAACGCACACGGTCATTGAGAGCGTAAACGACCGTGATTCAGGGACCGACGTCGGCGACCGAGCACAGGTGGAGCGGCCACCCGACTGACAACGGTCGGCCGGACACGGCGCTCGCGGAGTTGAGGCCCCGTCGAGAGTGCCCGTTCACGGTTCTGTCGCCAATTCACGCGCAGATCTCGATTCCAACGATGCGCCGAGGAGTTCGGCGCGGGATCGGGCAGCCTCCGTCGGCGGCGTCAGTGTGCCTGGAGCGCAGCCATCCGGCGCGAGGCCTCGGCGACCTCGGCGGCCCGAAGCGCCGACTCGTCGAGCCGACCGTGCTCGGCCCACCAGTCCTGACCCTCGCGGGGCAGCGTGTGGATCGGGTCGTAGTACTCGTAGGTGCGGTCCAGCGCGTCCGGGTCCGCGGCCTCGATCGAGGTGCGGTAGTTCTTCGTCCAGTAGGAGATGCCACGCACGCGGTCGTAGTCGGCCAGCTGGTGCACCCAGCGCTTGCCGACGAACGGCACGTCGCACACGATCCGGGGCGTCGCGAAGCCCGGCAGGTAGCCCATGATGTGGTGCTGCAGCCGCTGGGCGTCGGCGACCGAGACCCGCCAGTGCTCGGAGTACGGGATCATGTCGCACATGTAGAAGTAGTAGGGCATGATCTGGGCGCCGTCGAGCAGGGCGAAGCACAGGTCGAGGAGCGCGTGCGGGTCCGCGTTGACGCCGTTGAGCAGGACGCCCTGGTTGCGAACGTCGCGGATGCCGGTGTCCAGCATCGCCCGGGTCGCCTGGGCCACCAGCGGCGTCACCGAGTTGGCGTGGTTGGTGTGGGTGTGGATCGCGATGCTGGCGCCGCGCGCCCGCGCGATCTTGCTCACCCGCTCCATGCCGGCCCGGACGTCGTCCTGCATCCAGTGCTGCGGCAGGCCGATCAGCGCCTTGGTGGCGAGCCGGATGTCGCGGATGTTCTCGATCTCGAGCAGCTTCGTCAGGAAGTCCTCGAGCCGCGCCCAGGGCATGTTCGCCACGTCGCCGCCCGAGACGACGACGTCGCGGACCGACGGCGTACGGCGCAGGTAGTCCATCATCTCGGCGAGCCGGTCGTTGGGCTTGCCGGCGAACTTGAGCTTGTCGATGACCGCGGTGGAGTTGCCGACCAGGTCCATCCGGGTGCAGTGGCCGCAGTACTGCGGGCAGGTCGGCAGCAGCTCCGCCAGCACCTTGGTGGGGTAGCGGTGGGTCAGGCCCTCGGCCACCCACATGTCGTGCTCGTGCAGCGAGTCGCGGGTGGCGTGCGGGTGCGAGGACCAGTCGGTACGACGGTCACTGAACACCGGGATCATGTAGTGGCGGATCGGGTCCGCGTAGAACGCGTCGGTGAGCGAACCCGGACCGGACGGCTCGTCGCGCGGGGCCATCGTGTTCATCATCTGCGGCGGGACGAGCATCGACATCGTGGCCCGCTCGGCCTGGTCGCGCTCGAGGTCGGCGTAGAAGCTCTCGTCGAGCAGGTCGCCCATCAGCTCGCGCAGCTGCTTGACGTTCTTCACGCAGTGGGCTCGCTGCCACTGCACCGAGGCCCACTCGTCGGCGGTGACGTCCTTCCAGCCCGGGAACCTGGTCCAGTCGGGCTCGACGAGCTCGACGCGTCGGTAGGGGTAGGGCTGGCCGGTCTCCAAGCCGATTGCGGTCTCGATACTCATGGTGGCTCCTGACGGTCAGGCTGGTCGGTCTGGTCGGGCTGGTCGGCCGCCGTGTGCAAGTGGCGCGCGCAGTTGTGAGACGCGTGTCCCTCTGCAAGGGTACGAGGAGAACGTCCGGCAAGTCTAATAGCTGGCCGGAGATTTTCCCGTAGAACGCGCATAACCACGGAGGACGGACTGTCATGGCGGGCGATATGAGCGATTCGACCGGACTGGCCACCAGGACGCTGTTCCGCAACGGCGTCGTCCACGGCGACAACCCGTCGGGCCGCGACACCGCGCTGGCTGTCGAGGGCGACCGGATCGCGTGGGTCGGTGACGAGGACGGCGCGACGTCGTACGACGGGGCCGACGAGGTCGTCGACCTGCACGGCGCGTTCCTCGCACCCGCGTTCGTCGACTCGCACGTGCACACGGTGCAGGCCGGCTTCCGGCTGACCGAGCTCGACCTCCATGACAGTCCCAGCCTCGCCGACACCCTCGACCGGCTGGCCGCGCACGCGGCCGGACAGTCGCCCGGCAGCGTGCTGATCGGCCAGGGCTGGGACGAGTCGCTCTGGCCGGAGGCGCGGCCGCCGACGGGGGAGGAGCTGGAGCGCGCAGCGCCCGGCATGCGCACGCTCCTGAGCCGGATCGACGGCCACTCGTCGATCGTCTCGCCGGCCCTGGTCGACGCCGTTCCGGGGCTCGAGGGCGAGGACGGCTGGACCGGCGGCGGGCGGGTCGAGCGGGACGCCCACCATGCGGTCCGCGCGGTGATGGGCGAGCTCGTCGGGTCCGGCCAGCGACTGGACGCGGCCCGGGTGGCCTGCGCGCGGATGACCGCGAACGGACTGGCCGGCTTCCACGAGAACGCGGCTCCACACATCGGTCCCGACTACGAGGTCGACCTGGTCCGGCGGGCCGCCCAGGAAGCGGGCCTGCGGGCCACGGTCTACTGGGGGGAGCTTGGTGCGATCGACACCGCCCGCCGACTCGGCGCCTCGGGGCTGGCCGGCGACCTCAACGCCGACGGCGCCCTGGGCTCACGCACAGCCGCCCTCCACGCGCCGTACGCCGACCGGCCCGACACCCGTGGGCACGGCTACCTCAGCGCCGAGCAGATCGCCGAGCACGTCGTCCTGTGCACCGAGGCGGGCCTCCAGGCCGGCTTCCACTGCATCGGCGACGCCGCGCTGGATGCGATCGGCGACGGGTTCGCACTGGCCGCCGACAAGCTCGGCGACGACCGGGTCCGCGCCGCCCGGCACCGGCTCGAGCACGTCGAGATGCCTTCCCAACGAGTCATCGACGTGCTCGCCCGCCTCGACGTGACCGCGAGCGTGCAACCGATGTTCGACGCGCTGTGGGGCGGACCCGACGGCATGTACGCCGATCGGCTGGGGGAGCGGTGGACGGGGACCAACCCGTTCCTCGCTCTCGAGATGGCGCCGGTCCGGCTGGCATTCGGCTCCGACTCTCCCGTCACCCCGATCGGCCCGTGGGCGGCCGTGCGCGCCGCCGTGCACCACCACGCGCCCGAGCACCGGCTGGGCGTGTCCTGGGCCTTCCGGGCGCACACCGCGTGGCGGCTGGAAGGCCGGTCGCGACGACGACTCCGGACAGCTGCTGCCCGGCAGCCGGGCCGACCTGGCGATCTGGGACCTGCCCGCCGGGATGGGTCCTGACGGCCTTCCCGTCCTCGAACCGGGCGCCGAACTCCCGCGACTGGTGCGCACCGTCGGCGCCGGCCGTACCCTCCACGACTCCGAGGTGAACGCAGTGACCGCCCGGATGCTGGACGACCCGCTCCTCGCCACCACGCCAACCGGAACCGCGGTGGTTCCACCACCAACGGGCGCATAGACCAAGCGCCCGGCGTGTCCCGAGCAACACGCCGCCCAGCTGGACTATTTCGACCCCAGTTTCGTGCCATCGCCCCGCAGGCTGACCTGCGATTTCGCGAGTTTTCGCAGGTCACTCGGCCATTGACACCAGGACCGCAGCCTGTGAGTGTCGGCTGCGTTCGCCCGTGCAGATCATGGCCGGCGGACCGGCGTCCAGGTGGCCGTGAGGACGGGTCGAGTTCCACGAACCCGCACCCCACGGCTCGCGGAGGTCGGTTTCCGCTCCATGAGGGCGAATGCGGAAGGGGCTCGGACTCCGTAGACAACTTCCCGCTGTTGGCAGCCAGTCGGCCCCGGGTTGGTCCGAAGGGTGTGGGCCCCTTCCGTTCCTGCATGTGGGTGCGTCGCCCAGGCGTTGGATACCGTTCAGCCGTGCTGACCCGGACGTCCGTCGCCCTGGTGGCCGGCGTCGTGCTGGCGCTGGCCTTCGAGCCGTTCGGGCTCCCGATCGTCGTGCCGTTCTGCATTGCCGCCTACGTCCTGTGCGTGCGCGACCTGCCCGTCCATCGTGCCTGGCTGCCCGGGCTCGCCTTCGGCATCGGCTTCATGTACGTGCTGATCTTCTGGATGCGGGTCGTCGGCTACGACGCGTGGATCGGGCTGGCCACGGTCGAGGCCCTCTTCTACGCGGTCCTCGGCCCGGTCACGGCTCTGGTCGTCCGCCGGCCTTGGTGGCCACTGTGGACATCGGCCGCCTGGACGGCCTGCGAGGTGTTCCGTTCCAGCGGCGTCACGGGCTGGATGCCGTGGGGGCGAGTCTCCTACGCGATGATCGACACCCCGGTGGCCGCCGCCTTCCCGTGGCTCGGTGGCAACGGGGTCACGCTGGTGCTGGCGCTGCTCGGCTCCAGCCTCGCGTGGGCGTTCCTGCACGGCCGCGAACGTCCCCGGGTCGCGCTGGCTGCCGTGGCCGGCACGACGGCGCTGTGCCTGGCCCCGGCGGTCGTGTCGTACGACGCGGACCCGACCGGCGAGGTGACGGTGGCGTCCGTGCAGGGAAACATCCCCGGGGACGGCTCCGACATCCTGCTCGACCACCGCCAGGTGACCCGCAACCACGTCGACGCCACGGTCCAGCTGGCCGACGACGTCGCCTCCGGCCGTCGCCCCCGGCCGGACCTCGTCATCTGGCCGGAGAACTCGACCGCGGTCGACCCCTTCACCGACCCGGAGACCAATGCGGGCATCCGCGAGGCGTCCGACGCCATCGGTGTGCCGATCCTCGTCGGCGCGATCGCCAACGCGCCTGATGACAGCCAGGTCCTCAACCAGGGCATCGTCTGGAACCCCGGCGTCGGCGGCGGGGATCGCTACACCAAGCGCCACCCGGTGGCCATGGGCGAGTACATCCCCTACCGCAACGGGTTGCTCACCAAGATGGTGAACAGGCTGGCCCTCGTTCCGCGGGACATGCTCGCCGGCACCCGCAACGACCCGCTCGACATCGGCGGCACCCAGGTCGCCGACGCCATCTGCTTCGACGTGGCCTACGACGACGGGTTGTACGAACAGGTCCGCAATGGTGCCGAGCTGGTCGTCGTACAGACCAGCAACGCGACGTTCATCCACACCCACCAGATCGACCAGCAGTTCGCGATCACCCGCCTGCGAGCCCTGGAGACCGGACGCTACGTCGTGGTCGCCGCGACGAACGGGATCTCCGGCGTGATCGCCCCCGACGGCAGCGTCGTCGACGTGGCGGAGCGCCGCACCCAGGCGGTGCTGGTGGACCGGGTGGACCTGTACGACGCCACCACGCCAGGCGTCCTGCTCGGGCCGTGGCTGGGGCGGCTGGCGGTGCTGGTCGCGCTCGTTGCCTGCATCTGGGGGGCGGTCCCGTATCGTCGTCGTCGCGTAACCAGGACCGAAACCCGGCCTGAGACCGAGACGGAAACACTGCCAGAGAAAGACGCCGAGGTTCCGACGTGAGCAGCACCCCCCTGGGACGAGTCGTGATGGTCATCCCGACCTACAACGAGGCCCTCAACATCGAGTGGATCGTCGGACGGCTGCGCGATGCGCAACCCGACGTCGACGTGATGATCGTCGACGACAACAGCCCTGACGGCACCGGCGACATCGCCGACAAGCTGGCCGACGGGGACTCCCGGATCCGGGTGGTGCATCGCACCGAGAAGGCCGGCCTGGGTGCGGCGTACCTCCACGGCTTCAGCGACGCCCTCGCGGCCGGCTACGACGTCATCGGCGAGATGGACGCCGACGGCTCGCACCAGCCCGAGCAGCTGCACCTGCTGCTGACCGCGCTGGCAGACGCCGACCTGGTGATCGGCTCGCGTTGGGTCCCCGGCGGCTCCGTCGTGAACTGGCCCAAGTCCCGCGAGTTCCTCTCCCGCGGGGGCAACCTCTACGTCCGGCTGCTGCTGGGCTCCAAGGTCCGCGACGCCACCGCCGGCTACCGCCTGTTCCGCCGTACGACGCTCGAGACCATCGATCTGGACGTCGGTCCAGTCGGCCGGCTACGTCTTCCAGACCGACCTCGCCTGGCGCACCGTCAAGGCCGGCCTGCGGGTCGTCGAGGTGCCGATCGAGTTCATCGAACGGGTGCGCGGCGACTCGAAGATGAGCGGCGGCGTCGCCAGCGAGTCCCTCAAGCGGATCACCCGCTGGGGCCTCCAGGAGCGGCGCAACCAGGTCCGCGCAGCGCTCGCCCGCCGGCGCAGACGGCAGCCCCGATGACCACCGCACCGCCCGCCAGGCGCCGCCGAAGGATCCCGCTGTGGGTTCTGTTCGTCGCGTTCCTCGTCGTCCCGCTGGCGGAGATCTACGTGCTGATCCAGGTGGGCCAGGTCATCGGTCCGTGGTGGACGATCCTGCTGCTGATCGCCGACAGCATCTTCGGCGGCTGGCTGATCAAGCGGGAGGGCAGCAAGGCGTGGCGGGATCTGAACGCGGCGCTGAGCAGTGGCCGGATGCCGGCTCGAGAGCTCGCCGACGGGGCGTTGATCCTGATCGGGGGCACCCTCATGCTCACGCCCGGTTTCGTCACCGACGCGTTCGGCATCCTGATGATCCTGCCGTTCACCCGGCCGTTCTTCCGGCGCATCCTCACCGGAGTCGTGAGTCGCAGGCTGCTGGCCAGCGGCTTTCCCGGCGTCGCACCCGGCCCCTATCCACCCGGCCCCAGTCACCCGGCACGACACAACGCCCCGGACCGGGATCCCCAGGGGGATCGGTGGTCCAGGGCGAGGTGGTGGACGAAGAGTAGCGACGTGGCGTCAGGACGCACGGTTCAGGCCGTGCTTAGGCAGTGGCCTTCCGCTTCTTCTGGTTGGCGCGGTGCAGGTGCGCGGGGCCGATCTCGCCGCCTCGCAGCAGTGCCAGACGCTCGCTCAGGATGTCCTCGAGCTCCTTGATGGAACGGCGCTCGAGGAGCATGTCCCAGTGCGTACGGGCCGGCTTCTCGGCCTTCGCCTCGGGCAGGATGCCGTCCCGGCTGACTGCCTCGGCTCCGCAGCGCGGGCATTCCCACACTGCCGGGATGTCGGCCTCGACCGACATCGTGATCTCGAACAGGTGCCCTTGCGGGCAGTCGTAGCCAACCTGCTGACGAGCCGCGAACTCGATGCCGCGTTCGTCCTCAAAGCTCTGGCCTCCCAGCCGAGCTCCACGCAAAGTGCGCTCCGCCATGTGCCACCTCCAAAAAGTTTGAATTTTCCCCGGGCCTCATGAAGGAGACGGTTCCCCCAGGCCTTCATGACGCGTCCGCACCCAACTTGGGGCTCTATGCATCCAACGTACTCCGGTTACGCAGGATTCCAATTTCGGCAAATGTGGCGAACCACACGCAAACGGGGGTCACAGGACCCGAGGCACCGAGTTCCCGGCTTCCCGAATTCCACGCTCGGTGTCGACACGCAGCAGCAGCAGCCCACCGATGACGAAGAACGCGATCAACGCGAAGATCGCCGGCCGATACGAGTCGGTCAGCTGGTACACCAGACCGAACGTGAGCGTGCCGAACCACGACGTCCCGCGGTCCATGGCGTGGTAGAAGCTGAAGAACTCGGCCTCGCGCCCTCTGGGGATCAGGAGCGAGAAGTACGACCTGGCCAGCGCCTGGGTGCCGCCCAGAACCACGCCGATGGCGAAGCCCATCAGCAGGAACGGCACGATCTGTTCCTCGGGCAGGACCAGCGCCACGGTCACGATCACCATCCAGATCACCAAGCCGACCAGGATGACCCGCTTCGCGCCGAACCTCTTCGCGGCCCGACCGAAGACGAGAGCGCCCCCGAAAGCGACAAACTGCACCATCAGGATCGTTGCGATCAGGATGTCGGTGCCGAAGCCGAGCTGCTTCTCGCCATAGGTCGATGCCGACGCGATCACCGTCTGGATCCCGTCGTTGAAGAACAGGTAGGCAAGCAGGAAGGTGAGCGCCATCGGGTAGTTCTTCAAGTCCTTGAGCGTGGCGCCGAGCTGGCCGAAGCTCTGCGAGATCAGACCTCCGGTCTCCGGGACGACGTGCTGGGGTGGCCGGTTCTTCAGCTTGAGGAACGGGATGAACGTGAACCCCGCCCACCACACGGCAGCCGACAGCATGGAGATGCGGGCCGCCAGCTCACCGGCTTCCTCATCCGTCCCCGGGAGCACGCTGGACGCGAACGTCACCAACGCGAGGTTGGCCGCGAGCAGCAGTCCACCGCCGAGGTAGCCGAACGCCCAGCCCCGGGAGGACACCCGGTCGCGTTCGTCCTCGTCGGAGATCAGCGGCAGGATCGAGTCGTTGAAGACCGTCGAGGCCCCGAAGCAGAGGTTGGCACCGATCACGGCGATGGCGCCGATCTGCCAGTTCTCGCCCTTGCAGAAGAACAGCAACGAAGCGAAGGCCGCGCCGACCCAGGCGAACGAGGCCAGCAGCCCCTTCTTGTTGGCCGTGCGGTCCGCGATGGCTCCGAGCAGCGGGAGCAGGATCGCCGACAGGATCGTGGAGAACGTGACGATGTAGGCAGGCAGTGCCCCGGGAGCAATCGAGAGCCCCAGCACGCTCAGGTTCGTGTCGCAGTCCAGGCCCTTGTCGCTGTCGCTGACGAACCCGCACGCGGCCCGCTCTGCGATCCGGATGAGGTACGGCGCGAACAGGACCGTGCCGATGGTGGTGGCGTACGCCGAGTTTGCCCAGTCGTACCAGTACCAGGCCTTCTGCTCCTTGGCCCGGGACTCCGCCAGTGGACGGAGATCGGCGATGCCGCCGTCCTTCGAGTCGCTGCTCATGGGTATTCCCTCCACTGGCCGCGCTGCTGCAGCACCGACTTGAGTATGTCGGTGCGGTCGGTCATCAGCCCATCGACGCCGCGGTCGAGCAGCACGTTCATCTCCGCCGGGTCGTCGATGGTCCACACGTGCACGTGCTTGTCGATCGCGTGCATTCGGCGTACGAACCGGGCCGTGGCCACGGTGAGCGGACCACGGCGGTGGGGGATCTGCATCGCCCGCACCTGTCGCCCGGTCAGCCGGTCCGCCAACCGGGCCGGAAGGACCACGAAGAGCGCGATCTCCACGGGCGCCGCGGAGGTCGCGACCCGGCCTTTGCTCAGGCGCCGGAACTCGTTGAGGCGGCGGCCCGACCAGGACCCGACGAGGACCTGGTCGGTGGCGTCGCGGGCGGTGAGGAAGTCGACGAGCGGCCGGATGGCGCCCTCGGACTTGATGTCGATGTTGAAGCGTGCGTCGGGGAAGGCGTCGAAGAGCTCGGCCAGCGTCGGAATGTGCTCATGCCCACCGACTCGTGCTCGCCGCACGTCCTGGGCCGTCGCGGCGGAGATCGGTCCGACCTGGTCGGTGACCCGGTCGAGAACCGTGTCGTGGAAGGCGAGCAGGACGCCGTCGCGGGTGACGTGCACGTCGGTCTCGAGGTAGCGATATCCCAGGGCGACGGCATGGTGGAACGCCGTCAACGTGTTCTCCAGGCCCTCGATCTCGGGGTGGAACGCCCCGCCGCGGTGTGCGAAGGCCAGGACCGGGCCCGGCTCGTCGAGATAGGGGCACCCGGTGTGCGGGGGAGTCACGACTGCATTCAACACTGGCATGGCTCGATCGTCCCGGGAATCGCCGGGGGTCGCCTCAGCCGCCGTACTCACACGGGCGTACCGTTTGGGCCATGGAGTCCGAGCAAATGACCTGCCCACGCTGCTCCTCCGAGATGGCCGAGCGGGACGTCGGTGGCGCCCACGTGCACCAGTGCCCGGAGGGCCACGGAGTGTTCCTCGAGCGGGCCGATCTCGGCGGCCTGATCGAGGGTGAGAGCGAGTTCCACCGGAGCTCGGGCCATCACACCCAGCCGCTGCCGAGAATCACCGCCGACATGACCGCGCCGCCGCCCATGGCCACCCGGTCTCGCGCGTTCATCGAGACGCTCTTCGGCTGATCGGCCGGGCCCAGCGCCCGTCGCTTGTCAGGACTCGTCGGCCTTCTCGGCGGTGTCCTCGTAGTGGCCCTGCTTGTCCGGGTGCTCGTGCTCGCGCGGCTCGTCGGCGGTGTCCTCGTAGTGGCCCTGCTTGTCCGGGTGCTCGTGCTCGCGCGGCTCGTCGGCGGTGTCCTCGTAGTGGCCCTGCTTGTCCGCGTGCTCGTGCTCGCGCGGCTCGTCGGCGGTGTCCTCGTAGTGGCCCTGCTCGTCCGGGTGCTCGGGTGTTGGCGTCGTCATGGTTCCCACCATGTACCCCGCCGGCGATCGGTCGGCCGATGTGCATTACAACGCGGCGAAAATGACCTAGCCTCGAGAGGCATGAGCACGACCACAGGCCCCTCGCCGGTTGCCCGTGAAGGCTTCGTCGCACGGTGCGCGCTCCGCTTCACCGCATTCACCGAGCGGTGGTTGCCCGACGCGTTCGGGTTCGTGCTCGTCGGCACGGTGCTGGTCCTGATCCTCGGGCTCGCGACGGGGGAGCCGCTGCTCAAAGCCGCAGCCGACCCGGAGGCGCCGGCCGCGATGGGCATGATCGACGCCTGGGGCGAGGGGTTCTGGGTGCTGATCGAGTTCACCCTGCAGATGGCGATGATCATCATCGGCGGCTACGCCGTCGCGTCGTCGGCACCCGTCGGCCGGCTGATCGGCTGGCTCGCGCAGGTGCCGAAGGACCCGCGGTCAGCCATCGCGTTCGTCGCCGCTGTGTCGATGTTCGCGTCGTACCTCAACTGGGCGTTCTCGCTCATCTTCGGTGCCTTCCTCGCACGAGAGGTCGCGCGCCGGATCCCGGGCGCCGACTACCGAGCGCTGGGCGCGATGGCGTTCATGGGCCTCGGAACGGTGTGGGCGCAGGGGCTGTCCGGCTCGGCGGCGCTCCAGGTGGCCAGCGCCTCCAGCAGCCCGGTGCCGGTGCAGGACGAGATCAAGAAGTTCGGGTTCGAGGACGGGCTGCTCCCGCTCACCGAGACGATCTTCACCTGGCGATCGATCGTCGCGACGCTGATCATCTTCACGGTCGCGGTCGTCATGGCCTGGCTGCTCGCGCCGCATCCGGACCATGCGAAGTCGGCCGCCGATGCGGGGGTCGACCTCGAGGCGAAGCCAGACCGCCGAGACGACAGGGAAGGCTCGACGCGGCCGGGTGACTGGATCGAGAACTCACCCATCTTCACCCTGCTGATCGTCGCCATCGGAGTGGTGTGGCTGGCGCGGCACTTCGACGACGCGGGGGTGCTCACCGGACTGGACCTCAACACGGTGAACCTGATCCTGCTCCTGCTGGCGCTGCTCCTGCACTGGCGGCCGTGGCGGATGGTGCGCGCGGTGTTCCAGGGCACGTCGGCGGTCGGCGGCGTACTTCTCCAGTTCCCGTTGTACGGCGGGATCTTCGGCATGATCGCCTTCACCGGACTGTCCGCCCGCATCGCAGGTTGGCTGGTGCAGGCGACCAACGACTTCTTCTACCCGCCACTGATCGCCGTGTACTCCTGCGTGCTGGGAGTGTTCGTCCCCAGCGGCGGGTCCAAGTGGGTGATCGAGGCACCCTACGTCCTGGATGCCGGGCACCGCCTCGGCGTCGACCCAGGGTGGCTGGTCGTGGTCTACGACCTCGGCGAGGCCAGCGCGAACCTGCTCCAGCCGTTCTGGATGCTTCCCACGCTCGCGATTCTCGGGCTCAAGGCACGCGACGTCATGGGCTACACCTTCGCGATGTTCTGCGTGTGCTTCCCGGTGGCAGTCGTCACCGTCACGTTGCTGGCGCCGCACGTCGGCTGACCGAGCGGCGACCGTCCGTGGGTCAGAAGTCGCGGAACGTCTCGATGTCGGCGCCGAGGGCACGCAGCCGCTCGGCCAGGTCCTCGTAGCCGCGGTGGATGACGTACGTCGACCGCAGCACCGAGGTGCCCTTCGAGGCCAGCATCGCCAGCAGGATCACCACCGCCGGACGCAGGGCCGGAGGGCAGACGATCTCGGCCCCCGACCAGTGCGTCGGTCCCTCGACCAGCACCCGGTGCGGGTCGAGCAGCTTGACGGTCGCGCCCAGCTTGGTCAGCTCGGTGAGATAGATCGCCCGGTTCTCGTAGACCCAGTCGTGCAACAGCGTCTGGCCGTCGGCCACCGCGGCGATGACGGCGAAGAACGGCAGGTTGTCGATGTTGAGGCCGGGGAACGGCATCGGGTGGACCTTGTCGAGCGGGGCGTGCAGATGGGACGGCCTGGTCATGATGTCGACCAGGCGGGTCCGGCCGTTGGCCGCGTCGTACTCCTCGGTGCGGGTGTAGTTGAAGCCCATCTCCTCGAGCAGGGCGAGCTCGATCTCCAGGAACTCGATCGGGACTCGCTGGATGGTGATCGACGACTTGGTCACGATCGCGGCCGCGAGCAGCGACATCGCCTCGATCGGGTCCTCGCTCGGTGCGTAGTCGACGTCGACGTCGATCGACTCCAGCCCGGACACGGTCAGCGTGGTGGTGCCGATGCCCTCGACGCCCACGCCCAGCTTCTGGAGGTAGAAGCAGAGGTCCTGGACCATGTAGTTGGACGACGCGTTGCGGATCACGGTCGTGCCGGGGTGCAGCGCGGCTGCCATCAGCGCGTTCTCGGTCACGGTGTCGCCGCGCTCGGTGAGCACGATCGGGCGAGTCGGTTCGATGGCCCGGTTGACCGACGCGTGGTACATGCCGTCGGTGGCCTTGACCTCGAGCCCGAACGGCCGCAGGGCAGACATGTGCGGCTCGACGGTCCGGGTGCCGAGGTTGCAGCCGCCGGCGTACGGCAGGTCGAAGACGTCCTCACGGTGCAGCAACGGGCCGAGGAACATGATGATGGAGCGGGTACGACGGGCGGCCGCCTCGTCGATGTTGGCCAGGTCGAACTCGGCAGGCGGGATGATCTCGAGGTCGTTCTGGGCGTTCAGCCACTGGGTCTTGACGCCGAGCGAGTTCAGCACCTCGAGCAGCCGGTTGACCTCCTCGATCCGGGCGACCCGGCGCAGCGTCGTGCGACCGCGGTTGAGCAGCGAGGCGCAGAGCAGCGCGACGCCGGCGTTCTTCGACGTCTTGACGTCGATCGTGCCGGACAAGGTGGTGGGGCCGTTGACGCGAAGGTGGACGGGTCCGGGCTGGCCGAGCGTCACGATCTCCGAGTCGAGCGCCTCACCGATCCGCGCCAGCATCTCCAGGGAGAGGTTCTGGTGGCCCTTCTCGATCCGGTTGACCGCACTCTGGCTCGTCGACAGCACGTCTGCGAGCTGCTGCTGGGTCCAGCCGCGGTGCTTTCGCGCGTCACGGATCAGGTTGCCGATGCGTCCGAGATAGTCGTTGGTCATGTCTCCCACGGTATCTCAGATATGAGATACCGCAAGAATCCGCGTCGGCCGGGCGAGTCGAGCGCCCGGGGGAGACGGGGACCGACGGGGAGTGCGGAGGCGCTGGGCGTGGAGTGCGAGGATGCTGGACATGCGAGCAACCACCATTCACGCACCCGGCGACATCCGGGTGTCCGACGTACCTGACCCGACCATCGAGAAGCCCACCGACGCGATCGTGAAGGTCGTGGCCGGCTGCGTCTGCGGGTCGGACCTGTGGCCCTACCGAGGTGCCAACAACATCAGGCCCGGCAGCACGATCGGCCACGAGTGCGTCGGGATCGTCGAGGAGGTGGGATCGCGTCGGTGGCCTCGTTCAAGCCTGGCGACTTCGTCGTGGTGCCGTTCGTGCACTGCGACAACACCTGCGCCACCTGCCGGCATGGCATGCAGTCCGCCTGCGAGAACATCGGCGGCACCGAGACCGGCCAAGGCCGAGTACGCCCGCGTCAACCAGGCCGACGGCAGCCTGGTCAAGACCGACGGCATGCCGGACGCCGCCTTGATCCCGTCCCTGCTGACTCTGTCCGACGTGATGGCGACCGGGTGGCACGCCGCAGTCGCCGCCCGCGTCACGCGGGGCGGCACGGCGGTCGTCGTCGGCGACGGCGCCGTCGGCCTGTGCGGGGTCCTGGCCGCGCACACCATGGGCGCCGAGAAGGTGATCGCGATGTCGCGGCACGAGCCCCGCCAGGCGATCGCGAAGCAGTTCGGCGCGACCCACATCGTGGCCGAGCGCGGCGACGAGGGCGCGGAGAAGGTGGCCGAGATCACCGGGGGAGTCGGGGCGGATGCCGTGCTCGAGTGCGTCGGCACCGACGCCGCCATGAAGTCTGCCTTCCAGATCGCCCGGCCCGGCGCCATGGTCGGCTTCGTCGGAGTACCGCACGACGTCGAGCTGCCGATGCGCCGGATGTTCTCAGAAGAACGTCGGCCTGGCCGGCGGCGTGGCGCCGGTGCGCAAGTACCTGCCCGAGCTGCTCGACCTCGTCACCTCGGGAAGCATCGACCCCGGCCTGGTCTTCGACCGCACCCTGCCGCTCGACGAGGTCGCCGAGGGCTACCGGCTGATGGACGAGCGCGAGGCGATCAAGGTCCTGATCGAACCCTGACCTGCACTGCTGACCTGCACTACTGGGCGCCTGGACCCGACGTGCGGGTCAGGCGGCGGTGTAGGCGCCCGGCATCGAGACCGGAACGCAGTCGCAGGTGTCGGAGCACGCGAGGTAGATGTGTCCGGCGTGACCGCAGTGCGGGCAGGGCATGTCGTGTGACAAGTAGGTGCTTGTCGTGTCAACGGTGTCCCACATGGTCCTGCCTCCTTTACGGTCCGGTTGAGATGGATGAGGGTTCTTGGTGCGGCTCTGATACTTCATAGTGACCCCAAGGTGGATGAAAATTCATCGAAGACACGCGAATTGACACAGGTTTGGTCAGGACTTCTACCCGATCGGACTACCACCTGGGGTGGGGGATCAGCCGGGTCGGTGGGCAACTAGAGTCGACCGCATGAAGCTGACGTCTGCGCTCGAGAAAGCCTTCAACGCCCAGATCTCGCTGGAGTTCGAGGCCTCCTTGGTCTATCGCCAGCTGGCGATCGAGATGGAGATCCGGGACCTTCCCGGCATGGCCGCGTGGTTGCGCCATCAGGCCGACGAGGAGATCGTGCACGCCAACAAGCTCATCGACCATCTGGCCGACCGCGACAACCATCCGGTCATCGGGTCGCTCGCCGGGCCGAAGGTCAAGGTCAACTCGGTGCTGGACTGCTTCAAGACGGCGTACGCGCACGAGCAGGGCGTCTCGGAGGCGATCCGCAGGCTCTACCGGGCCTGCGAGAAGGCCGGCGACCTCGACTCGCGGCCCCTGCTGAACTGGTTCCTCAGCGAGCAGATCGAGGAGGAGGCAGCGGTCAGCGCCATCGTCGCTCGCGTGGAGCTGATCAAGGACGACGGCCCGGGCCTGCTCCGCCTCGACGAGGAGCTCGGCCAGCGGCCGATCTCGACCACGGAGAGCGCCTCCCGCTGAACCTCCCGGTCAGGCTCTCGGGGCCGGCATCCGAAGGCTGCCGATCACCGCGGTTGCGTCAAGCTCGTCGGCCCTGACCGTCCGGGCGACCAGTCCGGCGTCGACCATCGCCGCCATCGTGGCTGGTGCCTGGCGGACGCTGGTCTCGATCAGCAGATGGCCACTCGGTGCCAACCATCCTGGCGACTGCGCGGCCACCCGGCGCTGGATGTCCAGCCCGTCAGGGCCGCCGTCGAGCGCGACCCGCGGCTCGTGGAGCCGGGCCTCGGGTGGCATCAGCTCGATCGCCTCGGTCGGCACGTAGGGAGCATTGACGACCACGATGTCGACTCTGCCCCGCAACGACGCCGGCAGTGGGTCGTAGAGGTCGCCCTCGAAGACCCGGCCACCAACCGGGATGACGTTGCGGCGGGCGCATCGCACCGCGGCCGGGTCGAGGTCCGCGGCGTACAGGGCCCCGACGCCACCCCGACCGCACCGCCCTCCGCAGTGCCGCGGCCAGGGCGGCGCTCACCGCACCCGTGCCGCAGCACAGCTCGACCACGACCGCGTTGGCCGGAGCGAGCGTTGCGGCCTCACGGACCAGGATCTCGGTACGGCGGCGAGGGACGAACACGCCAGGTTCGACAGCGATCCTGATGCCACAGAACTCCGCCCAGCCGACCACCTGCTCGAGGGGGAGCCCGGCGACCCGACGGGCCACCAGGTCGTCGAGCTCGGCCGGAGTCTGCGCCTCGGACACGAGCAGCGCGGCCTCGTCCTCGGCGAACACGCAGCCGGCGGCCCGGAGCCGGGCAACGACTTCCGCGAGCGGTGGGGTACTGATGACCGCGACCCTAGCGGAGGCGGCCGCGCCGGGTGAGGATGTCGTCATGGCCAAGTACACGGTGAACCCGGACGCCGTCGCCCACTGCCGTCGACTGATCGAGGGGCGCCAATACGTCCTCGACAGCGACTGGGGAGAGGTGCAACCCGACGCCGAGGCGCAGAATGCCTTCCTCGAGAAGCACTCGTGGGACGAGTACGCCGCCTGGCACCTCGGCCTCACCGACGGCGCCAACGACGAGACCAAGGCCCGCTACGGGTTCGTCGTGGGGGACCTCCGGCGGGTGCACCGCACCGCACTGATCGCCTGCGTCTACCGGGCGTCGGAGTGGCGGCACAAGGACGTCGAGCTGGCCGCCCACGACCTGTTGCAACTGCTCGACAAGACCACGAGCTGAGGGACTGATCGGCAACACCCGCTCAACGGAGCCGGGTGAGTGGTCAGCCGTGGCCACCCTCGCCGTGGTTGTCGTCGACCCAGGACCCGTGAAGGGAGTGGTACTCGTGGCCATCGGAGTGGCCTTCGGGCCGGACACAGCTCAGGGGGCCGCCGCCAAGGGTTGCATTGCACATCCTGATCACTCCTTTCTTGGTTCCAGGACGGTGTGACGTCGTACGTCGTGACTTGGTTCCCTGTGTGCAAGAGGATGGTCGTCGGCTCTGGCTGATACCTGAGGAGCCACCCTCGTTCTTCGAGCATCGCACTCGCCACCGACAGTCTCGGCGCTCCTGGTCTGGCCTGGTCTGGCCTACTTCTGGGCGGCCAGCCGCGCGACCTCCCGGGCCAGGACCTTCGCGCGTGCCTCGGGGGTCCGCGCCTTGAGCAGCGGGAGGATCACGGCGTACCGGTCCGATCGGCCGAGCCGCTCGAAGGCGGCGTTCGCGTCGGCGTTGCCGGCCAGCGCGGCCGCGAGATCCGGCGGGACCGTGGCGTTGCGCTGCGACTCGTACGCCGCCTCCCAGCGCCCGTCCGCCTTGGCTGCGTCGACCTCCGCGAGCCCGGGCGGCCGCATCCGCCCGGCCTCCGCCAGTGCCTCGACCTTCCCCACGTTGACCTTCGACCACGAGCTCCCGGGGCGGCGCCGCGAGTACCGCTGGAGGAACGACACGTCGTCGTTGGCCTTGCGCTGACCGTCGATCCACCCGTAGCAGAGGGCCACGTCGAGCGCTTCCGTGATCGTGATCGACGCGATCCCCGAGTGCGCCTTGCCGATCCGGAGCCATGCCTCGGTCTGCACGTCGTGCTGCTCTGCCAGCCAGGACTCCCACCCGCCGGCGTCGGGAAAGTCGAGCACGTCCACGTCAGGCCTCCTTGCTGGACGCGAGCATCTCGAGGTAGTGCGGGTTGGACATGACGCCCAGCACGTTGCCGAACGGGTCGACGACAGAGGCGGTGACGAACCCGGAATCCCCGTGCGGCGTGATCGGCTGGTACTCCTGTGCTCCCATGGACAGCAGTCGCTGCGACCGTCGCCTCGAGGTCGTCGACGTGCCAGTGCATCACGGCGCCACCGGGCTCGGTCGAGCCGGCCGGGCGGTAGTTGCTGTCGATGATTCCCAACTCGTCCTGGGAGTCGCCGATCCGGAACTCGGCGTACGCCGGGCGTCCGTCGGGACCGGGCCGCTCGAAGTAGGCGTCCACGCCCAGGAACTCTGCGTACCAGGCCGTGGCCGCCGACACGTCGTCCGCCCAGAAGTTGATCGTCGCGAATCCTCGCAGGCCCATGATGGGGTCCTTTCCTCGTCGTTGTTTCCTGAGTCAAACGCTATCGGCACTTGTGGAACCTCCGGTTCCTCAATGCGTGGCAGACTGAGAAGATGTTGGACACCTCGGTTCGGCTGCTCCGGCTCCTCTCGCTGCTCCAGACGCGACGAGACTGGTCCGGAGCCGACCTCGCCAGCCGCCTCGACGTCACCACCAGGACCGTGCGCAACGACATCGAGCGGCTGCGCATCCTCGGCTACGAGGTGAACTCCAGCACCGGGATCACCGGCGGTTATCGGCTCGGCGCCGGTTCCGCGATGCCGCCACTGCTGCTCGACGACGACGAGGCCGTCGCCGTCGGGGTGGGGCTCGCCGCCGCGGCGGCCGGCTCGGTCTCCGGGCTCGAGGAGACGTCGCTGCGGGCGATGACGAAGCTCGAACAGACCCTGCCGCCCCGGCTCAGACACCGGCTCGATGCCCTTCGGCGGGCCACGGTCTCCGCGGTGGGGCGCGGGCCGACGGTCGACGCCGGCACGCTCGCGGCCGTCGCCGGCGCCTGCCGCGACCACGAGCAGCTGCGCTTCGACTACCAGACCCGCGACGGCGAGGCCAGCGCACGCCGCGTGGAGCCGCACCGCCTCGTCTACACCGGTCGCCGCTGGTACCTGCTCGCCTGGGACCGCGACCGCGAGGACTGGCGGACGTTTCGTGCCGATCGGATCCAGCCCCGCCTGCCCACCGGGCCGCGGTTCACGCCGCGCGAACCGCCCGAGGACGCCGCGCGCCACGTAATCCGCGGCGTCGGCTCGTTGGCGTGGAAGCACCAGGCCCGGATCCGCTTCCACGTGCCGGTCGAGGTCATCGCGGAGTCTCTCCCGCCCGAGGCCGGCCCGCTGCGCCCGGACGGCGAGCACAGCTGTGTCCTGGAGACCGGCAGCGACTCACTACGTGACCTCATTCGCTACCTCACCGGCCTCGACACCGCGTTCGAGGTGCTCGACCCGCCAGAGCTCCGGACCCTGCTCCGCGAGCTCGCCGACCGCTACGCGGCCGCGGCCGGTGACCCGTCCCCAGCCGCGGGCGACTGATGGATCGGTGTCGTGGGACGATCCCGAAATGCGAGTGCTGGTCTCCACCACCGCGGGCTCTGGCCACTTCGGCCCGATCGTCCCGTTCGCGAAGGCGTGCCAGGCGGCGGGGCACGAGGTCCTGGTGGCCGCCCCCGCATCGTTCTCCACTGAGGTGGCCGCCGCCGGGTTCGAGCACCGCCCGTTCGCTGATGCCCCCGCCGAGCTGTTGGGACAGATCTTCGCGCAGGTGCCGAACCTGTCGTTCGAGGAGGCCAACGACGTCGTGGTCGCCGACGTTTTCGGGCGCTTGGACGCGCAGGCCGCCCTGCCCGGGTTGGTTGAGATCATCGACCAGTGGCGCCCTGATCTGGTCCTTCGAGAACCTTTTGAGTTCGGGTCACTGGTCGCCGCCCGGTCCGCGGGGGTCCGCCAAGCCGTGGTGGCCATCGGCGTGAGCGCGACGACGGAGTACATCGTGCCGCGCGTCGCCGCACCACTCGCCGAGCTCGACGCGCTGGCCGGGCTAGCCGACGGGACCGCCGCACTTGTGATGCGGACGGTCCCGACCCTCACCTGCGTTCCAGCAGTCCTCGATGCCGCCCGACCGGTGGGGTCTACCCAGACCGGTCCGGTACGACGGTTCCGCGATGACTCACTCGTTTCACACCAGGGCAGGCTTCCGCAGCCCTGGGGCGACCAGTCGCACCCGCTGGTCTACGTCAGCTTCGGATCAGTCGCTGCAGGGCTCGGCGGCTTTGCGGGCATGTATCCAGAAGTACTGTCCGCCTTCGCCGAGGAGCCGGTCCGGATCCTGCTCACCACCGGCCACGGCATCGACCCGGCCGAGCTTGCCCCGCTCCCCGCCAACGCCCACATCGAGCGCTGGTGGCCGCAAGCCGACGTGATGCCCCACGCCGCGGCGGTGGTTGGCCACGGCGGGTTCGGGACCACGATGGCCGCGCTCGCGGCAGGTGTGCCCCAGATCGTCATCCCGCTCTTCGCCCTCGACCAGCGCATCAACGCCGAACACGTGGCGGCCCTGGGCGCCGGCCTCAACCTGGACGGCGGCCCGGCAGCCATCGCCGAGCTTCCCGAAGCCACGGCTCGACTCCTGGCAGCAGCCTCGCACCGCGAGGCTGCCCACGCCGTCGCGGACGAGATCGCGAGCTCCCACCCGCCGACGTGCAGTCCGAAGCAGTGCGCGGTGTTGGGAGGCTCAACCTAATCGCCGCGCCATGAACGGCACCGGTCCCGAGTTCTGCGAGGATGGGCGACGTGTCCGAACGGGTCTGGTTCCCCAGCATGAGCGGACCGAGGCTTGCCGGTCTCATCGACCACCCCGAGGGCTCGACCCGGGGCTGGGGCGTGTTCTCGCACGGCTTCACGCTGGGCAAGGACAGCCCGGCTGCCAGCCGGATCTGCAAGCAGTTGGCCAGCGAAGGCATCGGGATGCTGCGCTTCGACAACCTCGGACTCGGCGACTCCGATGGCGACTGGGGCGACGGGTCGTTCTCCCACAAGGTTGCCGACACCGCGCAGGCGGCGCGGTTCATGAACGGATCCGGCCGTGAGGTGCGGCTCCTGGTGGGGCACTCGTTTGGCGGCGCGGCGGTCATCGCCGCGGCCCACGAGGTTGACTCCGTGCGCGCCGTCGCGAGCGTCGGCGCGCCGTACGAACCCGGCCACGTCGAACACAACTACGACGCCCTCCTGGAACGGATCGTCGCCGACGGCGAGGCACCCTTCCTCATCGGTGGCAAGGCGCTCACCCTGCGGCGGCACTTCATCGAGGACGTCCGCGCGGCGGACCTGCGCGAGCAGATCCGCACGCTGCGCCGGGCCCTGCTGGTGATGCACTCACCGACCGACAACACGGTCGGCATTGCGAACGCCAGTGAGATCTTCCGGGCGGCCCGGCATCCGCGCAGCTTCGTGTCGCTCGAAGGCGCCGACCACCTGCTCACCGGCCGCAACCAGGCCAAGCGGGCGGCCCGCATCATCAGCGCCTGGGCCGAGCCCTACCTTGCCGAGTCCTGACTCAGTCTTCTGCGAAAGTAAAGAGAGCGAGGGTGGTGCGATGGGGGGCACCACCCTCGAGTGACTGTCGGGATCCTGGGGGGAGGACGCCGGCGCACTTTGTTCTCAAAAGTATCTTCGGCAGTTCGGACCGGCACCTTTAGGCCATCGGCAGACTTTCAACAATCGGCATGGCTTGTGGGCAGGATCGAAGGTGCCCCGGTCACCATCATCGGTGACCGGGGCACCTTCGCATCAGGCGAGGTCGAACCGGTCCAGGTTCATGACCTTGACCCACGCGGAGATGAAGTCGCTGACGAACTTCTGCTGCGCGTCGGCGCTGGCGTAGACCTCCGCGATGGCTCGGAGCTGCGAGTTCGAGCCGAAGAGGAGGTCGACTGCCGTGGCGCTCCACGTGACCTCGTCCGTGGCCCGATCCCTGCCGTCGAACACGTTCTCAGCCGACTCGGACGGCTTCCATTCCGTGCCCATGTCGAGCAGGTTCACGAAGAAGTCGTTGGTCAACGTCCCGGGCCGGTCGGTGAGTACGTCCGTGCGCGGCTCGCCCGTAGTTCGCGCCGAGGGCCCGCATCCCACCGACCAGAACCGTCATCTCGGGAGCGGTCAGCGCCAACATGTTCGCCCGGTCCAGAAGCAGGGTCTCCGGCGACAGCTTCTCCCCGGCGTCGCAGGTAGTTGCGGAACCCGTCCGCCCTCGGTTCGAGCACGGCGAACGACTCCGCGTCGGTCTGCTCCTGCGAGGCGTCGGTGCGCCCTGGCACGAACGGGACCGTGACGTCGTACCCGGCGTTCTTCGCCGCTTGCTCGACGCCCGCACACCCGCCCAGGACGATCAGGTCCGCGAGCGAGACCTTCGTTCCGCCGGACTGCGACGCGTTGAAGTTCTTCTGGACCTGCTCGAGGGTCTGCAGCACCGTGGCCAGCTCGGCCGGGTCGTTGGCCTCCCAGTTCCGCTGCGGCTCGAGGCGGATCCGCGCTCCGTTTGCCCCGCCGCGCTTGTCGGTACGGCGGAAGCTCGCCGCCGACGCCCATGCGGTCGAGACCAACTGGGAGACGGACAGTCCCGACTCGAGCACCTTGCCCTTGAGGGCGGCGATGTCCTCGTCCGTGACCAGCTCGTGGTCGACCGCGGGGACGGGGTCCTGCCACAGCTGCGGCTCCGGGACCCACGGGCCGAGGTAGCGCGAGGCGGGTCCCATGTCGCGGTGCAGCAGCTTGTACCACGCCTTGGCGAAGGCGTCCGCGAGCTCGTCCGGGTTCTCCATGAACCGCCGCGAGATGGGCTCGTAGATCGGGTCGAGGCGCAGCGCGAGGTCCGACGTCAGCATCATCGGGGCCACCCGGACCGAGGGGTCGTGGGCGGCCGGCACGGCGTCCGCCCCGGCGCCGTCCTTCGGCTTCCACTGGTGGGCGCCGGCAGGGCTCGAGGTGAGCTCCCACTCGTGGCCGAACAGGGTCTCGAAGTAGCTGTTGTCCCACGTGGTCGGGGTCGGCGTCCAAGCCCCTTCGAGGCCACTGGTGATCGTGTCCTTGCCCTTGCCGCTGCCGAACGTGCTCTTCCAGCCGAGGCCCTGATGTTCGACGGGGCAGCCTTCAGGCTCGGGGCCGACCAGGCTGGCGTCGCCCGCGCCGTGGCACTTGCCGAACGTGTGGCCGCCGGCGATGAGCGCGACTGTCTCCTCGTCGTTCATCGCCATCCGGCCGAAGGTCTCCCGGATGTCCCGCGCGGACGCCAGAGGATCCGGGTTTCCGTTGGGGCCCTCCGGGTTCACGTAGATCAGGCCCATCTGTACGGCGCCGAAGGGGCCGGCGAGCTCCCGGTCGCCGCTGTAGCGCTCGTCTCCGAGCCAGGTGTCCTCTGGCCCCCAGATGATCTCTTCAGGCTCCCAGACGTCCGCTCGGCCAAAGCCGAAGCCGAAGGTCTTGAAGCCCATCGACTCCAGGGCGACGTTGCCGGTGAAGACCAGGAGGTCGGCCCAGGAGATGCTTCTGCCCGTACTTCTGCTTGACCGGCCACAGCAGCCGGCGGGCCTTGTCGAGGTTCGCGTTGTCGGGCCAGCTGTTGAGGGGGGCAAAGCGCTGGTGTCCGTCGCCGCCGCCGCCGCGGCCGTCTTCGATGCGGTACGTGCCGGCCGCGTGCCAGCTCATCCGGATGAAGAGCGGGCCGTAGTGGCCGTAGTCGGCCGGCCACCAGTCCTGCGACTCCGTCATCAGTTCGAGGACGTCCTGCTTGAGCGCTTCGACGTCGAGGTTCTTGAACGCCTCGCCGTAGTCGAAGGTTTCACCCAAGGGATTGGATCGCGGCGAGTGCTGGTGAAGAACCTGCAGATCCAGCTGATTCGGCCACCAGTCCGCGTTCGTCGCTGGCCGGGCCGATTTCGGGGGTGGGGGATGGGATTACCGGGTTTTCGCTCTCGCTACCGCGATCAGACACGTCGGTCGCTCTCCTGTCTCGATTTCGTTTGTTGTTGTCTCGTTCTGTCAACTCGGTTGCTGGTGCTGCGACACACGCGGGACAAAGGCCCCAGTAGGTGACCTCGGCCTCGTCGATCAAGAACCCCTGGCCGTCGGACGCGGTCAGGCACGGAGTCTCGCCGACGGCGCAGTCGACGTCGGCAATGGCACCGCACGACCTGCACACGACGTGGTGGTGGTTGTCCCCGACCCGCGCCTCGTAGCGAGCCACTGAGCCGGACGGCTGGATCCGCCGCACCAGCCCCGCGGCGGTCAGCGCACGCAGCACGTCGTACACGGCTTGGTGGGACACCTCGGGAAGGTTCCTGCGCACGGCACCAAGAATCGAGTCGGTGTCGGCGTGCGGATGTCCGTACACCGCGTCCAGCACCGCCAACCGCGGACGGGTCACGCGAAGCGCGGCCTCCCGCAGCATGTGCTCGAAGTCCGAGGTCGTGGGCACGCTGCGCAGTATTCTCCACTTTCTGGAATCAATCAAGAAAAACGTGCGGACGGATCCTGCCTCGTCCCGGTCACGGCTCGACGTGACGGGCCCAGCGAGTGAAGTGCTCCTGGACCTCGTCGAAGAACTTTGTCTTGGCGCGCGTGTAGTCGTCGTAGTCCGCCTTGCCGACATTGCCGGCCGACAACTCCCGCTTCGTCGACTCGTAGGACTCGCGAGCCTCGGGGTGAGCACGTAGCCAGTCCCGGAACCAGACCGTGTGCCGGCCCCACGGGGAGTCGCTGCGACGGATGTGGAGGACCACTCCATCACTGCGCCGGACGTACAGGCGCTTCTCCCACACCTGTGCATCGACCTGCTCGTCACCGCGCGGGACGTCATGCGTGACCCCGGGGGAGTCGGGCCGGGCGCCACGTGCGCGACCGAAGCCAAGCCCACCCAACCTGGTGGTCAGTTGCTCGTGGGATGGCAGTGGAAGGATCCGCACCTGCAGATCGAGGTACGGCTTTGCCGCGAGGCCGGGGATCGCGGTCGACCCGATGTGGTCGTACGACGCCTCGCCGGCTCCCCGGAGGTCAGCCAGCACCTCGCGGACGTCCCGCAGAACGTCCGCCGCAGCCGACTCCCACGCCGGATCGTGCGGGACCAGTGCTGCGGGGTTGGCGCTGTCGGTGCTCATCAGTCCTGAGCCTACGAAGGCCTGAGCGCCGAGCCGGGTGTCAGGGAAGCAGATCGGCTTCGATCAGGTGCAACGCGTGCAGCGGGTGCGGGGAGACCCGGAAATCCACCGACGCGGCGACGTCTCGCTCCGCCGCGGACTCGCCGACGAACACACAGTTCTCGGCCGGCACATCGGCACGCGTTCGGGCCAGCGCAAAGAAGGCCGGCTGAGTCTTGTCCAGTCCTTCGACCGAGCTGAACAGGCACAGCTCGGCATCAACGAGCGACTGCAGACCACACTCGGCCAACAGCTCATTCATCATCGCTGCTGTCATATCCCCGGTATTGGAGATCAAGCCCACCGCCACCGCAATGTCGTCGCCTCCCGCGGCCCGCAACCGGGTCAACACGTCGGGGACGAACGGGTAGACGTCAAGCCGCGACAGTTCCCACCCTCGATCACTGGGGACGCCAACGTGTCGCCGATGTCGAAGAAGACCGCCAGACCCTCGCCCATTCGCGCTCACTCCTACCGGACCCAGGAAAATGCTGTCGCCGCTTCATCATGGCAGCACTCGTACGAGCCAGGCCGTCGCCGTGACGAGCCAGTGCTCGCCGCTTTCGTCGGCCCCGAATCTGGTGGTCGGACTACCCGCACTACCACGGTGACCCGCGCAAGCGCCCGGCTGCGGCCACTCGGACGGCAATCTCGACCCAACGACCCGGTAATTGGCCCGATCTGGACCGGATTGCCGTCCGGGGGCCGCGCCGCCTGACCCAACGGCGAGAACGTCGCAGCGATCGGCGATCTGTCCAGCGCCGGGCCGGGGGAGTGCGGCTGCGCTAGGAACCTCCGGGGCAACGTGGCACGATCGCAAAGGTGACCAGCCCCCCGACGACGGCGCAGCGCCTGAGCGACCTCGCGCGGCTGCGCCGCGTCCGCGACCGGATCGACCGGGAGTACGCGCAGCCGCTGGACGTCGAGGCGCTCGCCCGCGGCGCGCTCATGTCAGCCGGGCACCTCAGCCGCGAGTTCCGGCTCGCCTACGGCGAGTCGCCGTACAGCTACCTGATGACGCGGCGCATCGAGCGCGCGATGGCGTTGCTGCGTCGTGGCGACCTCAGCGTCACCGACGTCTGTTTCACGGTCGGCTGCTCGTCGCTGGGCACCTTCAGCACTCGCTTCACCGAGCTGGTCGGCGTGCCGCCCAGCGTCTATCGGGCAGAAGGCGCGCGTGCGACGGTGGGGATGCCGGCGTGCATCGCGAAACAGGTGACCAGACCGATCAGGAATCGAGAAGCACCGGTCGCCGAGCGGCAGCTAGCCTGACCGCCATGGACATCACCATTCACGCGACCTTCCTCCCGCACGACGACCCGGAAGCCTCGCTTGGCCTTCTATCGCGACACCCTCGGCTTCGAGGTTCGCGACGACGTCGGAAGCGGCAAGATGCGCTGGATCACGGTCGGCCCAGCCGACCAGCCCGGCACCTCCATCCTCCTGGCGCCGCCGGCCGCCGACCCCGGCATCACCGACGACGAGCGCCGCGCCATCGCCGAGATGATGGCCAAGGGCACCTACGGCTGGATCCTGCTGGCCACCAAGGACCTCGACGGCATCTTCGAGAAGGTGCAGGCCGGCGACGCCGAGGTCGTCCAGGAGCCCACCGAGCAGCCGTACGGCGTCCGCGACTGCGCCTTCCGCGACCCCGCCGGCAACCTGGTCCGCATCCAACAGCTTGGCTGAGCCGTCCGGCACTCGCGGGCCTGACTGACTGCTGACACGAGATCGATCACGACGGTGCCCGTGGTCCTGCGACGCCTCGTCCCCTCCGCCTACCAGCCGGTGCTCGCCAACCGGGTGTTCCGGCGACTGATCCTCGGCTTCGCGGTCTCGTACCTCGGGGACGGGATGAGCTTTCTCGCGGTGGCGTGGCTCGCCATCGAGCTTGCGCCGCACGCGACCGCGGGGCTGTGGGTCGGCGGCGCGGTGGCCGCCTACACGTTGCCGGGCGTGGTCGGCGCGCTGGTGTTCGCTCGCCGCCTGCGCCGGATGCCAGCCAGGCAGCTGCTGCTCGTCGACAACATTGTGCGCGGCGTGTTTCTCGGCGCCGTACCGCTCGCCTGGCTCGCCGGGTGGCTAACGCTGCCGCTGTACGTCGTGCTGCTCGCGGTCTCGTCGCTGCTGCATGCATGGGGGAGTGCGGGGAAGTACACCCTGCTGGCCGAGCTGCTGCCCGAGGAGCAGCGGCTCGCCGCGAACACCCTCGTCAGCACCCTCAACTTCGCCGGCACGATCGCCGGGCCTGCGATCGCCGGTGTGCTCGTGACCTACGTCAGCGCCGCGCTCGTGCTCGGGCTGGACGCGCTCACCTACGTGTTCCTCGCCGTGCTCGTCGCGCGGCTGCGGCTGCCGGAGTCGGGGCACGTCTCCGTCGTCGACCAGGCGGCCGCCCGCGGCGGGCTCGCGCTGATGCGATCCCATCCCGAGCTGCTCGGGCTGCTGACGCTCACCTGGTTCTTCAACTTTCTGTACGGACCCCTCGAGGTCGCGCTGCCGCTTCACGTGACAGACGACCTGCACGCACCGGGCACGTTGCTGGGCCTCTACTGGACGCTGTTCGGCATCGGCGCGGTGCTCGGGGGGCTCGCGGTCGGCGCGTTGCGGCAGTTGCCGCTCTGGCCGGTGATGGTCGGCATCGTGGTCGCCTGGGGGCTCGCGCTGCTGCCGTTCGGGTTCGACGTGCCGACGGCCGTCACCGTTGCGTGCTTCACGCTCGGCGGCGCAATCTATGGACCGTTCGTCGCGCTCTCGGTGACGCTGATGCAGGCGAAGGCGCCACCGCAGCACCTGGCCGCGATGCTCGCAGCCAACAGCGCGGCGCTGCTCACTGCCTCCCCGCTCGGCACCGCGCTCGGCGGACCGCTCACCACGGCGCTGGGCCCGCGTGCGACGCTCGGCGGCTCAGGCCTCGCCACCGTGGCGCTCGGCGCCGTCGCGTGCCTCCTGCTGCTGGCCCGCCGCAGGAAACAGTGAGCGCGTGAGCACAACCAGACCGGTCAGGAATCGAGAAGCGCCGGCCCCGAGCCGCACGTAGCGTCAGCGACATGGACCGCTGTCACATCCGCGGCGTGACGTCCGTCAACACGACAACAACCCAACCAACGAAGGAACTGCCATGAACTCCATCGAATCCATCACCCTCGAAACGCCCGACCCCACGACTCGCCAACGCCTTCTACACCGCGCCTTCGGTCTGGACTCTCTGGTGCGCCTGCGGGCCTCGGAGACACCGACCACCGGCTTCCGTGGGTTCTCGCTGTCGCTCGTGGTTTCCCAGCCCAGCACCGTCGACAGCCTCATCGGCACCGCCCTCGAGGCCGGCGCCACGACACTGAAGCCGGCCAAGAAGGGGTTCTGGGGCTACGGCGGCGTCGTGCAGGCCCCGGACGGAGCGATCTGGAAGGTCGCGACGTCGTCGAAGAAGGACACCGGCCCGGCCACCCGGCAGGTCGACGACATCGTGCTGTTGCTCGGAGTCGAGGACGTCAAGGCGAGCAAGCAGTTCTACGTCGACCAGGGGCTGGCCGTGAAGAGGAGCTTCGGCGGCAAGTACGTCGAGTTCGACACCCCTGGATCGCAGTTCAAGCTGGCGCTCTACGGGCGCCGGGCCCTCGCCAAGGACGCCGGTGTCTCCCCGGACGGCACCGGATCGCACCGGATCGTCATCGGCAGCGATGGCGAGTCCTTCAGCGACCCGGACGGGTTCGCCTGGGAGACCGTGTCCACCCGAGCTCGGTCTGTCTGACGCCCGACCGGGGCCCGAATCCGGTAGACAGATCCGGTAGAACAGGGGTGCCGCGATCACGACGGCGCCCCGCAACGGAGGAGAGACATGAGCACGGCCAAGAAGGCGGCCAAGAAGCCGGCCAGCAAGACGGCCAGCACGGCGGCGAGGAGCGGGCACGACGTCGTCGGCGCCGCACGTCGCCGACAGCCACGACCTGATCCGCGTGCACGGCGCGCGCGTGAACAACCTCAAGGACGTCAGCGTCGAGATCCCGAAGCGCCGGCTGACGGTGTTCACCGGCGTCTCCGGCTCGGGCAAGAGCTCGCTGGTGTTCGCCACGATCGCCGCGGAGTCGCAGCGGATGATCAACGAGACCTACAGCGCGTTCGTGCAGGGCTTCATGCCGACGCTGGCGCGGCCGGAGGTCGACCTGCTCGAGGGCCTGACGACGGCGATCATCGTCGACCAGGAGCGGATGGGCTCGAACCCCCGCTCCACCGTCGGCACCGCCACCGACGCCAACGCGATGCTCCGGATCCTGTTCAGCCGTCTGGGCAAGCCCCACGTCGGGCCGCCGACCGCGTTCTCGTTCAACGTCCCGACGCGCAAGGCGAGCGGGGTGATGAGCACCGAGAAGGCCGGCGGCAGGGTCGAGAAGAACGTGGTGCGCAACGTGGTCTACCTCGGGGGCATGTGCCCGCGATGCGAGGGCATGGGTGCGGTCAGCGACTTCGACCTGACGGCGCTGTACGACGACACCAAGTCGCTCAGCGAAGGTGCGCTCACGATTCCCGGCTACAGCATGGACGGCTGGTACGGCCGCATCTTCAGCGGCGCCGGCTTCGACATGGACAAGCCGATCAGCAAGTTCACCAAGAAGGAGATGCACGACCTGCTCTACAAGGAGCCGACCAAGATCAAGGTCGAGGGCATCAACCTGACCTACGAGGGCGTGATCCCGAAGATCCAGAAGTCGATGCTCTCCAAGGACGTCGACGCGATGCAGCCCCACATCCGCGCCTTCGTGGAGCGGGCGATCACGTTCACCAGCTGTCCCGAGTGCGACGGCACCCGGCTCACCAAGGAGGCCCGGTCGTCGAAGATCAAGGGGAAGAACATCGCCGACCTCTGCTCGATGCAGATCAGCGACCTGGCCGACTGGGTCCGGGACCTCGACGAGCCGTCGGTGGCCCCGCTGCTCACCGGGCTGCAGCACGTCCTCGACTCGTTCACGGAGATCGGGTTGGGCTACCTCTCGCTCGACCGGCCGGCGGGCACGCTGTCCGGCGGTGAGGCGCAGCGCACCAAGATGATCCGCCACCTCGGCTCGTCGCTCACCGACGTCACCTACGTCTTCGACGAGCCGACGATCGGCCTGCACCCCCACGACATCGAGCGGATGAACGAGCTGCTGCTGCAGCTGCGCGACAAGGGCAACACCGTGCTCGTCGTGGAGCACAAGCCCGAGACCATCGCGATCGCCGACCACGCCGTCGACCTCGGCCCCGGCGCCGGCACGGAGGGCGGCACGGTCTGCTTCGAGGGCACGGTCGAGGGGCTGCGGGGGAGCGACACCACCACCGGTCGCCACCTCGACGACCGGGCGGCCCTCAAGGAGTCGGTGCGTTCGTCTTCCGGCGCGCTGGAGATCCGCGGTGCGTCGACGCACAACCTCCAAGACGTGGACGTCGACATCCCGCTCGGGGTGCTCTGCGTGATCACGGGCGTCGCCGGCTCCGGGCAAGAGCTCGCTGATCCACGGCTCGGTGGCCGCTCGGGGCCGACCGACGGCGTGGTGGTGATCGACCAGGGCGCGATCCGCGGTTCGCGACGGAGCAACCCGGCGACGTACACCGGACTGCTCGACCCGATCCGCAAGGCGTTCGCGAAGGCCAACGGCGTGAAGCCGGCGCTGTTCAGCTCCAACTCCGAGGGCGCCTGCCCGACCTGCAACGGCGCCGGCGTCATCTACACCGAGCTGGGCGTCATGGCCACCGTCGAGTCCACCTGCGAGGAGTGCGAGGGAAAGCGGTTCCAGGCAGCGGTGCTGGAGTACACGTTCGGCGGCAAGAACATCAGCGAGGTGCTCGCGATGTCGGTGGCGCAGGCCGAGGAGTTCTTCGGCGACGGCGACGCGGAGACGCCCGCCGCCCACAAGATCCTCGACCGGCTCGCCGACGTCGGGCTCGGCTACCTCAGCCTCGGCCAGCCGCTCACGACGCTGTCCGGCGGCGAGCGGCAGCGGCTCAAGCTGGCCACCCAGATGGCCGAGAAGGGCGACGTCTACGTCCTCGACGAGCCGACCACCGGCCTGCACCTCGCCGACGTCGAGCAGCTGCTCGGCCTGCTCGACCGGCTGGTCGACTCCGGCAAGTCGGTCATCGTCATCGAGCACCACCAGGCGGTCATGGCGCACGCCGACTGGATCATCGACCTCGGCCCCGGCGCCGGCCACGACGGCGGCCGGATCGTCTTCGAGGGCACACCCGCCGACCTCGTCGCCGACCGCTCCACCCTCACCGGCGAGCACCTCGCGGCCTACGTCGGCGCCTGACCGAAAGGCGCCGACCGTCCCTGGCGATCGCGGATCGCCGACAGGTTTCTGAGGTGATGGTGTGCCCGAGCGCGGATCCGCGCTCGGGCACACCATCGGTCTCACATCGCGTTGTTGGTCACGCTGTTCACGCGGGTCGCCACGATCTTGATGAAGCTCATCGAGGTGTTCGAGCTCGCCGCGACGTTGGCACAGGACAGCGTGGCCGCGAACGGCGTCGTCGACTTGTGCACGACCGCCAGCGCCGTCGCCTGGGCGGCGACACGCACGCTGGTTTCACTCCGGTCGAAGTCCGAGCCAGCGGTGAGCTGACACTGCACTGCCGAGTTGTCGTTGTTGGAGTTCGTGATGAACCCCTTCGCGACGATGCTGTACTGCCCGGCTGGCAGGTTGACGGTGTTCACGCGAGGGTTGGTGCCCGACAGCTGGTCGATGTTGTCGAAGCCCGCGAAGACCTCGGGCGCTGCGGCGAGGGCGGCTACCGAGGCGTTCTGCCCCTGCGAAGCGGGATCGGCCGCCGCGACGCCGGTTGCGACCCCCAGGACGCTCGCGCCGATGAGCGCGCTAGCCGCAGTGACACGTCCGAAGCGGGTGGACAAGATCTTGTTCATGGTTGGTTCCTTTCGTGGAGCCACACCCGATGTGCGGCTGCAGACTCGAGGCTCTCTTTCACCTCGCGTCGGCGGCATCGGGCACCGACCTCAGATGACCTCGTGCGCCGCCTCAGATCGGAACGAGAGAGTCCTACGTCGGGCGGCCGGCAGTCAGATCGCCATGCTCGCCGGACGTTCCAGAGGGGACAGTTCGTCCCGCGCGTTGGAGACGGCCGGGCCGGGATGAACGCCATGGCGCACATGCCGAGCACCGTTGCGGCGCCGGCCGCGACGAACAACGACGAACAACGACGTCACTCGGCCTTGCCGTCACGCGTGAGCAGGACGCGAAGGTCAGCGTCGGCATGACCTGACAGGGGCTCAGCTCACGATGCTGCGCCGAGGGAGTCGAGTCGTCGCAGCTCGTCGCCGGTCAGTCGCAGGTCCGCCGCTGCGACGTTGGAGCGTACGTGGTTGATGCTCGTCGTACCAGGGATGGGGACCACCGGCACACCGTGCACCTGCTCCCGGTGATGCACCCAGGCCAGGGCGACCTGTCCGGCCTCGGCATCATGGGTCATGGCGATCTCGCGCAAGGCGGAACGCAGGCCGTCCGTCCTGTTGTCGGGTGTGCTGCCAGTCTGGTGCAGGCGTCCATGACCAGTGGGGGAGTGGGCCACCACAACCGTCCCCAGCTCGGCCACGACAGGCAGCAGGTGGTGTTCGATGCCGCGTTGGTTCAGCGACCACTGCTCTTGAAGGGCCGCGATCGGGTGGACGGCGTGCGCGCGGCGTAGGTCCTCCGCGGTGACGTTGGACAGTCCCAGGCTGCGCACCTTTCCCTCGGCGACAAGGTCGGCCATGGCTGCAACGGTCTCCTCGATCGGCGTTTGCTCGCTGCGGTGGTGCAGGTAGTACAGGTCGATCACGTCGACGCCAAGCCGTCGCAGGCTCGCCTCGCACGCCTGCCGCACGTATGCCGGATCCGCGCGGACGTCGAAGCCACTGGCGGCCTGATCTCGCCACACCAGCCCGAACTTGGTGGCCAGCAGCACCTCGTCACGTCTCCCTCGGATGGTCCGACCGACCAGCTCCTCGTTCTGGTAGGCGTCGGCCGTGTCCACCATCCTGACGCCCGACTCCAGCGCGGTGTGGACTACGCTCACTGGATCCCGATCACCGCCGTCGGCGGCTCCGTGACGCAGCCTCATCGCCCCGAACCCCTGGCGACCGAAGTCATTCTGGTCCAGGACTGGACGTGTTCTCGCGTTAGCCGATGTCATGATCACCACGCTAGATCCTGAACCAAGGTTGAGGTCTAGTCGTCGGCGTTGCAGTTCACACACTCAGGAATTCGATACCGCTCTGCGGAATTCCTACTCAGCCCCAGTTCTCCGCCTTGGTCAGGCAGAACGGGTGGCCGGAGGGGTCGAGGAGCACGCGCCAGGTCTCGCCCGGCTGCGGGTCAGCGACGGTGGCGCCGAGCTCGACGGCTGCCTTCTCGGCCTCGTCGAGGTCTGCGACGGCGAGGTCGAAGTGGAACTGCTTGCTGCCGTTCTCGTTCGGCCAGCCGGGCGGCTGGTAGCCCTCGACCCGACCGAAGCCGAGCGCGTGGTCGGGACCGGTGAGCATGGCGTACTCGCGCTCGGAGACGGCCACCTCCCAGCCCAGGAGCGCGGACCAGAAGGCCGCGCTGGCCTCGGCGTCCGCGCAGTCAACGGTGACCATGGCGAGGCGGGCGGTGGGCGTGCTCATCGAGTGACTCCTTCAGTCGAGTTGGCTTGTCCGCCCACCCTCCTAGGATCAGGAGGTGGGCGATAGAACAAACCCGTCAGCGGCGTGGAAGAACGTACCTACCCGTCGGCTGCCCGTGTACGTCGGGGGATCGATCTACCAGGGACGGCATGGGGGGCGTGTTTGAGCCGAACTGCGCGCGGACCTGCGCTACTGGGAAAGCTCGACCTGAATCCCCAGCTTCTGGTCTCGAGCGGCGCTGAGGACGAGGTTGGACGCCGCGACGTCCTGAGCGGCGATGCCTACGGACTTGTACAGCGTGATCTGATCCGGAGAGGTTCGGCCGGTGACGGTGCCCAAGAGAAGTTCCCCGATCTCTGCGTGGACGTGTTCGGGCCCGATGAGCCCCTCTTGTATCGGCGTACTCAGGTCGTTGCACCCGGCGGGTGGGGGCGCCAGGACCGCAGCCCGAGACTCCACCACGACCACGGAGTCGACCACGGTCGCGGAGTCCACTTCCCGGCCAGCCGTGTTGAAGCCCACCGACGTGACGTGCACGCCGGGTCTCAGGGCGTCCCGGAGTACCACGGGTCGGGGGAGTGCGTTGCGGCACAGACCACGTCGGCGTCGGCGCAGGCCTCCGCATAGGTGTCGACCGGCCGTACGTCGATGTGGAGCGAGTCCTCGAGAGTCGATGCGAGGGACGCCGCGCGTTCGCGATTTCGCCCGGCCACACGAACGTGCCGAATCGGCCGTACTCGCACCAACGCCTCGGCATGAGCACGAGCCTGGACACCGGTTCCGAGGATCGCCAAGGTGTTCGCATCCTCGCGAGCGAGCAGTTCCGCCGACAGGGCCGACCCCGCAGCGGTCCGCAGCGTGGTGATCGAGGTGCCGTCCATCACGGCAAGCGCCTCACCCGTGTCCGGATCGAACACGATCACTACTGCCTGGTGGGTCGGCAGCGGGCCTCGGCATTGCCCGGGAAGAGGCTGACCAGCTTTACAGCCAGTCCTCCGGCGGTGGGCAAGTGCGCCGGCATCGCCGCCAGAAAACCGCGATCGGGCACCATCGCCGCGATCCGTGGCGGCATCGATGCCCGGTCCGCGCTGACGTCCTGCATCGCTCCTCGCAGCGAGTGCCGCAGGGCATCGAGGTCCAGCAAACGCTCCGTCTCGGTGCGACTCAGTACAAGCATGAGTGTCAGTCTGCTCTGGCGGAGGGCGGCTCGAAAAGCCAGTGTCTTCCAGTGGCCCGGTGGCCGGGCGAAGAGTCGCTCAACATGCTCCCTCGGTACCCTCGACGAATGAACAAGCGCGCGCTCGTACGCCGTCCGGGTCCCCGCCTGGCCGAGGGGCTGGTCACGCACATCGAGCGTTCCAGCATCGACCTCGACCTGGCGCAACGCCAGTGGGACGGGTACGTCGCTGCCCTGAGCGACGAGGGCTGGGAGACGATCGAGGTCCCACCTGCCGATGACTGTCCTGACGCGGTCTTCGTCGAGGACACCGTGGTCGTCTACGGCGACCTGGCGGTCATCTCGCGTCCCGGTGCCGACGAGCGCAAGCCCGAGACCGCAGCGGTCGAGGAACTGCTCGCGAGGCTCGGCTATCGGATCTCGCGCATCGAGGATCCCGGGACCCTCGACGGCGGCGACGTGCTCAAGCACGACGGCACCGTGTGGGTCGGTCTCGGCGGCCGCACGAACCGGTCCGGTCTCGATCAGCTCGCTGCAGCACTGGACCCGCTTGGTGCCCGGGTGGTCGGCGTACCGCTCACCAAGGTGCTGCACCTGAAGTCCGCTGTCACCGCCCTGCCGGACGGCACCGTCGTTGGCTACCCGCCGCTGGTCGACGACCCGGCCACATGGGAGAGCTTCCTCGACGTCCCGGAGGAGCCGGGCTCGCACGTGGTGCTGCTCGACGACCAGACCGTGCTGATGTCCACGAGCGCACCGCGCACGGCAGAGTTGTTCGCCGCCCGCGGGCTACGGGTCGTGGCCGTCGACCTGACGGAGTACGAGAAGCTCGAGGGCTGTGTCACCTGCCTGTCGGTGCGGCTGCGGGGCTGACCATGCTGTCGTGCCGAGCCCTTCCAGGAGTGACCAGGCAGAACGGGTGGCCGACCGGGTCGGCGTACACCCCTGTAGCCGATGGGTTTGTCGGACCCTTTGAGCAGCGTGGCTGCCGAGGCTGAAGACCGCTTCCTGCGCCACGTCTAGGTCCGGGACCAGGATGTCAACGTGCATCTGCTGCGGGACCGTTGAGGTTTTCCAGTCCGGCGGCACAAAGTCGGCGACCTGCTGGAACGCGACTCGCGGTGGCTGCGCGGTGTTCCCCAAAGTCACCCAAGCCTCACTGTCCGCAGTCGGACTGGAGCCCCATGAGCTGCTCGTAGAACGGGGCCAGCGCCCGAGGCTGCCGGGACAGTCGATGACGAGACACTCGAAGGTTCCGATCATGGGTCAGCCCTGGCACGCCGCCACCATCGGGACTTGGACGGCGTCGGCTCGTGGACAGAGGTTTCGGCTCGTCTGCAGACACGAGCCGGATGCCTGCGTGGAACGCAACTAGTCGCTTCTCGTGTTGCGAGGCCCCCCACTGCTCCAAGGCGGTGGCGATGCGATCACGCTGATCGGTTCCCAAGTGTTTCCAGGTGGAGGCTGCTCCGAGGTGCAGCC
>CAVRBN010000031.1:0-47425 GCA_963719255.1 uncultured Actinomycetota bacterium | reverse complement strand
CGGGGGCGCACCGGCGGTTGTTGCTTTGCCGCTGCGCGCATGGCGTCAAGAGGGACCTCGAAGGGTTCCGAGCTTTCGGACGCGCTTCTCGAGCGCAGGACACGCGACGACTCGGCTTGGCTCGGTTCCGCGCAGAGCCGGAGGCAATGGTTCTCCGAGGGCGACGTGCAGCACGTGGGGCCTACAGTCGGTGAACCGAATCCCGACTCGTGGCTGAGCCAGAACCGCCCGGAGACAGGTTGACTTGCGCCACTGGTCATGGCGCGAAACAGTCGAACGGGATCGACTTGGCCTTGAGCCACTGCATCTCGCCGACGTTGACGAGTCGGGAGCCCTGGCTTTGGAGTTGCAGTACGTAGCCGCCGGGTGGACCGTCCAGCGCATTGACGAGCGTCGAGGCGTCTTCGCGCTCAATGGTGAAGACGTACTCATACTCGCCGCGCCGCAAGTACCGGCGCTGGATTCGCGGAGGCATCATCGTCGGAGATGCACTCCAGCGACCTGATCCCGCCCAGACCGTCCAGGCTGGCGAAGGCAGGATGGTGACCGATCGTCCCCTTCGCCGAGACCGTCGAGCAGATCGCGGGCTTCTACCTGATCGACCTTCCAGACCTTGCGAGTGCGGTCGAGCTTGCGAAGCTGCTGCCGCGCGAACTTGTGGTGGAGGTTCGGCCCCACGCTCGGGATCGAGGTCTAGGCCAGCGGACGCGTTCCATCTCTCGGAACACGGACGTGCAGGAGCTACTGATGGGATGTCATGGTGGTCCCTGTGCAGAGGGCTTGGCTCTTCGAGAAGTTCGCGATCACCGTTGAGGTGATCGACTTCCTCGATCCTGCACTCGTGGATCACGCCGACGCTCGGGAACGCGGGGTACGGATCGAGGTCAGGCCCTCGCAATCGACACAACGGGGATCTGTGTACGCGTCGGATGCAGCTCTCCTGAAGCCAGCGATCTGCCGGATCGACTTGCTTGAGTCACGGCCCCATGCCGCGGACCGGATGCACTGGCACCCAACGATGCTCTCGGGTGAACCCGGCGACAGGACGATGGATGCCGAGCTGAGTGCCGACCCCATCGGGTGGCTCGTCGTCCAACTCATGAGTTTCGACGGCGTCCTCGCGCGCGCAGGCATCGAGGATGTCCAGGCGATGACCGCAGACGTTCTGGCGGTTCGTGCCGTTGCCGACGAGATCGCCGGCTGCGTCGCGACGCGGACTCGACTGGACGCGGGAAACTCCGTGGACGCCGATAGATCACGATGAGCGCGGCCTCGCTGAGCTCTGGCCTGAGACATGAAGGGTGGCCCTTCCGTGGGCGCCTAGGCTTCCAGCCATGCTCGTCTATGGCTTTCAGGAGTACGGCGATGCCGCGGTGCAGGCCTACATCGAGACGCCCATGCCGGTGCCGGTGGCCGGCCAACTGTTGGTCGAGATGACTGCGGCCGGGGTGAACCCGGCCGATATCAAGGTGCGATCCGGACTGCGCAAGGAGCAAGTGGAGGTCGCATTCCCGATGGCGATGGGCCGCGAGGCGGCAGGCGTCGTGCAGTCCGTTGGCACTGGGGTCGTCGGGATCGAGGTCGGCCAACGCGTGTTTGGCCAGGTCCACCTCCGGGACGGGTGCGCTGGCCGAGCGTGTGCTCCTTGACGCTGCCTCGAGTGCCGTCATCCCTGCCGGTGCGGAGGATGCGCAGGCGAGCTGTATCCCGGTTTCGGTCGGGACCGCCCACGACGCACTCGACCAGCTCGCGTTGGCGGCTGGTGACACGCTGCTCATCACCGGTGCCGGCGGTGGTGTCGGTACGGCGGCATGTCAGCTTGCGCGGCTGCGCGGAGCAGCGAGTCATCGGGCTTGCGTCGGCAGCGAAGGCTGGCGTGGTGACGTCGCTCGGCGCGACCCACGTGGCCTCTGGCGACGGTTGGCCAGACCGGGTGCGCGGCATCGCTTCCGAAGGAGTCACCGCGGTGCTTGACCTGGTCGGGACCGCGGTACTGGCCGACGCCGTCGCCCTGCTCGCTGGCGGGCCTCGCGTGGTCAGTGCTGCCGCTCCGGCCGCCGCGATCGAGGTCGGTGGGTCGGGCGTCAAGCGTCGCCGTACGAGCGAGGTGTTCCTGGAGCTGGCGGAGCTGATTGCCGCGGGCAAACTCGAGCCCGCTGGTGTCGGCAAGCTATCCGTTTGACCACGCCGCAGACGCCGTGGCCACGGTCGAGTCCGGCCACACGCTCGGAAACGTCGTCGTCGTGCGATCGGGCCAACTGGCCGAAACCTAGGCGCCCGCACGAGTTCACGGACACCCTCGGCTCTCAACCTCTCGGGAAACTGCGGGCCAGGGGTTTCCGGGTGGGCCTGGTGGTCGACGTCCCGGGCGCCGATTCCCTCCGAGATGGTTGAGAAATGTCGATCCCGGCAACCGTTTCGGAGGGAGCTGGGGGCTGATCACGACCCGGCTGGGATCTGCCGACCAGGACCTGCCGAACGAGGGCTCGGCTCCCTCGTGCCTTCAGGCCCAGCTGCGTCGCCGAGTCTCGTCCAGGATGCGGCGCACCATCGGCTCGAAGAAGGTCAACGGCTTGGAGTCGTACGCCGGGTCGAAAGAGATCTGGTCGTAGTTCTCGCAGAAGTCGATCGTTGCCTGGTAAAAGGGATGATCCTTCCACTGGTCCCGCGCGTTCGGATCCATGCCGACATGGTGGAAGTAGTAGTAGCCCTGGAACACGCCATGGTGCTTGACGATCCAGTAGTTCTTCTCGCTGACGAAGGGGCGCAGCACCGCGGCGGCAACCTCGGAGTGGTTGGCCGGGGCGAGATGATCGCCGATGTCGTGCAGCAGCACACACACAACGGTCTCCTCGTCCTCGCCCGCGCGGTGAGCACGCGTGGCTGCCTGTAGGGAGTGCTCAAGCCGTGTGACCTGGTAGCCGGCGGAGTCCTCCATCGTGCGCAGCCAGCCCAGAACTCGATCCGGGAACGACTTCATCTCCTCGGACTCGAGCCGCCCGAGCAGCTGGTAGTCCTCAGCCGTGCCGTCCTTCATCTGTGTGAACGACACAACGTCGCTCATGCCGCCTCCTCGGGTCTGCCTAGTGCTGCGGACTGGAGATGACCTTGTCATGGGATGGCGAGGGCTCAAAGGAGTTGTTTCGAGGGGCGGAACAACGAGGATCACGCGCCCTCTAGGACGTTGCTGAACAAGGCCGCGGATGGGGTGGGCTGGCGCGTCTGAGACGGGCGGGACGCTGCCAGGGCCGCCGAGCGGTGAGTTTGAGCCAGCACTCTTGTGGTGTGACAACAGGTCGTTGGGCCGGTCTGTGGTCTGTCGCGACCGGTTCTGCGGTTCGGGTTCAAGCCCGTGGGTCGGGCGCTCAGGGCAGGGCCCAGGTTCCTTCTCGCCGGACGAGGCCCAGGTTGAGTAGTTTGCGGAGGTTGAGGGCAGCGGTGCGGGTGTGGAGCCAGGCGTTGTTCTTGTCCACGCCCCGATAGCGAACCTTGCGGTTCCCACCGGCGACCAGCCAGGCGATGGACCGCTCGACCATCGGCCGGTGCTGGCGGTAATCGTCTTGCCAGTCTGGGTCTTGGGCGCGTCGTCGGTGCTCTCGTTGCAGTTGGTGGTGTTCGTGCAGAACCAGTTTGCGGCCGGCGACCGCGGTGGTGCACTGGGCCCGCAGCGGGCAACCGGTGCAGCCGGCACCGAAGGTGACGTTGCGCTTCTCGGTGATCTGGCGGGTCAATCCGGCCGGACAGGTGACGGTCCGTGCGCCCGCGTCGACGATGAAGTCATCCAGAGTGAAACCGCCCGGGACGGTCGGCTTGAGTGGCCACGGCTTGACCAGCGGAAGATGCCCGGCACCGACGATCGCGGCTAGTGCGTCGCCGGTGCCGTAGGCACTGTCGCCGAGGACCTGAACCGGTTTGTGGCTGTTGATCGTGTCGTCGGCGGCCAGCAGCCGGATCCCGGTCGCACCATCGGCGGCTTCCGCTCCGGCGGCCTTGGTCAACTCACATCCGGTCACGATCCCGGTCTCCGGTTCGACCGCGAGGTGAGCCTTGAAACCGTCCTGGCGTCGCTCCACGGTCTTGTGTGCATGCCGTGCCTGTGGGTCGATCACCGAAATCACCCGATCCGGGGCGACACCGCGTCGGATCCGCCACTTCCCATCGGTGCCATCGGAGTCATCGGCTGGTTCGACATCTTGGCCCGCGATCAGCGCCAGCAACGCGACCGCCTCGGCCGCCGGACCGTCCAGCTCCCAACCAGCCAGCACCTCCAGCAACGCCAGCGCGTCCTTGACCAAGGCATCAATCAACACCGCCCGGGCCTCGGCGTCGTCCCAGGCGATCTGCGGTTTGCCCGGATCGTCGTAGTCATGAGCAGTGCATTTCTCGGCGACCACAAAAGCGGCGCCGGGAACCTCACGGCGGACCTTGCGGATGATCGCGACCAGCTGGGTCACGGTGTCCTGGGTAGCCACCGCATCGTCCAGCACAGTGGAGTCCAGAGCCCGCCTGTTCTTGCCCTTGATCGCACCGGACTGGGCAACGACTGCCTTGACCGCCTCGAAGATCCGGTTCGGGGCACTCGAGGCAGCCAGCCGTCTGCGCCAGTACGTCAACGTCGACGGGTCATAGCCGGCGTGTCCGACCGGCAGACCACAGGCCACCTTCCACCGCAGATCGGAGCGCAACGCAGCCATCGCCTCACGATCCGACAACCCGTGCAGGGCCTGCAACACCAAGATCGACGCAGCGATGTCGACCGGCACCGAAGGCCGGCCACGACCCGAAGGGAACAGATCCTCAAACATCGCCTCGGGAAACAACACCCGCCGATGCTCGGCCAACACCCTGAACACGCTGCCCGCCTCGACCAGATGCCCAGCGACCGACTCGGCATCCAACAACTCACGCTCATCGAGCGGACGTCCCTGCATGACCGAAGTATTTCAGGCCACCGGAGACCCGCGCGGAGGCTCGCCCTTAATTCAGCGGCGCCGGGGCACCGGCGCGAACGGTGGATAGTGCCACAACGCGCAGTACGTCCAACCGGGCGAGGTGAGCACGCGCTCGATCGCCAACAGGACCTTGGTCGATGCCCGCATCGGGACCTCCTTCGGGTGACTCGACTCCACCTGACGTTCGCACGGGAGCGGACGGTGTCGCGTCGGGGAAATCCCCCAAGGATCCGGATTCGGATTACAGTTCCGCGCATGCCCATCCCGAGCCGGGAGGCGACAGCAGCCGCCCCTGGTGTTGTCGGACACGACACCGAGCTGGCCAGGCTTGCCGAGATGCTGTCGCGGGCCGGGTTGGGTAGTACGGCTGTGGCGGTCCTACGGGGTGAGACCGGATGCGGCAAGACACATCTGGTCAACGCGCTGGCCCAGAAGGCTAGGGCGGACGGCTGGAAGTGCCTGAACGTGCAGGGCATCGAGTCCGAGGCTGTGTTGCCCGGCGCGGGGTTGCTGTCCGCCCTGTCGCCCCTTCAAGGGGGTCTGGGTTCGGTTCCCCAGGCCCAGGCGGACGCGCTGTCCGCGGCTCTTGGCTGGGGGGCCAGCCAGCGGTTCGGGCGACCGCTTCCTGGTCGGCGCGGCGACGCTGAGCCTGCTGGCGAGCGAGTCAGCGCGGCGGCCGCTGCTCATCGTCGTTGACGATGTGCACTGGGTGGACGCCGAGTCCGCGGACGCTTTGACGTTCGCTGCCCGCCGGCTCGGCCACGATCGGGTTGCGGTCGTGATGACACAACGAGTCGGGGCGCCGCCACCGGTCCCGTTGGACGATTTCGAGATCATCAGCGTCGAAGGCCTCGCACCGAAGCCGCGCGAGCCCTGCTCGGGCCAGGATTCTCTGCCGACGTGGTGGCCGAACTGGTGTCCCAGACCGGAGGCAACCCGCTTGCGCTGCGGGAATGTCATCGGGTGCTCACCCGGGCACAACGAGCGGGGTCAGCGCCCCTGCCTCAGGCTCTCCCTGTTCCCGAGCGCTTGCGTGCCGTGTACGCCAATGAGCTCGGGGACCTGTCAGCGGGCGCGTGGCGGGCCGCCGTGCTGTGCGCGGCAAGCGGCGACCAGGAGGCGGCGCCAGTGTTCGCGGCACTGGCCGCCGAAGGCCTCCACTCGGCGACGTGCTTGGCCGAGTCGGGCGACGTCTTGGTCGCCCAGGGCGGCATCCTGACCTTCCGGCATCCGATGCTGCGGTCGGCTACGTGGGAGCGCGCGTCGGTATCCGAACGACTCTCGGCGCACAGCTCACTTGCCGCGGTCATGCCGGACCGGGCCGCTCGTGCGTGGCACCGCGCCGAAGCCACGCCCGGCCAGGACGCACTGCTGGCCGGCGAGCTGGCGGCGATCGCCGATGTGGACCGCTCCCGCCGTGGGTACGCCGCCGCCTCGAGGGCCATGGAACGCGCGGCCCGGCTCACTCCCGATCCCTTGCTCCGAGATCAGTGGCTGGCGTCGGCAACGGAGGACACGTACCTCGCAGGTGACGCCGACCGCACTCGACGACTGGCGGCCGAGGTCCTCGACTCCGACGCGAGTGCCGAACCCCGAGCGCGCGTCCTGCTCGCGCTGGGGTTGCTCGAGTGGTCCCATGGCCCGTTTGCCCGCGCCCGCGAGCTCTTCGAGCAGGCAGCCGGCCTGGCCACCGGACGCCTGCTCGTCCGAACGCTCTGCGAGCTCTTCCACACCTGCCACCTGCTCGACGACACAGCCGGCATGACCGTGGCCGCCGACCGGGCCGCGGTCGGTCGCCGACCCAACCGACCCGGAGCAGGCCATGTTGGCGGCGTACCTTTCCGGCGCGGCGCGGGTCGAGGAGGGGCGCCCGGATCTCGGCGTCCCGCTGTTGCACCAGGCGATCGAGTGGCTCGAGTCGGACCCGGTCCTTCGTGACGACCCCCGCCACCTCATGGTCTCGTTGCTCTGCGCGCGTTGGCTGATGGACCCGTCCTCAGCTCAGGACTACGCCGAGCGCCGGATCAACCGGGCCCGGGAGGCAGGGGCGCTCGGCATCCTGGCCGTGGCACTGCCGCTGTTCTCCGCTCGGGCTGGCCTGGATGGGTGACCATGTGCGTGCGTATGCGTTCGTCGGTGAGGCTGTCGAGCTGCTGGAAGCCCTCGACATCGCGGGGGATCCAGGGTCTGCGTACGAGGCGGCCGCGACCGAGAGCGCGTGCAGGGGCATGCATGACGAGGCGCGACATCTGCTCGACCGAGCCAGGGTCAACGTCGTCATCAACGGATTCGACCCGATGCCTCCACACCTCGCGCGCGCCGTCGCCCTGTGCGCGCTGTGCCGCGGTGACCTGACCGAGGTCGTCGACGTGTTGGAGGACCAGCTGGTCCGGTTCAACGGCGTCGGGGACTATCTGGAGCCGCTCGGCGTCGCTCCACTGCTGGTGGAGGCTTACCTCGGTCTGGGCCGCGATGTCGACGCCCGTGAGCTGACCGCCCGCTTCGCCGCAGCGCAGCCGGATCAGCCGACTCCCCCCGTGGCTGCCATGGTGGCCCGCTGCCAGGGACTCGTGGCCACCGACCTCGACGACGCCACCCAGGCGTTCGAACGCTCCCTCGCCCCGCACGAGGTGCAGCCGGACAGGCTCGAGGTGGCCCGCACGCGGCTGCTCCACGGCATGCGGTTCGCCGCGGGGGTCGGCGGGTGGACGCTCGGACGCAGTTGGAGGCCGCACGGCGCGAGTTCGTCGCGATGGACCTGACGTTCTGGGCGGAGCGAGCCGCCCAGGAGCTGGCTGGGACCGGGGCACGAGTTCACGCCCGGACGCGAGCCGGAGCCGCTCACCTCACAGGAGACGAGGGTGGCGCTGCTCGTGGCCCAGGGCCTGAAGAACCGTGAAGTGGCGGCTGCCCTGTTCCTCAGTCCGAAAACGGTCGAGCGTCATCTGGGCGCGGTGCTGCGCAAGCGCGGGCTGCGGTCCCGGACCGAGCTGGCGAGGGCTCTTGCTGTCGACCAGGGCAGTGACGGGGCCGCCGGGCTGGGCTGATCACGCGGTGGCGGCAACCGGGTCGACGCCCTCGTCCAGACCGAGAAGGGTGGCGAACTCGGGCTTCATCACGTACAGCTCGATCGGAACGTTGTCGGGGGCGCGGAGATTGAGGTGGTGACCCGCGTCGGTCTCGATGATCGGTGAGTGTGCGACACCGAGACCGTCCAACCGTTGCTGCCAGCTGAGCAGGGACTCGACGTCAGGCACGGCGTACGCGAGGTGGTCGAGACCGGGGTGATGCTCGTCGAAGGCGCCCGACACCGTCTGGTCGTGGTCGGTCATGGTGATGGCGAGGCCCGCTCCGCGGTCGAACACGAAGCAGTAGTGGGCTTGCTCGTCGATGAGCTCGAAGCCCAGGACGTCGACCCAGAAGTGCCTGGCGGCTTCGCGGTCGCGAACGCTGAGGCCGACGTGCGACAGGCCGAGGATGGTAGGTGTCATCGCTCCGCCCCCCGTGCCATGGCCTGGTCCCGGGTATGCGGTTGCACGGCGCGGCGCCTGGCGCCCACCGCCTGCCACGTGGCATGCCACACGGCCGGGTCGACGCACGAGTGCATGCCGAGAACGATTGGTCCCGGCGCGAGAAAGCGCAGGATGTCCGACCAGTGGTGGTCGCCGGTGGTTCGTGAAGTAGTCATGCCGCGACCATCGCCCCCTCCGCCCTGTCGTCGCGTCGGGCAAATCCCCCAATTCTCGAGTCGGAGGTCGCGCTCGGCGGCAGACGAGTGAGGTACGCCGTTCAGGCGTGGCCAAGGGCCACCCGGGCGCGCGCGACTGGGACGACGCGCTGAGCAAGGCACGGTTCGAGTTCCGCTGGCGTGACCGGTTTGGCACCCAGCCGGATGCCGAGGCGGGCATGAAGGAGAAGCCCGCGGAGTTCATCAAGCTGGCAGGAACTGTGTACGTCGACAGTCAGCCTGCCGCGGGTATGGATGTGCAAGCCGGGCATGTCATGGTGGTCCCTATGCAGAGGGCTTGGCTCTTCGAGAAATTCGCGATCACCGTTGAGGTGATCGACTTCCTCGATCCTGCACTCGTTGATCACGCCAATGCTCGGGAACGCGGGGTACGGATCGAGGTCAGGCCCTCGCAATCGACACGACGGGGATCTGTGTACGCGTCGGAGGCAGCTTTCCTGAAGCCAGCGATCTGCCGGATCGACTTTCTCGAGTCACGGCCCCATGCCGCGGACCGGATGCACTGGCACCCAACGATGCTCTCGGGTGAACCCGGCGACAGGATGATGGATGCCGAGATAGAGTGCCGACCCCATCGGGTGGCTCGTCGGCCAACTCATGAGTTTCGACGGCGTCCTCGTGCGCGCAGGCATCGAGGATGTCCATTCGATGACCGCAGATGTTGCCAGCGGTTCGTGCCGTTGCCGACGAGATCGCCGGCTGCGTCGCGAGCGGGCTCGACTGGACGCGGGAAACTCCGTGGACGCCGATAGATCACGACGAGCGTGGCCTCGCTGACTTGGCCTGAGACATGGGGCCTTGGGTCGATTCGGACCGGCACTAGGCCAGAGCGGTCACCTGTGGCAGGGGGCCGTCGAGAGGGCCGCCCTCGAGCCAGCGCTTGAGCGTCTCGACGTCGTACGGCGCCACCACGACCGGGTCAGGGCCTTGTGGGGTCATTCGTCTTTGGGGTTTGCTGATCCGAGATGCTTGCCGCTTGTGGTGCCCGCGGGTTCAAGAGACAACCCTGGCTGCTGCTCTCGTGGGTCGTGACGCCGGTGACCGATGGTGGGGTGGTCGAGGCCGGGGGTGTAGATGTGCATGGTGTCGCCACCGGCGCGTTTTGCTGTGTACATGGCCACGTCGGCCTGTTTGAGCAGCGCCTCTGTGGATATCTCGACGGCGCCGGCGGTGGCGATGGTCAGGCCGATGCTGGGCCGGATCGTCAGGCGGTGCCCGTCGATGGCGAACGGAGCGACGAAGGAATCCATGATTCGTTGGGTCAGCAGCAGGGCGTCTGCTGCACCTTCCTCGATCAAGACGGCGAACTCATCTCCGCCGAGTCGGGCAACTGTGTCGGTGGTCCGGACCGCGCCGATGAGCCGCTCGGCAACCCGGATCAGCAGCTCGTCGCCCGCAGAGTGGCCGAGCGTGTCGTTGACCAGCTTGAAGTCGTCCAGGTCGAGGCACACCACACCCAGCGGGATCAGTTCGCGCCGTTGGCGCTGCACGGCATGGTCGAGGCGGTCGGAGAACAGGGCACGGTTGGCCAGGCCCGTGAGTGGGTCGTGCAGGGCCTGCTGCGCGACGATGAGCAGCAGCCGCCGGTTGTCGGACAGCGCGATGAACTGCCGGGCGAGCACGGTGAGCACGAGAATGAGAACGGTGGCTGGGATCGGGCCGGAATCCATGCTGAGTTGTGCGCGCTGTACCCCGATGGCGGCGACGATGGCCGCCGGCAGGTAGGGCAGCCACAGCCGGGCCCTGGTCGGGGCCTGGCCAGGTTCGGCCTCGACCCGGCTGCGCTGAGTGGCAGACAGGGCGGCCAACCCCAGAAGCCCGAAGGAGGCTGCCCACCCGATGTCGAAGAGGTTGCCGCTGCTGTAGCTGCCCGAGGCGATGAGGAAAGCGTAGGCGCTGTCGGACAGCGCCATCAGCATGATGCCGCCGGCGAGCAGCCCCAGGGTCAGTCGCTGTGCGGTTTGTGACCGGGCGAGCACGACGATTGTCATCGTCATGAGCATCAGGTCCGCGACCGGGTAGGCCAACGACACGGTCAGTGCGAAGCGGCTGTCGCCGCCAGCTTCGTGGACGCTGCCGAGCACCGTGACCCAAGAGACCAAGAACAACGAGCCGGCCACCAGGATCCCGTCGAGCACCAGTCGGGTACGGGACTGGCCGCTGTGGTTGGCCGGGAACAACAACAGCGCCGCGCCGGCGCCGATCGGGAAAATCAAGTACCCAGCGTCGGCGGCCGAAGGGAAGGGCGTCTGCTCACCCTGCCACAACTCGTAGTAGCACCAGATGGCCTCGCCCACCGACCAGCCGCCGGCACCGAAGGCCAGGGCCAGCCAGCTCCAGCGTTGCCGACCGTCAGCACGCCGTGCGGCCCACAACGCCGATCCGGTCGCGAACACAGCAAACGCCAACAGACCAACGTCATCGACGATCCTGGTTGCGCTCGCACCGCCCCACACCTGCCAAAGCCACACTGCGAACAACACCGTCGACACGCCCATCGCGCTCGAGGCCAGCAGCAGCCCACGCCTGGACATCTCAGTGTTCCTCGCGGCGAAGGTAGACAAGACCGGTATGCCGATAGAGCAGCCACCCTGTGCCGATCCGAACCATGCCGGTCAATGGATTTCTCTTTCCGATAGCTGGCCCGGCTGGCCCCGGGGGCATTGGCATGGCCCCGGGCCTGGCGACGGGTGTGTCTTATCGTGAAGGAGAGTGGCTCAGACCGGACGCGAATGCGTCCCAATCGCCATCACAGATCAGGATTGATCGTACGTGCTGACGGGCAAGTCGGAGGCCGAAACGCAGGTTTGGGATGCTCACGGTTGACGCACGCGGAGGGGCGGAGCATCCGTGCTCTGCCCCTCGCTCGTGGAACTGTTGAGCCGACGACGGGAATCGGGCAGAAATGGAGACGATCGACCAGCGCTTCATGGGAGCGCTTCGCGAACGCTCAGCGACGGAGATGGCGGCCGCAGGCTTGGGTGACCTTGACGTCGAGCGCGTGTCGCAGTTGCGGTCATTGTTCGACGCCCAGCTCGAGAGCCGGCATCTCGATTTTGCAGCGCGCTGGCTCCAGTCCCAGGGCAAGGGCTACTACACGATCGCGTCCGCGGGGCACGAATCCAATGCCGCACTCGGCCTGTTGTCCCGCCGCACTGACCCGGCGTTGTTGCACTATCGCTCCGGAGGCTTCTATGCCGCCCGAGCTGCTCTCAGCGGGCAGGAGAATCCGGCTCGTGACATCCTTCTCAGCCTCACGTCGGCCAAGGCCGACCCCATGTCGGGAGGCCGCCACAAGGTCTACGGTCACCCCGGCCTTTCCATCATTCCGCAGACCTCGACCATCGGGTCGCATCTGCCCAGAGCAGTCGGCCTGGCTTACGCGCTTGGGCTGTCACGCAAAGTGGACCACCACACCTCGTTTCCCGATGACGCCGTGGTCATCTGCAGCTTCGGCGATGCGTCCGCGAACCACTCCACGGTGGCAGGTGCCCTGAACGCGGCTGCCTACCTGGTGCACCGCACCTCGGTTGCCCCGTCCTCTTCGTCTGCGAGGACAACGGCCTAGGGATCAGTACGCCGACACCTGATGGCTGGTCGGCTGCAGCACTGCAAATGGTTCCTGGGCTGCGATACAGGTATGTAGACGGCGCCGACCCAGTCTCCCTGCTCGCTGTGGTCACAGAGGCGTTGGCCGACGTTCGAGAGAGTCGCGCCCCGGGAATCCTGCACCTACGGACCGTGAGGTTCATGGGTCATGCAGGTTCGGACGCAGAAATCGCCTATCGGTCCCAGACGGACATCCTGGCCGACTACACCAAGGACCCGCTGCTCGCGTCCGCGTGCGCGCTGGTCGACGCCGGAATCATGTCGCCCTCCGAAGTCCTGCATGAATACGACCAGGTTCGTCAGCGGGTGATGGACGAAGCCAAGAGTGTCCTTTCCGAGGAGCCACTGGACAGCAGAGAAAGCGTCATGGCTCCTCTTGTCCTACTCGGGAGTCCTCCCGTGATCCAGCGGACCCGCCAACTCGATGCCCGGCGCCGCGTCTGGGGCGACCGCTTGCCGGAGGACGGGCCACCGCTGACTCTTGCGCAGACCATCAATGCCACGCTGACAGACTTGATGGCCGAACATCCGAACGCCCTCCTCTTCGGCGAAGACGTCGCAGTCAAGGGCGGCGTCTACGGCGTCAGCCGTGGGCTACGCAAGCGCTTCGGCGGCTTTCGGGTCTTCGACACCTTGTTGGACGAGCAGACGATTCTGGGGCTTGCGCTCGGCGCAGCCCTGGCTGGGTTTGTGCCGATACCCGAAATCCAGTATCTGGCGTACCTTCACAATGCCGAGGATCAGCTTCGCGGTGAGGCCGCCACCCTGGCGTTCTTTTCGAACGGACAATATCGGAACGGCCTCGTCGTCAGGATCGCTGGGCTGGCCTACCAGCGCGGCTTCGGTGGTCACTTTCACAATGACAACTCGGTGGCGGTTCTCCGCGACGTACCCGGCCTCGTGCTGGCGGTACCGAGTCACCCCAGCGAGGTGCCCGGCCTCCTCCGCACCTGCTTCTCCCTGGCGCAACAGGATGGGCGCGTCTGCGTGTTTCTCGAGCCCATCGCCAGGTACCACACTCGGGATCTGAGCGAGGAAGGTGACGCGCTCTGGACCGAGCAGTACGCGACGCCGGAATCGTCCACGTCTCACACGCCCCTCGGTGCGGTGGCTTTGCACGGCGAGGGGCGCGACGTACTCCTCGTCACGTTTGGCAACGGCGTCTATCTGTGCAGACGCGCGATGGCAAAGCTTGGTGAGCAGGGGGTACGGGCCACTGTGCTGGACCTGCGGTGGTTGGCTCCGCTACCGGTCGAGGCCCTGAGCGAGGTCGCCTCGGGATTCGACGCCGTCGTTGTGGTCGACGAGACCAGGCAAAGCGGAGGTGTCTCGGAGGGTGTCTTCGCGGCCTTGGTCGATGGCGGATTCCCAGGACGCCTCAGTCGAGTCACGAGTGCCGACTCCTTCATCCCGCTCGGACCCGCAGCGAACACGGTCCTCCTCAGCGAGGACGACATCGTCCACGCCGTCCTGGCAAGCTTACCCCGCCTCATGAGCCGAATTCGTGAGCGGGCCCTCAACCAGTCGCCGCCCGTGACCCCCAGCCGGCCAGCACGCCGCAGCTCGAGGAGCCCACGAGGACTAATGTTAAAGACTAACTAATATTCAGTCGTCGCCCTGACCAGCCGGCCCGCACTTCGCTGTTGGCTGGGCAGGGTCTCGGGAAGGGGCCACCATGTCACCGATTCCGTCGTCGCGCCGTCTGGGGCGACTGTGCGGCAGGTCCCTGCTGCTGGCCGCCCTGGTGGTGCCCCTCGCACTGGCCTCGGGGCCGTCGCCGGTCTCCGGTCCGGTGGCCAGCGCAACCGTGCCCTCGGCCCAGGTGGCGGCTGCGGCGCGACCCAACATCGTCTACGTGCTCCTCGACGACGCCTCGCTCGAGCTGGTCGACCACATGGTCAACACCTCGACCATGCGTCGCCGCGGCGCGGACTTCCGCAACGCCTTCGTCTCGGACTCCTTGTGCTGCCCGTCGCGAGCGTCGATCCTGACCGGCCGGTACCCGCACCTGACCGGCGTGCGTGGCAACGTGACCGGAGCCGACCGCGACCATCCGGTGGGTGGCTACCGGGCCTTCACGGTCTACGGCAACGAGTCGATCGCCATCAACGTGGCCCTGCAGGGTGCCGACTACTCCACTGGCTACATCGGCAAGTTCATGAACGGCTACGAGCCCACTCGTAGAGCTGGCGGCGAATGGGGCTTCGCGGAGGTCCCCGGCTGGGACTTCTTCGAGGCCTACGAGGACGACGCCTCGACAGGCTGGGGCTTCCGGCGCTCCTACATCGCAGCCGACGGGACCTTCCGCTCCACGGACGTGAGCCCGGTGCCGCCTCTGATCGAGCCGGTCGAGAAGCGGGACTGGTGGTACGCCACCAACGTGATGGCCCGGTCCGCCGTCTCGTTCATCCGGGACCACGAGTCCGGCACTCGTCCCTACTTCCTGATGGTGGCGCCGCACGCGCCGCACATCGCTCACGGTGAGCCGGGCTACCCGGGTGACCCGATGTTCCCGCCCGCGTTCGCGGACCGGCCGACCGACGGCGACGGCGGCAACTGCGGGTCGGACCCCTGCCGGACGGTGGGCCTGGACGAGCTGGTCGGATGGGACGACCCGCGAGCCGACAACGCCCCGACCTACCTCCTCGACCAGGCGGGTGAGACGTCTCCCGCTCCCGCCTGGCGGACCAATTCCCTCGAGCGCCGGATGACGGCTGGCCGCGCCCAGTACGACCTGCGCAACCGGGTGCGGATGGTCCAGTCGGTCGACCGGATGATCGGCCGGATCCGGCGTACGGTCGGACCCGACACCTACGTCGTGGTGACCTCCGACAACGGCTACCACCTCGGCCAGCACCAGCTCAACGGCGGCAAGGGCACCCCCTACGACTCCGACACCCGGGTCCCGTTCATCGTCGTCGGGCCCGACGTGGTCCCCGGGCCGCGGAGCCAGGTGATCTCCAACGTCGACCTCGCCCCGACCTTTGAGCGGCTGGCCGGGCTCACCCCGCTGGCCAAGCGCGCCGGCAGGTCGTTCGACCGGATCCTGCATGATCCGGGTGCTCCTGGGGCGAAGTTCGCTCTCTTCGAGCACCTGCACACCTTCTTCGGGGTGGGACCGGACGCCGAGAGGGGCCGCGGCGGCACCACCGGACTGATCCCGTCCTATGTCGCGGTCCGCGGCCCCAGGGGGCTGGTCGCGCGGTTCGACCTCGATCTCTCCGACGAGGGTGTGGACATGGCCTGGGAGGCCTACGACTACCAAGGTACGTCGTTCGAGCGCACCAACGTCTTCGCCGACCAGGTGAACCGAACCTGGGTCCGGGAGTACATGAGGCGAGCACGGCAGATCATGCGTTGTCGTCCCGCGGCGACCGATGACGCACCGGCCTGCTCGGACCTCACCCGCTGAGGGGCGGCCGAGCCGCGCTCATGCAGGTTCTGCGCGTTGTTGTCGGTAAGTGAGTGGGCTGACGCCGTACTGGCGCTTGAAGGCGGTGCTGAAGGTGAACGGGCTGGTGTAGCCAACCTCCGCGGCCACGCGGGCGACAGGTACGTCGTCTTGTCGCAGCCGGTCGGCGGCCTGCGCGAGCCGCCAGGAGGCGAGGTAGGTCATTGGCGGCTCGCCGACCGCGGCCACGAACCTGCGGGAGAAGCCAGCCCGGGACATCCCGACCTGCTTGGCCAGGGAGGCGAGGGTCCAGGGTTGGGCGGTCTGGTCGTGCATCAGGTCAAGCGCGGCGCCGACGATCGGGTCGGTGCCGGCGCGGAGCCACCCCGGCGGGTCGGCGGAGGGAGAACTGGCCCAGTGGCGGATGGCCGTGACCGTGAGGCCATCGAGCAGCCGGTCTAACAGGCTGGCCTGGCCGATCCCCTCACCGTGGATCTCCTCGGCGAGGACGTCGATGAGCCCTGGACGGTGGTCGCCCGCGCGCATCAGCACCGCTGCCGGTAGCGCCTTGAGGAGTCGCGAACCGACCTCGCTGACGCTCGGATAAGTACCAGTGAGCATCGTGTCGCGGCCAGTCGCTGCATTCCCCCAGGCGCGCACACCGTGATGAGTAGGAAGCTCCAGGTTCGCACCGGCTGGCGTCTCGCACCGGCCACCTGGATGGATCACGGCCTGCGGCGGCCGGCTGATGGCGTCGGCGAACACGTACGGGTCGGGCCTGGCGATCAGCAGCAGGTCACCCGCACCGAGCCTCAGCGGGTCGCCTTTGTCGGGTACATAGCAGGCCGACCCCGCCGTCATGGCCACCACCGAGAGCGGCGCCTGGTCCTGCACCCGCACAGCCCAGGGCGGTGTCATCGTCACCCGGAGCAGGAAGGCGTCTTGCGCGCGAGGCGCGTCCAGCAGGGCGGTCAGCGGGTCCATCCGCGCCACGGTAGACGAATTCAAATGGATGCGCCGCTTCTGACCATGGATGGTCTCGTCATCTCGGGCTTTGCTGAATGCATGACTACTACATCGAACAGTTCGCTCCGCCCGGGCCAGCAGCGGGTCGCACGCGGCGCCCTGAGGACAGGGACCCTGATTGTTGCCACCATGACGACCGGAATGACGGCGGGTGTCTTCGCGAACTGGTCGAGCGCAATAATGCCCGGGCTTCGCAGTGTCGACGACCGCAGCTTCGTGGCGGCGTACCGTGCCCTCGATGCGGCGATGATCGCCGATCCCCTGTTCATCGGTGTGGGGTTCACGGGCGCGCTGCTGTTTATCGGGCTGTCAGTTGGCCTGCATCTCCGCGGGGAGCATCGCCAGGTGCTGATCTGGGTGGGAGTGGCACTGGTCTGCTACCTGCTGGTGGCCGGCATCACCTTCGGCGTCCATGAACCCCTGAACCAGACAATCAGGACGGGCGCCGAGCTCGACAGCGACGCCGACTACGCGGCCGCGCGCGACCGGCTCGATGAAGCGAAGTGGGCCACCTGGAACGCCTTGCGAGCGGTGGCGTCGACGGTCGCGTTCGGCTGTCTCAGCTGGGCACTCGTGATCCACCGCAAGCTCGGCTAGACCACCGTCCGACCGACACAGAAGTCGACCAGAATCGCGAGGTCGTTCACCTAAGCCCCAGCTGGATCGCCCTTGATGAACAGCAGCTCGGTAACCGCGGTGGACACCCCCGTGCCAACGACCACCTCTAGCCGGTGGGCCCCGCTGGCGTAGTGCACTGGGGGCCCGAGATACGGGGGCAGCGCCGCGGTCGCGGGGCCAGTGTGGTGGAGGGCGGTCATAGCGTGCGAGGGCCGGTGGGTTCGCCGCTGCTGCGCGGGGGCACGCGGGATTGGGGCTGCCACGTCATCCTCGGTGACTTCGAGCACAAAGACCAGCGGCCGCTCTGGCGCAGACTCGTTGGTGCTGTGGATCCACACCCGGATGGGCAGCCCCTCATAGAGCCAATAGTCTGTGCGCTGCGATTCGGAGAGTCGACCTCGGAAACCGAATCCAAAGGGACTTGCGCCTGAATGAGCCCAGTCGGCGCGGCGGTGAAGGCCGAGAGGGTTGCGCTCAGCCTCGGCGCGGCCCTCTACCCAAAGCAGCTCAAGATACTGCTCCGACCACGCGAGCCGACGATTACGAGTCCCCTGCCCGCGATGAGCTGATCCCTCGTCGAGGACCCAACCGGCCGCCGCCAGCCGGGCGGCCCAATCGCCGTGCGGCGGCACCATGCAGAAAGCGTGATCGAGTTCAAGCATCAACGGTTCCCTGCATCGTCCCGGCGGCCTCGAGGTCGAGGCTGGCGAGTGCAGAGCGTGAGGAGATCCCAAGCTTTGCGTACACCTTGCTGAGGTGGTACTCGACGGTTCGCGGGCTGAGGAACAGCTGCTCGGCGACGCTGCGGTTGGACGACCCGTCGGAGACCAGTCCGACGATCTGGAATTCCTGGGACGTCAGTTGCCGAAACGTTCTGGTATCCCGCGCGCCAAGTTGCTCTCCAGTGGCACGCAGCTCGCCCTGCGCTCTCGCCTGCCACGGTCCAGCCCCGAGCCGTTCGAAGGTTTGCGCGGCAGCTCGCAACGGAGCACGCGCGGCGACCCGGCGTCGCAACCGGCGCAGGTGCTCGCCGTACAAGAGTGCCGTTCTTGCCTGGTCCCACGGTCGGTTCGCCCGGCTGTGCAGGTCCATCGCCACGTCGAAGAGTCCCTCCGCGTCGGCCGCATCGGCCGCCATGGCCTGGCACCGAGCGGCCAGTGCTCGCGCCCACGGCGGCCCGCTGGACCCGGCGAACTGCTCGAACCGAGCGATCACTGGCCTCACTTCGTCGACCCGGTCGGTCCTCACCGCCGCCTCCACGATGTCCGGGACGGCCAGCAGCGCGATGCCGGGATGGCTGGCACCGACAGCCGGACTGAGGAGGCGGCTGAACCAGTCGAAGGCATCCTGCGGACGGCCGAGGGTCAGCTCGAGGAGTCCTAGTGCCCAGTGCGCGAACGCGCCCTGGAGGCCAAGACCGCGGGCCGCCGACGTGGCAAGGGCCTCCGTGCTCCGCGCGTGACAGTCGGCCTCGGAGCCCTGCACGGCATCAAGCCATGCCAGTGTCGCGAGGTGCCTGCCGATGGAGTTCTCCTGGCGGAGCTCGCGAGCCAGGCTCAGTCCTTCGGTCGCTGTGGACCCCGCTGCCGCGAAGCGGCTGGCGTAGAGCTCCGCGAGGGACTTGAACTCCAGGGCGTAGGGCAACATGGCGAGCTGGCCCGATGTGCGTGCGGCAGCCGCGGCCCGTACGGCGAGCGCGTGGGCCCGCACCTCGTCGCCTCCGTACTGGGCGGCGATCGAGGCCCACACCAGATCAGACGCGTCCGTGGCATCGTCGGCCATGGCCACCGCTTCGCGACAGATGGACCGACCGAGCTCCGCCTGCCCGGAGACGACCTTCCCGGAACCGATCAACACAAGCCCGGGCAACCGCGCCGGAGCCGGCACCAGGTCGACGAGCTCGGCGGCCTGGTCTCCGGTCGCGACGATCAGGTCGCGGTGCCCGGCGTACGACGCTGCCTCGCCTGCTTCGGTCACCACCCGAAGGGCGCGTACCGGGTCTGTCGCGGAGATCCTCCGAGCTACAGCGCTGAGGATCGCATGCGCGTCCGCCGGAATTCCTGTTCGCACCTCGAGGCCACCGCGCAGTATCTCGAGCTCGGCGTGGAGATCCTCAGCACCGCTGAGTTGGCCGGCCTTGTCGATGAGTGTCCGTGCCAGCTCAGGGTCGCCCGCCAACCTTGCCGTGTTGGCGGCACTCATCGTTCGCCACGCCGCCCGCCGTGAGTCGTCGCTGAAGTCCGCGGCCCGAGCCCATGCCCACGATGCGGCCTCGAGGGCGCCGCGCTCGGTCGACCATCTCGCCGAAGCCTCGAGGTCCGCTGCCACGTCCTCGTCGGGCGGGCTCGTCGACAGGCTCCGGTGCCACGCCGCGCGCTCGAGTCGGCGCTCGCTTCGACACTCTTGGAAGTACAGGCCGTGAACCCGTTCCCGCAGGCCGGCGGAGGCGTGGTTGTACACGGCGGCACGGATCAACGGGTGACGGAATTCGAGCCTCGCTCCCGCGCGCTGGACAAGTCCGCTGGACTCGGCCTCGAGGAACCCCTCCGGCTCCGCGCCGAGGTGCGCAGCGACGGCCCGCGATTCGTCCAGGGTCGACTCCGGGTCGGCGGCGATGACCACGAGGATCGTCTGCGCGTTCGCCGACAACCGGCGGGACTGCTCGAGGAAGGCATTGCTGATCTTCGCCGTGAGAGGCAGCGGGTCGTGCGGCCACTCCGCGGCCGCGGGCGTCTGCCCGTCGAGGACACGCGGGAACTCCACCAGCGCGAGCGGGTTCCCGGCGCTGGCTTCGATCAGGCGCTTCTCGAGGGCGGCGCTGGATCCGGTGACCCGATCCCGTAGCAGCGCGAGCGCGTCGGCTCGTCCGAGCCGTTCGAGTGCTTGGTCCGGGAGGCCACGGATCGTGGGATCCTCCAGTCCTTCGGTGCGCCGTGCCATCAGGATCGCCACACCTTCGGCGTTGAGGCGACGGGCCGCGAAGGCCAGGGCGTCCACCGAACCCTGGTCCGCCCACTGGATGTCGTCGACGAGGCAGCACGTCGGACGCTTTTCGGCCGCCTCGGCCAACAAGGACAGCAACGCTGCGAAGACGAGGAGGCGGTCGCGCACCGGCTCGTCACGAAGCCCAAGCGCGCTTTGGAGGGCTCGGGCCTGCGGCTCCGGAAGCCGGTCGATCAGAGGGGTGAGCGGGCCGACGATCTGGCCGAGGACCGCGAACGAGAAGCTGGATTCCGACTGAAATCCGGTGCCTTGCACGATGGTCATGCCGCCAGCCTGGGACCGGGCGTAGTCGAGAAGCGCCGACTTCCCGATCCCCGCCTCCCCGTGCAGGAGCAACGACCCGCTGCGATGGTCTCGAGCCCCGGCGAGCAGTGAATCGATCAAGGCGATCGATGCACTGCGCCCGTGCAACATCCGTCCAGAGTAGTCCTGCGCGCTTCGGTGGCGGTTACACGGCGGACGCCCTCCCAGCCGATCTGCCCCGGCCCAGACCGGCCAAGGACTGGTGGTCCTACGGATTCGAACCGCGGGAGCGTTCCGCGGAAGGTGGACCTACCCATCCTCCGCTCAGTTCCCGCGGACTCCAACGAAAGGTACGACCCTCATGTCTCACTCCTCTCTGGCTCGACTTGCAGGGCCGCTCGCGGTGTCCGCGGGGGCACTCATGGTCGGCGCGCAGCTCGTCATGTTGCCGTTCGACCCGATGGACCACGTGGCCACGTCGACATCCCCTGTCTTCCAGCTCGGCGGTGTCTTCTACCTGGCCGGCTTCATCGCGCTCCTGTTGTTCGCCTTCGCCTCACACGGGTGGCACGAAGCACGATCCGGCCGGCTGGGCGTCGTCGCGACAATCGCAGCCGTTGTCGGCACGATGGCTCTGGGAGGTGATCTCTGGTTCGAGACCTTCGCGGTTCCGTGGCTCGCCGACGAGGCGCCGAACGCGTTCGAGACCGACCCGACCATCGTGCTGGCGCTCGGAGCGATCGGCAGCTACCTGCTCTTCGCTATCGGGTGGATCCTGTACGGCGTCGCCAGCTTCCGAGCGCGCGTCTTCCCGGCGACGATCTCGGTGGCAATCGTGATCGGTGGAGCCCTGGGCTTCAATTCGCTCCTGTCGCCGTGGGGTGTACCGCTTGGCTTGGCGGTCGGTGCTCTGGGGATCTGGATGATCCGTACGAGGACGGCCAACGACGCGACGGGCGCCGACGCCAACGCAGCGAAGACCGTCGTCCCGCAGTCCGCATAACAGCAAGCACGGCGAGCGCCAGTGCGGCACGTGACCACGTGCCGCGCTGGCCTAGCCGCAGCAACAACGAAACCGGTGACGTCGCCCCGGCGTACCGTGAACGGCTACCAACCAAGGCGGAATCCTCATGTCCAGAAAAGCCTCGTACATCTTCAGTGCTGTCGCTCTTGCGCTCGGCATCCTCGGCATCCTCGGAATCCCCAGCACCGCAGTCGCCGCGGAACCCACCACCCACGTCGGGCCAGGTGAGTCGATCCAGGCCGCGGTCGACGCCGCCGACCCAGGAGACACGATCCGCGTCACCGGCCGTCACCACGAGAACGTCGTGGTCCAGACCGACGGCCTGACCTTGCTGGGCCACGGCGCGGTCATCCTGCCGCCCGCTACCCCCGCCGCCCACGCGTGCTACGACCCCACGGTCGTCGACGAGGCCGTTCACGGAATCTGCCTGTGGGGTGACATCGATGTCGAACACCGGTGAGATCACGGACTACGTCGAGGGCGTTACGGTCGCAGGCTTCAGGATCCGTGGTTTCGCGGGCACCGGCTTGGTGGCCGTAGCCGCGAAGGGCACGACCTTCGCTGGAAACACGCTACGCAACAACCTCGACGCGGGCATCAACACGACGAACTCGCTGGACACTCGCATCTGGGGGAACCGCAGCTCAGGCAACGAGTTCGGCCTTCTCAGCTCGCTGGCGGAAGGCACCAGCATCGCCGCGAACACGATCCGCGGCAATTGCGTCGGCATTGCCCTGTTGGCCACGGCCGACACCCGGATCGGGACGAACCACATCGCTCGGAACAGTCGCGCCTGCCCTGCGATGGACGATTTTCCCGCTCTTTCCGGTGTGGGAGTCGCGATGGTGTCGGCGATGGACACCGCCGTCGTCGCAAATCGGATTGTCGGCAACCGACCCACGGGCGAGTCAGCCTTCGTCGGCGGTGTGGTCATCTCGCAAGAGACGTCGGGCAGCCTGGTCAAGCACAATGTGGTCCTGCGCAACGACCCCGACCTTTCCTGGGACGAGACCGGCACCGACAACGTGATTCGCCACAACATCTGTGCCACCAGTGTCCCGGGCGGCCTTTGCGGGTAGCCCGAACCCGCAGACTGCCAAGAGATCCGTGACCTGTGCCAGTGAGCCGGTTAGAGGCCCTGTCGCTCTGCTGAGCGACAGGGCCTCTGGCTCGAGTGCAAACTCCGCGCGGGTCGCCGCGGCAACTGAAGAGGCCGTCTACTTGACCTCTGACCTCATGACCAGTCTGAGCCCGACGAGTGCGGGCAGGACCAGCCAGGTCGCCGCCGTGACGATGACATTCGCCCACTGCTCACCAGTCAGGGAGCCGACGAACAGGGCCCCCTGGGCGTAGTTGAGATCTACCCAGGGCTGCAGGTCGCGGAACCAGTCCTGGCTGGTCGCCAGGACGCCGGAGATCGTGGGCAGCAGAAGCGAGTAGACGAAGTACCCCACCAGTGCACCGGGCGAGTTGCGGATCAGCATGCCGAGCATGGTGCCGGTCAACAGACACAGCAGGTTGCCCAGCACGATGTTCACGCCCTCGGTGACCGAAACGTCCCACACCGGCGTGGTTCCGGCGATCGTGGTCCCGACCAGGGTGCCGAGCGCTCCGAGCGCAAAGGCGAACAGCATCGACGCGACTGCCACGGCGACAGACGAGATGGCCTTGGCGCCGATCACCCGGCTTCGGTGCGGAACCAGCGTGAACGTGGTCAGCCCGCTGCGTTGGCTCCACTCGCCGGTGATCGACAGGATCGCGATGATCGGCAGGACGACGGTCATCGGGAATCCGATCGCCTTGGCGAAGGTGTAATAGGTGAGGTCCTCGTCGGGCGCGAACGCGATCGTCGCGACAGTGGCCAGCAGGGCTGAGATGGCGAGGCTCGCGATCAGCCAGAAGCCGGAGCGAGTGTCGAACATCTTGCGCAGCTCGACTCGGACGACCCGCGACAAGGGCACCTCGATGGACGTCGGCGACCTGCTCGTGGACGGGTACGGCGGTGATGGCGGTCATGCCACTTTCCTTTCTCGTTGGGTGTCGGCGGTGAGCTCGAGGAACATGTCCTCGAGTCCGCCGTCGGCGGGACGCAGTTCGGTCAGAGCCACGCCGGCGTCGAGCGCCACCCGCCCGACCCGGCTCGCATCGGCGTCGGTGCGCAGTTCGCCGTCACTGGAGATGGTCGTGTCCAGACCGGACGCGTGGAGGGCACGCTGGAGTGCGGACAGGTCCGCGGCGCGGGCGACGGTGCCCGCACCCTGAAGGAGGTCGGTCTTGGAGCCCTGACAGACGATCCTGCCGTTGCCGATCATCACGATGTCGTCGGCGATGATCTCGATCTCGTTGAGCAGGTGCGAGGACAACAGCACGGTTCCGCCGTGGTCCGCGTAGTCGCGCAGCAGGTCCCGCATCCATCGGATTCCGGCGGGGTCGAGCCCGTTGGCGGGTTCGTCGAGGATCAGCACGGCCGGGTCGCCGATCAGGGCGGTGGCAATGCCGAGACGCTGACGCATGCCGAGCGAGTAGTTGCCCACCCGGCGGTTCGCCTCGGTTTCGGTGAGGCTGACCAGCCTGAGCATTTCGGTGACCGACGGGCCGGTAGCCCCATCATCCATTGGGCGATCGTGAGGATCTCGCGACCGGTGCGGCCCGCATGTTGCGCGGATGCGTCAAGCATCACGCCGACGTGTCGTCCTGGGTTGGGAAGGTCCGAGAACCGGCGGCCGGAGATGGTGGCGCTGCCCGACGTAGGGGAGGTGAGGCCGACCATCATCCGCATCGAGGTGGACTTGCCGGCGCCATTCGGGCCGAGGAAGCCGGTCACCCGACCAGGTCGAGCAACGAAGCTGATGTTGTCGACGACGGTGTTGGCGCCGTACTTCTTGGACAGCGACTCGATCGTGATCATGGGCGTACGCCTCCTCGCGGCAAAGCCCGGTCTTGGTGGTTCATGGGGTAGCTCCTTGTCGTGGTTGAGGGCATGCCTCAACGCTAGGAACGCGGCGCCGTCGGCGCGTCGTCGTGAGGTCGCGACGTGAGTCCGACCAGCGATGCGGCGTGAGTCCTCCTCAAGTAGGACTTCGGCGCCCGAGGACCGCGGAAGCTGGGTCAGCGTGAGCCGTCGGGTCGCTCTCGGGTGCGCGTGTCGGCAGCATCAAAGAGTCCGGTCTGGTAGGCGAGGACGATCGCCTGGGCACGGTCGCGAAGGTCCAGCTTTTGAAGCAGCCGGGTGACATGTGTCTTGACCGTCGTGTCACTGATGAACAGTTCCCGCCCGATCTCGGCGTTCGAGAGACCCTGGGTGATCAGGCCGAACACCTCCATCTCCCGTGAGGTCAGGGTGTCGACCGCTTTCGGCGGGGTCTGTCGGTGGAGGTGGGTGAAGTGCGCGATCACGCGTTTGGTGATCGCGGGCGAAAGCAGGGCGTCTCCGCCGGCGACGGTGCGGACAGCGGCGATCAGTTGTTCGGGAGGGTCGTCCTTGAGGACGAAGCCGCTCGCGCCTGCTCGTAGCGCTTGGTAGACGTAGTCGTCGAGATCGAACGTAGTGAGAATCAGGATCCGCGCGGTGGTGTCGGCCGCCAGGATTCGTCGGGTCGCCTCGAGCCCGTCGAGCTCCGGCATCCGGATGTCCATCAAGACGACGTTCGGGTGGAAGCGCGCTGCTTGAGCCACCGCCTCGAGGCCGTTGCTCGCCTCCGCCACGACCTCGATGTCGGTCTCGTCGGTGAGGAGCAGGCGGAACCCCGCCCGAACCATCGACTGGTCGTCGACGACGAGGACGCGGATGGTCATCGGTCGGCACCGTCCATCGGAAGCCACGCACGGAGCTCGAACCCGCCCGACCTGGATGCGCCCGCCGACATGTCCCCTCCGTAGATCTTGACCCGTTCACCGATGCCGATCAGGCCATGACCCAGACCGTGGTGGGTCGACTGGCCGCCCCTGCCGTCGTCACGTACCTCGAGCCGAAGGTCGGTGGCACCGTAGTGCACCTCCACCTCGGCCTGGCTGGCGCGGGCATGTTTGAGGGTGTTGGTCAGCCCCTCTTGCAGGATGCGATATGCGGAGAGGTCGAGCCCTGGTGGCAGCGCGAACGGCTCCCCATGTATCTGTAGCCGCACGGCCAGCCCCGCAGCGCGAACGTCGTTGACGAGCGTGTCGAGGTCGTTGAGTCCCGGGTGTGGCAACAACTCGAGCTGGTCGTCGTCATGTCGCATCGCGTTCAGCAGGCGACGCATCTCCGCCAGTGCGGTGCGGCCCGCTTGTTCGACATTCTTCAGGGTGTCTCGATCGTCCGTGTCGGTCTCCGGCATCCTGTGGCGCACAGCCCCCACCTGCAGCACCATCACGCTGACGGCGTGCGCGACGACGTCGTGCAGCTCTCGTGCGATCCGTCCGCGCTCCTCGGCCACGGCAACCCGAGCCGCCACCTCCCGATCCCTCTCGGCCCGGGCTGCCCGCTCTTCGGCAGCCTCGGTCTGCTCGGCTCGTTCCCGCAACGCGAAGCCGACCAGCCAGCCGACCACGAACAACACGGGCGTGAAGATCAGGTCCCCAGCGGCATGCCGGGGGTCGTTGTAGATGACGATCGCCGCGCCGCTGAACACGATCGCCAGGCCGACCCGTGACTGGGTGTCGCGACGAAGGTTTCCGAGCAGCAGCGCAGCACCCATCCCGGCGACGAACAGTCCTGCTTTGTCGACGATGAGGAGTCCGTCGGCGAAGGAGACTGCCGCACTGGACAGCCACGTGCCGGCAGGTGCGGCAAGGGGAATCGGCGGCGCCCGATCAGCGTGAGAACGACCGCGGCGACCGCGACAACTTCGACCCACAACAGCAGACCGGTCGGATGGTCCGGGTCGTTGCGCAACGCCGTACTGATCGAGCTCTCGACCGCCGCCACCACAATCAGGAGGTCGAGACCGTACGTCGTGAAGAACAGCCTGGCTCGGCTCACCCGGTCAACGTACGTCAGCGCGATCCTCGCTGCGTCCTACCAAAGTAGGACCGCGACTCATCGCTTCGTGCCGCCGCGAACGAGCCGTTCCGACGACGCGCTCCGGGGGTGCCCGCCCCTAGCGTCGTGAACACGAAGTTGATCAACCACACTCACGTCGGAGCTGGAGGAGATCCTGATGGCCGCCTCAACCATCATCGAGGAAGAGCAAGGGACCTACGTCCGCTCCCCACACCCGCACAACGGCTACTACGCCGGTGACTTCAGCGCCCAGCCAGCTGCGGGTGGACCACGCCGCCATCGCGACGGTGGACGCCCAGCGGCCTACACGTAGGCCAACGCCATTGACGTTCCAGGTAAGTCCCGCTGTCCGTTGACGTCAGCCACGACGGCGGGTGTATCAGCGGGCATTTGCGGCCCCTCTTCCTTTCCTACAGCAACGACAGGGTCGAGTGCCCTAGGGGGCCTGATGTTGGAAACAGCGTTCGCAAACTTGCGGTTCGGCACTTCGATGGTGTTCGGACGCCCGTTCAACCGCCGTTCGCTCGATCGGATCCTCGAGGCGGTGCGGGCCACTCACGAGGAGCTGGGCGGCATCGGCCCGGACGCCGGCGAGATGCTCGGCGGCCCCACCTTGGATGATGCGACCCGTCAGGACATGCAGGGCAGGCGGTTCCGGGCCCAAGCAGTCAGGGCGGGCCGGGAGACGTCCTACTACCGAGAGCTGTTCGAGCGCCACGACCTGAACCCGAAGTCCTTCACGTATCGACGACATCGCTTCGGTGCCGGTGACTCCCAAGGAGGCGCTGCGTGACGATAGTGAGGCGTTCGTGCGGTCCGGCTCTCGGCCCGCGTACCGCAGTACGACGACCGGGACGACGGGTTGGCCAACCACTGTCTGGTTCTCCGACGACGAGAACTATCTGATCGGTGCGCTCTCCACGATCACGTTCCTGAGCCAGCGGATCATCCAGCCAGAGGATCTGGTGCAGGTGTCCATCAGCACCCGGGCGCGGCTCGGAGTCCACGGCGTCACGTTCTCTGCGAACGCGATCGGTGCGGCGGTGCACCCTGCGGGCATCGTCAGCCCGGAGCACACGCTTGCCCTTCTCAACGAACGGCACTCCCTTCCCGGGAAGAAGCCGCGGGTGAGCGTCATGTCGACGTACCCGTCCTACCTGGGTGAACTCCTGGAGTGCGGCCGCGCGCTCGGCTACGGCCCATCCGACTTCGGTCTCGAGACGGTGTTGCTGGGCGGTGAGCTCGTGACCGAGGGGCTGCAGCGTCGGGTTCAGGAGCTGTTCGGGCCGATCCAGATCGTCCAGAACTACGGCATGACCGAGCTGGTTCCGTTCGGGGCAAGCTTGTGCGACCAGGGCCACCTCCACTACGAACCCGCGGTCGGTCTGGTCGAGATCCTGGACATGGACACTCAGCAACGTCCGGTTCTGCCGGGTGAGGCGGGTGTCATCGTCGCGACCCCGCTGCCACCGTTCCGCGAGACGACCATGCTTCTGCGCTACAACACCGAGGACGTCGTTCGACCGCTCGACGGGTCGCTGGACTGCAGTCTTCGTCGGGTTCCGGCGACGACGAACCTGCTCGGCAAGGCCCGGTTGTCAGTGCGCCACGATGAAGGGTGGACGTTCGTCCGCGACGTCATCGAGGCTCTGGAGTCGCTCGAAGAAGTTCCGTTGCCGACCCGGTACGGGTTCTGGGCTGTCCCCGGCGGCGTGGCCGTCGAGGTGGTGGCGCGTTCCACCGGGGCCCGGACGAAAGCCGTTGTCGGAGCCGCGCTCGAGGCGTGCTGGCGTCCCACTACGCGAGCTCCATGTGGTCGACGACCCCGGCGAACTCCGTCATCCGCTCCCGCTCCGATGCGACCTCAAAGAAGGCTCGCTCGCCAAACTCAGCCAGCGGCCAACTCCCGCGGGCGCGCCGACGATGGCACAGGAAGGTAGCTGACCATGCTTGCTTCACTGCTCGTCGTCTACGCGTTCGCCCTCGTTGCCGCAGTCGGAGGGTGGGTGTACTTCCGCCGGGTGCGCGTCAACCGGCCCCCGATCGGGGTGGTGAACCTCCGGGACGCGTTCATCCTCATCGCAATCCTCGCCGTGATGCCCTACCTCTACCTGTCACTCCCGCTCGTGGTCATCAGTGCGCTCCTGGTCATCGTCGTACTGACTGCGCTGCACATGGCCCTCGAGCCGGTGCTGTCCCATCGAGCACTCCTGTGGGGTGCCTGTCTCGGGTTGATCGCTGCGGACATCACGCTGGCCGTGACAGGTGGCGTGACCAACGCACCGTTCCTGCTGGTCAACAACGCGATCCTGGCCGCCGTGGTCATCGGCGCCGCGAACCTTTGGGCCCAGAGCGGCATGAAGGCGCGAGAGGTGGCAATCCTCGCAGGGGTTCTCGCCGTGTACGACGTCATCGCCACCTGGCAGCTGACGGTCATGACCGACGTCTTCGAGCGGCTGTCCCAGCTGCCGCTCGTACCCGTGGTGGCCTGGGGACTGTCAGACCCTGACACGTCCCTCCGGCTCGGACTGGGTGATCTCCTGCTGCTCACCGTGGTGCCGATCGTCTTCCGGAAGGCGTTCGGCCGACGAGCCGGACTTGTCGCGCTCGCCAGCGGACTCAGCCTCTTCGCGGCGCTCCTCGTCCTCCTGACCACGGGAGTGGTGACGGTCTCCATCCCGGTCATGTTGCTTCTCGGTCCGCTCGTCGTCGGCCAGTACTGGTACTGGCGACACCGTCATGGCGCGGAGCGGACCACTCGTGAGTACCTGCGGGTCGAGCCGGTTCTGACCGCCTAGTCCAAAGCTAACAACCGCAACGGGGGAGGTGAACACCATGCTCAAGTCACAACTGCGCTACGCACGCTACGCGCTGTCGGCCCTGTCCGCAGTCGGCTTTGCCGCCTGCAAGTCGACGTGATGCGCTGCTGACGCGGTGCCGGCCGATGGGGAATCCCAGGGTCGGCACCGCGACTGTTCAGCCCCTGAGGTGGCAGGCGATGGCGCTCAGGTCGGCGTCGCCCAGGCCGGCGTCGATCGCGTCACCCACCACGCGGCGGTTGGTCTCGAGCTGGGGGATCGGGGCGCCGACGCCGCCCGCGAGGGCCGCGGCGAGGTCGAGGTCCTTGGCGACCAGGTCGAGCGCGAAGGCGACCGGGGCCGACTCGGGGTGCACGTACGCCGCCCGCTTGTAGCCGACGAACGGCGCGGCGACCGCGCTGTTCGCGAACACCTCGTACGCCAGGTCGCGCTCGACCCCGGCCTTCTCGGCGAGCACCAGCGCCTCGGCGAGGGTCTGGTTGAGCCCGAAGACCATCGCGTTCACGGCCAGCTTCATCGTCGAGCCGGACCCGAGCGGGCCGAGCAGGATGATCCGCTGCGCGAACGACTCCAGCGCCGGTCGGGCCCGCTCGACGGCGTCGCGCCTCGCCCCCGGCCATCACCAGGATGGTGCCGCCCTCGACGCTGGAGACGCTGCCGGACACGGGGGTGTCGACCAGCTCCGCGCCGGTGGCCCGGACGTCGTCCGTCCAGCCCGCGGATCGTCTCCGGGGCGACCGTGCTGGTGTCCGCGACCACCGTCCCCGATCCCAGACCGGCGACCAGTCCGTCGTCGCCGTGGTACGTCGCCCGCGACGGCCGCGTCGTCCGCCAGCGACACGATCACCACGTCCGCCTCGGCCGCGGCCTCGCGCGCCGTACCCGCGACCGTGACGTCGCCGAGCTGGGTGGCCAACGACTCCGCGGTCGCGCGGGTCCGGTTCCATACCGTGAGCGGGTGACCGGCGGCCGCGACCCGGCCGGCCATCGCGGCACCCATCCGGCCGGTGCCGACCACCGAGACCCGGAGCCGCTCGGGGGAAGTCACGTGACCAGCCACCCGCCGTCGACGTACAGGTTGGTGGCGTTGACGCCGCGGTTCTCCAGCAGGAAGTTCACGCCGTCCACGACGTCCTCCATGCCGGCCAGCCGGCCGGTCGGCGTCCGCGAGACGTAGCCGTCGAGCACGTCCTCGGGCTTGCTGGACCAGAACGGGCTGTTGCCGACGATCCCCGGATGCAGGGCGTTCACCCGGATCGGCGCCATCTCCAGGGCCAGTGCGTTGACCAGGCCGACGATGCCGCCGTTGACGGTCGAGACGGTGATCGAGCCGGGGTAGGGCCGGTCCTTCGCACGGCCCCCGAACAGCACCACCGACGAGTCCGGGTTCATCCGGGGCAGCAGCGCATGGATCACCTCGGTGTACCCGACCAGCTTGAGCACCGCCAGCCGGGTCGCTCGGTCCACGTCGTAGTCCGCGATGGTGTTCTGGTCGCGCTCGATGGCGGCCACGACCAGCCGGTCCACCTCGCCGACGGCGGCCAGGGCGCCGGCCAGCGCATGTGTCTCGTTGAGGTCCACCGCGAGGCCGGAGACCGAGTCACCGACCGTTGCCGCGATCTCGGCCGCGCGGTCGGGGTCGCGGCCGGTCAGCACGACGTCGTCGCCGCGGGCCGCCCGGTCGCGGGCCACCTCGAGTCCGATCCCGGAGGTCCCTCCGATCACCACGGTTCTCATCAGCCGTCTCCTTCGTCGAGTCGTTGCCGAAGGTAGTCCCAGTCGCGCGCGAACCGGTACGAGTGCCGCGCGGGCGGCTGCGGAGCCTGGGTCTCCAGCCAGCGCACCGGCCCGTCCCCGACGTTGCGGAAGCCGTGGACGCACCCCACGCCCGCCCACCCCACGTCGCCGGGTTCCAGGACGTACGACGCGTCGTCGAACGTCGCCTCCACGGCTCCTTCGAGGATCAGGTACGTCTCCTCGAACGGGTGGTCGTGCGCACCCGCCAGCCCGTTCGGCTCGTACTGCACCATGAACATCGTCGACAGGACCGCGCCCAGGTCGGAGTCGACCATCATCTTCACGCTGATCCCGCTGTAGACCAGCAGGGCCGAGCGCATGCTGGCCGACACCGCGAGCCGGTCCTGGGTCTGCAGGGTCGGGTCCATGTTCGCGGCCTCGATGTGGCCGTAGCGGCGGGTCCGCGGATCGCGGACGTCGGCCGGGACCGGCGCCGTCTCCGCGAGCTCCGGCACCAGCTGGGTGTCGAGGTCGTGCGCCGGCCGCGGCAACGGCGCGGACAGCCGGGCGAACCTCGTCTCGAAGTCGCCCTCGTTGCGCAGCGAGTGCGGAACGCCGACCGGGATCAGGCCGTAGTCGCCAGGGCCCAGCCGCGCCGCCTCGCCCGGCGTCTGCACCACGACCTGGCCGTCGAGGACGTACAGGCTCTCCTCGTACGAATGCACGTGCGCCGGCACCGACCCACCCGGTGCGAGCCGGCTCAGGCCGAAGCCCGTGTGCACCGACGCGGTGCTCGCGTCGAGCACCGACCACCCCTCGAGCCCGGGCGAACCGGCCAGCGGACCGGCCGGCGGCGCCCAGGCGAGTGAGGTGCCGCGGGCGACGAGGTGATCGCTCACGCCGGCGCCATCTCCTGCTTCTCGGACGCCGCCTTGGCAGCCGCGGCCACGAGGTGGTCGCGGGAGTCCTCGACCAACGACATCGCCCGCGCCACGTCGCCTGCGAGCGTTGAAGTCGCGCTTGACGAACTCGCCCGCGACGAGCACGTGCTCGACGTTGGACACGTCCGCCGACAGGGTCACGGCGGCGGCCGGGTCGTGGATCGGGCCCACGTTGATCGCGGTCGCGTCGATGACCACGACGTCGGCCTGCTTGCCCGGGGTCAGCGAGCCGGTCCGGTCCTCGACCCCGGCGACGTGCGCGCCGTCCAGGGTCGCCATCTTCAGCATGTCCTGTCGCAGTCAGCATGTCCTCGGGGATCGGGATGTCCAGGTCCCAGCAGACTCGCGTTGACCCGCGCCCGCTCGGCACCGAAGGCCGCGCGGATCTGGGTGAACATGTCGCCGGGCACCGTGGTGACGACGTCGATCGACAGGCTCGGCCGGAGCCCGAACTTGCGCGCCTTGTTGACCGGCGGCCAGCCGTGGCCCATCTGGGTCTCCACCTGCGGCGCGATCGAGATGGTGCCGCCGGTGTCGGCGACCCGCTGCCACTCGTGGTCGCTGAAGTAGCAGCAGTGGATGTACGTCGTGTCCGGGCCGAGCAGGCCGAGCCGGTCCAGCTGCTCCACCATGCCGAACCGACCGGCCATCCGGCCCATGCCGACGTGCACGGTCAGCGGGATGCCGAGCTCGCGGGCCAGCTCCCACTCCGCCTTCACCACCTGGTCCTGGGTGAACCCGGGGCCGCGGGTCGCCATCGCCATCGTGATCAGCCCGTCGTCGCCGGGGACGTACGTCGACCGGACGCGGCGTACGTCGTCACTGGGAATCGCCTCGGCGCTGAAGAACCAGTACTTCTCCAGCGAGGTGTTGGCGCTGCCGTAGGCGTACTGCGCGCGGATCCCGGTCTCCTTCAGCCCCTGGATCGCGGCGTCGGCGTGGTCGGGGGTGTTGTTGATGTGGGACCAGTCGACCAGGGTCGTGATGCCCGCGTTGAGGCACTCCAGCGAGCCGGCCAGGTTGCTCGCGTAGACGTCCTCGGCCCGGTACAGCGGCGCGAACGTGTCGAGCACCTCGACGAAGTAGTCGTCCAGGGTGGCGTTGGGCGCGCAGTTCCGGATCGCCGCCTCCCAGGTGTGCCGGTGGGTGTCCACGAAGCCCGGGATGACGATCTTGCCGCTGCAGTCGACGACGTCGGCGTCGGCGTCCGTGCCGATGTCGATGGTCTCCTCGACGGCCACGATCTTGTCGTCCTCGATCAGGACGTCGGCGGTGGTCCGGTCCCCGATGTCCGGGTCCACCGACAGGACGGTGCCGCCTTTGAGGAGGATCTTGCCCATGGTGATGACCCCTTTCTGATCGGCCGGACGGTCCGGACGGTTGGTTCCTTCGTTAGTACGCAGCGAGACGGCGGACCGCCTCGACCAGCTTGTCGACGGTCGGGATGACCCGCTGCTCGAGGGCGTCGGCGAACGGCAGCGGCACGTTCTCGCCCGCCAGGCGGCGTACCGGGGCGTCGAGCATCTCGAAGCCCTCGTCCGCGACGATCGACGCGACGGTGGCGCCCCACCCGCCCTGGTAGGGGTTCTCCTCGACCACGATCAGCCGGCTGGTCTTCTCCAGCGACCGGAACACGGCTGCCATGTCCAGCGGGATCAGGCAGCGCAGGTCGACCACCTCGAGGGAGATGCCGTCTCGGTCGAGCTCGGCGGCCGCCGCCAGCGCGAGCGGGACGGTGGCGGCGAGCGCGACGACGGTGACGTCGCTGCCCTCGCGGGCGACCCGCGCCTCGCCGAGGGGTACGACGTGTCCCGGCGGTGCGGCCTCGCCCTTCGACGCGAACAGCCCCTTGTGCTCGAAGAACACGACCGGGTCGTCGCTGCGGATCGCCGACGCCATCAGCCCGACCACGTCCGCGGGAGTGGACGGGGCCGCGATCTTCAGTCCAGGAACGGTCAACGCCCAGTTCTCCACGGACTGCGAGTGCTGGGCACCGAAGCCGAGCCCGCCGCCGTTGGCGGTCCGCACCACGAGCGGCACCGTCACCTGGCCGCCGGTCATGTAGCGGGCCTTGGGAATCTCGTTCGCGAGGTAGTCCCAGCAGCAGGCGAAGAAGTCGCTGAACATGATCTCGGCGACCGGCCGCATCCCGGTCATGGCTGCCCCCATGGCTGCCCCCATGATCGCCTGCTCCGAGATCGGCGTGTCCCACACCCGCTCGGCGCCGAACTCCTCGAACAGCCCGACCGTCGTCTTGAACACCCCACCGGCCTTGCCGATGTCCTCGCCGAGGCACACCACCGTCGGGTCGCGGCGGAGCTCGCGCGCGATTCCGTCGGCGACCGCGTCGCGATACTGTACGTCGTGGGGAGTCAGGTCCGCCATGACGACCCCCCGTCCGCCCAGACGTCCGTGAATGCCTCGGCCGGGTCCGCGGGCGGGGCGTCCTGGGCGGCCCGCGAGGCCGCCGCCACCACCTCGGCGGCGCGGGAGTCGGCGGCGTCGACGTCGGCCTCGCTGGCCCCGAACTCCAGCAGCCGGGCGCGCGCCACGAGCAACGGGTCGCGCGCCATCCACTCCGCGACCTCCTCGGCCGGGCGGTACGTCGCCGGGTCGGTGCGGCTGTGCCCGAAGTGCCGGTAGGTCAGCGCCTCGACCACGGTCGGCCCTCCGCCGGATCGCGCCCGGTCGACCGCCTCGGCCATCGTGTCGTGGACCGCGACCACGTCGTTGCCGTCCACCAGCACGCCGGGCATGCCGTTGGCGGCGGCGCGGTCCGCGGCCGGGTTGGGGACGGAGGTGACCGACGCGATCGGCGTGTACTCCATGTAGCGGTTGTTCTCGCACACGAAGAGCACCGGCAGCTTCCAGACCGCGGCCAGGTTCAGCGCCTCGTGGAAGGCGCCGATGTTGGTGGCGCCGTCGCCGAAGAACGCGACCGCGACCTGCGTCGTACCCCGCAGCTTCGCGGACCAGGCCGCGCCGTTGGCCATCGGCAGGTGGGCGCCGACGATGGCGTACGAACCGAGCATCCCGTGGTCGGCCTGGGTGAGGTGCATGGAGCCGCCCTTGGCCTTGCAGACCCCGGTGGACCTCTGCATCAGCTCGGCCAGACAGCCCTCCGGCGAGGCACCGCGGGCGATGGCGTGGTGGTGGCCGCGATAGGTGGCGAAGACGTAGTCGTCCGGCCGCAGCGCTGCGCTCGCGCCCACTGCGACCGCCTCGTGGCCGGCGGCCAGGTGGGTCGTGCCCTTGACCAGGCCGCGCATGAAGAGGTCGTGCGCGGCCTGCTCGGTGCCACGGATGACCGCCATCTGCTCGTACCAGCCGAGCAGGGTCGACGTGGCCACCCGCTCGATCGTCTCGCCCGTCACTCGCCCCTGCCCTTCGCGGTGTTCAGGTGCGACTGGGAGTCGCGGACCGTGGGCAGCGACCCCTCGACGGTCCAGTAGCGCTGGCCCGCGACCAGGAGGTCCTCGGCGGGGAACTTGGTGATCACCTCGCACCCGTCGGCGGTGACGACCACCTCCTCCTCGATCCGTGCCGCCGACCAGCCGTCGCCGGCGGGCCAGTAGGTCTCCAGCGCGAAGACCATGCCCTCCTCGAGCACCTCCGGGTGGTCCAGCGAGACCAGCCGGCTGAAGATCGGCTTCTCCCAGATGGAGAGGCCCACGCCGTGGCCGTACTGCAGCGCGAACGCCGCCTCCTCGTCCGGGAACCCGAACTCCTGCGCGGTCGGCCAGAGCTCGACGACGTCGGCGGTCGTCGTACCCGGCTTCACGATGGCGATCGCGGCGTCCATGTACTCGCGGCAGCGGGTGTACGCATCGCGCATCGCCGGTGATGCGGACCCGACCGCGAAGCAGCGGTAGTAGCAGGTCCGGTAGCCCAGATGGCTGTGCAGGATGTCGAAGAACGCCGGGTCCCCGGGCCGGACGATGCGGTCGCTGTAGACGTGGGGGTGCGGCGAGCACCGCTCCCCGGAGATCGCGTTCACGCCCTCGACGTACTCGCTGCCGAGGTCGTAGAGCACCTTGCTGACCAGCCCGACGCACTCGTTCTCCCGGACCCCGGGCCGCAGGAACGAGTAGAGCTCGTCGTACGCCGCGTCCACCATGGAGCAGGCCTGGGTGAGCAGGCTGATCTCGTCGGGGGTCTTGATCCGCCTGGCCTCGAGGAAGACCTGCTGCCCGTCGACGACGTCGATCCCCTCGGCCCTGAGTGCGGCCAGGATCGGCATCTCGGCGAGATCGACCCCGAGCGGCTCGTTCTCCAGTCCGTGCTCGCGCAGGACGGTCGCGACCTTGCGGGCGACCTCCTCGGCGATGCCTGCGTCGGGATGGAACGCGCCCCGGAGCGTGGAGATGCCGGCCCGGGCACGCTCGGTGCCGTCGAGCCACGGGTTGAACAGCTGGTGGTGCTTGGCCGCCGAGCCGAAGTCCCAGAGCACTGGGTCGCCGCCGCGGGGGAGCACGGCGAACCGGATCAGCTTGTCCATCGCCCAGGTCCCGATGTGGGTGGCGGTCAGGTAGCGGATGTTCGAGAAGTCGAACGAGAGCAGGGCCCCCAGGTCGGACGCGTCCAGCGTGGACCGGATCCGGGCCAGCCGCTCGGTGCGCAGGCGGTCGAGATCGACGCGCTGCTCCCAGTCCACGGCGTTGGGACCGTACGTGCGGATCGCCATCGCATCACCGGCTTTCTCGTGGTGCCTCCCGAGTCAATGCCTGCTGCACACGCTTGTCAAGCCTGACTTCACAACCGGTCTGGAGCATGCCTTCCTGAGCCTGACTCGAGCCAACTGTGCTGTAAAGTCACATCGCACATCGAGAGCGAGGTGCCCATGGCCACGACGGTCGCCGGGACGACGCCGGTGCAGCTCGGCCAGTCGATCCGGGCCGCCCGCGAGGAGCGCGGGCTGTCGTTGCGGGAGCTGGCCCGGCGGGTCAAGGTCTCGCCGAGCTTCGTCAGCCAGATCGAGCTCGGCAAGGCCAGCCCGTCGGTCGGGACGCTCTACTCCCTCCTCTCCGTGCTCGGCACCAGCCTCGACGACCTGATCGGGGAGCAGCCCGACGACACCGGCCCGGAGCTGCTCGACGCGTCCCTGGCCGACGGCGGCTCACCGGGCACGTGGCCGCGCGTCGACGTACCCGTCCAGTCGGCCGCGGGCCGCAAGCGGGTCGAGATGTCGGGCGTGGTCTGGGAGCGGCTGACCCACGACCACGACCCGTACGTCGACTTCCTGCACGTCGAGTACGCCCCCGGGTCGTCGTCCTGCGCGCCCGACCAGATGATGCGGCACGGTGGCCGCGAGTACGGCCATCTGCTGCACGGTCGGCTCGACGTCCAGGTCGGGTTCGAGACCCACTCGCTCGGCCCCGGCGACTCCATCCACTTCGACTCGATGACCCCGCACCGCCTGAGCAACCCGTACGACGAGCCGTGCACCGCTGTCTGGTTCGTGCTCGCGCGCCGCGACTCAGCGGGGACGACCGACTACAGCGGGCCAGCCTAATTGGGCCATTGCGGTTCTCCGACGACCTCACTCAGACTCATATCAACGTCTAGCCGAGGCTCGGGGGATCGAGGGGGAGTCCATGGCGCAGCCGATCAGCATCGACGCCACGACCACGATGCGCCCCTGCACACCATGCAGCCTCGGTATCCACTCGTGCTGCCACTCCCGCGAGCGCACCTGCTACTGCATGGCCGATTTGCATCCTCAACGCAATGCTGGCGCGGACCCCGGTCTCGACCGAGAGACCGTTCATCAGACCGAACGCAGCAACCTGAACCCAAGCCTGTGTCCAGCGGTATGAGGTTGGTGGCTCAGTCGCCCCAGCCCAGCGGGAACACCTCGAACGGCGCGGCCATCGCCACCGCCATCCGCTGGCCGCTCGCGCGCGAGAACCCCTCGAGGAACTCACGGGCGTCGAAGTTCTCCCAGCCGAGGCCGTCGATGTAGGCACGATGCGCCTCCAACGACTCGACGCCGGCGTCGAACGTGTCCGTGGTGTCCACCCCGTGGCTCGACAGCGGGGACCCGAAGGCCCAGACCTCCTTCACGCCGCCCCACGGTTCGAGGCCGTCGGAGACCTGCTCCGGGAACACCCAGCGGTTGCCGGCGTCGCGGACGGCGTCCAGCACAGCGCGACCCACGGCAATGTGGTCGGCCTGGTTGAGGCTGCGACCGCCCCACGTGTCGCGGAAGTTGCCGGTGATCACGATCTCGGGCTGATGGCGTCGGACCGACTCGCGCCAGGATTCGCCGCAGCGGGACGCCGTACTCCAGGATCCCGTCGGGCAGGCCGAGGAACTCGACCTCGGACACCCCGACGATCCGAGCCGACTCGACCTGCTCAGCCTCGCGGACGGCTCGACACTCGTCGGGGTGCATGCCGTCGATGCCGGCCTCGCCGCTGGTGACCATGGAATAGACGAAGTCTTTGCCCTGGCCGGTCCAGCGCGCGACCGCAGCCGCTGCGCCGAACTCCAGGTCGTCGGGGTGCGCGACGATGGCCAGCGCGCGCTGCCAGTCCTCGCGTAGGGGTTCGAGCTGCTCGTCGGCCATAGCCCGAGCATGCCAGCGAAGCCGCGTTGCCGGGACGGGCGGGGTCCGGTTGGGTGGGCGCATGGATCTCGCTCCGGCCGGCCTACACCTTCAGGCGCCATCGCCGCACTGGGCGACCGACGAGTTCCGCGACGAGGTCCGCGGATGGTGTACGTCGGTCCTCGGCGAGATCCGCTCGATGAGTCAGACCAAGCTCCGGGCGTGGTCCTCGGTGTGGCGGGTGGAGACCGCAGAGGGCGTCTGGTTCTTCAAGCAGAACTGCCCACTGCAGGCGTTCGAGGCGGCTGCCGCCGCCGAGCTTGCCCGGCTGGCGCCGCATCACATGGTTCCCGTCACCGCCATCGACGCCGCGCGCGGCTTCCTGCTCACTCCCGACCAGGGCCCGGTCCTCGCGGAGACCGCTGGCGACGACCTGGAGCCCTGGTGCCGCGTCGCCTCGGAGGGCGCGGCACTGCAGCGGGAGGTCGCCGGGTCCGTGGATGCGATGGTGGCGGTCGGACTGGTCCGCTTGCCGCTAGCCGACACGCTGTCGTACGTCGAACGGCGCACTTCCGCACTCTCCGGCCTGCCCGACACCGATCCGCGTCGACTTCCGCCAGCGGACGCAGACCGGTTGCGCGCCCACCTCCCCGTCGTACGACGGTGGGTCGACCAGGTGGCTGCGCTGTCCCTCCCGACGACGCTCAACCACAACGACCTCCACGAGAACAACGTGTTCGACGTCGACGGCGAACTGCGCTTCTTCGATTTCGGCGACGCCTTGCTGACCGAGCCACTGCAGGTCCTGACGGTCTCCATCAACATGCTCAAGAGCCGGCTCAGGTGCCCGTCCGACGACGCGCGGCTGTGGCGGGTGGCCGATGCCGCGCTGGAGGTGTGGAGCGATCTTGCGCCGGCCGCCGAGCTCAGGGCGGCTCTTCCTGCGGCCCTGCAGCTGGGCAGGCTGGGCCGGGTCGAGTCGTGGTTGCGGGTCTGTGCTTCCATGACCGACGCCGAGCTGGCGGAGTTCGGGGACGCAGCGGCCTACTGGCTGCTCAGCCTCCTCGATGACCCGCTGATCTCCTGATCCGGACCGTCAGTCAGCTGCGGTGCAGGCGCTCGTCCACCAGTTCCTGTGCGATGTCCCGAAGCTTGGTCTCGCGGCTGGAGGACGTGCGGGTGAGGTAGGCAAACGCTGCCTCGCGGTCGATGTCGTGGCGCTCCATCAGGATGCCGAGCGCCATCCCGATGACGGTGCGGCTGGCGAGCGCGGCGTTGAGGTTCTCCTCGCTGCGGACTCTGCCGAGGGCGAGGGCGGCCTGCGTGGCGAAGAGCTCGGCCAGGTGCATGGTCTCGGGGTCGATGGTGTCGCTCGTGACCGAATACATGTTCAGGCCGCCGCGGGTGGTCTTGTCGAGATACAGCCGAATTCCCATCTGGGAGCGAAGGCCTAGGCGGACCGCCGCCGGGATGAACCGCGGCCAGCGCTGCTCATGCCGGGCATCCTGGACAACGACGACGGGATCGGCGTCGATGGCGTGCAGGCAAGGCCCCTCGCCGAGCTCGTACTGAAGCTGGTCCAGCTCGAGCACCATGGGGTCAGTCGAGGCCCTGGTCTCGACCGACCCGTTGCGGTGGGCGATCGAGACGCCGACGTGGTCGATCTCGGGCAGGTAGTCCCTGGCGGCATGCACGATGACGTCGAGCTGCTCGTCGACACCCCGGGGGGAGTTGATCCGCCGCGCGTATTCGGCGAGAGAGGTCTCGACGGTCGGTTGGTCGCCCATGAGTCTCCGGCATGTCGTGGAACACGACAGTCGAAACGTTCACGGAGACACGCGTCGCCTGCGGTTTTCTTGGTGAGTTCTTTGCTGCTGCCAATCTACGCCTCCTGCGCAACGGCGCGTCCCGCCGAGTGGTGGGCTCTCATGGACGATGCGCCCGCGCGCCGATCGCGAGATCGGCGCGCGGGCGCTGCAGCGAGGCTGTGTCAGCAGCGGGAGATCTGCACCGAGAACTTGCCCAGGGAGCCGTAGTCGGAATACCCGGTCGTCGGGGTGAGCGCCCCCACGCCATCGACCGTCAGGTAGTAGCGCCCGGCGCGGATGGAACGGGTGATGCGGCCGTCCAGCCCGGTCGCCACGTCGAACGAGGCCTCGCCGGACAGCGGATTGCTGGCGCTCAAGGGCGCATGACCGACGTTGTACAGGCGCACCTTGATGTCCAGGTCCGGGCTGTTCTCGAACGGCTTGACGGTGATCGTCGTCCGGCCGCCGCAGGGGCGTCGGAACTGGAAGACGTCGACGTCGGTGCGCCGCTCGATGAATCCGGCCGCTCTCCTGGCCGTGCCCATGACCGTTGCGGTGCCGAAGCCGGACCCGTGGTCGTCGGCGCGCAGCGGCAGCCCGTGGCTCTGCATGACCGCGATGTCGTCCTCGGTGTTGCTCGCGTCGGAATATTCGCCGCGGCTCCACTGGACGAGGGGCTCGTAGTATCCGACGCCCATGATCGGCGCCCAGTTGTGGTGGCCGGCGTAGTAGCCCTCGGTCGAGGTGCCGTCGTGGCCAAGCCCAACGTTGTGGCCGGCCTCGTGGCTGGCCGCCTCCGCTATGTACTTGGGCACGTCGAACATCTTGTGCGAGAACACCCAGGCCGGGTGGTAGTAGCTGGACCCCACCGTGTTGTAGACACCGACGAAGGCGACCCCGCCGCAGGCGTCGCTGCAGATCCGGGTCGCGGCGTCGACGCTCGGCGTGACCAGGACTCGCGTTCCGAACTCCGTGTCGGCGGCACTGGACCGGTCGAGGGCGGCGACACCCGGGTCCTGGGTGGTCACATCCACGTCGAACGGCCGGAAGTCCTCGGCGACCCGCTGGTAGACGCTCTGGACGACGTCGTGCTCGGCCTGGCTCCACGTGGTCGGGTCCCCGTTCATGTCGAACGCTGGCTGCGAGCCGGTCGGGACCGTGTAGAAGTCGTTCCACGCGGTGCCCGACACCGCGCCCCCGTCGAAGTCGAGGAAGATCGTGCGCTCCGCGCCGAGTCGGCTGTGCAGGTTGAACGTCTCGCTGTTGGGGAAGGGTCCCGGCTCGGGCGTCGAAGCGCCCTCCGGGGGCTCGGTCGGAAGGACTTCCTTGACATGCAGCATGCCGGTGGGGTCAACCCACAGGGAGGAGTCGGTGCGCAGCAGCCTCGCCAGCTCTGCGGGAGTCTTGTCGTACCGCTGGGCCACGACGTCAAGGTCCTTGCCAAGGGCTCTGACCGCGGCGGCGCCCGAGAGGCTGCGGTCGAGGATGCGGTGCTGGTCTGGGGAAGTCGGAGTCGTGGACGTCCCGGCCGTGGCTGCGGAGACTCCCGCCAGGGCCGTGGCGACGCCGAGCGTCGCGACCGCGAGAAGTGGGCGTAGGTGCATGAGGAGTGCCTCCAAGGGTGTTGTCGATCAGCGCTCGATAAAGCGCATCGAACACTGAAGAGAAGCTTCGACAAGCCGAGATACGCCTCTGGCCTACGAGACCGTGGCCACGCTACGTGCGGGTGCTCCGATGACAGTCCCCGACGCCACTGGCTTGACCTCGGGGACCTGGACAGTCGGGTGCCGCGGCAAGCGATTGTCGTGTGCCGCCCGTACCCGGCGGAGGGCTTCGCATGCTGTCGGTCGAGCAACTCTGCTGTGGAGTTGCGCTGGCAACCGTCTCGAAGGGCGGTCCCCTGAGGAGCTTGCGCTGGCAACCGTCTCGAAGGTTTCACCCCTTTGGGTATGGGGCGAGACCAGCGGATTGCTACTTTCGGACCCGGATCGGACGGAGCTGTTTGGCGGTTCAGTCCGATTGTGTCTCTACCTTGCTGAAACCATCGGCGGGCATGGCGTGATCTCGGTTGGGGAATCCGCATGCAGGTCGACATTGGGTCCACTCGGTCATCCGCGCAGGCGCTGTCGCGCGAGCGCAGGTCGCGCTTGACCGCACAGCTCTTCGCAGAGGCTCACGAGGCCACCGACGAGAAGGCCCGCTCGGCGGCCTTGGGTCGCGTCACCGAGGTCAACATGTGTGTCGCCGAGGCCATCGCCTCGCGTTATCGCGGCAGGGGCATCGCCCGCGAGGACCTTGAGCAGGTCGCCTACCTGGCCCTCGTCAAGGCCGTGCGCGGGTTCGACGTGCTGCGCGGCGGCGACTTCATGTCGTACGCCGCGCCCACGATCACCGGGGAGATCAAGAAGCACTTCCGGGACCATGGCTGGACGATCCGGCCACCGCGGCGGGTTCAGGAACTGCAGCTGCAGGTCATCCATGAGCGAGTGCGCATCCGCGAGTCCTCGGGAAAGTCGCCAACCGTCGCCGAGCTGGCAGCGCGGCTCGGCGAGTCCCCCGAGGTCGTGCACGAGGCTCTCCTCGTTGATGGCTGCTTCAGACCGACCTCGCTGGACGCTCCCGTGCGTGGCGACGGGTTCGCCGTACTCGGCGACACCCTGGTCGACGACAACGACCACGCGCAGGAGGCTGCTGAGGCTCGGGTGATCCTGCAGCCTGCCGTCCGCGGCCTGGGGCTGCGTGATCGCCGCATCCTGCGGATGCGCTTCATCGACGGCTGCACCCAGCAGGAGATCGCTGACGAGTTGGGTGTCACTCAGATGCAGGTCTCGCGCCTGCTGAGCCGGATTGTGCGCGACCTTCGCCACTCCCTCGTGGCGCCTCGCTCCGCCCTGGACCCCGACGACAGCATGCCGCCCTTGTCGTCGGCGCACGGCTGACGCCACGAGCGAGCGGGCCTCACGGCCGCGAGCACCTCCGACGCCGAAGTCACGGCCGACCGATATCGTCACCCCTACCGGGGCGACGTCCGGCAGTACGGCGGCGGTCTCGCAGCGGGGCGGTAGCTCAGTCGGTTAGAGCAGAGGACTCATAATCCTTGGGTCGTGGGTTCGAGCCCCACCCGCCCCACCGGCGTTGTGCAGGTCAGACGTCTGCGACGCTACGAGGTGGGGTCAGTCCACTCGAGGGCGCACTTCTCACAGATCGCAGTGCCGTTCCGCATGGTGACGGCCGGCACCTGCGCGGGGTCGTCGGCGGTCAGGCCGCACGCAGAAGCACCAAAGATCATCCATCATGGCCACACCGTGCCACCCCTAGGCACGAACCGCCAGGGATGTCCGTCTGAAGTGCGCTCTCCCGCTCCGGAGTAGTCAACGCGCCACGATCGTGCACTGTGGGCCGCTGTCCCCACCACCTGTGGAAACGATGACAAACCGCCCGCGTGGACGACGAATCACCCGCGCGGACGGTCCTGCTGGTCGCCGCTCTCGGTGTGAGGAACTGGATGTCCTCAAGCGCGGTAGCGTCGACCTCCGAGTGTCCTGTTATGGATCCCCGCCAAGAACCCCGGCATCGATTTCCACCTTGTGCGCTTTTGACGGGTTTGGCCCACACCCCTTGGGGTGTGAACAAACCGTCATTTTGCGGTTTTAGGCGAAAACGGACGGTGTCATCGGTTCTGGTGCATCCGGCCCGGACGACCCCCGACCCCACCGGCGCCACCAGCCCCACGAGATCCCGGGACCACCCCAGTGAAATGGTCACCCCTGGGGTATGGCATCACTGCCGCCCCTGGGGTCAGGATGGCTCGCGCAGGGGTTCGACGAAAGGCCGTGATCCGGTACGTCGGCCGCGCCAACAAGGCGTGGCCATGGTTCGCGGTTCGTCCCGCGCCGTCCCAAGGTCCCTGACGCGAGCATCGAGGTCCTGCTCCTCGGAAGCAACTTCGAAAGAGGTAGTCGTGAAACCAACAGCTGTCACAACAGTGCTTCATCGCTTGCGCACGCAACATCGGATCGTTGCTGCGGGCGCCGCCGCGGTGCTCTGCCTCACCCTCGTCCCCACGGCCGGACAGGCGGAAGCTCCCGCGTCACCCGCAGCGAAGCCAGCAAAGTCACACTCGGGTGACGAGCTGGGCAACTTCGACTCGCGAGTCGACGGGGCGAGCAAGCAGTTCTTGCAGATGCGCAAGGCCAGGCTCGATGCGCGGCCGAGCGCCGGCGTACGGGAACTCCGCGAGCAGCTCGGACTACAAGGAATCGTCGACATCGACCCGGTCACCGCGACACCAAGGATCGTCGCTCGTGTCGACGGCTTCCTGACCCGACCCAGTGCCGGAAACGCGGACACGATCGCGAGGTCCTACCTGCGCAGCCACCAGGACGTGTTCGGACTTGACGCGGGTGAGGTTGCGGCTCTCAAACTCCGCAAGGACTACGTCGACGTGGGTGGCACGCACCACCTCAGCTTCACCCAGACCGTCAACGGGGTCTCGGTCTTCGGCAATGGCGTCAAGGCGCACGTCGACCGGCGGGGGCGACTGATCCAGGTCGACGGGGCTCCCGTTGCCAACCTGCCGACCCACCTCAAGGCTCCCAGGATCGGCGCCGTGGCCGCACGCACCGCTGCGGCCGAGGCCGTGTTCGCGAAGGCGAGCGGCGCCGCGACCCGGACCCATTCTGGGGCAGCTCGGACCACAGAGTTCTCCAACGGTGACCAGGCGAAGCTGGTCGTGTTCAACTCGATCGGAGGGGCCGCGCTCGGCTGGCAGGTCATCGACATGCGCAACGGTTGGCTCAGCGTCATCGACGCCCAGACCGGGCGAGCGGTGTTCCGGCAGAACCTCGTCGCCTCGGACCGTGGCAGGGCCTGGGACAACTATCCCGGTGCAGACAGGGGTGGCGAACAGGAGAGACGCTTCTTCACCTTCCGCGGGTGGTTGCCGCAGAACTCCACGCGCCTTGCCGGCAACGTCGCCCACGTCTACAAGGACGTGAACGACGACAACGTCGCCCAACAGACAGAAGAGGTCCGCAACTCCGGGCCCGGGAGGTTTGTGTATCCCTTCACCCCGTTCGGCGGTGACAACTGTGCGGCCGGGTTCGTCTGCTCATGGGACCCGGACACCCCTAACTCCTGGCGGACCAACGCCAACCAGAACGCGACCCAGCTGTTCTTCTTCCTCGGCAAGTTCCACGACCACCTGGCCAGGAGGCCGATCGGCTTCACCGACGCCGCGGGCAACTTCGAGGCCGTGGACGGCGACGCGGTGCAGGGCAACGCCATCGACGGCGCGAACCTCGACGGGGGTCTTCCCGACGGCAACCATGTCGACAACGCAAACATGAGCACACCTCCGGACGGCTTCCCGCCGCCCATGCAGATGTACCTGTTCCACCAGCCCGGGACCTCGTTCCCGGACGAGGACCCGTTCATCGCGGGCAACTCGGGCGACGAGGCCGACGTCGTCTACCACGAGTACACCCACGGCCTGTCCAACCGCCTCGTCGTCGACGCCAACGGGCTCTCCACCCTCGGCAACATCCAGGCGGGTTCGATGGGTGAGGCCTGGAGTGACTGGTACGCGATAGACCTGCTGGCCAAGCAGGGGTTTGTGAAGAACACCAGGGCCGACGGCGAACTGCGCGTCGGCGAGTACGTCGCCTGGGGAACGACCTCATCCGGACCCAGCCCATCGACTGTCAGGTCGGGTCATCGTCGCCAGCTTGCTAGGCACGCCCGGCCCGGACCCGGCGGCTACACGTACGGCGACTTCGGCAAGATCGCCGGCGGTCCCGAGGTACATGACGACGGCGAGATCTGGGGCGAGACCCTTTGGGACCTGCGCAGGGAACTGGGCAGCCGGCTGAGTCAGGCGCTGGTGACCCGGGCCATGGAGCTCTCGCCGGCCAACCCGTCGTTCCTCGACATGCGCAACTCGATCCTGCAGGCCGACCTCGTGAGGACGGGTGGTGAGAATCGGGCCGGGATCTGGAGTGTCTTTGCCCCCCGCGGGATGGGCTGGTTCGCCGGGGCCACCGGCGGGGACGACGCCCAGCCGGTGGAGGACTTCTCGCTGCCGCCCAGGCCGGGCACCCCGCGCGGCTCGCTGGAGGGCGAAGTCACCGATGCCCTCACGAATGCTCCGGTCCCCAACGCGGTCGTGGCCTTTGGGGGACACGCATCCGGATTCGGCGGCAGCTACGCGGCCGTGACCGACGCGAACGGCGTCTACCACATCAACGGAATCGTGGCTGGGACCTACCCGAAGGTCTCCGCCCGGGCTCCCGGGTACGACCCTGATGTCCGGACGGTCTCGGTCTCCTCGGTCAGACCCTTGAGTTGGTCGCTCGACCGCGACTGGGCCTCGCTGGGGGGTGGTGCGTCCATTGTCGACTTCAACGGCGACGACGCCACCATCTTTGGCTGCGGTCCTTCGGCCATCTTCGACCAGTCCCAGGGATCCGGCTGGAGCAGTGATGCAGTGTTGACCAACCCGGCCGACGACGCCGACGTCGACCCGCGATGGGTGATTCTCGAGCTGCCGGTCGCCGTCGACATCGCCGACATCCAGATCAACCCGTCCGGCACCTGCGGCGACGACTTCGAACGCCGGGCGGGCAAGTACTCCGTGGAGACCTCGGGAGACGGTGACACCTGGCAGCTCGCCTCCAGCCCGGGTGCTGCGTTCGGCGCGCCGAGCCGGGGCCGGATGAACAGCATCAGCCTGAACCCGGCGGCCGTCGATGGCGTCAACTTCGTTCGGTACACGATGCTCGGTACGCAGCTCCATGTGTCTGGCGGCTCATGCCCCAGGGCCATTACAGCGCGTGCGACTGGGTGGACACGGTCGGTTCGCGGTCTACGGGACGCCGAGCTGAAAGGAGTGCTGGTCAGGCGCGATGACGCCTGAGCTGAGGGCCCGCGGGGCGAAAGCCTCGGGGCCCTCAGGCTTCGACGCGGGGCCGGTCAGCCAGC
>CAVRBN010000030.1:0-115911 GCA_963719255.1 uncultured Actinomycetota bacterium | reverse complement strand
TCACCCTCGCGCTCCATCGTGAGCGTCGCGAACGCCGGTGTCCTTGACGGCGTACGGCGTGCCTTGTTCGTCGTGAGCTGGTCGAAGACCACGAACACCTGCACCCGGTCGTCGGCGTCCCGCCCGTCGCCGGCCCGGACCACGCCGGAGGAGATAAAACCGGCGTTCGTGACCGCCTTCAGCTCGGGCGCGTTCTCCTTCACGACCTCGAACAGCGGGTCATAGCGCTTGCGATAGTCGGCGGTCATGAAGCCGGCGGCGGCATCGTGGTCGGCATCGAGGCGCTGGTAGTCATAGGAGAAGATCGCCGGAGTGGCCCGTTGGGCGGCCGCCTCGGCCTCGGCCGCGGCCTCGGCGATCGCGGCGTCGGACGGCTGCAGATACCAGACCGCCACCGCACCCGCGCTCACCAGCGTGGTGAGCAGGGCGAGCCCGATCAACGCCCACGCGGGCACCAGTCGCCGGCCCTTCTCGGTGGTCGAGCTCTCCTCGGTGGTCGAGCCCTCCTCGGTGGTCGAGCTCTCCTCGGTGGTCGAGCTTGTCGAGACCACTCCCCCGTCGGCCGCGTCCTCGGCTGGGTCTCGGCCGCGAGCTGGGCGTCGTACGCCGCCCGCCGGTCCGGGTCCAGCAGCACCTCGGCTGCCTGGTTGAACACCCTGAACTTCCGGTCGGTCGGGTCCATGCCGCTGGTCGCGGACCTCCAGGCGGCCCGGATCTCGTCGCTGGTCGCGGAGCGTTCGAGGTCGAGGACGTCGTACCAGCTGGCGTTCACTTGGCGCTCCCCTCGTCCGGTGCCGCAACGGGGGCGAAGTCGTCCACCAGCCAGTCGCCGTCGACCTTGACCAGCGAGACCTCCATGCGGACGGCGAGCGGTTCTCCCGGATGCTTCTTGAAGGCGTCGGTGAACGAACCTGCGACCAGGACGTCGGCGGAGTCGCTGTCGACCGAGGAGACCCCGGTGGCGTAGACGTCGGCCTTGCGGGACACCCCGGACTGCTTGACCAGTTGCTCGGCCGCCACGACCTGCGAGTCGAAGGACGTCTCGAACTTCGACGTGATGAGCTCCTTGACGCCCGAGCGGTAGTCCGGCATCCGGCCCTTGTCGTTGAGCAGTTCGGTCCCGTAGGTGCCCATCCGCAGCACGAACTGCTCGCTGACCTGCATCACCTTCTCGCGGTCCGACGAGATGGTCCGACTCGCTGCCGCTCCGGTGCGCCGCCAGCCAGATCAGGCTTCCGCTCGCGGCGAGCAGCGCGGCCAGCAGGAACGCCAGCAACGCACCTGCGGAACCTCGCCGATCGCGGGTCGTTCGGGCCGCTGCGGTGGGTCCTCGACCGCGTCGTCGGCCCCGTCGTCGGCCCCGTCGTCGGCCCGGACCAGCTCGCTGACGGCCATTGCTCACTCCCCTGCTTGAACCAGCGGCTGCAGGAACAGCCACTTCCACGAATCCCCTCCCAGGGCTCGTGGGACCAACGACCAGGTCGCAGGAAGGTCACGGGCCAGGTCGTCGCCCCACCGCACCTTGCCGGTCTCGGGGTCGTACGCTCGCCACGACGGGCGAACGGTACGCAGCGCCCACCCGCGGGGCCTGCCCGGCACCACGGGCGTTCGACTCCGCCGCAGGCTCCGCGCAGTGGGCCTTGCCATTCATCGGCCGGTTCGAGCCATCCTGGGGCGGTCGCGTGCTGGTGCTCTCGTAGCCACGGTGGCAGACCGGCGAGCCCGAGGTCAGCACCATGCCGAAGTGGGCGTCGTACCGGCCGGTGGCCGGGTCCTTCGCGACAACTGTGAACCCGCCTTCCACCACGTACGGATAGACGACCAGGATCTGCTCGACGCCGTCGAGGTGCTTGACCACGATCTCCCCGGTGGTGACGAGGCTGTTGATCAGCTCGGCCAGGTCGACCTCGTTGTCCTCGAGGAAGGTGCGCAGCTCGATCGCCGTCGCGCTGCCGGAGTCGATCACGGCGCGCAGGTCCTTGTCGCTGCCCGCCAGGCTCCCACTGAACAGCGCGAGGTTCTTCGCGAAGTTCCGGATCGACGAAGCCGAGTCTGCCTGAGTCTGCAGGACGGTGTTGCTGTCCTTGATCAGCGCGGTGGTCACGTCGAAGTTCTCGTTGGCGGTCTCGATGAAGGAGTTCGAGGTGTCGATGATCCGGGAGAGGTCGGCGCCGGTGCCCCCGAACGCCTGGCCGAACTCGTGCACGACACTGCTGAGCGACTCGGTGTCGACCGAGTTCACCGTGTTGCTGATGTGGGTCAGCAGTTCCGATGTCGCGAGCGGCGTACGGGTGTCCTCGAGCGCGATCTGCGAGTCGTTGCCGAGGTAGGGACCGTCCTCCACCTTGGGTTGGAGATCCACGAACTGTTCCCCGACTGCGGACCGGTTCGCGACCACCGCGAGGGTGTCGGAGGGGATCCGGTCGTACTCCTTCTCGATGGACAGGTGTACGTCGACGCCTTGCTCGGTGACGTTCATCTCGGACACCCTGCCGATGCTGACGCCGCGCCAGTCGACCTCGGCGCCCTGGAAGATGCCGCCCGATTCGTGGAAGTGGGCGACGACGGTGAAGCTGTCGTCCCAGATCAGACGGTCGAGGCGGGCGTAACGGGCGCCGACGAAGCTGACGCCGACAAGCGTGATGAGGACGAAGATCATCAGCTGGACCTTGGTACGACGCGTGATCACCGGGCCACCATCCCCGGGATCAGCAGGCTCACCAGGTCGGGGTCGTAGACGTTCATCAGCTGCCGCAGGGTGGGTCCGTGCCCGCCTCTCGTCGGGCCGGCTCCGGGGCGCGGCAGTCCGGGAATCACCGTGGGCAAGATGGTGGGATCCCCGGCGGGGAGGGCGTCGAGTTGCTGGCACACCGCCCTGTCCCCGTTCTCGGGCTTCTCGCACTCCTGCTTCAGCTGCAGGAGCCCCTCCGGACTGGCCAGAACCCGCTGGCAGGCCGCGCTCGCGAGGTCTCCACTCCGTAGACATCGGGCGACGTCGTCGAGGATCACCGTCGGATCGATGATCGTGGGCAGGCTGGTGGGAATCGAGGTCGGGATGGTGGTGGGCAAACCGCTCGTCGGCGCGACCGGGACATGGACATCGAGCTTGATCGACAGGTTGGTGTAGTCGCCCATGTGCAGGTTTCGCGCGACCGTCGGGTTGCGACCGACCACCTCGTCGACGAACGGGTAGGTCAACAGGGAGCTCAGCGACTTGGGGAACGCGTCGCCGGCCTCGACCAGCTTGCCGAGGATCGGCGTCAGGTTCTGGAGGCTGTCGATGGTGGCCGTCTTGGACGCGCTGATCACGTGCACCCCGACCGCGCTCAGCCGGTTGAGTGCCCGGAGCATCTTGACCAGGTCGGCGCGCTGGGAGTCGATCGACGTGAGCGCCGCCGGCAGGTCGTCCAACGCCGCATCGATCGCGTCCTGCTGTTTGGTGACCGACTTCGAAAGCCGGTTCAGGGACTCGATCGCGGTCACGATGTCCGCCTTGTTGTCGTCGAGCTGCCGCATCAGCACGCGGAACTGGGTCAGCAGCGACCTCGCCGAGCCCTCGCGGCCCTTCAGCGCGGTGTTCAGCTCGCTGGCGATCGTCTTGAGCTGCGCGACACCGCCGCCGTTGAGCAGCAGGCTCAGCGCGCCGAGGACCTCCTCGACCTCCGGGTTCCGGCCGGTGTCCACTGATCTCGTCGTGGTCGCCCAGCTCGCCGGTGCCGCCGTGCTCGGGCGCCGAGAGCGACACGAACTTCTCGCCGAGCAGGCTGGTCTGGCGCAGGTCGGCGCGAGCGTTGTCGGGCAGGTGGACATCTCGTCTGAGCTCCATGGTCACGACGGCTGTGTAGCCGTCGAGCGACACGTCGGTGACCTTGCCGACGGTCACGTCCGCAACCTTCACCGAGGACTGCGGGACAAGATCGAGGACGTCGGTGAACCGGGCCGTGATCACCATCGGGTTGTCGCCGACGTCGGCGCCGCCTGGCAGTGGCAGCTTGTCGACGCTGAAGTCGCATCCGGCGAGGGCGATCAGGCCGGCCAGCGCAAGGGCGAGAGCCCTGCCGAGGGCCTGATGCGCTGACGCGGGTCATCGCGACACCTCCACGAGGCCACCGAGACTGGGATCGAACGTCGGCCCGCTGGGCCGCTGCTGCCGACCGCCGGCGAACGCGCCCGGGCGTGGCAGGGAATCATGGATCACGTCACAGGCGTCGCCGGTCTTGTCTGCCTGGTTCACCAGCCCACACAGGAGGGTCGCCGGATCGCTGGTCACCTGGTTGAGCAGCTCGCCGAGGTTGGCCCTGGTGTCGAGGGTGCCCGCCTGCGGGTTGTAGGTGAGGTGGAGGTTGTTCAGCGCGACGGGCGCGGTCTCGAGGATCTCGTCAACCGCGGCCCGCTGCTTCACGAGCACCTTGGCGACCCGGTTCAGCCCCTTGATGTTGCTGCCGAGGATCTCGCGGTTCTCCTTCACGAATCCGGAGACCTGGCGCATCGCGACGGCAAGGTTGCGCAGGGACGTCGACAGTTCGTCGCGCTCGCCCGCAAGCATGGTCGAGACCCGACTGATCGACCGGTTGAACTTGCGGACGGTGGTGTCGTTCTTCGCCAGCGTCGAGATGAACGACTCGAGCTTCGCGGCCGTCCCGAAGAGCTCGTCCTTGTTGTCGTCGAGCGTCCCGGTCAGCTCGCCGAGGTCAGAGATCGTCTGGTGGAACCGCTCGCCCTGGCCGCCCCAGTTCTTCGCGGCACTGTCCAGCAGGGCGCTGAGGGCTCCATCCTTGTTGGCTCCGTCGGGCCCGAGCGCAACGGTCAGCTGGTCGAGGCTCCCGTAGATCTCGTCGAGCTCCAGCGGCGTCGAGGTCTGGGAGGTGTCCAGCGTGGCCCCGTCGGCCATTGCCTGGTCGCCCTCCTTGAAGACCGGGGTGAGCTGCACGAAGCGGTCACCGACGATCGACGGCGAGATGATGACCGCCTCGGCGTCCTCGGGAATCTGCTCGTCCGCGTCGTAGGACATCGTCACCTCGACGTCGGTGGCATGCGGGGTCACCGACTCGACCTTGCCGATCGGCACCCCGAGGACCCGCACGTCGGAGCCCTCGTAGAGCGAGACCGTGCGCGGGAACGTCGCGGTCAGGGTCTTCGAGCCGTCGCCACCGGTGAAGGTCGCGATCGGCAAACGCGGTCAGCAGAGCGACGATCACGGCGGGGATCAGAGAACCTCTTCAGGTTGTCCATGTCAGATCACCCGACCTGCGGAACGGGAGGCATGTTCTGGATGTAGGTGTCGAACCACGGGCCGTTGCCAAGCGTGTTCGCGAACACCCGGTAGAAGGGCGCCATCAACCGCAGGCTGTTGTCCAGGTTGTCCTGGTTCTTCATCAGCACGCCCAGGACGTTGTCGAGGTGGGTCAGCGCGGGCTTGAGGTCCTTCCGGCTCTCCCTGACCAGTGAGGTCAGCTCCCTGGACAGGGTCGAGGTCGACACCAGGAGGTTGTGGACGGCTTGGCGTCGGGCCACCAGGGCCCGGAACAGCACGTCGCCGTCCTTCATCAGTCCGACGATGTCCTGGTCGCGGTCGTCGAGGACCCCGGCGACCTTGCTGAGGTTCTTGAGCAGGGTGTTGATCTGCTCGTTTCGCGAGGCCAGGTTGGTCGAGAGCGCGGACACGCCCGTCAACGCGTCCTGGAACTCCTCGGGTGTGTTCTTGGTCAGGTCGGCCAGCACCGTCATGGACTCGGCCAGTCTGTCGGTGTCGATGTCACCGGCGCGCTCGGCCAGGCCCGGCGAACGCCTCCACCACGTCGTACGGCGAGCTGGTGCGCTCGATCGGGATCTCGCTGCCTTCCGAGAGCTGGCCTCCGCCTGCCGGCTCGAGGGCAAGGAACATCGCTCCCAGCAGGGTCTTGACCTTGATCGCGGCGGCCGTGTCGGCGCCGAAGTCGGCTTCCTTGTTCAGTCGGAACGTCACCTGGACGTGGTCTCCCGTCGAGCTCGACCTTCTCGACCTTGCCGACGCGGACGCCGGCGATCCGGACCTCGTCATTGGCCCGCAGGCCACCGGCCTCGGAGAAGGCGGCGTAGTAGACATCGCCGCCGCCGATCAGCGGCAGCTCGTCGGCCTTGAAGGCGGCCAGGATCATCAGCAGGATCGCGGTCAGGCTGACCGCGCCGACGACGACCGGGTTGCGTTCACGGAAAGGTTTCATCCGAGGTGACACCTCGACGAGTTCGTGTCGTAGGTGACGGGGATCGTCTGGTCCCCGAGCACCACGCGTCCGGTGAAGTCACACAGGTAGAAGTTGAACCACGAGCCGTAGGCGGCGGTCCGGCCGACCTTGTTCAGCTTGATCGGCAGCACCTGGAGGGTGCGGTCGAGCTCCTCCTTGTTGGTGTCGAGCGTCTCGGCCACCCCACGCAGGTGCTTGATGTCGTCGACGAAGGACGGCCGGATGCCGGACACCAGGTCGGCAGTCTGCGACGGACAGCTCGGAGATCGAGTCGAGCGAGTCCAGGATCGCGTGCCGGTCCTTGGTCAGCCCGCCGACGAGGTCTCGGAAGCTGACGATCAGGTCCGAGAGCTGGTCGTCGCGGTCGCCGACGTGTTCGAGCACCTCGTTGAGGTTGTCGATCAAGTCTCCGATGACCTGGTCGCGCGAGGCCAGGGTCGAGGTCACCGAGGCGGTGTGGCCGAGCAGGCTCTCGAGGGAACCACCCTCGCCCTGGAACACCTGGACGATCTCGAAGCTGAGCTGGTTGAGGTCTGCCGGCGACAGCGCCTCGAACAACGGCTTGAAGCCGTTGAAGAGCACGGTGAGGTCGAGGGCCGGGCTGGTCTTCTCGATCGGGATCGTGGCGTCTTCGGCGAGCACCTTCTGGCTGCCGACCTCCTGGGACAGGGCGACGTACCGCTGACCGACCAGGTTGCGGTAGCGGATCGACGCGTGGGTGGCCTCGGTGAGGTCGGTGTCGGAGTCGACCTTGAAGGTCACGAGTGCGTGGGTCCGGTCGACGATGTCGACGTCCTTGCACTGTCCCGACCTTGACGCCCGCGATCCGGATGTCGTCGCCCTTCACGACACCGGTCGCATCCGTGAACTCGGCGCTGTACTCCTTGGTCGAGCCGAAGGTGAGGTTGCCGATCGTGATGACCAGCATCGACGTGAACACGATGGTGATCACCATGAACACGAGAAGCTTCACCAGGTCGGACGTCGTCCTGCGGTCGAGGATCTTCATCGCAGACTCACCTCCGCACCGCGGGCAAGCGGGGCGACCAGCAGCACGGCGAGGTCCTCGACGTGGTCTGCGGGCAGGCCGAGAGCCGGACCGAGCATGCTCTTGAGGATCGAGGACTCCTGCGCGCTGCCGACGTACCCGTAGCCGTCGGCGAACCCTGGCGCGACCCGCTGGGTGCCCTTGCCGGTCGGGCTGTCGACTCCGTCGTCGATGTCCGGCGTGCCCTGCCAGGGGTTGCTCTGGGTCCACGCGGGGTTGGGCAGCGTTTCGCAGTTCGGGCCCCGCTTGTCTCCGTTGCGTGGCCGGTCGGCCGGGGTGTAGGACCGCGGCTGGTTCGGGAGGGTCTCGAGGTTGATGTGCAGGGTGAAGCCGCGGAACGCCTCCGCCTGCCGCTTGCCGGCGTTGTAGACGCCGTTCAGCAGGCAGGGGTACTCGGGTGCGTACTTGGCGAAAACCGCGGTCTGGGTGGCCGTGAGGTGACCCAGGCGGATGATGTTGTCGCCGTTGTCGGCCAGGAAGTCGGTGGTCGTGTCGGAGAAGGCGGACACGTTGACGAACAGCTCCTTCAGCCTGTCCTCGCGACCCTTGAGCGTGTTGCCGGTCGTGACCGTGTTGCGCAGGATCTCGGCGATCTCGGGCATCGCGTCGGCGTACACGTCGGAGACCTCGGACGTCAGCCGCAGGTCTGCGACCAGGTCCGGGATCTGCGGGTTGACCCGCTTCAGGTAGGCGTCGAGGATCTCGACGTGCTCGCCGATCTCGTCGCCACGGCCCTCGAGTGCGGTCGCGATCGCGTTGAGCGTCATGTTGAGGTCGGCGGGCTGCACCGTGGTCAGCAGCGGGAAGATGTCCGAGAGAACCTCCTCGACCTCGATGGACACGTCGGTGCGCTTGATGACGTCGCCGGCAGCGATGTGGTCGCTCGCCGGGTCGTCGGGGATCTCCAGGGAGACGTACTTCTCGCCGAACAGGGTCTTGGGCAGGATCGAGCCGGTGACGTTGGCGGGAATCGTCCCGACCTCCTCCGGGTGGAGTCCGAGGGTGATCTCGGCCCCCTCGTCCGTGGGCTCGAAGTCCAGCACCTCGCCGACGATCACGCCGCGCACCTTCACATCGGCCCGGGCGGGAAGCTGCAGGCCGATTCTCGAGGTCTGCAGCGTGACCCGGTCGTAGTCGACGAACTTCTTGCTGAAGATCGCGTGGGTGAACCACACGCCCGCCACGAGAAGGCAGATGAACGCGACGCCGAGCACCTTGTGAGGAATCCTTCACCGGATCACCCCGCCAGCCGGACGGTCGTGGTGGTGCCCCAGATGGCCATCGACAGGAACAGGTCGATCACGTTGATCGCGACGATGCTGGTCCGCACCGCGCGGCCGACGGCAACGCCGACACCGGCGGGTCCGCCGCTGGCGTTGTAGCCGTGGTAGCAGTGGATGAGGATCACGACGACCGCGAACACCAGCACCTTGCCGAAGGACCAGAGCACGTCACCCGGCGGGAGGAACTGGTTGAACGTGTGGTCGAACGTGCCCGAGCTCTGTCCGAAGAAGCCCACCACGGTCAGGCGGGTCGCGAAGTAGGAGGACAGCAGCCCGATGACGTACAGCGGCACGACCGCGATCAGGCCCCCGATGATCCGGGTGGTGACCAGGAACGGCAGGGACGGGATCGCCATGACCTCGAGCGCGTCGACTTCCTCGGAGATGCGCATGGCGCCGAGCTGGGCCGTGAACCCGCAGCCGACGGTCGCCGCGAGGGCGATTCCGGCGACCAGCGGCGCGATCTCCCGGGTGTTGAAGTACGCCGACACGAACCCGGCGAAGTTGGCGGTGCCGAGCTGGTTGAGTGCGGCGTACCCCTGGAGTCCGACCTCCGTGCCGGTGAAGAAGCACATGGCCGCGATGACTCCGACGGTGCCTCCGATCACGGCGAGTGCGCCGCTGCCGAGGGTGACCTCCGCCAGGATCCGGAGGATCTCCTTCTTGTAGCGCTGGATCGTGCGCGGGGTCCACGCGAGGGCGGTGAGGTAGAACCTGAGCTCCTCACCGAGCCTGTCGAGCATCTGCAGCGGCCGCTCGTAGACGGCTTTGACATTGGTCGAGTTGCTTCGTCATGGCCGCTAACCCGTCTTTGGAGGGACGAGTTGGAAGTAGAGGGCGCTCATCACGAAGTTGACGACGAACAGCAGCATGAAGCTGATGACGACCGACTCGTTGACGGCGTCGCCCACGCCCTTCGGGCCGCCGGCGGCGGTCATGCCCTTGTACGACGCGACGATGGCCGCGATCATCCCGAACACGAGCGCCTTGGCCATGCCCTGCCAGACGTCCGGCAGCTGTGCGAGCGCGGTGAAGCTGGCGAGATAGGCGCCGGGTGTGCCGTCCTGGAGGACGACGTTGAACACGTAGCCGCCCGCGACGCCGACCACCGAGACGAGACCGTTCAGGAAGACCGCCACGAGCATGCACGCGAGCACCCTGGGTACGACGAGGCGCTGGATCGGGTCGATGCCCAGCACCATCATCGCGTCGAGCTCCTCACGGATCTTCCGGGCTCCGAGGTCGGCCGCGATCGCCGACCCGGCGGCCCCGGCGATCAGCAGTGAGGTCGCGATCGGTCCCGCTTCCCGGACGACCGCGAGGACGGCGGCGGAGCCGGTGAAGGACTGGGCGCCGAACTGCTTGATCAGCCCGCCGACCTGCAGGGCGATGACGGCGCCGAACGGGATCGCGACCAGGGCGGTCGGGATGATCGTCACCGACGCGATGAACCAGGCCTGCTGGATGAACTCGCGGACCTGGAAGGGGCGCCGGAAGAGCCCGCGACCGACGTCGAGACCGAAGGCGAACAGCTTGCCGGCAGTCCCGATCGGCGCGAGGACCCGGGCAGACGTGATGGAGGCCATGTCGTGTCAGTCCGCCTCAGGCCCCGGTGGCCAGCGCGGCGTGCTCGCCCTGGAACGAGCCGGGCGGCGGCGTGACGCCGTTGGCGGCGCACCATTCGCCCGGCGCGCGCTGACTCCGGCGGGGGATGCCGTTGGAAGGCTCCAGCTGCAGCGGGATCGGCGGCAGCGGCGGAAGCTCCTGTCCCTGCTCGGCCTCGAGCTCGTCGGCGTCCTTCTCCTCGGACATGCCGATCGGTCCGACCATCTGGGCGTTGAGGAACTGACGGACCACGGGCTCCTCGGAGGAGAGCAGCATCTCCCGCGGGCCGAACATGGCCAGGTGGCGGTGGTAGAGCAGGCCGATGTTGTCGGGGACCGTCCGGGCGGTGTTGATGTCGTGGGTGACGATCAGGAACGTCGCATCGATCTGGGCGTTGAGATCGACGATGAGCTGGTTGAGGAACGACGTACGAACGGGGTCGAGGCCGGAGTCGGGCTCGTCGAACAGCACGATCTCGGGGTCGAGCACCAGGGCCCGGGCCAGCCCGGCGCGCTTGCGCATGCCGCCGGAGATCTCGCCGGGGAGCTTGGTCTCGGCCCCGACGAGGCCGACCAGCTCCATCTTCTCCATGACGATGCTGCGGATCTCCGACTCGCTCTTCTTCGTGTGCTCGCGCAGCGGGAACGCCACGTTGTCGTAGAGGTTCATCGAGCCGAACATCGCGCCGTCCTGGAACAGCACCCCGAACAGCTTGCGGATCTCGTACAGCTCCTTTTCCGAGCAGCTCGGCGATGTCGGTGCCCTCGATGACGACCGAGCCCTTGTCCGGCTTCAGGAGGCCGATCAGGGTCTTGAGCAGGACGGACTTCCCCGTCCCGGACGGCCCGAGCATCACGCAGATCTCTCCGGCGGGAACGGTGAGGGTGACGTCTCCCCAAATGAGCTGCTTGCCGAAAGACTTCGACAGGTCGTTGATCTGGATCTCCACGCCCACGTCGTCCGCCTCTCCCTCTCCCATGTCCGGTCTCTCCCAACCGGCGCAAAACCCCGCTCGTCCAGCTCCCGACGAGCCCGTCTCAGGAGAACAACGGGATCGGCCGGGCGAAGTTACGGCCGAGTTTTCGGCTGTGGGACGGGTCGGGGGCGGTAGTCCGAGACGAAATGGCCCTCGACACGGCGTGCGGAGGGGCCATTCCGTCTCGGACTATCCCCACCGGGCGCGCAAAGGGGCGGCCACCCTCTCGGGTGACCGCCCCTGTGCAGGCAGTCGCTTAGACCAGCTGGGTCACTTGACGGTGACGGTGGCGCCGGCGCCCTCGAGGGCGTCCTTCGCCTTCTCGGCGGCAGCCTTGTCGACGCCCTCGAGGATGGCCTTGGGCGCGGCCTCGACCAGGTCCTTGGCCTCCTTGAGACCGAGGGAGGTGAGCGCGCGCACCTCCTTGATGACGTTGATCTTCTTCTCGCCGGCAGCCTCGAGGACGACGTCGAACTCGTCCTGCTCGACAGCGGCTTCGGCGGGGGCAGCTCCGGCGGCCGGGGCAGCAGCAACGGCGGCCGGGGCAGCGGCGGTGACGCCGAAGGTGTCCTCGAACTGCTTCACGAACTCCGAGAGCTCGATCAGGGTCATTTCCTTGAACGCGCTGAGGAGCTCGTCGGTGGTGAGCTTCGCCATGATGGCGTTTCCTTCCGTTTGTGGCCCGCCCGTCGGGGCTGCGACCGGGGTTTCAGGTGGGTACGTCGACCTGGGTTCAGGCTTCGGTGGACTCGGCTGGTTCCTGGGCTGGTTCCGGGGCTGGTTCCTGGGCTGGTTCCGGCTGGTCCTGGCTGGGTCCTCGGTCACCTCGGTGGCAACCTCGTCGACAGGGGCTTCGGCGACTGCCTCGGCAGCCACCTCGGTCTCGGCGACGGGGGCCTCGGCCGGTCGACGGCCGGGGCTTCCTCGGCGGCAGCCGGCACTCCGGCACCTCCTGCGAGGATCGAGGGGTCCTGCTCTGCCTTCTCCTGCAGGGCGCCGGCGAGCCGGGCGACCTGCGCGATCGGGGCATTGAGCAGGTAGACGGCCTGGGAGAGCGAAGCAAGCATCGCGCCCGCCAGCTTGCCCAGCAGCACCTCGCGCGACTCGAGGTCGGCCAGCTTGGCGACCTCGCTCGCATCGAGGAGGTTGCCGTCCAGGACTCCACCCTTGATCACAAGAGCGGGGTGCGCCTTGGCAAAGTCACGCAGGCCCTTGGCCGCCATGACCACGTCACCGCTGATGAAGGCGATGGCGGTCGGGCCGGTGAGCAGGTCATCGAATCCGTCGATGCCCACCTCGCCGGCGGCGATCTTGGCAAGCGTGTTCTTGACCACGGCGTAGTTGGCGTTCTCGCCGAGGGAGCGCCGCAGGTCCTGCAGCTGCTTCACGGTGAGACCGCGGTAGTCGGTCAGCACAGCACCAGCGGCACCGTTGAAGGACTCAACGATCTCCGCCACGGCGGCTGTCTTGTCTGGCCGCGCCATGGGTCTCCTTTCCAACATCTGGTTTCGAGACGTCCGGCTGGCCCGGCAAACGAAAAACGCCCCGGCGCAGGGCCAGGGCGTGGATGGATCTCGGCCAGGTTGCACCGTGATCCTGCTCTGTCACCTGCGCTGGCCGTCCGCGTCTGCGGTACCTTCGGTCGCGCTGCATGCACAGCACGACAACCGGCGGTCTCTGGTTCTGCGGGGAACTGTACGCGAGTAGTCAATCCGGGCCAAATTCCGTCAAAGCGCCTCCTCCGGCCACCGGTCCGTCCAGAATCAAGGCGTGGATCCCGAACTGCATTCCATCTCAGCCGTGATCGCCCGGGCCGACGCGCGGGTCAAGGCCGGTGACACGACGACTCGCGTGTGGCCGACTGGTTTCGGCCTGCTCGACGAGCTGCTCGACGGCGGCTTCCGCTCCGGAAACCTGATCCTGCTCGCCGGGCCGCAGGGACAGGGCAAGACCACCCTGGCCCTCCAGGTCGCCCGCAACGCGGCCAGGGACGGACACTCGGTCCTCTACTTCTGTTTCGAGCACGATCCGGAGGTGCTCCTCGAACGGCTCATCGTGCTCGAGGCAGGTGAGCTGATGGACGTTGCTGCACCGTCCCAGACGAGGATCCGGCGCGCGTTCGAGGCCGCGGAACCCACACCGGGCGGGCTGCTCGACCGGCTGTCCGAGCTGCACTACGCCGTGGACGCGCTCGAGCTGGTCCGGAAGTACGAAGACCTGTTGCACATCTATCGGTCCACCGGCACGGCCACGACGGTCGGAGTGATCGCGTCCGCGATCGACGAGGTACGTCGCGCAACCGGACAGGCACCGATGGTGATCGTGGACTACCTGCAGAAGGTCAAGGTGACCGACGGGTCCAGGGTCGAGGACGAACGGGTGACCATCGTCGTCGAGCAGCTCAAGGACCTGGCGATCGAGTACGGCGTACCGGTGCTGGCCATCACGGCCGCCGACAAGGCAGCGCTGAACCCAGGAGTACGCATGCGCGCCCAGCACATGCGGGGTTCCACCGCTCTCGCCTACGAGGCCGACATCCTGCTGATCCTCAACAGCAAGTACGACCTGGTGGCGCGCCAGCACCTCGTGTTCGGGGTCGGCAACCCAGACCGGTTCCGCCAGTGGGCGATCCTGACCATCGAGAAGAACCGCAACGGCCGCGCCGGCATCGACCTGGAGTACCGCAAGAAGTTCGACCAGAACCGGTTCGATCCCGTCGGGCGGCCGGTCAACGAATCCCTGATCGACGAACGCCTCGTCCTGGAGTGAGCGGCGTGTCGGTCAGGCCTGCGCTTCGTCCTCGACCGTGACGTTCTTGATCCGGTTCGGGTCGACCTGGACACCGGGGCCCATGGTCGTGGACACCGTCACCTTGCGGAGGTAGCGACCCTTGGAGCTGGCCGGCTTGAGCCGGAGCACCTCCTCGAGCGCCGCGGCGTAGTTCTCCGCCAGCGCAACCTCGGAGAACGACGCCTTGCCGATGATGAAGTGCAGGTTGGCGTGGCGGTCGACCCGGAACTCGATCTTGCCGCCCTTGATGTCGGACACGGCCTTGGCCACGTCGGGCGTCACGGTGCCGGTCTTCGGGTTCGGCATCAGACCACGGGGACCGAGGACGCGGCCGAGGCGGCCGACCTTGCCCATCATGTCGGGGGTCGCGACGACGGCATCGAAGTCGAGCCAGCCACCGTTGACCTTCTCGATGAGCTCGTCGCCACCGACGACGTCGGCGCCGGCCTCGCGGGCTGCCTCAGCCTTCTCGGCGTTGGCGAAGACCAGGACCCTGGCGGTCTTGCCGGTGCCGTGCGGAAGGTTGACGGTGCCGCGGACCATCTGGTCGGCCTTGCGAGGATCGACACCGAGACGCATCGCGACGTCCACGGTCTCGTCGAACTTCCTCTTGCTTCCGGACTTGGCGATCTTGATCGCGGTCAGCGGGGCGTAGATCTCGTCGGTGTCGAACGACTCCGACACCGCGCGGTAGGTCTTGCTGCGTTGCATTTCTGGTTCTCTTTCTTCCAGGTGTGGTCAGTCGTGGGCCAACGCGGCCCTGCCACAGGTTGCTGTTGTGCTTGCTCCGGTTTCGAGACGGGCGCAGAGCGCCCTCCTCAACCTCCGGCGGAGGATCAGGTGGTGGTGACGCCCATCGAGCGCGCTGTGCCCTCGACGATCTTCATGGCGGCCTCGATCGAGTTGGCGTTGAGGTCAGGCAGCTTGGTCGTGGCGATCTCGCGCACCTGGTCCTTGGTCAGCTTGCCGACCTTGTCCTTGTGCGGGACCGACGAGCCCTTGGCCAGACCGGCAGCCTTCTTGATCAGCTCCGCCGCCGGCGGGGTCTTCGTGATGAACGTGAACGAGCGGTCCTCGAAGATGGTGATTTCCACGGGGATGACGTTCCCGCGCATCGGCTCGGTCTGCGCGTTGTAGGCCTTGCAGAACTCCATGATGTTCACACCGTGGGGACCGAGAGCGGTACCCACCGGCGGAGCCGGGGTTGCTGCGCCAGCCTGCAGCTGCACCTTCACGAGGGCAGCGATCTTCTTCTTGGGAGGCATGTTCTTTTCCTAGGGTCCTTTGTTACTTGGTTGGAGGTCTCGACAAGCTCGACCACCGAAGCGGGCTTCAGACCTTCTGGATCTGGTTGAAGCTCAACTCGACCGGGGTCTCCCGGCCGAAGATCTCGACGAGGGCCTTCACCCTCTGGGCTTCCGCGTTGATCTCGGTGATCGTCGCGTGCAACGTGGCGAACGGGCCGTCGACCACCATGACGGAGTCCTGTACGTCGAAGTCCGCGACCTCGACCGGCTTCCGGCTGGATGCGCTGGCGCGACCCGACTGACCAGCGGCTGCGGCCGCCTCGGCCTCGGCGGCGGCGACGACCGCGGGGCCGAGCATGTTCTCGACCTCGGCCATCGACAGCGGCACCGGCTGGTGGCTGTGGCCGACGAAGCCGGTGACCGACGGCGTGTGCCGAACGGCCGCCCAGGACTCGTCGGTGAGGTCCATGCGGACCAGGACGTAGCCGGGGAGGACGGTGCGCTTCACGAGCTTGCGCTGGCCGTTCTTGATCTCGGCGACCTCCTCGGTGGGGACCACGATCTCGTGGATGTAGTCCTCCATGTTCAAGGAGATGATCCGGTTCTCGAGGTTTGCCTTCACCCGGTTCTCCATGCCCGAGTAGGTGTGCACGACGAACCAGTCGCCGGGCTTGGCCCACAGGGCGCGGCGGAACTCCTCGAGCGGGTCCTCCTCGGCGGCCTCCTGGTCGACGTCCTGGTCGACGTCCTGGTCGGCGTCCTGGTCGACGTCGCCGCTCGTCGACGTCGGGAGTCTCGACAGGCTCGACCACCGACTCGACAGGCTCGACCTCCGCTTCGGCCCCTTCAGGGGTCGGCTCAGGCTCGACCGGCTCAGACTCGACCGTCGAGGTTGCTTCGTCGTACTGCTCCGACACGTGTTGCTCCGTCAATTTGATTGCAAAGTTGTCTGCCCCTCTCGAGGCAGTGGCTCCGGGACGCGAGCGTCGCCGGGGCCGGGACCGCGGCGTTACTGCTTGGTGTCGCCCGCGAAGACCGCGAAGATCAGCTTTCCGAAGCCCAGGTCCAGGGCCGAGATCAGCGCCATCATGAAGATCACGAACACCATCACCACCATGAAGTAGGTGATCAGCTGTTCCTGCGTCGGCCACACGACCTTGCGCAGTTCGGCAACGACCTGGCGATAGAAGACGGCCGGACTCGTGCGCTTGCCGCGCTTCGAGCTGGAAACCTCCGACACACTCACTCACCTCATCGTTGACGTTGACCAGTAGTCCTTGCAGGGCACGAGGGACTTGAACCCCCAACCTTCGGTTTTGGAGACCGATGCTCTGCCAGTTGAGCTAGTGCCCTCCGACGCCTCTCCAGGTGCCCGGCCCCGAAAGGTTGCGGGCAGCGTTGAGCATGTGGAGAACCACCAAAATAGGAGTGTACGGGGAGAGGCAACGGTGAGTCCAAATGGTCCCGTACCGACCGAGCGCAGAGTCTCGACGCGACCTCTACGATGGTTCACATGAGCGCCTCACTCCCCTCGCCCCGTGACCATCGCGTCTCCGACCGCATCGGAAGCATCGCCGAGTCTGCCACGCTGAAGGTGGATGCGAAGGCGAAGGCATTGAAGGCGGAGGGCCGCCCAGTCATCGGTTTCGGCGCGGGCGAACCCGACTTCCCGACCCCGTCGTACGTCGTGGAGGCCGCGGTCGACGCCTGCCGCGACCCGAAGAACCACCGCTACACCCCGGCCGGCGGGCTGCCGGAGCTGAAGAAGGCGATCGCGGAGAAGACGCTTCGCGACAGCGGCTACGCGGTGCAGGCCAACCAGGTGCTGGTCACCAACGGCGGCAAGCAGGCGATCTACTCCGCGTTCGCGACGATGCTCGATCCGGGCGACGAGGTGATCGTGCCCGCGCCGTACTGGACGACGTACCCCGAGTCCATCCAGCTCGCCGGCGGCGTCACGGTCCCGGTGCTCGCGGACGAGACCCAGGACTACAAGGTCACCGTCGAGCAGCTCGAGGCCGCGCGGACCGACAAGACCAAGGTGCTGCTGTTCGTCTCCCCCTCGAACCCGACCGGCGCCGTCTACACCTCCGACGAGATCCGGGCGATCGGCCAGTGGGTCGAGGACCACAACCTGTGGGTGCTCACCGACGAGATCTACGAGCACCTCGTGTACGACGGTGTGGACACCGGGTCGCTTCCGGTGCTGTGCCCGTTCCTGGCCGACAACTGCGTGGTCGTCAACGGGGTCGCCAAGACCTACGCGATGACCGGCTGGCGGGTCGGGTGGATGATCGGCCCGGCCGACCTGGTCAAGGCGGCCACCAACCTCCAGTCGCATGCCACCTCCAACGTGTCCAACGTCGCCCAGCGTGCGGCGCTGGCGGCCGTCTCGGGTGATCTCACCGCCGTCGACGAGATGAAGGTCGCGTTCGACCGGCGCCGCAAGACCATCGTCTCGATGCTCAACGAGATCGACGGCGTCGTCTGCCCGACGCCGCACGGCGCGTTCTACGCCTATCCGTCCGTGAAGGGCCTGCTGGGCAAGCCGATCGGCGGTGCCGACGGTCCCGTTGCCTCGACGTCTGCCGAGCTGGCCGAGATCGTGCTCGACACGGTCGAGGTCGCTGCCGTGCCGGGTGAGGCGTTCGGCTCCCCCGGCTACCTCCGCTTCTCCTACGCACTCGGCGACGACGACCTGGTCGAGGGGATCACCCGGCTTCAGAAGCTCCTTGCCTGACCCTCTGCCTGACCCTCTGCCTGCGCGGTCGCTCGCTGACCTTGCCGAAGGCTCATCTCCACCTTCATTTCACCGGCTCGATGCGGCACCAGACGCTGATCGAGCTGGCCGAGCGCGACGGCATCCACCTGCCCGAGGCACTCGTGGAGGGCTGGCCGCCGCGGCTGTCGGCGGCTGACGAGAAGGGCTGGTTCCGGTTCCAGCGCCTCTACGACGTCGCGCGCTCCGTGCTCCGCACCGAGGGCGACGTACGCCGCCTGGTGCTGGAGGCCGCCGAGGACGACGTCCGCGACGGCGGCCGGTGGCTGGAGATCCAGGTCGACCCGAGCGGCTACGCCGCCCGGTTCGGTGGGATCACCGCGTTCACCGACCTCGTGCTCGACGCGGTGCGGGACGCCGCTGAGCGGACCGGACTGGGCATCGCCGTCGTGATCGCGGCCAACCGGACCCGGCACCCGCTCGACGCCCGCACGCTGGCTCGTCTGGCCGCGCAGTACGCCGACCGCGGGGTGGTCGGCTTCGGACTCTCCAACGACGAGCGCCGGGGCCGCACCGACGACTTCGCCCCGGCATTCGCCATCGCCGAGCGGGCCGGCCTGATGCTGGCCCCCCACGCCGGCGAGCTCCGGGGCCCCGACCACATCTGGGCCTGCCTGGAGGGGTTGCACGCCGACAGGCTGGGACACGGGGTCCGGTCGGCCGAAGACCCGGCGCTCCTCGATCGAATCGTCGAGGCGGGGGTCGCTCTCGAGGTCTGCCCGGTGTCCAATGTCGCGTTGGGGGTCTACAGCGACCTCACGTCGGTGCCGTTGCCCGAGCTGATGGCCGCCGGCGCGACGATCGCGCTCGGAGCCGACGACCCGTTGCTGTTCGGATCACAGCTGGCCGGCCAGTACGCCACGATGCGCGCAGCCCATGACCTCACCGACGAGCAGCTGGCGGACCTGGCCGCAATGTCGATCCGGGCCTCGCGCGCCCCGGACGACGTGAAGACTCGCCTGGCTGCGGACGTGGAGAAGTGGCTGAAACCCGAATCCGAAACGGCACAATGACCCCATGACGCAGCCGCCGCCCTGGGATCCCGACCAGGATCCCGACCGGATCCCGACCAGGACCCTGACGAGGTGCCGACCCGGGCGCCGGGCGACGACTGGCTGACAAAGCCGACATCTCCGTCCGGAGACAGCGCGCCGCCCCCGGACGACCCGCAACCTGGTTACGGCCAACCTGGGTATGGCCAGCCCGGCTACGGCCAACCCGGCTACGGACAACCGGGCTACGGGCAGCAGCCGGGCTACGGTCAGCGCCTTTCCCGCCGAGCCCTACGGCTACGGCCAGCCGGGCTACGGACAGCCGGGCTACGGACAGGCGCCGCAGAGCCAGGGCACCGCGACCACCTCGATGTGGCTCGGCATCGGCAGCCTGGCCTCGCTTGTGTTGACCCCCTTCTGCTGCGTGACCCTCCCTGGCGTGTTCGCCGCGCCCTTCGCCTGGTGGTTGGGAGCGAAGGCAAAACGAGAGATCGACGCCGAACCCGGCCGCTACACGAACCGCGGCATGGCCCAGGCCGGCTTCGTCATGGGCATCATCGGGACGATCCTGGGCGTGCTCGCTGATCGTGGGGATCGTGGCCTTCTTCGTCTGGGTGTTCAACGGCGACTGGTCGGACACCACACTACAGCAACGTCTGATCAGTCGAGGCTGCAGCCGACGAGCACCGGCTCGTTCACGAGGCGTACGCCGAACTTCTGCTCGACGCCGTCGCGTACCTCCCGGGCCAGCGCGATGAGGTCGGCGGTGCTGGCCTGCCCTCGGTTGGTGACGGCCAGGGTGTGCTTGGTGGACAGGCTCACCCGATCGTTGCCGTATCCCTTGGTGAACCCGGCATGCTCGATCAGCCAGGCGGCGCTGGTCTTGAGGGTGCCGTCCGGTTGCGGCCAGCGCGGCGCGTCCTCGGGTAGACCCGCGGACTGCGCCTCGGTGAGCATCGGGTTGGTGAAGAACGAACCCGCGCTCCAGGTGTCGTGGTCGTCGGGGTCGAGGACCATCCCCTTCCCGGCCCGCAGGGCCAGGACGGCCTCGCGGACGTCGGCGATGGGCGCCCGATCTCCCTGTACGACGCCCAGCCGCGACGCCAGCTCGGCGTACCGCACCGGAGCGCCGAGGGTGCCCTGGCGGAACTGGAAGGTGACCTCGAGGACGATGTGTCGGCCGGGGTCGGCCTTGAACCGGCTGGTCCGGTAGCCGAAGCCGCAGTCGGCGTTGGCGAACGTGCGGATGCCGCTGGAGCTTCCGGTCCCAGACCCGGACGCTCGCGATGGTCTGGGAGACCTCCTGGCCGTAGGCGCCGACGTTCTGGATGGGGGTGGCGCCGACCGAACCGGGGATCCCCGCAAGGGCCTCGATGCCGACCCAGCCGTGCTTGACGGCATCGCCGACGACGTCCTCCCACCGCTCCCCGGCGGCCACCCGCACCGTCACGCCTCCACACGTCGCATCGGCGCCAGGCTCCTGATCGGCAACGAGACCACGGGTGGCGACCTTGACCACCGTCCCCGCGAAGCCGGCGTCGGCGACGACCAGGTTGCTGCCACCAGCAAGGACGAGAACCGGCTCGCCGGCCAGGTCCGCGGTCGTCACGGCGTCGATCAGCTCGGCCTCGGTGGTCGTCTCGACCCATCGCCCGGCCGCACCCCCGAGACGCAGGGTGGTGTGCCCCCGCAGGAGCTCAGCCACGCACGACGGCCTTCGGCATGCCGAGCACCTTCTGCCCGTCGCAGGTCACCTCGAGCGCGATGGTGGCGAGCCCGTCGGTGACGCCCTTGACGGTGCCGGCGACCACGAGCTCGACGCCGTCGTCGTCGTCGGGAACCACGACCGGGTTGGTGAACTTGCAGCCGAACTCGACCACCTCGGCGTCACCGGCCCAGCAGCCGCAGCGCGCGGGCGGCCAGCGCCATCGTGAACATCCCGTGCGCGATCACGCCGGGCAGCCCGACACTCTTGGCGACCCGGTCGGACCAGTGGATGGGGTTGAAGTCGCCGCTCGCGCCGGCGTAGCGGACCAGGTCGGCGCGCCGGATCGTGAAGGTCTGGGGCTCGAGCACGTCGCCGGCCTGCAACACGTGTCGGTCATGCGGCACCTCCTGCGCTGTGCACGAGCGTCGCCTTCGTCGAGCACACCAGCTGGTCGTCCGCGTCGCGGATCTCGCTGGTGGTGCCGATGATGTCGGCGCCCCCGATCTGGCGCAGGCTGGAGACGGTCAGGGTGGTGGTGAGCACGTCCCCTGGGACGACGGGACGCTCGTAGGCGAACCGCTGCTCCCCGTGCACGATGCGGTACAGGTCGATCTTCTCGGACTCGAGGAAGGCGTTCATCGCGTCGAAGGCGAGCACGATCGGGAAGGTGGCCGGAGCGGGGCCGCCGGCGTACTGCTCACCGGTGGCCGCAAGGAACTCGCGCACCTTCCCCTCGGAGACGGTGTAGGGCGTGGTCGGCGGGAAGACCCGTCCGACAAGGGACTCATCGACTGGCATGCCCGAAACGCTAGCAGCGCGGGACGGTATCGCGCGGGGCGGACGTCACGGCTGGTACGGCGGCGCGACGCCCCATCCCCAGCGTGGGACCGGGGCCGCCTCGAACACCTTGGCGTCGGGCTGCGAGTTGGACAGCGCCAACCTGGTCCCCCACTCGACGTACCCGACGAACGCGGCCCGGAACTCGGGATCGTCGGGCAGTCCGGCATCGTCCGCGGCCAGGCTCATCAGGGAGGCGAACCGGAAGCGCTGCTCGGGCGTGAGGCCGAGGTTGCGGTGATGCGCGACCATGTTCGGATAGCCGCCGAGTGACTCCGTGTAGTCGGCAGGGCCGCCGAAGACCTCGATCCACCACGTGGTGACGTGGGCCCGGTGCTCCTCGTGCACGCCGCCCGGGAACAGCGGCGACAGCAGGTCGTCACTCTCGACCCGGTTGTAGAAGGCGTCGATCAGGCGCCGGAAGGCCGGGGAACCACCGGCCCAGGTGAACAGCGACGGGGTTTCCTCGGTCATGGCGTTCTCCACATGAGCGCATTGTAATCATGTAATCATGTGTCGTTGCCCAAGATGTGTGCCTTGCGCCCGGAGTGCCGAGTCGTCGCATCTTCCGCGAGTCGTCGTAACTTACGACGACTCACCACCCCCCTCAGCCCGCCGAGTCGTCGCATCTTCCGCGAGTCGTCGTAACTTACGACGACTCACCACCCCCGTCAGCCCGCCGAGTCGTCGCATCTTCCGCTAGCCAGCGCACTTCCCAGGACCAGCCAGGAAATGGCGCGAGGGCGGCACCCGACTCGATCGGGTGCCGCCCTCGGCGGTTGGTCGCGCTGAGCTCAGCGAGTCTCGCGGTGCGCAGTGTGGGTGCGGCAGCGCGGGCAGAACTTCTTGAGCTCGAGCCGGTCGGGGTCGTTCCGGCGGTTCTTCTTGGTGATGTAGTTGCGCTCCTTGCAGTCCACGCAGGCGAGCGTGATCTTGGGGCGAACGTCTGAGCTCTTGCTGGCCACGGGAAGTCCTTCGTTGATGGGTGAAGCCATTGAAACGCTTGTAGCGGGAGCGGGACTCGAACCCGCGACACCACGATTATGAGTCGTGTGCTCTAACCACCTGAGCTACCCCGCCACTGGACGGGGGTGTCCCGCCGGACGCCTGCCCGACGGGACCCCAACCCAGAGCCCCTTTACGGAATCGAACCGTAGACCTTCTCCTTACCATGGAGACGCTCTGCCGTCTGAGCTAAAGGGGCAAGCGACGAGAAAGAATACACACGCGCGAGGGGGAACATGAAATCGGCTTCCCACCTTCACGAAGTGGCGTGGATCGGCTCGAACGGCTGAGCCTCCTCGAGCTCGTAGGCGAGCTCGAGAAGCGTGGCCTCCGCGCCTGCCGGGCCGCCGAACATCATCCCCTGAGGCAGGCCGGCGGCGGTCTTTGCCAGTGGCAGCGACACCGCTGGTTCGCCGGTGGCGTTCTGCACGGGCGTGAAGGCGACCCACTCGACGAGGCGACCCATGATCTCCTCGTAGTCGTGTGCCGGGTCGAGGTGGCCGATCCGGGGGGTCTCGGTCGCGACGGTCGGCGTCAGGGTGACGTCGTACTCCGTGTAGAACCTCGCGGAACGCCGCCTCGAGCGGCTGAGCCGGGCAGTCGCCAGCGGGAGCCGGGACAGGTTGCGACGGCAATGGCCGGCCAGGCCGAGCGTGAGGTTGTCGAGCCGGCCGGGATCCCAGGTCGGCCCGAAGGCCCGACGGCCGGTGCGGACCACGAACAGCGCCAGCATCGACCAGTAGAGCAGGAAGTCCTCGGGAAAGGAGTCGGCAATCGGCACCTTCGTCGGTCTCCTCGACGTGGTGGCCGAGGCTCTCGAGCAGGGCCGCGGTCTTCAGGGTCAGCTCCCGGACCTCGGGGCTGGCCTCTCGGCCGGCCGCCGCAGTGATGACGGCGACCTTGAGCCGCTTGCGTCCCGGGCGGCTGATGTCGCCGATCGGCGCCAGCTTGACGTTGCGGAACACCTTCTCCGCCTCGCGGAAGAACGCAGCGGTGTCGCGCACGGATCGGGTGAGCACGCCGTCGCTGATGATCCGCACCGGCATGTCGCGCATCACCTTGTCCTGGGCCAACCGGTCCCGGGTCGGCTTCAACCCGACCAGCCCGTTGACGGCCGCCGGGATCCGGATCGAGCCGCCGCCGTCGTTGGCGTGCGCGATGGGTACGACGCCCGCAGCGACGAAGGCCCCGGAACCGGCCGACGACGCGCCGGCCGTGTGGTCGGTGTTCCACGGACCTCGGACCGGCCCGAGCCGCGGATGCTCGGCCGACCCGCTGAAGCCGAACTCCGAGAGCTGGGTCTTGCCCAGCGGGATCAGGCCCGTGCCCAGGAACATCCGGGCGAAGTCCCCGTCCTTCGGCCTCGGGCTGCCCACATAGGCGTCACAGCCCCGCTGGGTCGGCATGCCCTCGACGTCGACGTTGTCCTTGAGGAAGCTCGGAATGCCGGCGAAGTAGCCACCGCGGGGGGCTCTCGCGCTCACTCGCGCCCGGTCGAACGCGGCATACGCCAGGCCGTTCAGCTGGGGGTTGACCAGCTCAGCACGGGCGATCGCGGCCTCGACCAGTTCCGGGATGCCCACGCGGCCCGCCTTGAGCTCCTCGACCAGACCGATCGCGTCGTGGTCGGCGAGAGCATCGTCGGAGAAGGCGTGCACACGCGTCATTGCACCGAGGCTACCGGCGGCGGTTTGGCCGCCAGGTACGCGTCCACGGCCGACGGGCTCAGCACGTGGTCCAGGGCCAGGGCGGCACAGCCGACGACACCAGCCCGGTCGCCGTACGTCGCGGGAAGGAACTGGAGATCGCGAGTTGCCAGCGCGGCGGCCCGGGCGTAGACGCTCTCACGGACGCCGGCGGCGTAGGTGTCGAACGCCGCGGCCATGTCGCCGCCGATCACGACCGCCTGCGGGTTGAGCAGGTTGATCGCCACCGCGAGCACCTCCCCCAGCTGCCTGCCGCTCTCCCGGAGCAGCCCGCGTGCCTCCGCGTCGCCTTGCAGGGCCAGCGCGACCAGGTCGCGCACGTGCCCGACCTCGCGCCCGGAGTCCGCCAGCCGGGCCACGAGCGCCCAGCCGCCGGCCAGGGTCTCCAGACAACCGGTCGCGCCGCAGCGGCAGGCCAGGCCGTCGGCGGCCGTCGACCTTGGTGTGCCCGATCTCGCCCGCCGCGCCGAGATGGCCCGACACCACCCGGCCGTCGGCGATGATGCCCAGCCCGAGTCCGGTCGAGGCCTTCACCACCAGGACGTCGGTGAGCTGGCCCGTGCTTCCCATCCGTTCGGACCTCGCCAGCACGTCCGCGTCGTTGGCGATGAAGAGCGGAGCGTCGACGACCTGGCGGAGGTACGGCGCGAGCTCGACGCCGTCCCAGCCCGCCATGACCGGCGAGTCCAGGCTGGCACCGCGGGCCTGGTCGATCGTCCCCGGCAGACTCAGGCCGATCCCGACCACCCGACTGTCCACCCGCTCGAGCAGGTCCGCGAGGCGCGCGCCGACCTGCGGCATCACGTCGTCGGGTCCGGAACCGACGGGGTGGTCGTCCTCCGTCGCGTAGAGCTCGGTCCCGTTGAGGTCGAAGACGGCGAGCTGGCTACGGGAGCGCCCGACCGCTGCCGCGAGCACGACCCCGGCAGCCTGGTTGAACACCAGTCCGCCTGGCGGCCGGCCGCCCGTGGAGGCGAGCTCCTCGCCGGCCAGCAGCAGGCCCGCGCCGGTCAGGGCCGAGACGCGGGTGGTGACGGCCGTGCGCGACAGACCGGTGAGCCGGCGAAGCTCCGACCGGGTGCTGGCCCGGCCGGTGCGCACCAGTTCGAGCAGCTCTCCCGCGGTGGCGGGGGCTGCGGTCTCGCGGGTGTGGACGAGGTCGGACATCGCCCTCCATTCAAGCAGTTGTGGTGGTTGTGAAGTCAGAAGTTAACCTACTTGTGTCTGAAAAAAGCGTAAGTAGGGCTTGTATCGATCTAAAGATCGCGCTTAGCGTTGAGCCATGGAACAGTTCGCCGGCCCGCACGCGGTGCCGCAGTCGTGCGACTTCGTCGTCTTCGGGGGCACCGGCGACCTCGCCCTCCGCAAGCTGTTGCCGGCGCTCTACCTGCGCGACCGCGAGGACCAGCTGCCCGCGGACACCCGGATCATCGGAGTCTCCCGCTCCGAGACCGACGACGCGGGCTACCGGGCTCGGGTCCGTGCCGCGCTCGCGTCGTACGTCGCCAGCGAGGACCTCGACGACGCGGCCGTCGAACGGCTGCTCGCCCGCCTGCACCACGTCACCCTCGACGTCGGGCAGGCCGACGACTGGCATCTGCTGGCGGGGCTGCTCAAGGACCGGCCACAGCCGGATGAGACGGTCCGGGTCTTCTACCTCGCCGTCGCCCCGTCCCTGTTCGGATCCGTCTCGGTCCACCTGAGGGCCTCGGCCTCGTCGACGAGCGTTCGAGGGTGGTGCTGGAGAAGCCGCTCGGTCACGACCTGGCCTCCGCGCGAGCGGTCAACGACGCCGTCGGCGCAGTCTTCGACGAGTCCCAGATCTTCCGCATCGATCACTACCTCGGCAAGGAGAGCGTCCAGAACCTCCTCGTCACCCGCTTCGCCAACACCTTCCTCGAGCCGCTGTGGAACTCGCACTGGGTCGACCACGTCCAGATCACCGCTGCCGAGTCGGCGGGCGTGGGCGACCGCGGCGGCTACTACGACAGGTCCGGTGCGCTGCGCGACATGGTGCAGAACCACCTGCTGCAGCTGCTCTGCCTGGTGGCGATGGAACCGCCGACCTACATCGGCCGCGAGACCGTGCGCGACGAGAAGCTCAAGGTGCTCCAGGCGCTCAAGCCGATGACCCCGGCCATGGTCGACCGGGACACCGTGCGCGGCCGCTACGCCGAGGGGCTGGTGGACGGGGTCGCGGTGCCGTCGTACTCCAGTGACGTGGGGTACGACGGCAGCCGCACCGAGACCTTCGTGGCGATGCGGACCGAGGTCGCCAACTGGCGCTGGTCCGGAGTCCCGTTCTACCTGCGCACCGGCAAGCGGATGGACCGTCGCGCGTCGGAGATCGTGGTCGTGTTCAAGTCGCCGGCGAAGGCGATGTTCCCGCACAGCGAGGGCAGCACCGAGCCGAACCGGCTGCACATCGCGGTCCAGCCCGACGAGGGCATGCGCCTGCACCTGACCGCCAAGGAACCTGGTCCCGGCGGGATCCGGCTGCGGCCGGTGTCGCTGGACCTGAGCTACGCGACCACCTTCGACCAACGCCTCCCCGACGCCTACGAGCGCCTGCTCATGGACGTCATCAAGGGCAACCCCACCCTGTTCATGCGCCGCGACGAAGTCGAAGCCGCGTGGACCTGGGCCGAACCGATCCTCACCCGCTGGGCAACATCCCCCGACCGGCCGAAGCGTTATCCGGCCGGCACCAGCGGGCCCACCGCCGCCGCAACCCTGCTCGACCGCGACGGCCGATCCTGGCAGGAGTCAGAATCATGACCCAGCACGTCCACCCCGTGGTTGCCGACGTGACCCGACGCATCACCGACCGCAGCGCTGACCTCTCGTGCTGCCTACCTCGACCGGATCCGCGCCGCGGCCGACCGCGGGCCGGCCCGCGGCAAGCTGGCCTGCGCCAACCTCGCGCACGGCTTCGCCGCCTCCGACGCGCCGGCGAAGCAGGCTCTGCGCGGACGCACCAAGCCCAACATCGCCATCGTGTCCGCCTACAACGACATGCTCTCGGCCCACCAGCCGTTCGAGACGTTCCCGGCCGTGCTCAAGAAGGCGATCATCCGCGCCGGCGGCATCGCCCAGTTCGCCGGCGGCGTGCCGGCCATGTGCGACGGGATCACCCAGGGCCGCGACGGCATGCAGCTGTCGCTCTACAGCCGCGACGTGATCGCCATGTCGACCGCGATCGCGCTCTCGCACGACATGTTCGACGGCGCGCTGATGCTCGGCGTCTGCGACAAGATCGTGCCGGGGCTGCTGATCGGCGCCCTGTCCTTCGGCCACCTGCCGACGATCTTCGTGCCGGCCGGTCCGATGACGTCGGGCCTGCCGAACGGCGAGAAGGCCCGGGTCCGTCAGCTGTACGCCGAGGGCAAGGTCGGTCGTGACGAGCTGCTCGAGGCCGAGTCGGCGTCGTACCACTCGGCCGGCACCTGCACGTTCTACGGCACCGCCAACTCCAACCAGCTGCTGATGGAGGTGCTCGGCCTGCACCTGCCCGGCTCGTCCTTCGTCAACCCCGGCACTCCCCTGCGCGACGCCCTGACCCGCGCGGCGGGCGCGCGGGTCACCGAGCTGACGCCGCAGGGCGGGGAACCGATGCCGATCGGCGAGGTCGTCGACGAGAAGGCGATCGTCAACGCCTGCGTGGCGCTGCTGGCCAGTGGCGGCTCGACCAACCACACGATGCACCTGGTCGCGATTGCCCGGGCCGCAGGCATCACGCTGACCTGGGACGACCTGTCCGACCTGTCGGCGGTCGTTCCGTCGCTGACCCGGATCTACCCCAACGGCGCAGCCGACGTGAACCACTTCCACGCCGCCGGTGGCATCGCCTTCCTGGTGCACACGCTGCTCCGGGCCGGGCTCCTGCACGACGACGTGAACACCGTGGTCGGACGCGGACTGTGGCGCTACACGACGGAGGCGCGTCTCGACGGCGACACCGTCGTGTGGGAGGAGGGCCCCAAGGCCAGCCACGACCTCGACGTACTGCGCCCGGCCGACGACCCGTTCGCGCCCGACGGCGGACTGCGCATGCTGTCGGGTCCCCTGGGCAAGGCGGTCATCAAGACCTCGGCCGTGAAGCCCGAACATCGGGTCGTCACCGCACCGGCCGTCGTCTTCGACCATCAGGACGCCTTCTTGGTGGCGTTCCAGGACGGCGAGCTGGACGGCCGCGACTTCGTTGCGGTCATCCGCTACCAGGGTCCGGCCGCCAACGGCATGCCCGAGCTGCACAAGCTGACCCCGGCACTCGGCGTACTGCAGGACCGCGGCCAGCGGGTCGCGCTCGTCACCGACGGCCGGATGTCGGGGGCATCCGGAAAGGTGCCGGCCGCCATTCACGTCACACCGGAGGCGGAGCTGGGCGGCCCGCTGGCTCGCGTGCGGGACGGCGACGTGATCACCGTCGACGCCGACACCGGACACCTTGGCCTCGACGTCGACGAGTCGCTGCTCGCGCAGCGGCCCTCGACCGGAGGAGCCGCGCAGGGCGCCGACTGGGCGGGCACCGGACGTGAGCTGTTCGCCGCCTTCCGGGCCACCGTCGGCACCGCCGACACCGGGGCCAGCGTGTTCCCGGCCGTTTCCGGTCCGCAGCAGGAGGTGCCCGTTGTCCAGCACGCCTGATCTCCTGTCGCTCGTCCCGGTCGTCCCGGTGGTCGTGGTCGACTCCGTCTCTCAGGCCGTCCCGATCGCCCGTGCCCTCGTGGCCGGCGGGTTGCCGGTGATCGAGCTGACCCTGCGTACGCCGGTCGCGCTGGACGCCATCCGCGCCATCGCCGACGAGGTCCCCGAGATCCTGGTCGGCGCCGGCACGATCGTGACGCCCGGCCAGGCATCGGAGGCACTCGACGCGGGCGCGGAGTTCCTGGTCTCACCCGGGACGACGCCCGACCTGCTCGACGCGATGGCGGGCACCGAGCTGCCCTTCCTGCCCGGCACCGCGACCGTGTCGGAGGTGCTGACCGTGCTCGAGGCGGGCTTCACAGACATGAAGTTCTTCCCTGCCGAGGCATCGGGCGGGGCCGCGTTCCTCAAGTCCGATCGCCTCGGTGGTGCCGGCTGCCCGGTTCTGCCCGACCGGCGGGATAACGGCCGCCACCGCCCCGACGTACCTCGCCCTCCCGAACGTCGGCTGCGTCGGCGGCTCGTGGCTCACTCCCGCCGACGCCCTGGCTGCCGACGACTGGGCCCGGATCGAGTCCCTGGCTCGCTCCGCGGCGGGCCTGACGGGGTAGTCCGAACTGGCCTGACGGGGTAGTCCGAGAGGAAATGGCTCCCGACACGCCGATACTGAGGAGCCATTTCCTCTCGGACTATCCCGACCTAGCGAACGCCCGCTCCACGTCGGTGACAGCCGACGAGGTGGGTGTCGACGATGCCGATGGCCTCCATCAGGGCGTGCATGGTGGTCGGGCCGACGAAGGTGAAGCCCCGCTTCTTGAGCTCTTTGGAGAGCGCCTTCGACTCCGGTGAGGCCGAGGGGACGTCGCCGGGCGTGGCCGGCGCCGGCAGCTCGTCGGGGCGGAACGACCAGACGAGGTCCTCGAGGGTGGTGTCGTCGAGCGCAAGCAGCGCCCTCGCATTGATGATCGTGGCGTTGATCTTCAGCCGGTTGCGGACGATGCCGGTGTCGGCCATCAGTTCGGCGACCTTGGCCTCGTCGTACGACGCGATCGCCTGGGCGTCGAAGTGGTCGAACGCCGCCCGGAAGTTGTCGCGCTTGTTGAGGATGGTCGACCACGACAGCCCGGACTGGAACGCCTCCAGGGTCAGTCGTTCGAAGACCGCGGCGTCGCCCGTGACCGGCATCCCCCACTCGGTGTCGTGGTAGTCGCGCATCACGCCCGGTGCCGCCGCCCACGGGCAGCGCGCGACGCCGTCCTCGCCGATCACAGTCACGCGCTCATCCTGACAGTTCCCGCGCGACAACGCAGCCTGAGAGGATCGCGCCATGAAGATGCCCAAGCACAGCGACGAGGACAAGGCCCGGTTCCGCGATCTGGTGACCGAGGCGCCCGGCGTCGAGGTGAAGCCGATGTTCGGCAGCCTCGGTGCCTTCGTCAACGGCAACATGTTCGCCGGCCTGTTCGGCACCGACGTCGGCGTCAAGCTGGACGAGGCGGGTCTGACGGAACTGCGCGGCATCGAGGGCAGCGGACCGTTCGGGCCCGCCGAGCGGCCGATGGGCGGCTACCTGTCCCTGCCGCCGTCGTTCTCCGACGAGGAGGCCCGCGACTGGGTCGACCGGGCCCGTGCCCACGTCGCGACGTTCCCGCCCAAGGCCAAGAAGAGGTGACCCAAGCCGGTCAGCGGTATTCGGGGTTCTCCCAGTCGAAGCGGGTCCCGTCGTTCCACGCCGAGCGCTGGTTGCCGTAGCCCGGGACCCCGCCGGCGTCCTTGAGCATCTTGGCGAGGTGCATCAGGTTCCAGGTCATGAACGTGGTGTTGCGGTTGGTGAAGTCGTTCTCGGGACCACCGCTGCCGGGATCGAGGTACGACGGGCCCGGGCCGGCCTCGCCGATCCAGCCCGCGTCGGCGTTCGGCGGGATCGTGTAGCCGACGTGCTGCAACGAGTACAGGACGTTCTGCGCACAGTGCTTGATGCCGTCCTCGTTGCCGGTGATCAGGCAGCCGGCGACCCGGCCGTAGAAGAGGTACTGGCCCTTGTCGTTGAGCAGCGAGCTCATCGAGTAGATCCGCTCGATGAACTGCTTGGTGATGCTGGAGTTGTCACCGAGCCAGATCGGCCCGGCGACGACCAGGATGTCGCTGTCGAGGATGCCCGGGGACAGGTCCGGCCAGGCATCGGTCGCCCAGCCGTGCTCACGCATGTCCGGGTAGACACCGGTCGCGACGTCGTGGTCGACGAAGCGGACCTGGTCGACCTCGATGCCGTGCTTGCGCATGATCCCGGCGCTCGCGTCGACCAGCCCCTGGGTGTGGCTGGGCTCCGGGCTCCGCTTCAGGGTGCAGTTGACGTACGTCGCCTTCAGGCCGGTGAAGTCCCATTCGCTCATGTGCCGACTGTCCTCCGCCCGGATCGACCGGACAATGGGCGAACCGTGACGAAAGGGTGACGGCCGGTCCTCAGCCGCGACTCACCAGACGGGCGTTGGGCAGCGCCGGCGCCGGGATCGGCGGGAGGCCACCGGCCACGACTCCGAAGTCGCCGTCGACGATCCCGTCGTCGGTGATCTGGGCCTGCCAGCGCTCGCGGAACCGCCGGATCTCCTCATCGGTCCGCCCGATGAAGTTCCACCACATCACGATCTGTTCGCCGAGCGGCTCGCCGCCGAGCAGGAGCAGCCGGGCGCCGTCGGCCGAGGACAGGGTCACCGACGAGGCGCCGGGTTCGACGTACGCAAGCTCCGACTCCTTCACGGGAAGCTCGTCGATCATCAGGTCGCCGGTGTCGAGCAGCAGCCCGTGTTCCTGAGCCGGGTCGAGCGGGACGACGAGCCGGGCGTTCGCCGCGAGCACGATCTCCGCCCCGAGCAGCCGGGAGTACGTCGACACCGGCGAGGCCGATCCGAACAACGAACCCAGGAACACCCGGGCCTCCCAGCGATGCCCGGTCACCGCCGGAGGCGCATAGTGCTCGAACCCGGGCTCGACGAACCGCGACGCGTCCGGCAGCGCGACCCACAGCTGGGCACCATGCAGCGTCGTGGTCGACGGTGTCGACACCTCGGAATGGCTGATCCCGCGACCGGCCGTCATCAGGTTGAGCTCGCCCGGCCGGACCGTGGCCGCGTTGCCGGCGCTGTCGACGTGGTCGATCTCTCCGGTGAACAACCAGCTCACCGTCTGCAGCCCGGTGTGCGGGTGCGGGGTCACGAGCATCCCGCCCGAGTCGGCCACGTCGTCGGGGCCGTAGTGGTCCAGGAAGCACCAGCCGCCGATCAACGACCGATGGCGCTGCGGAAGGGTGCGCCGTACGTTCATCGCGCGCAGCCCGCCCAGGGGCACCTCACGCGGCGTCAGGATCTCGACGGTCGCCATGGTCAGCTCAGGTGGGTCGGGTCGGTCGCTCGCTTGTCACCGCTGCCCTGCGCACCACCCGTGCCGAGCCCGCGTCGGAGGCATCGGTCACTCCCGACTCCCTGCCGGACGTCGGCTGCAGCCGGACGATCACCGACTTCGACGTGGGCGTGTTGCTGCCCTCTGCCGTGGAGTCGAGCGGGACCAACGGGTTGGTCTCGGGGTAGTAGGCCGCCGCACATCCGCGTGGCTGCTCGTAGGCAACCACCCGGAAGTCCGGCGCGGTGCGCTCGGAGCCGTCGCGCCACTCGCTGACCAGGTCGACCATGTCCCCGTCGGCGAAGCCCAGGGCCACGATGTCGTCGGGGTGGACGAAGACCACCCGCCGCCCGCCCTTGATCCCGCGGTAGCGGTCGTCGAGGCCGTAGATGGTGGTGTTGAACTGGTCGTGCGACCGCAGCGTCTGCAGCAGCAGCCGACCCTCCGGCACCTCCAGCACCTCGAGCGGGCAGGCGCTGAACATCGCCTTGCCTGCCTTGGTCCCGAACGTGCGAGAGTCGCGCGGCGGGTGCGGAAGGACGAACCCGCCGGGCCGGTCCACCTTCTCGTCGTACGCCGCGCAGCCCGGCACCACCCTGGCGATCCGTTTGCGGATCTCGGTGTAGTCGGACCGGAAGTCGCTCCACGGAAGGCCGTGCCGGTCGCCGATGGTCGCCTCCGCGATCGAGCAGACGATGTCGACCTCGGACCGCAGGTGTCTGGACGCCGGCTTGAGCGGACCCCTCGAGGCGTGGACGGACGACATCGAGTCCTCGACGGTGACTCGCTGCTCCCGTCCTCCGGTCCGGTCCTTCTCCGAACGTCCCAGGGCCGGGAGGATCAGCGCCTCGCGACCGGTGACGACGTGAGAGCGGTTGAGCTTGGTGGAGACGTGCACGGTCAGCTCGGCAGAGCGGAATGCCTTCTCGGTGACCTCGGTGTCCGGGGCCGCGGAGACGAAGTTGCCGCCCATGCCGATGAAGACCCTTGCCTCGCCGTCGCGCAGGGCCTGGATGGCCGCGACGGTGTCGAGGCCGTGTTCCCGCGGCGGCTCGAAGCCGAACTCGTCGCGCAGCGCGTCGAGGAAGTGCTCGGGCGGCCGTTCCCAGATCCCCATCGTCCGGTCGCCCTGGACGTTGGAGTGACCGCGCACCGGGCAGAGCCCCGCGCCCGGCTTGCCGATGTTGCCCTGGAGCAGCGCGACGTTGACGAACTCCTTGACCGTGGCGACGGCGTTGTGGTGCTGGGTGATGCCCATCGCCCAGCAGATCACGGTCGCCGACGACTCCTGGAACATCCGCGCGGCTGCCTCGATCTGCCCGCTCTCCAGGCCGGTGGCCCGCTCGACGTCGCCCCAGTCGAGCTTGCGCACCTGGGCCGCCCAGTCCTCGAAGCCCTGGGTGTGAGCGGCGATGAAGTCGTGGTCGACGGCGTCCCACTCCAGCAACAGCGAGCCGATCGCCTGGAAGAGGGCGAGGTCGCCGTTGACCCGGACCGGCAGGTGGAGATCGGCGAGCCCGGTGCCGTGGCCGACCCAGCCGCGAACCTTCTGCGGGTTCTTGAAGCGAACCAGCCCGGCTTCCCTCAACGGGTTGATCGAGATGATCTTGGCGCCGTTCTTCTTCGCCTCCTCGAGTGCGCTGAGCATCCGCGGGATGGTTGGTGCCCGGGTTCTGGCCCGCGATGACGATCAGCTGCGCGGTGTGTACGTCGTCGAGGCTGACCGAGCCCTTGCCGATCCCGATCGTCTCGGCCAGCGCGACCGAGGTCGACTCGTGGCACATGTTGGAGCAGTCGGGCAGGTTGTTCGTGCCGAAGGCGCGGACGAACAGCTGGTAGGCGAACGCAGCCTCGTTCGACGTCTTCCCCGACGTGTAGAAGATCGCCTGGTCGGGCGTGTCCAACTCGTTGAGGTGCCGGCCGATCATGGCGTAGGCGTCGGCCCACTCGATCGGCTCGTAGTGCGTTCCGCCGTCGCGCAGCACCATCGGCTCGGTGATCCGGCCCTGCTGGCCGAGCCAGTAGTCGGTGCGCTCGCGGAGCTCCTCGACGGGATGCTTCGCGAAGAACTTCCGGTTGAGCAGCCGTCGGGTCGCCTCCTCGGTGACCGCCTTGGCGCCGTTCTCGCAGAACTCGGCGGTGTGCCGGTGTCCCGCGTCCGGGTCCGGCCACGCGCAGCCCTGGCAGTCGAACCCGTCGACCTGGTTCAGCTTGAGCAGGGTCTGAGCGGTGCGGACGGCACCCATCTGCTCGACCGCCCGCTTCATCGCCACCGCCACCGCGGTCGCTCCGGCGGCTGCGTGGGCGGTCCCTTCGACCTCGAGCTGGGATTCGTCGATGTCCCTGCTGGGTGCCCGCCTCTTCATGCCTCTCATCTTGTCCCTGTACCCAAGGCGGCGCCAACCCAACGGCCGCAGGGTCTCGACAAGCTCGACCGACGAGGTGGCGCTGTGGCGGACCTCACGCTGCTCGGAGGGACAACGCGGCCGGCATGGGAATAGCGGCCCGGAAGAGCCTTGTTCCCGTGACCATGCCCTCCCTGTTCGAACCCTTGACCGTGGGCGCCCTCAACGCGCCCAACCGTGTGTTCATGGCGCCGCTGACCCGGAACGCGGGCGACCCCTCCCGGCGACGTTCCCAACGACCTGATGCTCGAGTACTACGCCCAGCGCGCCGGAGCCGGCCTGATCGTGTCCGAGGGCACCCAGATCTCCCCCGAGGGGAAGGGCTACGTGGACACTCCCGGCATCCACAGCGCCGAGCAGGTAGCCGGCTGGAGGCGGATCACCGACGCCGTCCACGACGCCGGCGGCCGGATCGCCGCCCAGCTCTGGCACGTCGGCCGGGTGTCGCACGAGTCCTTCCACGACGGCGCCCTTCCCGTGTCGGCGAGCGCGCTGCCCTACCGCAACCGCACCAGCGTCCGCGGCGAGAACGGCCTGCCGACGCGGGTGAACTGCCCGACCCCCCGTGCCCTCTCCCTCGAGGAGATCCCCCGCGTGGTCGAGGACTACCGTCGGGCCACGCTCAACGCCCGCGAGGCCGGTTTCGACCTGGTCGAGATCCACGGCGCGCACGGCTACCTGCTGCACCAGTTCATGTCCGCGGAGAGCAACCACCGCACCGACGAGTACGGCGGCTCGCTGGTCAACCGCGCCCGCCTGCCGCTCGAGGTGCTCGACGCCGTGGTCGGCGCCTGGGACGCAGAGCACGTCGGCCTCCGGATCTCGCCACTGGGCATCTTCAACGGCCTCGACGACTCGGCCGGGCTTCCGATGGGGCTGCACATCGCGGCCGAGGCCGCTGCCCGTGGGGTGGCGTTCCTGCACCTGTCCGAGCCCGACTGGGCTGGCGGGCCCCAGCTGACCGACGACTTCCGGTCCTCGCTGCGGGCCACCTTCCCAGGGGTGCTGGTGGGTGCCGGCAACTACGACCTCGCCAAGGCCGAGCGCCTTCTGGACGCCGGACTGATCGATGCGGCGGCGTTCGGCCGGACCTTCATCGCCAACCCCGACCTGCCGGCCGGCTGGAGTCGGGCGTGGCTGCTCAACGAGCCCGACAACGCGACGTTCTACGGCGGCGGAGCCGCGGGCTACACCGACTACCCGGCGTCGCCGGATAAAACTCGCGAAGAAAAAGTCTTGGGATTCGCGTCCCGGGCTCCTCTCACATGTGTCCGACATCGACACACCTGTGAAGGAGCCAACCATGTACAGCAACCTCAGGGCCCGCCGCATCACGACTCTCGTCGCTGGAGCAGCCGCCCTCCTCACCACCGTCGCCGGGGGCATCACGCCCTCGGCGACAGCCGTGCCCGGCGTACCGAGCGCCCAGTTCGATCCGAACAGCGTCGGCTGGTACTCGTACCGAGACCAGTCGTCCGCGGCCTTCAGCTCCACGTTCGCCTCGAAGTCGCGGGCGGGCTACATCCTCAACGACATCGACATCGACACCGACGACGGCTACACCGTCGGGTCGGTCTGGCAGCAGAACCTCGACGGCCGGGCCTGGAAGGAGAAGCGCAACCTGACCTCGGCCCAGTTCTCCGCCGAGTGGAACGCCGCGAAGGACGCGGGCATGCGCCTGACCGAGCAGGAGACCTACCTGGTCGACGGGGAACGCCAGTACGCCGGCATCTGGATCAAGAACACCGAGGGACTCAGCTGGGCGTCGCACCGGGGCCAGACCAACGCACAGTTCCTGGCGTCGTTCGCCGCCCACCGCGACGCCGGCCTGATGCCGATCGACTACGACGAGTACGACACGTCCGCCGGTCTGCGCTTCAACTCGGCGTGGGTGCAGGCTCCCAGCGGCACCAGCTGGAAGCTGTACCGCGGGCTGTCGTCGGCGGGCTTCAGCCAGAGGTTCGCGGAGAACCAGGCCGACTACCGGATGCTCGCGTTCGACTCGCTGGAGGTCTCGGGCAGCCAGCGCTACGCCGGCATCTGGATCGAGAACACCAACGGCCGCGGCTACCTGGTGCGGCGCGACCTGAACTCGACGTCGTGGGCCAACTACTGGCACCGGTACGTCGACCTCGGCTACCGCCTGGTCTCGTTCGACCGGTACGAGACCGCGGCCGGCACCAGGTACGCCGGAATCTGGCGGCAGAACTCCTCGCGCCCGAACTGGTCGCTGAAGACCGAGGTGGACGACCGCGTCCAGCAGGAGCTCGACTCCACCGGCGTTCCGGGCATCAGCGTGGCGGTGTACCAGAACGGCTCGCCGACGTACCTGCGCGGCTTCGGCAACGCGGACATCGCCGACGGAGTCTGGATGGACTCGACCCACGTCGGCTCCACCGGATCGGTCAGCAAGGCCGTCGGCGGCGTCCTCACGATGCGGATGGTCGAACAGGGCCTGCTCGACCTGGACGACGAGACCCGTGACTGGGTCCCGACCATGCCGGCCGAGCACACGCACACCGTCGGTGCGCTGCTCGCGAACCGGGGCTGCATCCGGCACTACGCCAGCGGCCTGGACGGCTTCGCCAACCAGGCGTACGCCACCGCACTCGATGCCGCCGACGAGTTCTGGGACGACCCGCTCGTCTGCGACCCGGAGGACGAGGACTACAACTACAGCACCCACGGCTACACGCTCCTGGGCGCGGCGCTCGAGGCGGCCGGCAACGACGACATCAAGGACCTGGTGCGCACGAAGCTGACCACCCCGTTCGGCCTCGGCACCCTCGGCCCGCAGAACTTCTCGTCGTCGGTGCACCGGATGTCGATCTACACGACGAACGACGTCGAGGTCAGCACGCCGAACAACGACTGGAAGGTGCTCGGCGGTGGCGTGGACTCGTCGGTGGCCGACCTCGGCCTGTTCGGCGCCAAGTTGATCGGCGGGCAGATCCTCTCCGACGACTCGCTGGAGACCATGTGGACCCCGTGGAACGGCGAGAGCAGCTACGCCTACGGCTGGAGCACCGGGACCGAGGACGGCACCCAGGTCGTCGCCAAGGACGGTTCGTGGACGGGCAACCTCGCCTACCTGCGGGCTTACCCGGAGAAGGGAATCGTCGTCGCCGTGATGATGAACGACCGGTCCGGTGACCAGTCCGCCACCCAGCTCGGCCGGGACATCGGAGCCCTGGTCCTGGACAGCGTGAGCTGACCGTGAGTTGAGAGGGAAGACAGGCGGCGAGCGGTCATGTCAGGGCATGACCAGCGGCGGGCGGACCGGATTCTCCGGGCCGCCCGCCGCGGCGCCAGGAAGGACTAGGTTCGAGCCATGCGGGACAGCGAGATCGTCGCCTTGCTCGCCGCAGGCGGGCGCCAGGAGGTCAGGCAGGGCCTGGCGGCCGCCTACGCGGCGTACGGCGACCGCATCTACGACTACGCGCACTGGATGTTGCGGGGGACGGATCCGGCAGCCGCCGCGGACGTCACCCACGACACCTTCCTGATCGCGGTGGCCAAGGTCGGCGGTCTGCGCAACCCCGAGCGGTTCCGCTCGTGGCTCTACGCCATCGCTCGCAACGAGTGCCTGCGGGTCTTGCGGGTGGCCGGCCGCAGCGACCCTCTGGAGTACGGCGACGGCACACCACATCCCGCATTGGTGGCGGTCGAGGAAGGAGAGGGTCACGAGATGTCCGCGGAACTGAGCCGTGGCGACCTCCGCGAGCTCGTCCGCACCGCGGCCGCCGGACTCAGCCCCAAGGACCGTGAGGTCTTCGAGCTCGGCATGCGGCACGACCTGCAGGCCGCCGAGATCGCCAAGGCGCTCGGCGTCGGGGACAACGCGGCGCACGCGATGCTCTCGCGGGTGCGGAGCCAGTTCGAGCGGGCCCTGGGCGCCCTGACCGTCGCCCGGCACGGCCGCGAATCCTGCCCGGACCTCGACTCGCTTCTGTCCGGCTGGGATGGCTCGTTCGGACCGCTGTGGCGCAAGCGGATCGCCCGGCACGTGGAGTCGTGCGCGACGTGTACGCAGGTCCGGTCGCGCGAGGTCAGCGCGTCGGCGCTGCTCAGCGTCGCCCCGCTCCTCGCGGCTCCGGCGCTGACTGCGCGACCGGCTGTTCGGCTCCGACCAGCTGGACCTGGTGTCCGCGTCGACCGCGCTGGCGGAGCGGGCGGGACCGTTCGACGAGGACGGGTTCCCGGGCACGGCTGCTGCCGGTCGACGAGGTCGAGCGGCGATGCTGGTGCTGCTCGGCGTCCTCCTCGTGCTCGGGGGGCTCGGTGCCGTCGGCTGGCTGTTGCGTCCGGATCCCGATGATCGAGCGGTGGTCTCCCCCGTGGCGACCCCGAGCACTCGTCGTCGTACCCGCGCCAAGAGGTGGTGGCGGGGCTGACGCTGACTCCGAAGATCCTGCAACGGAGCCCGAGCGGAACGGTCGCCTCCTCTTCCGAGCCGGCGTCCGCACCGACGACGGCTGCCGCGACGCCGTCCGCCCCGCGGACCACGCGGCTCCGTCGCCGCCGGTCACCACACACACGCACACCCGAGTCGACACCGACGACTGTGACTCCCACGCCAGCCGGAGACCTCGAGGTGGTGCCCACGGCCATGACGCTGCCCCGGGCCGGCACCGGGACGTTGCTGGTGACCGCGACCGGCGGAGACGTCGACTGGACCGCCGCGGGGGTCGGGCTGGCCGACCGGTACCTGCTGCTCGGCGCGGATTCGGGTTCACTCGCGGACGGCGAGTCGACCTCGGTGACGGTCACTCTCGACAGGTCCACGCCACCAAGGGTGACCACGCTGGTCGTGGTGTTCGGACCCGGCGGGCATCGGGTCACGATCACCGTGGGCTGACCCTCAGGCTGTTCGACGAGCGACAGCGACAACTGCGGCGACATCCCCGATGTCCAGACCCTCCGCACGACGTACGGCCTGCTTGAACGGGAGCACGAAGCAGCCCGACTTCGCGTCTGGGAACACCGACGTCCGCCAGGTCGTGCCGCCGACGGTCACCTCGACCCGCACCGACCCGAACCCCGCCGGCGGCCCGCTGCTGTAGCGGATGTCCTCGCTGAGGTCGGGTGGCACCGTCACGAAGGCCCACGATCCGACCGACTCGGACAGCCAGATCTCCGCCTCGAACTCGTAGCTCCCCAAGTCAGCTGGTGCCCCGGTAGGCCTTCGCGATCCGGCTCACGAACTGGTAGACGCCGTCCTCGTCGGGAGCGAGCAGGCCGGCCTCGTAACCGGGTGCCTTCATGCCGCGCTGCACCGACTCGCAGGCCGCCCAGTCCTGGCGGTTCGTGAGGTCCCAGAAGTCGGTCGCGTAGGACGGGTCGAAGCCTTCCGCTCCGGCAACGTCTGCCGGGAAGGCCCACGAGCAGCGGATCCGGGTCCGGTCCGGTGACAACGGCGTGAGCAGGTGGGTCATCACGTAGTCCGGGTGCAGGCTGATCAACAGGTTCGGGAGTACGGCGACGTACATCACCGTGCGCTTCTCGTGCTCGTCGAGGCGGGCCATCGCGACGCCGCCGCTTCGGCCGTCGAGCGACATGGTCTCGACCCCGCTGCGCAGGTCCATCCAGCCCCCGACCCAGTCGCCGGCCCGCTCGATGTTCTCGCCACTGTCGGGCGGGCTCACCTGGCACAGCTCGGGGTGGATGTTCGAGCAGTGGTAGCACTCCTGGTAGTTCTCGATGACCACCTTCCAGTTCGCCGCCACGTCGTACTCGTGGACGACCGGGGTGACCAGCGTGGCCGCGTCGTACGGCGCCACGATGGCCTCGAGCTCCCCGATGTGCTCCTCGAACGCCGGCCCCCGACCGGTCCGGTCGACGAAGACCCACCCGTGCCACTCGTGGACGTCCAACCGTCTTCAGGCCGAGCGTGGACTTGTCGAAGTCGACGACGTCCTTGAAGCCGGGCGCCCCGAGCAGGCTGCCGTCGAAGCGATAGGTCCAGGCGTGGTAGGGGCAGACGATCGCCTTCGCGCTCTGCGCGGACCCACCGCACGGGAGCAGCTCGTGGCCGCGGTGCCGGCACGCGTTCTCGAACGCGCGCAGCACGCCGTCACGGTCGCGGGCCAGGAGTACGCCGTACTCGCCCAGCGACTGGGCGACCAGGCCACCGGATGCCACGTCGTCGGACCTGCCGACGCACACCCACCCACCGAAGAAGTTCTCGCGCTCCCACTCCAGAACCGCCTCGTCGAGATACGCCTCGCGCGGCAACATCCGGCTCGACCCGAACGGCTGGAGCGCGAGCTCCACCTGGGCCGGGTCCAGCGGGGCGGGAGACAGCTGGGCGAACCAAAGTTCATTGCGGGAAACCCTTTCGGCTGAACGGTCGTTCAAGATTACGCCTCGCCCGCGAACACGTCGAGGCTACCTGCGCCGCAGACTTGGGATCGTTGGGAGGCGACTCGGCGCGACTCGTGGCGTGCAGGCCTCGACACGTGCTGCCCCGGGGGTGAGAATGAACGGGCTACTGGCTGAACAGTCAGTTAACTGAATCCTCGGGGACGGCCGCGTGACGTCGTGGCTCGACCGTGAAGGGGCTTGGCATGAACTTCGACCCGGCAGATCCGGCCCTGCGTCGCAGGCCACCGAGACCGCAACTCGCCCGCCGGGATGTACTGCGGGGAGGTCTCTGGCTCAGCGTTGGGTTGGGGGCGGCACCGCTTCTCAATGCCTGTGGAGGCGACGACTCCACGCAGCGGCCCCAGAACGGAGCCGCCCCATATCCGTTGGCTCGGCCAGACAGTCCGGTGACCTTGCAGATCACGGACAGCAACCCACCCATCGGTGACGGACTCGCTCCCGAGACGGGTGGCGCCTTCAGGATCCTGAACTACGACCAATACATGGCGCCGGGAGTCATGAAGGCCTTCGGTGAAGAGCATGACGTTCAAGTGCAGGTGACGCCATACAGCAACTACGACGAGATGATGGCGAAGATCCGCGCGCCGGGTGAGTCGTTCGACCTCGTCTTTCCTGGTCCCAGCGTGTTGAGCAAGATGGTATTCACCGAGCTGCTCCAACCGCTCAACCACTCGTACGTCCCCAACCTCACGAACGTCTGGCCGGAGTATCAGGATCCCTGGTACGACCAAGGGGCGCAGTACACCGTGCCCTACACGATCTATGGCACGGGCGTCTTCTACCGCGCAGACCGGGTGTCGAGCGTTCCAGAGAACGGCTACGACCTGATCTGGGACGAGCAGTACTCAGGCAAGGTCTATCTGCTCGACGACATGCAGGAAGCAATCGGCATGTCGCTGCTGCGCAACAACATCAGCACGGACATCAACACCAGTGACCCCGCCCTCCTCCAAGAGGCCACCGACTCGCTCGTCGAGCTGATCGACCTGGTGAAGATCAAGGCGAACGTCAACGCCTACTCGGAGATCCCCGAGGGAACTGCCACGATCCACCAATGCTGGTCAGGCGACCCGATTGCCGGCCAGAACTACCTGCCCAAGGGTGTGAGCACCGATGTCCTGGCGTACTGGACACCCGACGACCCAGCGCAGCGCGTCATCGGCAGCGACAACATCGCGATCCCCAAGAGTGCGACGAAGCCGGTGCTGGCGCACCTGTTGATCAACGACCTCCTCGACGAGGAGATCGCCCTTCGCAACTTCGGCTGGAACGGCTACCAGCCGCCGCTCACCAAGCTGTCCGCTCCTTACCTGATCGACCAGGGGTTCATCCCCGAGAACCTGATGAACGCCGTCGTGGTGCCCAAGGACTTCGACAGCGGACTCACGTTCTACGAGGTCAGCCCCAGCACCGAGGCGCTCTGGCGGACGAACTGGTCGGAGTTCAAGGCCGGTGCCTGAGCCGGCAGCCGGCCACGACCGCGTGACCCGACGGTTGTGGCCGGCGCTCGCACTACCCGGGACGTTCTGGCTCATCGCGCTGTTCGTGGTGCCGTTCTACGCAGTCATCGCCGTGGCCTTCAGCGGGAACATCAACATCTTCGGTGAGCCGATCCCGGCGTGGAATCCGCTCGACTGGCAGTTCGCGACGTTCAGCGGGATCGTCTCGGACTCCCTGTCCGGCCCCTACCAGGCCGTGTGGATTCGCACGGGGATGTACTCGTTCTGGGCTCTGATGATCTGTGTGGCGGTCGGCTATCCCGTCGCCTACTACACGGCTCGGTTGGCCGGGAAGAGGCGTGGCCTGATCCTCGCTCTGATCCTGGCGCCCTGGTGGATCAACTACATCACCCGGATGCTCGCCTGGGTCAACCTCCTGCAGGACGACGGGTACGTGAACAAGTTCCTCGGGATCTTCGGTGTGGCGCCGACCTCTTGGCTGTCCGGGAACTCGTTCACCGTCGTGATGGCTCTCGCCTACGGATACCTGCCGTACTTCATCATCCCGCTGTTTGCCTCGGTGGACCGGATCGACCCGCGGCTCCTCGAGGCATCGCGTGATCTGGGCGTGGGAAGGATCCGGACCTTCCTCCACGTGACGTTGCCGTTGTCGAGGATGGGACTGGTCACCGCGCTCGTCATCACCGCCCTCCCGATGGCAGGCGACTACTACACGAACACGATCGTGTCGGGCTCGCCGAACACCAACATGGTCGGGAACCAGATCGAGCTGTTCCTGCTGGAGGGTCCGCTGAAGAACTACGGCGCGTCCCTGGTGCTCCTGCTCTCGCTGTTGCTGATGTTCTTCATGATCTACTACCTCATCTTGACCCAGCGCGCGAGCAGGGATGCCCGATGACTCTCAACGAGGTCCCTCGAAGCGCCGATGGCAGTCCTGCTCCACCCAGGAAATGGGTGCCCCCCTGGCGCAACCCTTGGCGCCGTCCCTACGTGCTCGCTACGTTCACGTGGCTGTACATCCTGTGGTCGCTCCTGCCGATTGTCATCGCGGTCCAGTTCTCCTTCAACGACGGTCGATCGCGAAGCACGTGGCAGGGCTTCTCCACGCAGTGGTACTGCTGCGCCGAGGGGTCGGTCGGCGAGGACCCCAGTCTGCTTCTGGCCCTGAAGAACAGCCTGATCCTCGGCTGCGGCGACGGTTCTGGTGGCGACGCCACTAGGCGTCATGCTCGCCATGGGGCTCACCCGATGGCGTTCACGGAGCAGCAAGGTCGCCAACGGCATCGCCTTGGTTCCGCTCGTCACGCCGGAGATCGTGGTCGGATCAGCGCTCTACCTGGTGGTGATCAACCTGTACCAGTTCGTCCCGCTGGGTCGGCCGGCCATGCTGTTGGGCCACGTCACCTTCTCGGTCTCGTACGTGCTCGTGATCGTCCGTTCGCGACTGCTGAGCATCGGCGGCGAGTACGAGGAGGCCGCCAGGGACCTGGGCGCAAGCTCTCTGCAAGCGATCCGGACCATCCTGATACCGCTTCTCATGCCAGCAATCTTTGCCTCGGCCATGATCGTGTTCGCAACGTCGCTCGACGACTTCGTGGTGAGCCAGTTCCTGTTCGGCAACGCCTCGAACATCACCGTGCCGATCAAGTTGTACAACGCGGTGCGGTCGTCTCCCACGCCGGCGCTGAACGCCTTGGCGTCGTTGCTTCTCGTGGGCTCGTTCCTCGCCTTGATCCTTGCCTACCTCGCCCTGCGGGCGCGCAAGCGTGGCTCGGGGTCGGCGCTGGACGACCTGGCCGACTACGGCTGATCGACGGATTGACGCTCAGGCATCCTGGGCGCCGGCACGGCGGCGGCGGGCGCCGGTCGGCTCGACGAGGCAAGCAGACGCAGGGACTGCGACGGCAGGCACACGGTCACCGGTTTGCCGCTGGCCAGGTCGTCGCGAACAGCATGGTTCGTGACGAGCGACTGCACGACCGCCCCGTGCGGCAGCCGAACCATCACCTGAGTCGTCGAGCCGAGGAAGACCGTGCGGTCGATCATCCCGGGCAGCCGATTTTCTCCGGTGAGCCCGGGCTCTGCCAGTTCGACGCATTCTGGTCGGATCACGGCCCGGCCTGCCCCCGGCTGGTGACCTGCGGGAGCCTGCGACTCGAGCGTGAACTCGCCGAAGCGAAGAGTGCGGATGGACCCGCTGCCGGAGAGGCACTCGACGTCGAACAGGTTGGCGACGCCCAGGAAGTCAGCGACGAACTCGGTGAGCGGCTCACGGTAGACCTCCTCGGGCGTGCCGAGCTGCATGATGCGGCCGCCGTCCATCACGGCGAGCCGGTTCGACATCTCGAGTGCTTCCTCCTGGTCGTGGGTGACGAACACGAACGTGATGCCCACTTCACGCTGCAGTGCGGTCAGCTCGGCCCGCAGCGAGTGGCGAAGCTTGGCGTCCAGCGCGCCGAGGGGCTCGTCGAGCAGCAGCACCGACGGCTCGAGGACCAAGGCCCGGGCGAGCGCCACCCGTTGTTGCTGACCACCGGACATCTGATGAGGGCGACGTCGAGCGAGCTCGGTGAGCCGAACCAGCTCCAGCGCCTTGGCGACGCGAGCATTGCGGCTCTTCTTGTCCAGGTCCTTGCGCCACCGCAGGCCGTAGCCGACGTTTGACTGGACATCAAGGTGCGGGAAGAGCGCGTAGCTCTGGAAGACCGTGTTGACGGGACGCTTGTGGGCAGGAGTCTGCGCAACGTCGACGCCATCGATGAGGATCTGACCATCGGATGGTTGCTCGAAGCCGGCCAGCATGCGAAGGGTGGTGGTCTTGCCGCACCCAGAGGGGCCGAGCAGCGTGAAGAACTCGGCTGGCTTGATCTCGACGTCGATTCCGTCGACGGCCGTGACGCCTTCGAACTCCTTGCGGAGGCCGATGATCGAGATCGCCCCACCGGTCTGCTGGGATCCAGTCTCGCCTCGGGGCATGCGCCGAAGTCTAAGCAGGGAAGCTGATGTTTGATAGTGCATGACTAAACATTCAGTCAATGCTTAGACTGAACGATCAGTCAATGACGCGAGGAGCCCGGAGTGACCGGCACCGCAACGCTGCTGTCCGAACAGCTCGACACCCTCATCGAGGAGGAAACCCAGACCTTCGTACGACGGCAGCCCGAGAGCCGGGCCTTCACCGCGCGCGCAGCACACCTCGCCGGCGGCGCCACGTCGAACTGGCAGATCGCCGAGCCGCAGGCGGTGTGGATCAGCCACGGTCTCGGCTCGAAGATCTACGACGTCGACGGGTGTGAGTACTCCGACTTCCACGGCGGGTACGGCGTCTCGCTGGCCGGCCACGCGCATCCCGCGATCATGGCGGCGGTCCAGGGCCGGGTGGGCCGGGGCACCCACTTCGCGCAGCCGACCGAGGACGCGATCATCGTCGCGGACAACCTCGCCGACCGGTTCGGGCTGCCGCTGTGGCGGTTCGGCAACTCCGGGACCGAGGCGACCATGGACGCCGTGCACCTGATGCGCGCGGCCACCGGTCGCGACCGGATCCTGAAGGTCGAGGGCTGCTACCACGGCCATCACGACTCGGTGCTGGTATCGGTGCTGCCCGAGCGCGACGACGACATCGGGCCGCCTGACCGGCCGGTCGGCGTACCCGACAACACCGGCATCCCGCAGGCGATCATGGACCTGGTGACGGTCGTACCATTCAACGACCTGGCGGCCGTCGAGCGCGCCCTCCTGGAGCACCCGGACCAGGTGGCGGGGATGATCCTCGAGCCGATCATGATGAACGCCGGGATCATCCACCCCGTGGACGGCTATCTCGCGGGCTTGAAGGAGCTGCTCCACCGGCACGGGGCGCTGCTCGCCTTCGACGAGGTGAAGACCGGCCTGACCGTCGGGCCGGCCGGAGCCTCGGGCATGTTCGGCGTGACCCCGGACCTGCTCTGCCTGGCCAAGGCGATGGGTGGCGGCGTCTCGACGGCAGCGATCGGCGGCATCGAGAGCGTGATGGGCCTGATCGCCGACGGTGGCTACGAGCAGGTCGGCACGTTCAACGGCAACCCGCTGGCGATGGCATCGGCCCGAGCGATGCTGACCGAGGTGCTGACCCCCGCGTCGTACGCACACCTCGACCACCTCCGCGAGCGGATCGCGACCGGCATCGAGGCGGTGATCGAGCGGCACGGCCTGCCCTGGCGGGTGGTCACCGCGGGAGCCAAGGGGTGCGTGTCGTTCCTTCCGCATCCGATCCACAACTTCCGGGACTTCCAGGAGCTCGATGGCCGCTACGGACACGCCCACTGGCTGGTGCAGCACAACCGCGGTGCCTTTCTGCCGCCGTGGGGCAAGGTCGAGCAGTGGTTGATGTCGGTCCAGCACACCGACGACGACGTCGACCGGTTCGTGGCCAACTGCGACCACCTGGCCTCCCGGCTCCCGGGCGCCGCCTGACGACCGGGCCCTGTCACGCGGTGGGCTCAGGCGAGCCCGAGCTCCTTGCGGGCGACGTCGAGGGCGATCTTCTGGGCGCGCGCGCCCGTCGACCGGCGGGTCGTCGAGGGCGACCTGGACGACGAGCCCGTCGAGCAGCGACGTCCACATCACTGCGAACGACTCCACGTCCATGGGGGCGACCTCGCCGGCGTCGATGCCGCCCTGGACCACGCGGGTGATCAGCGTCGCGCCACTGCTGGTCGAGCTCGACCCGGTCCTTCTTGACCTCGGCGTGGCGGAAGGCCTGCGCCCACAGGTCGAACCACAGTCCCCAGTCACCCGGGAGCTCACCTTGGGCATCCGGGAGCAAGGTCCAGGCGACCAGCGTCTCGAGGCGGTCCTTGAAGGAGGTGGTGGTCTCCAACATCTGATAGACGGCGCCGTACCACGCGCTTTCCGACCAGCGCAGAGCCTCGGTGAGCAGGTTGTCCTTGGTGCGGAAGTAGTAGATGACCAGGGCCGGGCTGGCCCCGACCCGGGCCGCCACGTCTGCGATCCGCGTCTCGGTGAAGCCGCGCTCCGCGATGAGCGTCGCGGCGGCGGCCAGCATCTGTTCGCGGCGGACGTCCGCCACGGCCTCGCCTGTCGTCTTGACCGTCATGGCAACACCCCGAATCCTTCGCGAACGCGCTCCTTGTCGCACGCCGTGGTACGACCCTAGACTGAACGGTCAGTCAGGACAATGGGACGCAAACGACGGGTGACGGCAGTGACCACCGCGGGGAACGGGCCGCCGGCGGTGACCCTCCTCGTCCGTCCGGGCCTGCGCTCGATGCTCGAGGCCCGGACGGTCGCGGTCGTCGGCGCGAGCGACCGGCCGGACTCGTTCGGCTGGCGGATGGCCACCGAGGCCCTGCGCAGCCCCGCTTTCGACGAGGTCTTCCTCGTGAACCCCGGCCGTACGACGGTGCTCGGCCAGCCGTGCCTCCCCTCTCTCGCCGATCTGCCCGACCCCGTTGACCTGGTCCTGCTCGGAGTTTCGAACTCGTCGCTGATCCAGCAGGTCCGGCTTGCTGCCTCCCGTGGCGACGCCGGGGCCGTCGTCTTCGGCAGCGCCCACGGGATCCGCGACGAGCTGATCGACGCCGCGGAAGGCCTGGAGGTCTGCGGTGGCGGCTGCATGGGTTTCGTCAACGCGGCAAGGGGTGTCCGGGCGATCGGCTTCCTCGAGCGCGACCCGATCCCGGCCGGCCCCATCGCGCTGGTGACGCACTCCGGGTCGGTCTTCTCGGCGATGCTGCGCACGCATCGCCGGCTCGAGTACTCGCTTGTCGTGTCATCGGGACAAGAACTGGTCACCACCACGGCCGACTACCTCGCCTACGCGTTGTCGATGGACGAGACCCGGGTCGTCGGCCTGGTGCTGGAGACGATGCGGGACGCACCCCGGCTGCGCGAGGGGCTCGCCGTCGCGGCGGAGCGCGACATCCCGGTGATCGCCCTGACCGTCGGCACGTCGGTGGCCGGCCAGACCCTCGTCGATGCGCACTCGGGAGCCCTGGCTGGCTCGGATGCCGGTTGGGAGGCGCTGTTCGCGGCGTACGGCGTGCACCGTTGCTGGGACCTGGCTGAGCTCGTCGACAGCCTGGAGATGTTCGCGATCGGTCGGCGGGTCCGACGCCGCGCGGGCGGGATCGCCACGGTGCACGACTCCGGCGCCGAACGGGTCCTGGTCGCCGACGTCGCTGACAGGTTGGGCGTGCCGTTCGCGCCGTTGTCGGAGACGACGACCTCGCGGCTGGCCGAGCTGCTCGACCCGGGGCTCGCTCCCGCCAACCCGCTCGACGTGTGGGGCTCCGGACGTGGCGCCGAGGACCTCTTCGCCGGCTGTCTGACCGCGCTGGCGGACGACGAGTCGGTCGACGTGGTCGCCCTGGCCGTCGACCTGGTCCCGGAGTACGACGGCGACGACGCCTATCCCCGCGCCCTCGCCACGGTGAGCGCGCACACCTCGAAGCCGGTCGTCGTCCTTTCCAACCTGTCGTCCGCGATCGACCAGCCGCTCGCGACGCGGCTTCGTGCGTCAGGGATCCCGGTCCTCGAAGGCACGCGCTCGGGACTGCGCGCCCTCGGCCATCTGCTCGCCCAGGCAGACCCAGCTTGTCCGGCCACTGCTCCCGTCGACGTTCGGCGCCAGCAGGAATGGTCGGCCCGGCTGACGTCGGGATCTGTCGATGCCCTTGCCCTGCTGGCGGACTACGGCGTTCCGGTGGCCCCCTCCGAACTCGCCGGCTCCGCAGACGCCGCCCGTGCCGCAGCGGAACGGCTCGGCTATCCCGTCGTACTCAAGACCGGGAGGCCCGACATCCACCACAAGGTCGACGTCGGCGGCGTCCGGCTGGGCCTGGCGGATGCGGACGGTCGTCCGACGGCGTACGCCGACCTGGCAACGCGCCTTGGGACCGCCGTGCTGGTCCAGAGACAGGTCCCCGACGGGGTCGAGATCGCGCTGGGAGTCTGGCGCGACCCACACCTTGGCCCGCTGGTCCTGATCGCTGCCGGCGGCACCCTGGTGGAGCTCGCTCGATGAGCGCGCCGTCGCCCTCCCGCCGGTGAGCCCGGAAACAGCGCGCCGGCTCCTCGCGGGCCTCAAGGTGAACACCCTCCTCACCGGCCACCGTGGAAGCCCACCCCTCGACGTCGAGGCCGTGGTCGCCGCCATCGTCTCCGTGTCCCAGCTCGCACACGAGCTGGGTGACCACCTCGAGGCGCTCGACGTCAACCCACTGATCGTGGGCCAGCATGGCGCGATCGCTGTCGACGCCCTCGTCGTACCGCGCTCCGGCGGGATAGTCCGAGACCAAATGGCCCCTCCGACCGGCGTGTCGGGGGCCATTTCGTCTCGGACTACCCCGCCAGGAACCGATTCGGGGAACGGCAGCGCGATCGGGTCGGGAGCCAGGCGACTGCGGCCGTGCTCGTCGAAGCGGTCGAGGCCGAGGTCGGAGACGTCGACGACGTCGGTCGCGCCGGTCAGCGCCAGGTCGGCGGCCGCCTTCGAGACGCCGGGACCGCACATCATCCCGTGGCCGCCGGCGGCTGCGACGACGGTTCCGGACACAGGTCCGTCATCGGCCAGGAGCGGACCGAGGATCGGCAGGTGGTCGGGGGTGTAGTCGATCGTGGCGGCCCAGGCCTTGCGCAGGCCAAGGTCGGCGGTGACCGGCAACAGCGTGGCCATCCGGGCGCGGACCTTTTCGTAGTAGGCCCAGTCGAACTCGCTCGCCTCCCCAGGAGGCTCGTCGGGGTTGCTCATCCCCCAGAGCAGGCCACCCTCATGCGGGCGCCAGTAGATCCCGGAAGCCAGGTCGAACCCCATCGGCAACGACTCCGGCCGCAGATCGGGGTGCGGCTGGGTCACCACGACCTGGTGCCGGGCGCCTCCGGCAGGGATCCGAACGCCGGCGGCCCGGCCGACGGCGGCCAGCGTCGGCCCACCGGTCAGGACGACCCGCTCGGTCATGATCGTCCCGGCTGAGGTGGCCACCCCCGTGACGGCTCCGCCGGAGGTCAGCAACCCCTCGAACGACGTGCGCTCGAGCACGGTGACCCCCGCCGCGAAGAGTGCAGCGGCGTACGCCAGCACATTGCGCGGGGGGTCGATGTAGCCGTCGCCGGGAGCGTAGGACCCGCCCAGGGTCTGGCCCCGCGCCATCACCGGGTTGAGGTCGTCGAGCTCCTCCGGATCGAGCCAACGTACGTCCAGCCCGAGGCCCTGCTGCATGGCTATCCGATCGTGCGCAGGCGCCACCTCCGCGGCCGAGAAGCACGGGATGCAGTAGCCCTGGGCGACGAAGCCGGAGTCGACGCCGAGGAGGTCGTGCTGGCTGGCGTAGAAGTCTCGGCTGAACACACCGAGCCGTACGGCGGTCTCGGTGCCGCCCTGCGTGCGCACCACCCCAGCGGCTCGTGAGCTCGCGCCCGACCCGAGGGTGTCCTTCTCGATGAGGACGACGTCCCGCACGACCGGCCCGGCTGAGGAACCAGGCGCACCAGGCGCCGATCGTGCCGCCACCGACGACGACAGCTTCAGCGGACCGTGGACGGGTCGATGCACTGGTCATGGTTTCGACCTTCACATAGGCTGAATCGCCAGTCAATCGTGGCCGGACGGAGGATGCCATGTATGGCCTGGCCCCGGCGGATCTCGACATCCAGCGCCGAGCGCGCGAGTTCACCGACGGGCTGATTCCGTTCGAGCAGACCGCCGAGGAGTACGACGGCCAGCTGCCCCGGGACGTGACCCGAGCCCACCACGCATTGGCCATCGAGCGCGGCCTCTATGCCACCAACATGCCGACCTCGGTCGGCGGGCAGGGCTGCACAACCCTCCAGCAGGTGCTGGTGCAGGAGCAAGCCGGCCGGGTCACCAACGGCCTGGCCTGGTGCCTGGCGACTCCGCCGGCCTGGTGGCCCGACGTGGCCAACGAACACCAGCGCGCGACCTGGCTGCTGCCGACCGTGCGCGGCGAGATGCAGGAGTGCTACGCGATCACCGAGGAGGACGCCGGGTCCGACGTGGCGGACCTGAAGGCCACCGCGCGCCGCGACGGCGACGACTACGTGCTCGACGGCGTGAAGTGGCACGTGACGTCGTTCAACCATGCGGCGTACGCGTTCTTCCAGGCCGTCCTGACCACCGGCCCGCACGCCGGCGACCAGGCGCTCTTCGTCGTCGACGCAGACGCTCCCGGCGTGCGCGTCGTACGCACTCCGACGTACACGCACACGCTGGACCACCACCACCCGATCGTCGCGTTCGAGAATGTCCGGGTGCCGGCGACCCACCTCGTCGGCAGCGAGGAGGACGGGATGGCGTTCGTCTACGAGTGGTTCCGGTTCGAACGGCTGATGGTCGCGGCCCGCTGCCTGGGTGCGGCCGAGCGGCTGGTCGACGAGGCCACCGCGTTCGCCAAGCAGCGGGTGGTCGGCGGAGTTCCGCTGATGGAACGCCAGCTGGTGCAGGCGATGCTGGCCGACAGCCTGACGGAGCTTTTCGCAGCCCGCGCCATGACCTACGAGACGGCGCGGTCCGTCGACGCCGGCGTCGACGTGAAGGTGCGTCCACGCCCAGTGCTCGATGGCGAAGCTGTATGCCTCCGAGATGGCCGGCCGGGTGGCGGACCGAGCCGTGCAGATCTTCGGAGGCCGCGGCTACATGCGCGAGAACGTCGCAGAGCGGTTCTTCCGCGAGCTCCGCGTGGAACGGATCTGGGAGGGCGCCAGCGAGGTCCAGCGGCTGATCATCGCCGACCAGCTCGCCAAGCGCGGCCGCGCCGCCCTCGTCTGACGACTGCGGTCAGGCCAAGGCCAGGACGAGTACGACGAGCGCGACACCGACGAGCACGATCGTGATCACGACGTGGCCGTAGCTGGCCGGAACCTCTCGGCCCTTCGCGGATTGCTGCCTCTGCTCGGCTCCAGTGGCGCCAGGCGAGGAGGCTGCACGCGCCGGCAGTCACGGCCAGCACGGCCGACAGCAGTCTGACCACCCCGTCCGGCCAGCCCGTGTCGAGCGCGTGCAGGGCGGCCGCGCCGGCGATCAGTCCCAGCGCCGTACGCACCCAGGCCAGGAAGGTGCGCTCGTTGGCGAAGCTGTACCGCGGGTCGCTCATGGGTCCGACAATAAAACCTGCTTCACTCTCGGCGCGGGTCTGTGCTTGGGTGGTCTTCGCGCGCGCCACCCGGGTGCGCATGTCTCGGGAGGGAACATGAACCGACGCAGATGGGTGGCGCGGGTCGCCACGGTCACCGCCTTGGCCCTGTTGATCCCGGCCAGCGCCTCGCTGGCCGACGGTGGCATCGGATCGCGAGGGATCGGGGATCCCTACTACCCCGCCTACGGCAACGGCGGGTACAACGTCAAGCACTACCGAATCGACGTCAAGTACCGGCCCGCTGCCGACAAGGTGATCGGTCACACCTCGCTTCGGGCCACGGCGAAGAAGAGCCTGCGCAGGTTCAACCTGGATCTCGTCCTGCCCGCGTCGAGGGTGCTGGTCGACAGGGTGCCGGCGACCTTCACCCAAACCAAGCACGAGCTCGTCGTCACCCCCAGGCACCGGATCGCCGGCGGTCACACGATGGAGATCGACGTGTTCTACGCCGGCAAGCCCGCCGACTACAGCGCCCTTGGCAGATCGCCCTGGATCCGGACGAACGACGGTGCTGCCGCTGTCGGCGAACCCGAGATCGCCGCGTGGTGGTTCCCCAGCAACGACCACCCCAGGGACAAGGCTCGCTTCGACGTCCGGATCACTGTCCCGAAGAAGCGTCGAGGCGCTGGGCAACGGCGTACTCGTCTCCAAGAAGGCCACCGGCAACCAGCGGACCTGGCACTGGCGTGAGCGCAAGCCCATGACGACCTACCTCGCGTTCTTCGTCGCCGGCCAGTTCGACATCACCCGTAGCACCACCCGGTCCGGGCTGCCGGTCATCAACGCCATCGCGTCGAACGGAGGGCGCGAAGGCAGGCTTGCCGCCCGCGATCTGGCCCGAACCCCTGAGGTCGTGAGCTGGAACGCCCGCCAATGGGGGCCCTACCCGTTCGACGCCATGGGCGGTGTCGCCCCGGCCGCGGACTTCGGGTTCGCCCTGGAGAACCAGACCCGGCCCGTCTACACCCGCGGCTTCTGGAGCGGCGGCTCCAACATCTATGTCGTCGTCCACGAGCTCGCCCACCAGTGGTTCGGCGACTCGGTGGCGGTCCGCAACTGGCGTGACATCTGGCTCAACGAGGGCTTCGCGACCTTCACCACGTGGCTGTGGTCGGAGACAGCACGGCGAGGGCAGCGCCCGGCAGATCTTCAAGCAGTACTACCGCGACCTACGTGGCGATCGACAGTTCTGGAGCGTGAAGATCGGCAACCCGGGGGCCGGCAACGAGTTCAACGGTGCGGTCTACGAACGCGGCGCGATGACCCTGCAGGCGTTGCGGACCCGGATCGGTAACCGGGCGTTCTTCAGGGTGATGCGCACCTGGGCCCGGACCCACAAGCACGGCAACGCGTCGATCCGGCAGTTCATCAACCTGTCCGAGCGCGTTTCGGGAAAGCACCTCGGCTCCTTCTTCGACGCCTGGCTCTACTCGCCGGTGCGGCCGAGGCCGACGCGGGCGAACGGCTTCCCGCCCGGGTTCTCCACGCAGTCGGACGCTCGCACGGCGCGACCCGAGTCCTGGTCGAAGCTGCGCAGTGCCCAGACCCTGCTGCTCGGGGCCGAGCACCGGGATCGCTGAACCAACCTGCGACGATCCTCACGTAGCGTCGGCTGCGTGAGGATCGTCGTGTACGGCGCCGGCGCGGTCGGCGGGGTGGTCGGCAGCCTCCTGCACCGAGCCGGGATGCCGGTGACCCTGATCGCGCGCGGCCCACACCTTGCCGCCATCCAGTCGACCGGTCTCCGCCTGGTCACACCCTCGTTCGACGTGACTCAGCAGATCCCGGCGGTGGCCGGACCCGGCGAGGTCGCGTGGACCGGAGACGAGGTGGTGCTGGTCTCGGTCAAGAGCGACGCCACTGCTTCGGTCGCCGGCCTGCTGGCTGCCACTGCCCCCTCGGGCATCGCCGTCGTGTCGCTCCAGAACGGCGTCAGCAACGAGCCGACGTTGGCGCGCAGCTTCGAGCGGATTTACGGGGTCACCGTGATGGCTCCGACCACCCACCTCGAGCCGGGCGTCGTACACGCGAAGTCGGGCGGGGCTCCCGCGATCCTGGACATCGGTCGCTGGCCGTCCGGAGTCGACGACACCTGCGCCCGCGTCGCCGACGCGTTCCACGAGGCCGGGATCGTGTCCGAGCCACGGCCGGACATCATGGCGTGGAAGTACCGCAAGCTGTTGATGAACCTCGGCAACGTCGTCGATGCCTTCTGCTTCCCGGGGGAAGCGGCCGACTCGCTGACCGACGCGTTGCGGGCGGAGGCGGATCTGGTCCTGGCCGCAGCCGGAATCGCGGTCATCCCGGAGTCCGTGGACCTCGCCCGCCGCGGTGACCTGCTCCGCCGTGGACCGTCCCTGGTCCCGGCCGGCGGCTCGACCTGGCAGAGCCTGGCCCGAGGCACCGGCTCGGTCGAGACCGATCAGCTGAACGGCGAGATCGTCCGCCTGGGACTCTCACACGGCGTCCCCACGCCCTTCAATGCGCGCGTGCTGGCCTTTGCCCACCGGGCGCTCGCCTCCGCCGTGCCGCCCCGGTCCGTGGACGCGGCGACCCTGCTCGGCTAGCCGGCGGCGGTCAGGGTGGGGAGTAGGTGGGTGATGAATCGTTGTTCGGCGGGGGTGCCGTCGAAGAGTGTGCTGCCCAGGGTTGGTTGGAGGGTGTGGGTGCCGGTGTGGTTGGTGATCCGGTAGCGGCCGTGGGGGGTGCGCCAGGCGTGGTAGCCCTGGCGGGGTTGTTTCTTGCGCCATCGTCCGTGGGTGGCGATCCGGTGGTGTCGTTGGGTCAGGGGGCCGGCGTTGTCGAGGCGGGTCTGGCCGGGTGGCCCGTGTTGGTGGTAGGGGATGGTGTGGTCGAGCTGCATGCTGCGGCTGGTGGACACCGCGTAGGGGAAGCAGTCGACCGGGGTGGCCAGGAAGGCGGCCTCGCGCAGGGTCCCGGTGAACTCGTATCCGTCGGCGGGGAGTTGGTGGGCGAGGTCGATCACCGGCCGGATCGTCACATAAGCGTGGCCGAGGATCTCGCGGGCGTGGGCCAGGGTGATCGGGCCCGACCGGCCGCCGCCCTCGAACCGGGCCACCCCGCGGGCGTCGCGGGTGAAGTCGGACTCGGTCACGTGCACCACCAGCTCGACCCTGGGCCGCAGCCGCTCGGGGGTCGATCGACGTGAGGGTGGCCACGGGCTGGTGTCCAGGTCGGTGTCCAGGCCCTGGGGTTCGGTCTCGGCGATCAGCCGGAGCGCGGCGGCCGGGTTGGCCAGCCAGCCCAGGGCCGCCGATCGGCGTACGTCGAGGGTCGACTCGTCGCCCCGGGCGGCCAGGATCCGGGCCAGCCGGTCGACCTCGGCGTCGAGGCGGATCGCGTCGGCCGCGTCGAGCTTGGCGTACAGACCCTTGGTGCCGTGCTCGGTGGCCTGGTTGATGGTCACGAACCGGCCCTTCAGGGCCGCCTCTCGGGCCGCGTCGGCGCCGGTGTCGTCGGCCGCGAGGACCATCGCCTCCACGGCGCGCAGCAGCCGGGTCGGCGGCAGGCTGGCTGCGACCTCGACCAGCCGGTCGTCGATCTCCGCGGCCTGGCGTTGACTCAGCCGGCGGGTCGCCGCGGCGATCTTGCGGGCCACCCACACCTCGAGGGCCTGCTCGTCGGTGACCAGCTGCCACAGGCCCGGGAACCGGTGCCGGATGTCCAGGGCGTCGGCGATCAGGTTGCGCGCCGCGTGCGGATGCTGGTGCAGGCTGACCCCGAGCTCGGCAGCCGCGAACTCGGCCACCTCCGGGGTGCCCTCACCACCCAGCATCACCACCCGCTCCCGACCCGGAAGCCCCACCGGGATCCCGTACAGGGTCTCGGCCGGATGTTGGTCGGCCCAGTGCGCGGCCAGCACGAACAGCTCCACATCCGCCGCCCGCCGTACCGCGAGCGCACCCTCCACCGCAGCGAGCGTGTCGCCAGCAGTCTCGGGAAGCGGTGAAATCATGTCCCAATTCTAGACGAACACCAGTTCGAAAACAATGCTGCTTGAAATTTCCACAACTCAGTCTGCAACCTGGATCCCGCTGCTCAACGACTCCGAACCATCGGTGGCGTAAGACTCACTCGCAGCCGAGCCCCTGGGCCGCTCGCGGCCAGACCTCCACGTCCTCAGCCGCGCCGACGAAGGCCCTTTGCTTGTCCTGGGACAGCCACAGTCGCTGGCCGTCACGCTCAAACCCCGTGCGTAGGGCATCCTCCGGGAGCTCCGCGCTCTCGTCGTACGGCTCGGCGAAGTAGTCGCCGAGTTCCGGCTGCGGGTCGCGAACGTACACAGCCTTGCCCAGGTGAAGGAAGGTCATCGACTGCCAGTCGCAGTGTTCCGGACCGACCCAGGACTCGATCGTCGTCGTGGCCACCGGGTGCCCATCAGAGTCGGTCCAGATCTGCAGTCCAATCGAGTCTGCGAAGGAACGAGGCAGTTCTGAGTAGTCGCAGTGCGCCCATGACTCGACGTACCAGCCCGCACCACCTGCGCCCTCCGTGGCAGGACCGTTGCGCACGATGACCGCCTGCTTCAGCTGGCCCGCTACGTCGAGGACATACGAGGACCCGGTCCTCCTCCTCCTTGCCACCAGCAGACCCTCCTGTGCTCCGCCGAAGCCTCGCTCGCTGCGGGCGACATCAAGCGCACCGTCGGCGCTGGCGGCTGTGGCGCCCTCGCCATAGACGTCCTGGTCGTTGAAGCCGCCGTCGCCCCACGTGGCGCATTCCACGACATCTCCGGCGGCTCCGGCGTTCGGGTGCTTCGCATCTGCGCGAGTCAGGTACAGCGGACCGTCATACGGATGCTCGACCGCTTCCACGCGGACGTCGTCGACGGCTTCACCGCAACCGGAGGTCGCTACCACGCTTGCCAGTACGACGAGGAGTGCCAGACGACGGCTCATGACACTGTGACGCGGCCAACCGTTCGCGGTCCCCACGGCGTCCGCTCCCGCACTGCGTCGGGCGTCCGTTGCCCGTCGCTCCGACGACGATGTCAGAACGGCTAGCTCAGACCGTGACCAGCCGCGCCGCCACGAGCTTGCCCGAGGCGAAGCCTTCGGCCCGCAGTGGCCGGCCCGCGGAGCCGGCCGCCGTGTGAGTCGCGGAGCCACCCGTGACGTCGATCGAGCCGGCTCGGACGACCGTCGAGGTAGACGTCCACGCGGTCCAGGCCGTCGGTGGCGAGCTGGACGTTCACGTTGCCGTTCGAGATCGACGTGTCGACCTCGAGACGCCGTACGGGCAGCGCGGCGAGGAGCCCACCGGCCGCGTCGAGCAGGTCCTTGTTGTCCTCGAGCAGGTCGTCGCGAGTGAGCGGGTGTACGACGTTCGGCATCACGCCCAGGTCCTCTACCGGCGTGCCCGACAGCTTTCCGACCCGGACCGTGCGCCGGATCGCGACGCGCATGTTCGCGCCCTTCGGCAGCTTCTGGAACGGCGACTTCGGGTCCGGGTCCGGGACCTGCATCAGGGTGCTGAGCAGCGCGTGCGTCCACACGTTCGCGCCACCCGCCCCGGTGTTGTCGTCGACACCGAGGATCGGGCCGATCTCGTGGTCGGCGAAGCCCGCCGCGAAGATGTCGGTGGCCGAGTAGCAGCGCGCGTCGGTGACCAGCACGACCGGACCGTGGTAGGTCTGGCCGACCTCGTTCGCGCCGTCCTCCGGCGTGATCGGTCGCGCCGCGGAGTACACCGACCCCGTCTCGGTGGCCTGCTCGAGCGAGTCGAACCATGGGCCGAGATCGATCTGGCCGGTCGGGTTCTCCTTGTGCCGGCCGACCAGTCTCAGGTTGAGCGGCGTGGCGATGAACTGGACCGGCTCGGGGCTGATCTTCCGCGGGGTGAGGGTCTGCAGGGTGAACTCGCTGGCGTAGATGTGGCCGCCACCGTTGTCGCGGACGTCGATGATCAGGCCGTTCTGAGGCAGGGCCGCTGCGAGCCGGACGAACTCGTCGCGGAAGGCCTCGGGGTCCTGCACGCTGAACGTGAAGATCCGCAGGTGGCCGAACGTGCCGTGCGCAGTGGTCACCTGCCGGGCCCGGAACACGCCGGGCATGGTGGTTGCCACGTCGGCTCCGCCGACGGCCGCAGGCGCCGCGAGCTTGGCTGAGCTCTGTCCGGCCTCGAGCTCGACCACCGAAGGGACGAAGAGCAGCTTCTTCGCGCGAGACCGCTCGTCACCATCGAGGTCGAGCCCCAGGTTCGTCGCCGTACTGGTCACCGCGTCGAGGTCGGTCATCGGCGGCAGGTTCGTCGCGACCTGCCACTCCACCCGCAGCTCGTGATCGTTGCCGTCCAGGCCCACATAGGACACGGTCACCCAGTCCTCGTCCGGCGGGAGCTGAATCACGAGCGGACGCAGGGTCAGCGACTCGAGCCCGCGGGCCAGGTTGGCGGCCCGGTTGCTCCCGGCGAACAGCGCGCCGTTGTTCTCGACGGCCCGCGCGATCGGGGTGCCGTTCCAGTGGGTGACCTCGGCGCCGGCCCCGAACCCGTCGGCCGTGAAGCCGACCACGGTCCGGGTCACGAGGTAGTGGTCCGTCCCGCCGTCGTGGGCCTTCTCGATCTGGAACGGCAGGAAGGCGACCTGGCCCGCGAAGGGTGCGGGCAGCAGGTAGTTCGTGTGCAGGTCGCGAACCGAGTGGAAGACGCTCGACAGCTCGCGGTGGAAGCGCCACTCGGGCTCCATCGAGGTCGGCGTCTGCCGCTCCAGTCGGGCGCGAATCAGCCGGAGCCGCTGCACCGGGTTCACCGCGTGCATCGACTCCTTGAGCGGACGGTGCACATAGGTCTGCTCGAGCATGACCTGCGCCTGCTCGACGATCAGCTTCCGGTCGTCGAGCGTGAGCGTGCCGGCGCCACTGAGGAACGTCGACAGGCTGGTCTGCGGCAGCACTGGCTGTCTGAATTGTCCATTCCAACATCGTGCGCTTCGGGGCTGCGCGCCGACAAGGTTGCGAAGGCACTCGGTGGACTCGTCTAGACGGATTTTCCACCCTTGTTGTTCGGAGGATGCGGCTAGACACCCTCGCGGTCTGCGAAGCCGGGATGCACGAAGGGCTCGCCGCGCTTCATCGACTCGACGGCTCCGGGGTGGACCCGGCGCAGATGCGCGACGGCCTTGCGGCGGTAGCGCAGGATCTGGAAGGCGCCCAACCCCCAGAACAGGTACTGCACCGACATCGCGACCCGGAAGTCATCGAGGTCGTACGCCGACGACCCGGCCCGCAGGTCCAGCACCACTCCCACAAGTCCCATCGTGAGCAGCGAAGCGGAGAACCCGCCGACGTTGACGAAGCCGTTGGCACGACCGGACGCCTCGACCGGCGTGAACGACCTGGCCAGGTCGAACCCCACCATCGAGGCCGGACCACCGGTCGCGACCAGGCAGACGAGCACGACCAGCAGCCACATCGGTGCGGGTGTCGACCGCAGGAGCACGACGCCCCAGCAGGCGGCCATCGCGAACACGATCCCGAGCACGAGGAAGGACCGGTAGAACGGGTAGCGCGCCACCAGCGCGCCCAACGCCAGCCCGCTCACCACGACCCAGCCGGTCATCACCATCATCAGCGTGCTGGCGGTCGTGTCCGACAGACCCTCGTCCGCGGACCAGGAACGGGAAGCCCCACAGCATCGAGAAGACCGTCACGGAGAACTGCGACGTGAAGTGCGACCACATGCCGAGCCGGGTGCCGGGGTTTCCCCACACGGTGCGCAGCGACCGGGCCAGCGATCGCATCTTGATCTTGACGACCTCGGTGCGGCGGTACGGCGAGTCCTTGACCAGCAACGCGACCGCCACCATCAGCGGCACACCGATCGCGGACGCCCACGCGAACGTCCGCGTCCAGCCCAGGTTGTGCAGCGCCAGCGACAACGGTGCGGCTGCGACGATCGCGCCGAGCTGGCCGACCTGGCCGGTCATCTGGGTCACGAGCGGTGCCTGCCGGACCAGGAACCACACCGCGACCAGCCGGATCACCGAGACGAACACCACCGCGTCGCCGGCCCCGAGAACGGCGCGCGCCACTACTGCCAGCGGGAACGACGTGGCGAAGGCGAACAGCAGCTGACCCGCCGTCATCCCCGCCAGCCCGACGAGCAGCAGCGACCTGGACCCGTAGCGATCCAGCAGCACTCCGACCGGGATCTGCAGCCCGGCGTACACCAGCAGCTGCAGCACGGTGAAGAACGCCAGCTGGGTGGCCGTGACCTCGAACCGGTCGGCTGCGATCAGCCCGGCGACGCCGAGCGAGCTGCGGTGGAACACCGCGAGCACGTAGACGGCCAGCGCGACGATCCAGATCACCCAGGCCCGCCGACGTCCGATCTCGTGGACCTGCCTGCTCACCGAGCCATTGTCTCCGGCTGTGCCGGACGCGACCGGTCAGCGGGTGCGCAGACCGTCCAGCGCCACTTGTACGACGGCATCCGCGAGCCGGTCCGCGGTCAGCGAACGGCCCGGCCGGTGCCATTCGGTGATCGAGTTGACCATGCCGAAGACCAGCCGGGAGCTCAGGGCACTGTCTGCGTCCGAGCGCAGGTCGCCGTCGGCCTCGGCCTGCTCGACCAGCCTCGTCACCGCCCGGTCGAACTCGCGACGCCGGGCCAGCGCGGCCTTCTCCACGGCGGTGTTGCCGCGAACCCGCAGCAGCAGCGTCACGTGCGGCTGCTCGGCCACCAGCACGCGCACCGAGCCGCGGATCACGAACTCGAGCCGGTCGATGGCGCGACCGTCGGGTGCCGCGGCCAGCACCGAGAACAACCCGCCGAGGGCTCGGTCGAGGGAGCGGCCGAGCAGCTCGTCCTTGCTGCCGACGTGGTGGTAGATCGACGACTTCGTGATGCCGGCGGCCTGGGCCAGCTGCTCCATGCTGGTGCCGTCGAAGCCACGCTCGGTGAACACCCGGACCGCCACGTCGAGCAGCGAGTCGGCGTCGTACCTCTTGCGGGCGAGCCCGGTGATCGGATCAGCCGTCATAGTCGACCGTGACCTCGTCGGTCTTCGGGTAGGACTGGCAGGTCAGCACATAGCCCCTGGCCAGCTCGTCGGGCTCGAGGGCGAAGTTGCTGTCCATCTCGACCTCGCCGGCGGTCAACCGGGCCCGGCAGGTGCCGCAGACTCCGCCCTTGCAGGCGTACGGCGCGTCCGCGCGGACCTTGAGCATCGCGTCGAGGATGTTCTCGTTGCCGGGCACGTCGAGGATCGAGGCGCGGCCGTCCAGGGTGGCCGTGACCTTCGCACCCACGGCATCCGGCACCTCCTCGCGCTTGCGGGCCAGAGCCTCGGCGTGGAACAGCTCCAGGTGTACGTGGGCGGCGTCGACCCCGGCCTCCAACAGCACCTCGCGTCCACCGCTGACCATCTCGAACGGGCCACACAGGAACCACTCGTCCACGGTGTCGGCCGGCAGCAGCACGTCGATGACGCGCTTGATCCGGTCGTGGTCGAGCCGACCGCTGAACAGCTCGACGTCGAGCGATTCGCGGGACAGGAAGTGCAGGAGCTGGAAGCGGGCCGGGTAACGGTTCTTGAGGTCCTCGAGCTCCTCGAGGAACATCACCGTGCGCGACGTCCGGTTGCCGTAGAGCAGCGTGACCCGGCTCTCCGGTTCGGTGGCCAGGATCGTCGACACGATCGACAGCACCGGCGTGATGCCGGAGCCGGCCGCGATCATCGCGTAGTGCTTGGCGTGCGCCGGGTCGAGCTCGGTGGTGAACCGACCGGTCGGGGTCATCACCTCGAGCACGTCGCCGGGCTTCATCGTCTCCAGCGCGTACGACGAGAACGCACCGTCGGGAATCTTCTTGACCCCGATCCGCAGCGGTCCGCCGACTGGCGAGCAGATCGAGTAGTTGCGTCGCACCTGGTCCTCGGCCGGGCCCCACTTCAGCGTGAGGTGCTGCCCCTGGCCGAACGCGTAGTCGTCCGTGAGCTCGTCGGGCACCGCGAACGTGACCGCGACACTGTCGTCGGTGAGGCGCTCGATGCCGGAGACGACGAGGTCGTGGAAGACGGCGTGGGTGGGTGCCTTGGACATGTTCAGAACGCCTTGAAGTGGTCGAAGGGCTCCCGGCAGCTGTTGCAGGACCACAGTGCCTTGCACGCGGTCGACCCGAACCGGCTGAGCTCGCGCGTGTCCAGCGAGCCGCATTGCGGGCACTTCGACGGCATCGCTGGTCGAGCGCTCATGGTCGAGCTGTCGAGACCATCCCCAGCGGAACGAAGACCTTGCCGGTCGAGACCTTGCCAGGGGGCGCGACGCCATAGGACTCCAGCGCGGCCTTGCCCTCGTCGGTCATCCAGTCGGTGGTCCACGCCGGGCTCAGCACGGTCCTGACCTCGACGTCGTCGTACCCCGCGTCGTGGCAGGCCAGCGTGACGTCGGTGCGGATGGCGTCCATCGCGGGACATCCGGAGTACGTCGGCGTGATCGTGACCACCACCCGGTCGCCGTCGACGCTGATGTCGCGCAGGATGCCGAGGTCGGCGATCGAGATCACCGGCAGCTCGGGGTCCGGCACGGCCCGCACGGCCGCTTCCAGCTCGGCGATCGAGCTTGTCGATGAGATCGACGGTCATCACCAGGTCGCTCCAGGGTGCGAGCGGTGCAGGTGCTGCATCTCCGCGACCAGGTAGCCGAACGGCTCGGTGTGGATGCCCTTGCGGCCGCCGCCGGGGGCGGTCCAGGTCTCGGGGACGGTCAGCGTGGCTTCGGCCAGCACGGCCTCGACGTACGTCGTCCACTCGGGCTTGATCTCGGCGGGATCCACGGCGAACCGCCAGCGTCCGTCGAGCTCGACGAAGGGTCGAACATCTCGGCGACGTACGGCCAGATCCGCTCCAGACCGGCCTGCATCTTCGCGTGCGACTCGTCGGTGCCGTCCCCGAGACGAAGGGTCCACTGGGTTGCATGGTCGCGGTGGTAGTCGACCTCCTTGACCGCCTTCGCCGCGATGGCGGCGAGGGTCTCGTCGGTGGAGCGCTGGAGGCGCTCGTAGAGCCCGAGCTGGTACGTCGAGAACACCAGCTGGCGCGCGATCGTGACCGCGAAGTCCTCGTTGGGGTGCTCGACGATCTGGAGGTTGGTGAACTCGCGCTCCTCGCGCAGGTAGGCGAGGTCGTCCTCGGACTGCCCGGTCGCCTCGCCGGCGTACGTCAGGAGCAGCCGGGCCTGGCCAAGCAGGTCGAGCCCGATGTTGCCGAGCGCGACGTCCTCCTCGATCTGGGGCGCGCGGGCGATCCAGTGGCCGAGCCGCTGGGCGAGGATCAGCGCGTCGTCGCCGAGTCCCAGGGCGTAGGTCGTGCAGCGTCGATCGGTGGTCGAGCTTGTCGAGACTCATAGGTGCTCCACCTCGTCGGGGATCTCGTAGAAGGTCGGGTGCCGGTAGACCTTGTCGGCCGCCGGGTCGAAGAACGAGTCCTTCTCGTCGGGGCTGCTCGCGGTGATGTCGGTCGCGGCGACGACCCAGATCGACACGCCTTCCTGGCGGCGGGTGTAGATGTCGCGGGCGTTGCGAAGCGCCATCTCCGCGTCCGGCGCGTGCAGGCTGCCGACGTGGTTGTGGGACAGGCCGCGCTTGGCGCGGACGAAGACCTCCCACAACGGCCAGCTGCGCTTCTCGTTGGTCGAGCTTGTCGAGACCACTACGCCACCGCCACCTTGCGAGCCGCCTGCTTCTCGGCGTACGCCGAAGCGGCCTCCCGCACCCAGGCGCCGTCCTCGTGCGCCTTGACCCGATTTTCCATCCGGGCCTTGTTGCACGGGCCGTTGCCCTTGAGCACCTCGTGGAACTCGGTCCAGTCGATCTCGCCGAAGTCGTAGTGGCCGCGCTGGTCGTTCCAGGCCAGGTCCGGGTCGGGCAGGGTCAGCCCGAGCACCTCGGCCTGCGGCACGCTCATGTCGACGAACCGCTGGCGCAGCTCGTCGTTGCTGAACCGCTTGATGTTCCACGCCATCGACTGGGCACTGTTGGGCGACTCGTCGTCGGGCGGGCCGAACATCATCAGGCTCGGCCACCACCAGCGGTCGACGGCATCCTGGGCCATCGCCTTCTGCTTGTCGGTGCCCTGGCTCAGCGTGTGCAGGATCTCGAAGCCCTGCCGCTGGTGGAAGGACTCCTCCTTGCAGATCCGGATCATCGCCCGCGCATAGGGACCGTAGGAGCAGCGGCACAGCGGCACCTGGTTGGCGATCGCGGCGCCGTCGACCAGCCAGCCGATCGCGCCCATGTCGGCCCAGGTGGGGGTCGGGTAGTTGAAGATCGAGGAGTACCGCTGGCGGCCCGCGTGCAACAGGTCGAGCATCTCGTCGCGGGACATGCCGAGCGTCTCGGCGGCGGAGTAGAGGTAGAGCCCGTGCCCGGCCTCGTCCTGCACCTTGGCCATCAGGATCGCCTTGCGGCGCAGGCTGGGCGCGCGGGTGATCCAGTTGCCCTCGGGCTGCATGCCGATGATCTCGGAGTGCCCGTGCTGGGCGATCTGCCGGATCAGGGTCTTGCGATAGCCCTCGGGCATCCAGTCCCGCGGCTCGATCCGCTGCTCGTCCGCGATCAGCGCGTCGAACTCTTCCTGCTGTCCCATGGCTCCTCCAAACCGACCGTTCGGTCGGGTAAGCGTACGCCCGCCGCCCGAACAACCGCAAACCAGCGGCCTGTGCGGTAAAACCTCGTCGACGCCGCAAACTGGTCCGGGTCTGCGGCACTCGACGCCGGCGCCGCCGTAGTTCAGGCTCACGACAGCGCTCGACGTGCGCGAGTGCCGCAGGTGACCACTTTGGGTCGCCGGACCTGAGCCGGCTGCGTCCTGCAGGACGCTCCGGACGTAGTCGGGGTCACGCATGCACCTCGTCCCAGAGGAAGCGCCACCAGCCAGCGCTCGTCATGCGTTGCCGACCCCCGACGTCGCTTGTCGCAGTCCGGGCGGCGCCATGGAACGGCCCACGACTCTGCCTGACGACGTTGCCGAGGCTGTACGTCGGCGAGCTCGACCTGCCCGATCACGTCCCGCGGCCGACGACACCTGAGCGACGACGTCGCAGTCCGGGCACTTGCAGGGCATCGCCCGGAGCACCTGACTCGAGACGGGCCGGACGAGCGGGCATCGGCCGCTGCCGCGACCGTCAGTCGACCGTGCGCAGCGACTGCCGTCGCGGACGTCGCGCCTCGGCCGCGTTAGCCGACTTCCTCGCTGCGGTCGAGCGCTCCCGATCGCAGCGCGGAGTCGGCAACGCGGCAGGGCGACGTCCCACGGCAGTCGCTGCGCACAGTCGATGACGGTGCGCAGCGGCGCCGCATACCCGCCTCCAGCCCGTCCTCGAGTCGGTGCGCCGGGCAATCGCCCTGCATGCCGGGGCTGGACGTCGCTCCCCAGGTCTCGTCGGCCGGCGAGACCTGATCAGGGCAGTGTCGACCTCGCCGACGTACACCTCGGCATCGTCATGAGGCCGAGTCAGTGGGCGTTCCACGGCAACCGCGCGCCGCCCGGACAAGGACGTACGGCGCTACGCCGTCGATGATCGGCGAGGGCTGGATGGTCCTGCGCTTCCTCTGGGACGAGGTGATGCGTGAACCCGACACTTCCGGAGCGTGCTGCGGGACACGCAGCTCCCGCCAACGAGCTCGCGTCGGCACTCCCAGCGGCTGGGCCAGCGCGTCGGTCACCTCCATAGCCCGTGAGCCTGCACAACGGCGAGGCGGGCGTCGAGTTGTCCGCAGAACCGGACCACTTTGGTCGCCCACGCCCGGCTACAGGCGGGGATCCACGGGCTCGGACTCCAGGGCGAGGACGGCGAAGACGGCCTGGTGGACGCGCCAGAGCGGCTCCCGGTCGACGAACCGGGTCAGTGCCTCGAGCCCGAGGCCGTGCTCGCGCAGGGCCAGCGAGCGCTTCTTGCCGAGATGCCGCTGGCGCAGGACGTCGAGCGAGTCGGTGTAGTCGGGGCCGTAGACGATCCGGAGGTACTCGCTGCCCCGCACCTTCAGCCCGGGCTGGACGCGCGTCGACACCGGATGGCCCGGCTTGACCACCATCCCCTCGCCTCCGGACGACGTGAGCGACAGCCACCACTCGCAGGCAGCCGTACGGTCAGCGGCGGACGCCAAGTCGACAACAACATGCCGGGTTGGCGTGATCAGGTCGCCGGAGAGCTTGGACAGCTGGGACAGGTGCCACGCGTGCGGCTCGGTCAGCGCCAGGGCACGTCCTTCGACCGCGAGGATCTGGAACGGCGCCACGCTCACGCCGTCCAGCCCGGAGGTCGGCCGGCAGTAGGCGGCGTACGCATCCCGGAATGCTTCTGCGTTGGCTGTCCGGCTGGATGTGCGGGCGCTGAGTGCAGCTACATCCAGACCACGGTCAGCAGCCTTGGCCAGCGCCGCAGCGACCGACGGCAGCGCGGTGTGCGCGGCGGCACCGACGGACGCGTACTGCTCGCGGATCAGGCCGATCGCCTTCGCCGACCACGGCAGCACCTCGCAGTCGAGCGCCAGCCAGTCGGTGTCGAGGTCCGCGAACAGGGGCGCGCACGCCGACGCCAGCCGCGAGACCAGCTCACGCGTGACCCCGGAGTCAGGGAAGAAGGACCGGCCGGTGCGGGTGTACACGGCGCCGGTCGACCCGTCCGAGACCCCGAACCGCCGCTCGGCGACCGATGCATCGCGAGCCAGGACCGCGATCGCGCGCGATCCCATGTGCTTCTCCTCGCAGACGACCTCGGTGACTCCGGCCCCGGCGTACTCGTCGAAGGCCTGCTCGGGGTGCTCGAGGAAACCGTCGAGCTTCGAGGTCTCCGACGGCGCCATCGTCGGCGGCAGGTAGACCAGCCAGCGCGGGTCGACCGCGAACCGGCTCATGATCTCCAGGGCCGCGGCTGCGTTCTCTTCGGGGATCTTCACCTTGCCGGCGTGCGTGGTCTCCAGCCACCGGGACCCGGCGACGTCGGCGATGTCGAGCACCGACGACTCGCGCTCGGCACCGGGACCGGAGGCGCAACCAGTGGCCGGACCGGCGCGTACCACTCCTGCTCGGCCGGCACCGAGACGAGCTCGCGCGAGGGGTAGCGCAGCGCGGTCAGGGATCCCCCGAAGACCACCCCCGTGTCGAGGCAGATGGTGTTGTTGACCCACTCTGCCTCGGGCACGGGCGTGTGGCCGTAGACCACCATGGCCCGGCCGCGGTACTCGCGGGCCCAGGGATACCGAACCGGCAGCCCGTAGTCGTCGGTCTCGCCGGTGGTGTCGCCGTACAGCGCGAACGAGCGGACCCGACCCGACGCCCGCCCGTGGTAGGACTCCTTCAGACCTGCGTGGGCGACGACCAGGCTCCCGTCCGTCGAGCACGGTAGTGGCTGATCAGTCCGTCCATGAACGCGAGCGCCGCGTCGCGGAACTCCTCGGGCTCGGCCGCCAGCTGCTCGAGGGACTCGGCCAGCCCATGGGCCACCTTGACCTGGGCTCCGCGCAGGGCGCGCACCAGCTTCGCCTCGTGGTTTCCGGACACGCACAGCGCGGTCCCGGCGGCAACCATTCCCATGACCAGCCGCAGCACACCCGGCGTGTCCGGGCCGCGGTCGACGAGGTCGCCGACGAAGACGGCCGTCCGCCCCTCGGGGTGGGTGCCACCGACCGGGCGGCCAGAGTCGTCGTACGTCAGGAGGTAGCCGAGCTCGGTGAGCAGGGACTCGAGCTCGGAACGACAGCCGTGGACGTCGCCGACGATGTCGAACGGTCCGGTGAGCTCGCGCTTGTCGTTCCACGACTTCTCGTAGGAGATCGTCGCCGCCTCGATCTCCTCGACCCCGTGCAGCTCGTGCACGCGCCGGAATCCCTCCTTGCGCATCCGGCCGATCGAGCGCTTCAGGTCGCGCCGCTGCCGGGCCACGACGTGGCTGCCGAAGTCGCGGTCGGGTCGCGTGACGTTGCGCTCGACGGCCACCGCTTCGGGTACGTCGAGCACGATCGCGTCGACCATCACGTCGTGGCTCTTGGCCAGCCGGACCAGGGCGGACCGGGACTCCTTCTGGGTGTTGGTGGCGTCGACGACTGTCAGCAGACCGCGCCGCAGGCGGGTCCCGACGATGTACTCCAGGACGTCGAACGCGTCCTTCGTCGCCGTCTGGTCGGCCACATTGTCGGCGACCAGCCCGCGACAGAAGTCACTCGACACGACCTGGAACGGGCCGAAGTGCTTCGCTGCGAACGTCGACTTGCCGCTGCCGGACGCCCCGACGAGCAGCACCAGCCCGAGCTCGGGCAGCCTGACCTCACGCACGACGGAACACCCCCATCTGGGTCGGCGTCCCAAGGTCGGGATGGACGTCACCCACCCCGCGCACCTCGACCTCGTAGCCGTACGTCGTGCCGACCCGGTCGCACCACGTCGCGAACTCGGCGCGGGTCCACTCGAACCGGTGGTCGGGATGCCGCATGCCGGTCAGCGCCGGGTAGTTGACGTTGTACTCGCGAGTTGGGCGTCGTGACGATCACCGCACCCGGCCGCGCCCGCCCGAACACGACCCGCTCGAGGGCCTCCAGCCGGGCCGGGTCGACGTGTTCGATCACCTCCATGAGTACGGCGGCGTCGTACCCCTCGAAGCGCGGGTCGACGTAGGTGAGCGCGCCCTGGAAGATCGTGAGCCGGTCCCGCTGCCGGTCCCCCATGTCGTCCAGCTTGAGCCGCCGCGCCGCGAGCTGGAGCGACCGCGTGGAGACGTCGGCGCCGGCCACCCGGGTGTACGACGGCGTCCTTGAGCAGGGCCCCGACCAGCTCGACCCCGGCCGCAGCCGAGGTCGATCACCGATCGTGCGCCGAGCTCGGCCAGGGCTGTCAGGACGGCGTCGCGGCGCTGGGTGTTGAGCGGCACTCGCTCCTCCTCGGGCCGCGCCGCCTCCTCGTCCTCGGGTGGCTCGACCGCCTCCTCGACCTCGTCACCGAGCTCGGCGAGCCTGGCGAGCGCGACCCGCGTCAGCGCTCCGTGCCGACCCAGGTAGCGCTGCGTGATCAGGGTCTGTTCCGGGTGCGTCGCCAGCCAGGTGCCGCCCGAGCGCAGCAGCTTGTCGACCTCGTCGGCGCCCTGCCAGTAGTGCTTCGACTCGTCGAGCACCGGCAGCAGTACGTGGAGCTGGTTGAGGGCATCGGCGAGTCGGACCTGGCCGGTCAGCCGGAGCCGGACATACCGGGAGTCGCCCCACTCCGGGAACCGCTCGTCCAGCGGGATCGGGATCGCCTCGACCTCCCAGCCCAGGGGTTCGAAGAGTCGATGGGCCAACGCGGGGCCACCACGGCAGGGCAGCACCGGGATCTCGATCTCCAGCGGGATCGCGGAGTCGGCCAGATCCTGGTGCGACCGGCATCGGCCGCCGCGCGCCGTACTGAACACGTCGGCGAGGGCCACTCCCAGCAGGGAGGAGGCTGCGTACGGTCGGTCGTTGACGTACTGCGCGAGGCTGAAGTCTGGCGCGTTCTTTGCACGCGACCGGGCCAGCCGGATCGGGTCGACGTCGAGAAGCAGCGCCGCCGTGCACCGGTCCTCGGTCGCTTCGGGATAGAACACGATCGCGGTTCCGAACGACTGCTTGAACTCCTGGACCCGGTCGGGATGCTTGTGCAGCAGGTACCCGAGATCAGTGGCCGGAGTCCGGTCTGTGAGGGTTGTGGAGATCGTCAGCAGCACGCGGGCCAGTCTGCCTGACTTGCGACACGCACTTCCGCTGGTTTGTGACTAGCCCGTAACGTCCCGCGCATGGGAATGTCGGCTTAGGTCGAAAGTCTCAGGGTCCGACCCGACATCGGAGGTTCCAAAGCATGTTCTCGCGAATTGCGATCGTCAACCGTGGCGAGGCCGCGATGCGGCTGATCCACTCTGTTCGTGACGTCAACGCCGAAGGCGGGGCGCAGATCCAGACGATCGCGCTCTACACCGACGCCGAACGCAGCGCGATGTTCGTCCGGGAGGCCGACATCGCCTATCCGCTCGGGCCGGCATCGGAGCGTCCCTACCTCGACCTCGCGGTGCTGGAGCGTGCCCTTCGCGAGACCGAGGCCGACGCGGTGTGGGTGGGCTGGGGCTTCGTGGCCGAGGATCCCCTCTTCGTCGACCTGTGTGACCGCCTGGGCGTGACCTTCATCGGTCCCAGCGCTGCCGCGATGCGAAAGCTCGGCGACAAGATCGGGTCGAAGCTCATCGCCGAGGAAGTCGGTGTCCCCGTCGCACCGTGGAGCCGGGGAGGGCTCGACACGCTCCAGGACGCGCTCGACACGGCGGAGCGAATCGGCTACCCGGTGATGCTCAAGGCCACGGCCGGCGGCGGCGGGCGCGGCATCCGGAAGGCCGCCTCGGCCGAAGAGCTCGAGGACGTCTACCAGCGCACCCGTGACGAGGCCCAGCGCGCGTTCGGCAACGGGGTGGTCTTCCTCGAGAGCCTGGTCACGGGCGCCCGGCACGTCGAGGTCCAGGTCATCGCCGACGGACAAGGTACGGCGTGGGCGGTCGGCGTCCGCGACTGCTCGGTCCAGCGCCGCAACCAGAAGGTGATCGAGGAGTCCGCCTCGCCACTGCTCACCCCGGAGCAGACCGCGGAGCTCAAGGCATCGGCCGAGCGGCTCGCCCTGGCCGTCGACTACCAGGGCGCAGGCACGGTGGAGTTCCTCTACCACCCGGAGACCGAGGTGTTCGCGTTCCTCGAGGTCAACACCCGCCTGCAGGTCGAGCACACGATCACCGAGGTCACCACCGACCTCGACCTGGTCAAGGCACAGCTCCACGTCGCCGCCGGCGGCCGCCTCGAGGGCGAGAAGCCGGCCGAGAAGGGTCATTCGGTCGAGGCGAGGCTCAACGCCGAGGACCCCGACCGCGACTTCGCCCCGGCTCCCGGACGCATCGCCCTGCTCGAGCTGCCGGCCGGACCCGGCATCCGCGTGGACACCGGTGTGGGCGAGGGCGACACCATCCCCGCCGACTTCGACTCGATGATCGCGAAGATCATCGCCTACGGTCGCAACCGTGACGAGGCGCTGGCCCGGCTGCGGCGCGCGATGGGCGACACGACCGTGGTGATCGAGGGTGGCGCGACCAACAAGAGCTTCATCCTCGACCTGCTCGACCAGCCAGAGGTCACGACCGGCGAGGGCGGTTGGGCCGACACCGGGTGGATCGACCGGGTCCGCGGCGAGGGACGACTGGTCTCCCACGCGAACTCCGGCGTGGCCCTGGTCGCCGCCGCGATCGAGGCCTACGACGACCAGCTCCAGGTGGAGGTCGCCCGGCTGCTCGAGACCGCCCACGGTGGTCGCCCGCAGGTGCAGCACGAGATCGGCCGCCCGGTGGACCTCAAGCTGCGCGGCACGACGTACCGCGTGACGGCCCTCCAGACCGCTCAGTACCGGTTCCACGTCACAGTGGCCGAGGGCACGAACGAGGAGGTCGTCGACGTCGAGGTCGAGCGCATCGACGAGTTCCACGGTCGACTGGTCGTCAACGGGGTCAGGTACAAGATCGTCACCGCGACCTACGGTCCGACGCACCTCGTCGAGGTCGACGGGGTCACCCACCACGTCAGCCGGGACGAGGGTGGCGTGATGCGCTCGCCTTCGCCTGCACTGGTGGTGGCGACGCCGGCCGCGGTGGGTGACACCGTCGCCGCCGGCGCTCCCGTGCTCGTGCTCGAGAGCATGAAGATGGAGACGGTGCTGCATGCGCCGTTCCCGGCACGCGTGAAGGAACTGCTGGTGATGACCGGCAGCCAGGTCGAGACCGGAGCACCCCTGGTGCGGCTGGAACCCACCGAGGACGACGGACCGGTGAGCGCGGTCGCCGAGGCCGCGTCCGGTCCGGGGCTGGACCTCCCGAGGCCCCCTGCCGAGCTCTCGGCCGCCGAGCGGGCAGAGAAGGGACGCGCCCACCTCACCGCGACCATGCTCGGATTCGACATCGACGAGGACAACGCCGGCGCGACGCTGGAGAACTACCTCGCGGCCCGCGATGCGCTGCGTGCCGACGGCGTGGAAGTGGTCCCCGACGAGATCGACCTGCTCGGGATCTTCGCGGACCTCGCCGAGCTGAGCCGGAACCGGCCCGCGGACGAGGAGCTGCACACCGAGCTTCGGGTGCACAGCTCCAAGGAGCACTTCCACACCTATCTTCAGAGCCTCGACGTCGAGCGCGGCGGGCTGCCCGACCAGTTCAGCGACCGGCTGCGCACCGTGCTGGGGCACTACGGAGTGACCGATCTCGAGCCGACGCCCGGCCTGCAGGAAGCCGTCTTCCGGATCTTCCTGGCCCAGCGGTCGGCGTCCGACGCGCAGGTGGCGATCACGCTGCTCCAGCGCTGGAGCGAGGAGCCGCCGCCGCCCGACAAGCTCGCCGGACCGGTTCGCGAGCTCCTGGAGAGGTTGGTCCGGGCGACCCAGCTGCGGTTCCCGGTCATCGGCGATCTGGCCCGTAGCGTTCGGTTCCGTTGGTTCGACCAGCCGCTCGTGGACCAGGAGCGGTCGAGCGTCGTGGCCGGCGTCCGCGACGAGGTGGCGGCTCTCGCGGCCGATCCCCACGTGCCGGACCATGCCGAGCGCATCGGCGCGCTGGCAGCCATCCCGGAGCAGATCGTCGCCTACCTCGCGGAGCGGCTGGAGAGCGGCATCCCGAAGCAGGAGCCGATGCTCGAGGTGCTCGTCAAGCGCCACTACCGAGAGTTCCACCTGCACGAGCTGCGCGCCACCCACGATGCTGGACGGCCCTTCATCATCGCGGACTACCGGCTCGACGAGCGGCCCACCCATCTGATCTCGACGATCGGCACGGTGGCCGAGCTGCGCGACAGCTCCGGCGAGCTGGCCGCGGCGCTGACCGCGGAGGTCGCGGCCCGTCGTACGCGGGCACGAGGCGGTTGTCGACCTCTACCTGCACTGGCCGACGGCACCGGAGTCGACCGAGGACACCAGTGCGGAGCTCGGCGGAATCGTCGGCTCGCTCCCCTTCGCCATGGACGTACGCCGGGTGGCGGTCGCGGTCTGCCGGGGTGGCAACCGACCGGTGGAGTACTTCACGTTCCGGCCCACGGAAGACGGCGTTGCCGAGGACAGGCTGATCCGCGGGGTGCACCCGATGGTCGCCCGGCGACTCAACCTGTGGCGGCTGCGCGAGTTCGACATCACCCGCATCGACGCCCCCGAGGACGTGCTCCTCTACGAGTGCGTCGGGCGTGCGAACCCGGCCGACCGGCGGCTGGTGGCACTCGCCCAGGTGCGTCAGCTGGCCGTCGTACGCGACGACGACGGCAACGTCATCGCCCTGCCCCACGCCGAGCGCGCCGTGGAGAACTGCCTGGAGGCCATCCGCCGGACCCGCACGGCGCGAGGTGCGGCGGGCACCAAGCTCGACACCAACCACGTGTGGGTCCAGGTCTGGCCGATCGTCGACGCCGACGTCGACCAGCTGACCGCGCTGCAGACCAAGATCACTCCGCTGACCGACAGCGCCGGGATCGAAGAGGTCCTCGCCCAGGGTCGGGTGGCCGGCCCGGACGGGAAGCCCACCCCGATCGTGGTGCGCTTCTTTGCCCGCCCGGGTGCAGGCGTGGTGACCTCGATCGAGGAGCCCCCCACGGAGCCGCTCAAGCCGTTGGACGACTACGCCTCCAAGGTCCTTCGCTCCCGGCGGCGCGGCCTCGTCTACCCCTACGAGCTCGTGGACGTGCTGACCGGACCGACCGGCAAGCTCGTCGAGCACGACCTCGACGACACCGGGGCGCTGGTCCCGGTGGACCGTCCGCGCGGGCTCAACAAGGCCGGCATCCTGGCCGCCGTGGTGACGACGCCGACCCAGCTCCACCCCGAGGGCATCACCCGCGTCGTCCTGTGTGGCGACCCGACGATGGCGCTTGGCGCCGTCTCGGAGCCGGAGTGCTCACGGATCATCGCGGCGATCGACCTCGCCGAGCAGATGGGCGTCCCGCTGGAGTGGTTCGCCCTGTCCGCGGGCGCCCGCATCTCGATGGGCTCCGGCACCGAGAACATGGACTGGGTGGCAGCCGCGCTGCGCCGCATCGTGGAGTTCACGCAGGGAGGCGGCGAGATCAACATCGTCGTGGCCGGCATCAACGTGGGCGCCCAGCCCTACTGGAACGCCGAGGCGACGATGCTGATGCACACCAAGGGCATCCTGGTGATGACCCCCGACAGTGCGATGGTCCTGACCGGGAAGCAGTCCCTGGACTTCTCCGGCGGCGTCTCGGCCGAGGACAACTACGGGATCGGTGGCTACGACCGGGTGATGGGGCCGAACGGCCAGGCCCAGTACTGGGCGCCGGACCTCGCCGGTGCGCTGGAGATCCTGATGTCGCACTACGAGCACACGTACGTCGCCCCTGGCGAGCCAGGTCCCCGTCGTGTGGAGACCAGCGACCCGTCCGACCGCGACGTCACGACGTACCCCCATGAGTTCGCGGGCAGCGACTTCAAGACGGTCGGCGACATCTTCGCCGCTGAGACCAACCGCGACCGCAAGAAGGCCTTCGACATCCGCACGGTGATGAGGGCGCTGGCCGACCAGGACCACCCGACGCTCGAACGCTGGGCCGGCATGGCCGATGCCGACACCGCGGTCGTCCAGGAGGCCCATCTGGGCGGCTACCCCGTGCTCCTGCTCGGCATCGAGTCGCGGACCGTGCCGAGGCGCGGGTTCCCGCCCACCGACGGGCCGGACGTCTACACGGCCGGGACGCTGTTCCCGAAGTCGTCGAAGAAGGCGGCGCGCGCCATCAACGCGGCCAGCGGCAACCGGCCGCTCGTGGTGCTGGCCAACCTGTCCGGGTTCGACGGGTCTCCCGACTCGATGCGCAACCTGCAGCTGGAGTACGGCGCCGAGATCGGGCGCGCCGTCGTCAACTTCCGTGGACCGATCGTGTTCTGCGTGATCTCGCGCTACCACGGCGGCGCCTTCGTGGTCTTCTCCAAGCAGCTCAACCCGGGCATGACGGTGCTGGCGATCGAGGGATCCTTTGCCTCGGTCCTCGGTGGCGCCCCTGCTGCGGCCGTCGTCTTCTCCGGTGAGGTGGACAAACGGGCGGCAGCAAGTCCCCAGGTCCGCGAGCTGGAGAGCCGGATCGCCGGGGCCTCAGACCGGGAGCGGGCCACGCTGCTGGTCGAGCTGGCCGACCTCAGGGCGTCGCTCCGGGCGGAGAAGATCAGTGAGGTCGCCGCCGAGTTCGACGGGATCCACAACATCCACCGGGCGGTCGAGGTCGGGTCTGTCGATGCGGTCATCGAGGCGTCCCGCCTCCGCCCCGAGGTGATCGCGGTCATCGAGCGCGGACTCGCGGGGCGCTGAGCGTGGACATGCGTTTGGCAGGACGGGGTACCCACGAGTCATGACCCAGCCAACTCACCGTCGATCCGGCGTCGACACCGTCGTCCTCGACCTCGACGGAACCCTGGTCGACTCGGTCTACCACCACACCGTGGCCTGGCAGCTCGCCTTCCATGAGGTTGGCCTGGATGTGGCCGCCGCCCGGATCCACAGTGCAATCGGCATGGGCGGCGACCGCCTGGTCGCCCATCTCGCCGGAAACGCCGCCGAGAACGCCGTCGGAGACCACGTGCGCGCCCTGCACGACAAGCACTTCCTGGAGCGCGTCAACGAGCTACGGGCGCTCGACGGAGCCTCCGACCTGATGCTGAAGCTGCGCGCGAAGGACTTCCGGATCGTGCTCGCCAGCTCGGGCGACGCCGACTTGACCGACCGGCTGCTGTCCCTGGTCGACGCGAGTGGCGCCCTGCACGCGATCGTGTCGGGATCCGACGTCGAGAACAGCAAACCTGCTCCCGACCTGATCGACGAGGCGATGAACAGCGTCGATGCCGACCGCGCCGTCGTCATCGGCGACGCAGTGTGGGACGCCGTCGCGGCCCGTGAGCGCGGCCTGGGATGCATCGGGCTGCTCACCGGTGGCGTCTGCGAGAGCGACCTCAGAGCCGCCGGCGCCTCCTGGGTCTTCGACTCTCCGCGCGACCTGCTGGACAACCTGGAAAGCAGCCCGCTCGCCTGATCGCGGATCGGGTGCGGGCGCCTCAGGCGCCCATGGGGTCGGTCGGCACGTCCTCCTTCCTCGCATTGATGAAGAAGGCGGAAACCAGCAGGGCCAGGATCAGCAGCATGCCACCCCAGAAGAAGGTCACGTGGTAGCCGTGCACGAACGCCAGCTGGGTGACGCTTTCGATGTCGGCCGGGTCCTTGAGGTTGTCGCCGACGTAGTCGGTCACCGCGCCGGCGTAGAGGGTGTTGAGCAGGGCAAGGCCGAGTGAGCCGCCAATCTGCTGGGCGGTGTTCAGCACGGCACTGGCCACACCCGCATCGTGGTGACCAACACCGACGAGCGCGGTGCTCGAGGCCGGAATGAACACGCCAGCGAGGCCAACGCTCATGAGCAGCAGCGGTGGCAGCACGTGCGACCAGTAGGCGGTGTCCGGGGTGATCCGAATGAGCAGGAGCATCCCGACAACGGACAGCACCATGCCGACGACCATCAACGGTTTGGGACCGATCCGCGGCAGGAGCTGGGCCACGACTCCGGCTGCGACGATGATGCCGCCGCTGAACGGGAGGAACGCGAAACCGGACTTCAACGGGCTGTATTCCAGGGTGATCTGGAAGTAGTAGGTGAGGAACAGGAACATGGCGAACAGCCCGGCTCCGACGAGGAGGAAGACAAGGTTGGAGCCTCCACGGTTGCGGTCCAGGATGATGGGCAGTGGAAGCAGAGGGTTGTCCGCGCGCAACTCCCAGACGACGAATGCGACCAGCAGGACGACCGCGACGATCAGGAAGAACAGGGTCGATCCGGCGGTCCAGCCGACCACGTCCGTGCTCTTGCCTGGGTCCTTCAACTTCGCCGCCTCGGTGAAGCCGTAGACCAGCGAGACGAGGCCGAGCGTGGCCAGCAGGGCGCCGGGGACGTCGTATCGGGTGTTGCCGGGGGCCTTGCTCTCGTGGACGATCGGCACCGCCGCCAGGGCTGCGCCGAGGGCAATGGGCACGTTCACGCCCAGGCACCAGCGCCAGGAGGCGTATTCGGTCAGCGCGCCTCCGACGATCAGGCCGATCGCCGCTCCGCCGCCGCTGATCGCGCCGAAGACGCCGAAGGCCCGGGCGCGTTCCTTCGGAATCGTGAACATGACCGCGATCAGCGACAGGGCCGCAGGGGCGAGCAGGGCGGCGAAGGCTCCCTGCAGGCCCCGGGCCGCGAACAACAGCGCGGCGTTCGAGGCAACGCCCCCGAGCGCGGAAGCGCCGGCGAACCCGAGAAGACCGACGATGAAGGTCCGCTTGCGACCCATGAAGTCGGCGATCCGGCCACCGAGCAGCAACAGGCCGCCGAAGGCCAGCGTGTAGGCCGTGACGACCCACTGCCGGTCGGCGTCGCTGATGCCGAGGTCGGCCTGCGCCGAAGGCAGCGCGATGTTCACGATCGACGCGTCCAGGATGATCATCAGCTGGGCGACAGCGATGACACCGAGCGCCAGCCAGCGTCGCGGATCGAGCTCCCCGGTGGCGGCGGCTGTCTTGTCGCCGATGTCTCCGGTCGGCTGCGTGGGGTCGGACATGGTGTCTCCTATGGGTCTGCGGACCGCAGTCTCAGGGCCAGCAAGGGAACAACTTCGTCGTTGACGGCATCCTCCCCCTCGCCACCGACAACGAGTCTGTTGCCCGGATTGCCGACTGCGCAACTCACTATTCGAGCGCGTCTGATGCTCGCCCAGGACGGCGGACTAGCATCGCGGGGTGACCGAACCAGCATCCGTACCGGCCATTCCCGACGACGTCGTGGCACTCGAGGGTGGCGGCCGGATGCCACTGCTGGGCTTCGGCACCTGGCAGCTCAAGCGGGACGAGGCCGTCAAGGCCACGTCGGCCGCCCTGGAGGCTGGGTACCGCCACGTCGACACCGCAACGGTCTACGGCAACGAGGCCGAGGTGGGCCGCGCGTTGCACGACAGTGGTCTCGCCCGTGGCGATGTCTTCGTGACCACGAAGTGCCCGCCCAGGCTGGTGGGGCAAGAGCTCGACACGCTGAAGCGGAGCCTCGACCTGCTCGGCAGCGACTATGTCGACCTGTGGTTGATCCATTGGCCGACCGACACCGCGACCAGCCTCGAGATGTGGGGCGCCTTCATCGAGGCGCGTGAGTCAGGGCTCGCCAGGGACATCGGGGTGAGCAACTTCGGCGTCGACATGATCGACGAGCGTGACGTCCGCGACGGGCCGCGCGCCCGTCGTCAACCAGGTCGAATGGAGTCCACTGCTCTTCGACGCACAGGTGCTCGAAGCGACATCGTGCGCGGAGCGTCGCCCTCGAGGGCTACAGCGCCCTTCGCGGCGGAACCCTCGAGCACCCGACGATTGTGCGGATCGCACAAAGCGCAGGACGTACGCCGGCCCAGGTCATCATCCGCTGGCATCTTCAGCACGGCGTGATCGTGATCCCGAAGTCGCGCGATGCCGAGCGCATCCGATCCAATGCCGATGTCGCCGGCTTCCAGCTGTCGGACGCCGACATGGCGGCGTTGGACGGTCTCGGCCGAGCCTCCTGAGTCAGACGCTCTAGTCCGGGGTCTGGGTGGACTCGTGCCTGGTCTCCTCGGGATGCTCTGTGCGCTCGTCGGAGTCCTCGAGGATCGCCTTCGCCTGCTCGAGAGGGTCGTCGCTGCCCGCCTCACGCTCCTCCGGGAGAAGGTCCGCTCGGTGTTGACTCGGTCTTCCTGAGTCCTCTTTCGCGGTTCTCTTCGGGAGACTTGCTCATTCGTCGAATCTACCGCTCAGCTGTGGCCCTCTGGGTCCTCCTCCGGCTCAAATGTGCTGCCTCCGTCCTCCGACATGCCGACTTCGGCGCCGGGAGCTCCGTCCTGTGAGGCTGGGTCGGGCAGGCCGTCGTCGTTCTCGTCGGGAGTGGGGTTGCTGGGGTCGTCGTCATGGCGCTTCCTTCACTCAGTGCTTGCCCACAGCATGTACCCGCGACCGACGGGCCACGCGACCCCCTTTCGGGCGAGTTTCGGGCGTTGTGGCCGGGGTACCAGCCGGGTCCTACCGAGGAGGGACCATGGATCCGAAGAAGTCGGCCAGGGCCGTGAAGCGTGTCATGCGCAGCACCGTCGAGAAGGCCGCTCAGAAGGCACTCGAAGCCGTCGCCGAGCTCGTGCCGCCTGACATTCCCGGCGCACCCGGATCGGCACCGCCGACGCTGGAGGAACCCACCAAGCCGCGTGGACCTCTTCCGCCGAAGCGCGACCAGGCGTCCCCCGACCGGCGTACGGCGACGGGCGCTTCGACCGACGTGGCCGCGACCGACGTGGGACAGCAAGGCAGTTTCCTCACCACGTCCCAGGGCGCCCGCCTACGAGACACCGACCACTCGCTGAAAGCCGGCGCCCGCGGCCCGACGTTGCTGCAGGACCACCACCTGCGCGAGAAGATCACCCACTTCGATCATGAGCGCATCCCCGAGCGCGTTGTCCACGCGCGCGGTGCCGGAGCGCATGGAGTCTTCGTGGGGTATGGCAACGCAACCGGGGTCACCAAGGCCGGCTTCCTGCGCAGGAACGTCGAGACCCCGGTCTTCGTTCGCTTCTCGACGGTTCTGGGGTCGCGCGGCTCCGCCGACACCGTGCGCGACACGCGTGGGTTCGCGACGAAGTTCTACACCAAGGAGGGGACCTTCGACCTGGTCGGCAACAACATCCCTGTCTTCTTCATCCAGGACGGGATCAAGTTCCCCGACATCATCCACGCCGCCAAGCCACATCCCGACCGGGAGATCCCCCAGGCGCAGAGCGCCCACGACACCTTCTGGGACTTCGTGTCCCTGCACTCCGAGGCCCAGCACCACACGATGTGGAACATGTCGGACCGCGGGATCCCGCGGTCCTACCGCACGATGGAGGGCTTCGGAGTCCACACCTTCCGATGCGTCAACGCAAGCGGCGAGACCTCGTTGGTGAAGTTCCATTGGAAGCCGGTTCTGGGCGTGCACTCGCTGACCTGGGAAGAGGCGCAGATGCTGGCGGGCATGGATCCGGACTTCCACCGCCGCGACCTCTACGACGCCATCGAGTCGGGCGCCTACCCACAGTGGGAGTTGGGCGTGCAGGTCTTGCCGGACACGCCCGAGCAGACCTTCGACGGAATCGACCTGCTCGATCCGACCAAGATCGTCCCCGAAGAACTTGCGCCGGTGCAGGCAATCGGGCTGCTGACACTGACTGGAAATCCGACGAACTTCTTCGCCGAGACCGAGCAGGTCGCCTTCCACGTCGGCAACCTGGTGCCGGGTATCGACGTGACCGACGACCCGCTCCTGCAGGCGCGGCTGTTCTCCTACATCGACACTCAGCTCACCCGTCTCGGCGGACCGAACTTCCACCAGATCCCGATCAACCGGCCTCATGCGCCGGTGAACGACATGTTCCGCGACGGGTTCCACCAGGACGCGGTCCACGGCGGGGTGGCGCCGTACCGGCCGAACTCGCTCGATGGAGGCTGCCCATTCCATGCCGGCGAAAAGGACGGCGCCTTCGTCGAGGTCGCAGCACTGGTCGCCGCCGCGACGAAGACCCGCGAAAAGCCCGCGTCTTTCGCCGACCACTACAGCCAGACGCGTCAGTTCTGGCTCAGCATGACCCGGCCGGAGCAGGAGCACATCGTGCTCGCGTACACGTTCGAGCTCGCCAAGTGCTACGAGCAGGCCATCAAGGAGCGCCAGCTCATGGCGCTGGCCAACATCGACCCCTACCTGTGCAACCAGGTCGCCGCAGGACTCGGGCTCCCGGCGCCCGAGCCGACCGAGGCGCTGGTCGATCTGTCGCCCAGCCCGGCCCTGTCACAGGTCGGCGGCACCTGGCCGACCGACGGACGCGTCATCGGGATCGTCGTCGACCCGGACGGAGACCTGAACGGTGTCGAGGAGGTCGCCGCGGCGGTGAAGGCAGCCAGCATGGTCCCGCTGGTGGTGTCGCCTGTCGGAGGCACCCTCGCCAACGGGATGGCCGTTCAAAGAACACTGGGTGCCACCCGATCCGTGGAGTTCGACGCCGTCATCGTGACGGGCAGGCCCTCGCCCGGTGCCGACGCACGCGCCGGCCGCGACAGCAAGGCCGCCGAGCCGTCGCCGGCCCCGCTCGACCCCCGCGTCGTCCTGCTTCTCCAGGAATGCTTCCGGCACGCCAAGGCCATCGGCGCCTGCGGAACCGGCGTGCAGGCGCTCGACGACGCGGGTCTCGGGCTGGACAGTCCCGGAGTCGTCGTTGCCGACGAGGCCACCGCGGTCCTGACCCAGCTCCACGAGTTGCTCGGCCGGCACCGAGTCTGGGAGCGGTTCGCCTCGGCGCAGGTCTGACACGCGAACCGAGCGCGCCGCTGGGTGCCAAACTGGGCTCGGTGAAGGGAGCAGGCATGTCCGGACTGAGACTCGAACCCGCGGTGCTGCTGGGTGCTGACGCCGAGCTGGTCAGCTACCCGGCTGACGAAATCTGGCTTCGAGCTGTGGGACACGGAGACGTGCAGGTCGCGGACTACCGCAGTGAGGATCGCGAGGGTCCACCAGCCCACAGCCACCCCTGGGACGAGGTCCAGATCGTCGTCGAGGGCGAGGCGGAGTTCCGCGTCGGGACCGCCGACTGGGTGCGGGGCGGATCCGGAACGGTGCAGTTGCTCCCGCAGGGGGCGGCCCACAGCATCCGGGTACCCACCGGGGTGGCGCGCATCATCCAGGTGTCCATCGGCGCCCCCTACGACGCCTTCGCCCGTGAGATGGCGCTGCTCTTCGGACAGGGGGCTCCGCTTGAGCAGGTCGTCGAGGCAGCCGCGCGGCACGGCGTTCGCCTGGGATGACAGCCCTGGCGCGGGGTACCCTCCAAGCGGCGGTGGTCCACGAACACAGGGAGCGATGATGCAAGAGAGCGAGCCACAGCTGCCGACGAGCGATCCGTCAGGTGACTACGGCTACGACATGGCTCACGAGCTGGACAGCGCCGGAGTTCCCGTACCCGTCTCTGACGACGTACGTCGCGCAGCCGCCCCGGTGGCGACCGAGACCTCGGATCTGGACCAGGACTACGGCTACGACCTTGCCCACGACATCCCACGATTTCTTGGAGATCAGCAAGGATCGTGACCGGCGACCGATCGGGCTACTCCTCCGGCGGCAACTCGACCCGCCGTCGTTGCCCGGCGCTGAGGCGGGCCGCGTCCAGGACCGTGAGCGTGCGTACCCCCTCGGCGGCCGGGACTGGCTGAGGGCCCTCGCCGCGCACGGCAGCGCCGAAGGCGGAGTAGAGGTCGTGGTAGCGGCCCTGTGAGGAGGGCACGGTGTGTTCGCCAGCGGCGGTGTGCAGCACGCCCCAGCGAGCAGGCTCGTCATAGCCCCACCCCTCAGGGTCGTCGGTCGGTCGTCTCCCGGCGAAGATCGCCTGGGCTTGGACGTCCGTGCCCTCGAGCGAGATAGCTGCCGTTGCTGCCGTAGGCGCGAAGCTCCCGTTCCTCCAGGTGGTTCAGCTTTGTCGACTCCACCACCGAGCACACGCCGTTGACGTGCTCGAGCTGGATGCAGAAGCTCGCGTCCGTGCGCCCCGCAGGCGTCTCGATCCAGTCCAGATGGGCATTGACGCTGCGCACGTCTCCGAGGAGCCAGAGCATCTGGTCGACGAGGTGGCTGCCGATGTCACGGAGCAGGCCACCTCCCGGACCCGCCTCCAGGGTTGCTGGATCGGCGAAGTCCATGCGCGAGTGCACCCGCCACACGTCGCCAAGCTGGCCGTTGCCGAGCACGCCCGCGAGCGTCCGGATGTCGGCATCCCAGCGACGGTTGTGGAACACCGTCAGCAGTACGCCGGCGTTGGCAGCCGCCGCCGCGAGCTCGCGCGCGGCATCAGCAGTGGGCGCGAACGGCTTGTCCGCGACCACGTGCACGCCCGCCCTCACGGCCTCGAGCACCAGTTCGCGTCGAGTCTCAGGCGGGGTGGAGATGGCCACGGCGTCGACACCGGCCGCGAAAGTTCGGCCAGGCTGGCGTACGTGGGGGTCCCGGGCCAGTCGCGCGCGACAGCCGCGCGGCGCTCCGGTGACCGCGTCACGACTCCCGCAAGCTCGACGCCATCTGCTGCGTCAATGAACGGGGCGTGGAAGTGCTGGCCCCCGGTTCCGTAACCCAGCACACCGATTCGGGTCAGAGCCATCTCAGCTGGTCGCGCTTGGCGCACTCGTTGGGCTCGCGGCCGCCGACCCCGCCTACTCGCCCGCGTCGTACTTGAACGAGACGCGAAGCTTCGTTCGATACGTGATCTCGCCGTCCTCGCCCAGGTGGATGTCCTGCGCCACGACCTCGGCGACCCGCAGGTCGCGAAGCGTCCCGCTCGCCGTCTTGATCGCCACCGACGCGGCATCCTCCCAGGACTGCGTACTTGTTCCGATGAGGTCGGTCACTCTGTATACGCTCACGCGGCCCTCCTGACCATGTGGATCGGGTGTCTCCCACAATCAGTCAATCGGACCCGACGTCCCCGCGGGAACCCCCGCGTGGGTGGCATTTCGGCGCTTGGCAACCACCGCGCCGAGGAAGGCAAGGGCTGCCCCGAGCAGTCCGGCCACCACCGTCACCCAGAAGCTCGCGGAGGCGCCTGAGGCGTCGACCACGAAGCCGACCAGGGCCGCGCCCGGCGCCAACCCGGCGCCCAGGCCGGTCGTGAACAGGGTGATGCCCTCGGTGATCCTGCCCGACGGCACGCTCTCCTCGATCCAGGCGAAGCTGGCGATCAGGGTGGGTGAGATCGCGAAACCCGACAGGAAGAGGCACACAGCCAGAGACACGAAACCGTGTACGAACGGCAGCGGCACCATCAGCAAACCCAGAGCAAGCATTCCTCGTCGGAACCGGACCGCATTCGACGCCTTGAAGTGCATCGCGCCGGTCACGACGCCGGAAGTCAGGCTTCCGATCGCCCAGATCGCGAGCAGGAGGCCGGCCATGGGCTTGGAACCCATCTCCTCGGAGAACGCCACGGTTGCCACCTCCGCGCCACCAAGCAAGGCCCCCATGGTGAAGGCGCAGGCGATCAACGGGGCCAGGATGCGCCACGGCATCGGACCTCCCGACGACGCCGTGGTCGCCCCGGTCGCGCTGGGTTCGGTGGATTTCTGGCTGACCAGCACTGTCGTCCCGGCCACCGTGGCGATGATGGCGCAGGAGAGCCCGGCCAGAGGGTGGACGATCGTGGCGAGGGCGACCACCAGGGCGGGCCCGACGATGAACACCGTCTCGTCGACTACCGCCTCGAAGGCGAACGCGGTGTGCAGGTCACGCTTGTCCTCGACAAGGTGCGACCACCGGGCGCGGATCGAGGACCCGATCTGCGGGAGCGCGGCACCCGCGACGGCGGCGCTCAGGTGCGGCCAGGGCGCGAGATAGTCCAGCTCGATGCAGACCATCATCGCCGCCAGCGCAGCTCCGAACACTGCCGCAGCGGTTGGGAGGACCCGGCTCTGGCCAAGTCGGTCGATCAACCTCGCCTGCAGGATTGCGAACAGTGCATTCGCCACGAGGAAGGACGCCGAGACCGTGCCGGCGAGCGAGTACGACCCCGTGCGCGTCGAGACCAAGAGGACGATCCCGAGGCTCACCATCGACATCGGCATCCGCGCCACGAGTCCGCTCACCGAGAACACCAGGGCTCCCGGGAGCGTCAGCACGCGGCGGTAGGTGGAGAACATCATGCCCTGACTGTAGGAGCGTGCTCGGGCTCGGAACATGCCGCTGCCCGCACAGCCGACGGCGGCCACCACCACTCGTCAGGCGGGCTGGCCCCACGGGAGACCCGCACGAGCAGTGCGCCCCGCTCCGCCGCTCCAGCGCCCAGCCCCATGTGCAGGAGACCGCGAAACGAGTGTGCTTGAGGCAAGCCAATCGCACACCAAGGAGCCACACGATGAGCAGCACCATGATCCCTCAGCAGGACCCCGCGACCGCGGCACCGATCCCGGCGCCGCCGGCCGGACACGCCTGGACGCCCGGCCGTACCACTTCGATGATCCTCGCCGTCGTCCTGTTCGTCGGTGCCGTGGCCATGTTCGCGGCTGCCGGTATCGCCCACGCCGTCGACAATGACTTGCGCGAAGGCGACTATCTGACAACGGACGCGACCTCGCTCGGCACCGACGGCTACGCGCTGACCATCGAAGAGATCGACCTGGACGGTCTCAACGGAGACTGGCTGCTCGGGAAGGCTCGCCTCCGCGTCACGACCGCTGACCCCGATGCACAGCTGTTCGTCGGTGTCGCTCCCGAGGACGAGGTGGATGACTACCTCGCCGGAGTCAAGCACTCCACGGTCTCCGAGATCGCAGACCCGACGACGCGGTACGCCGAGCACCCCGGTGGGCCCGTTTCGGTGAACCCGGCCGACAGTGACATCTGGGACGCTCAGGTCACCGGCTCCGGTACTCAGGGCCTGGAGTGGAAGCCCCGAGATGGCCACTGGACTGTTGTCGTGATGAACAGTGACGGCGCGGCCGGCGTACACGTCACGGCCGACGTCGGCGCGACCGTTCCCGTCCTGGACCAGTTGGACTGCTGGCTCATGGGCATCGGCGCACTCTTCGCACTGACGGGAGCCGCACTTGCCGCAGTCACGGTCAGCCGCGTTCGCCGCAGTCAGAGGGGGCGGACGTCATGACCTGGCACACAGTGACCGCGGCCGAGGACGAGTTCCAGGTCCTGCTCGGCAGCATCCGGAGGGAAGGCGGCGTCATCACGCACAGCCGCCCTTGCGCCACCGGCTTCCTGGTCACCTACGTCACCCGCGGGAACTGAGGCTGCCGGCCTTCGTGGTGGCGCCGCGGGCCGGGTAGGCGCACACTGAGGGAGTCGTCGGCGGCGAGACCATGTCCGCCGGCGGCTCGTCCGGTTGGAGGCCAGTTCAGATGGGCGATGAGGAACAACTGCGCGAGTTGCACGACTACTACGCGTGGGAGGTCAACGCGGCGGTCGGCGAGGGTCGTCTCGACCTTGTCTGGCGGCTCGCGGACGACTACCTCGACGAAGCCTTGGCACTCATGACTACCGATGAGCCAGTCGGGTGTGGACGTCCGGACTGTGCCGTCTGCCAAAGGCCCCGCCCAGCGTTCGAAACACCCCGTCGCCGCAGATGGGTCGGTGGCACACGCGGCGGCCTCGGAGCTGAGCGCGTCCCTCGGACCTCGATCCGTCACCTGGGTTGCGCTTGACCGCTGACCGGATTTTGTAAGAACATTACGTCATGCTTGCAAACCCGGTTTACGACCACGCCAGAGGGCCGACCTGAGCGCGGAGCTCGCCTGGTTGGCACTCGGCCTTGCCGCCGTGCTGGTGGGCGTTGCGAAGACTGCCATCGGGGGGTTCGGCACGGTCGCCGTGGCCCTGTTTGCCGCTGCCATGCCGACCCGTGAGTCGACCGCCGCCCTGCTGCTCCTTCTGCTCGTCGGGGACGTGGTCGCGGTCAGTCACTACCGACGTGACTGCGACTGGTCGCTGCTCAAGCACCTGGTCCCCGGCGTCCTACCCGGAATTCTGGTCGGGACACTGGTGCTCGCCGTGGTGGACGACGAGACGCTGCGGCGGTCGATAGGCGGCGTTCTGCTCCTGCTGGTGATCCTTCAACTCTGGCTGCAGGCAGGCCGCCGCGGCGATGTCGCACGCGCGTGGGGAACCCCCGCGATCGCGGCGACGGGCGTGGGAGCCGGCTTCACGACCATGGTGGCAAACGCGGCGGGGCCGGTGATGACGCTGTACCTGGTCGCCCAACGCGTCGACAAACGTCGGTTCCTCGGGACGGGCGCCTGGTTCTTCCTGGGCGTCAATCTCTGCAAGCTGCCCTTCAGCGTCGGGCTCGGACTCCTCAGCTGGCCGACGGTGGCGCGGATGACCCTCCTCGTGCCGTTGGTGCTCGCGGGGGCGTGGGCGGGGGTGCATCTCGTGCGCCGGATGGAGCAGCGTCCGTTCGAGGTGGCGGTCACCGCAGCGTCCGCCCTGAGTGCGGTCGCGCTCCTCGTCGGCTGAGCCGACCGCAGCCTGTGTGGCAGCCGACGAGAAGCGCGACCCTGTTCAGTCGTTCTGCGGGAAGCCGAGGTTCAGGCCCCCGTGGCTGGGGTCGAGCCACCGCGAGGTGACGACCTTGCCGCGGGTGAAGAAGTGCACGCCCTCGGTTCCGTGGGCGTGGCTGTCACCGAACAGGCTGTTCTTCCAACCGCCGAACGAGTAGTAGGCGACGGGGACCGGGATCGGCACGTTGACTCCGACCATCCCGACCTCCACCTCGTTCTGGAAACGCCGGGCGGCTCCCCCGTCGTTGGTGAAGATCGCGGTGCCATTGCCGTAGGGGTTGGCGTTGATGAGCTCCAGCCCGTCGTCGTACGTCGAGACCCGGACGACTGACAGCACCGGCCCGAAGATCTCCTCGTCATAGATCGACATTCCTGGCTTGACCTTGTCGAACAGGGTGGGCGCCAGGAAGAAACCGTCACCGTCGGCGTCGTACTCGCCGTCGCGGCCGTCCACGACCAGCTCTGCGCCGGCCTCGACCCCGGCATCGAGGTACGACGTGACCTTGTCGCGATGTGCCCCGGTGACCAACGGACCCATGTCACTGCCGCGGGTGCCGTCACCGGTCCGCAGCTTGCCCATCCGGTCCTTGATCTTCTCGATGAGCTCGTCGGCGATCACGTCCACCGCGACGAGGGCCGAGATCGCCATGCAGCGCTCTCCAGCGGACCCGAAGCCGGAGTTGATCGCGGCGTCCGCGGCCAGGTCCAGGTCGGCGTCCGGCAGCACCAGCATGTGGTTCTTCGCGCCGCCGAGAGCCTGGACCCGCTTGCCGTGCGTCGTGCCGGTCTCGTAGACGTAGCGCGCGATCGGGGTGGAGCCGACGAACGAGACCGACTTGACGTCCGGGTGGGTGAGGAGGGCGTCCACTGCTTCCTTGTCGCCGTTGACGACGTTCATCACGCCGTCGGGCAGCCCCGCCTCCTTCCACAGCTCGGCGATGGCGATCGTGGCGCTCGGGTCCTTCTCGCTGGGCTTGAGGACCACGGCGTTGCCGCAGGCGATGGCGATCGGCACGAACCACAGCGGCACCATCGCCGGGAAGTTGAACGGCGAGATGACGGCCACCACGCCCAGGCTCTGACGGATCGAGTAGACGTCGACCCGGGTCGAGGCGTTCTCGGTGAACCCGCCCTTCATCAGGGTGGGGATACCGCAGGCGAACTCCACGACTTCGAGGCCCCTGGTCACCTCGCCGAGGGCGTCGCTGAGCACCTTGCCGTGCTCGGCGGTGATGATGGCAGCGATGCGCTCCTTGTCCCGGTTGAGAAGCTCGCGGAACTTGAAGAGCACCTGGCTGCGCTTGGCCAGCGAGACGTCGCCCCAGCTCTCCTGCCAGGCCTGCTTCGCGCCGGCCACGACCTCGGCGACCAGATCGGCCGAGGCGAGGTCGAGCACGCCGGTGACCTCGCCAGTGGCGGGGTTGAAGACCTCGCTGGTGCGCTCGGCGGCGCCGGTCCAGGGGTTGCCGGCAATGAGGTGGGTGATCCGGGTGGGCGTGGAAGTGGGGCTGGACATGCGGTGCTCCTAATGGTGGTGGAACTCTGTCAGGGGGACGTCAGGGAGGGCGCGGTCTGCCAGCGCCCGAGGTGCTCGGCGATGGTTTCGCGCATGAAGGTGCTGGACTCACGGGCGCGCTCTTCCCACGCGAAGACACAGCTGGTCACGATGCCGTCGAAGTCGACCTTCTCGAGGGTCGAGAAGAACTCGTCGAAGTCGACCTCGCCCTGTCCGATGTCGAGATGCTGGTGAATCGTCACCTGCGAGCCGGGCGGGTTCACGATGTAGCGCAGGCCGGATGAACCCGTGTGGTCGAAGGAGTCGGCGACGTGCACCATCGTCAGGAGGTCACCGGCCTTCTCCATGATCCCGGCGCAGTCGTTGCCCTGGTGGAAGGTGTGCGGGGCGCAGTAGAGGAACGAGACCAGCGGACTGTTGATGCCCTTGATGAGGTCGACAGCGCGCTTGCCGTCCTCCTCCCAGTCGTCCGGGTGCGGCTCGAGGACGAGGCTGATGCCCTCCTTCTCGAACACCGGAAGCAGGTCCTCCATCGACCGCCAGAACATCCGCTCGCAGACGTCTGCCTGGCGTGGGTTGCCGTTGAACTCGCTGTTCATCCGGTCGACCCCCAACAGGGAGGCGATCTCGATGGCGCGCTTCCAGTACCGCACCGCGGCCTGCCGCTCCTCCTCGTCGGGACCGCTCCACTTGTAGAGAGGGAGTATCGAGGAGACGCCGACCCCGGCGTCACCGAGGGACTTGCGGAACCGCTTCACCGTCGCGTCGTCGACGCGGGGGTGGTTGAAGAAGGGGGTGAAGTCCTCGCGCGGCGACAGCTCGATCCACTCGTAGCCCAGGTCGGAGACCAGCGCCGGGAGCTGAAGCAACGGGACCTCGCGGAACATGTACGGGTCGAGAGCCAGCTTCATGACAGCACCACCTTCGTGGGTGCCCCGGTCTTCAGGGACTCCATGCCGGCCTCGCACACGACGGTCGCGGCGTACCCGTCGAAGGCGGTCGGCCCGGTTACCTCGCCGCGGCGGGAAGCGTCGACCCAGGCCTGAACCTCGGCGTCGTACGCAGCGGCGAACCGCACCCGGAAGTCGTCGGGCACGTCTCCGCCCCAGCGGTTGGCGGAGCGGACGAACACTCCGGACCCCAGGCCAACGGTCGCGTTGCCGAGCTCGGCGCTGGCTTCGCAGCGCACCTCGTAGCCCACGGCACTGTTCACGAACACCTCGGTCGTGGCCAAGCCGCCGCCCTCCATCCGGAAGATGGCGACCTGGGGGTCGACGACGCCTTCGGCTGCGTACGACGTCGGGGCCGGCGAGAGCACGGTGATCTCGGTGATCTCCTCGCCGAACAGCCACCGGCAGACGTCGACCTCGTGCACGAGCGAGTCGCGGACGATCATCTCGGAGCGGAAGCCGTCCGGCACGGACTTGTTTCGGTGCACGTTGTGCAACAGAAGAAGGCGACCGAGCTCTCCGGAGTCGAGCATCTGCTTCATCGCGGCGTACTGCGGGTCGAAGCGCCGCATGAAGCCGACCTGCACCAACGGCTTGCCGGCCGCGCGCTCGGCTTCGAGGATGCGCCGCGAGGACTCCGCGTCCATGGTGAGCGGCTTCTCACACAGGGCGTACTTGCCTTCCTCGATGCAGGCCAGCAGCTGTTCCTCGTGCACGAATCCGGGTGAGGCGATGAGGACCGCGTCGACCGAGTCGTTGCGGATGAGCTCGATCGGATCGGCGAAGACCTGGACGCCGTCGTACTGGGCGGCGAGGTCTTGGGCACGGTCCTGGTCGGGGTCGGCGACCGCGACCAGGGTGGCGTTGGCGACCCGGTGGGCGAGGCGATCGGCATGGTCGGCGCCCATCATGCCGACCCCGATGACGCCCACGCGGAGGGTGGTGGAGCTCATGGTGGTTCCTTTCAGGCCAGCGGTCCGCAGGAGCGGAGGTAGTCGAGGGTGCGGGTGGCGATCGGCATGGGTAGGTCGGGAGCGCAGGGGTAGAGGTCCTGCTCCACGATGGCGAACAGCTCGACGTGGTCGAGGTCGGCCAGGGCGGAGAGGATCGGCGCCAGGTCCGGGATGCCTCGCGGCGGTTCGCACATCGCACCCAGCTTGACCGCCTCGCCGAAGCCGATCCCCTCAGCGCGGACCTTCTCCATCACCGCCGGGTCGACCTGCTTGAGGTGCACGTAGCCGATTCTCTCCGGGTAGTCCTGGATCAGCTTCAGGTTGTCGCCGTCGCAGTAGGAGATGTGTCCGGTGTCCAGGCACAGGGTCACCAGGTCGGGGTCGGTCTCGGCCAGGAAGCGCTCGACGTTGGCGTGCGTGTCGACGTGGGTGTCAGCGTGCGGGTGGAACTGGATCTGCTGGCCGAACTCATCCCGGATGGCCCGGGCCAGTCGGTTCATCTGGTCGGCGTAGCGCGGCCATTCCTCGGCCGAGAGCTCGGAGTCCTCCAGCACGGCACCGGTGCTCGGGTCGCGCCAGAACTCCGGAATCACGACGAGGTGCCGGGCACCCATCGCAGCGCTGAGGCGAGCGGCGGCTGACACGTCACGCCAGGTGGAGTCCCAGGAGTCCGGACGGTGCAGGTGCTCGAAGATGGTGCCGGCGGTCATCGTGAGGCCGCGCTTGTCCAGCTCGTCGGACAGGCGCGCCGGGTCGGTGGGCAGGTAGCCGTAGGGGCCGAGCTCGATGCGCGTGTAGCCCGCTGCGCTGACCTCGTCGAGAAAGCGCTCCCACGGCGTCTGTGCCGGATCGTCGGCGTACCACACCCCCCAGCTGTCGGGGGCGCTGCCGATGAGTGCGGGCCTGCTCATGATTCTCCTCCGGATACGTCGGTGTTGGGGTCCAGGAATGCCTGCTGGCGGGCCTGGTGTTCGAGGTAGCGCTGGTAGGCGTCGCTCGTCGACTCGAGGTCCGAGACCTGGCTGACCGGCACGTCCCACCACGACTCGCTGTCGGGGGCGTGGACGAGTGGGTCGGTCTGGACGTGGATCAGGATGGGTCCGCCGTCGCCGGGTGCCTCTTTGGCCTGCCCGATCGCCTTCTCGAGCTCGCCGCGCGAGTTCACCTCGATGACCTGCACGCCGAGGCTGCGTGCGTTGGCCGCGAGGTCGACCGGCAGCACGTCGCCGTCGAGCCGACCGGTTTCCTGGTCGCGGTAGCGGTACTTCGTCCCGAACCGCTGCGAGCCGAGTTCCTCCGAGAGCGACCCGATGGAGTGGAATCCGTGGTTCTGGACCAGCACGACGATGACCTTGATCCGCTCCTGGACCGCGGTGACCAGCTCGGTCGGCATCATCAGGTAGCCCCCGTCGCCGACCATCGCGAACACGTCACGAGTCTCGTCGGCGAGCCGGATGCCCAGGGAGGCCGGAACCTCGTAGCCCATACAGGAGTAGCCGTATTCGACGTGGTAGCCCTTCCGGTCGCGCACCCGCCACAGCTTGTGCAGGTCGCCCGGCATCGAGCCGGCGGCGCAGAGGACCACGTCGCGTGGGTCGCTCAGCTCGTTGACGCTGCCGAGCACCATGCCCTGGGTGAGCAAACCGTCTGCAAGCTCGTCGGTGACCGACGCGGGCGGGTTGTAGGCATCCTCGACCTGCGCGTCCCAAGCCGCCCACAGGTCGGCCTGCTCGGCGCGGTAGGCGTCGCCTACCGCGTACCCGTCCAGGGCCGTCGCCAGGGCGGTCAGGGCCTCCCTGGCATCGGCGACCACGGAGAGCCCGGCGTGCTTGCCGGCGTCGAAGTTGGCGATGTTGATGTTCACGAACTTCACGCCCAGCCTGGAACGCGGTGCGCGAGGCGGTCGTGAAGTCACTCCAGCGCGTTCCGATGCCGATCACGACGTCGGCGGTGCGGGCCAGGTGGTTGGCAGCGGTGGTACCGGTCGACCCCACGGCTCCCATCTCCTGCGGGTGGCCGTGCGGCAGCGAGCCCTTGCCGGCCTGGGACTCGCCCACCGGGATGCCAGTGGCGTCGCAGAGCAGGCGCAACGCCTCCTCCGCGCCGGAGTAGTGCACCCCTCCCCCGGCGACGATCATCGGGCGGCGGGCACCGCGGATGACTTCGGCAGCGGCCCTGATCCGGGCGGCCTCGGCCGGCGGCCGGGCCACGTGCCAGGTGCGCGGTGCGAACAGCTCGACCGGCCAGTCGTGGGCCTCGGCCTGCACGTCCTGAGGAAGTGACAAGGTGACCGCGCCGGTCTCGACCGGGTCGGTCAGCACCCGCATCGCATTGAGCAACGCCGAGGGCAGCTGCTCGGGCCGGCTGACCCTGTCGAAGTACCGCGAGAGCGGCCGGAAGGCGTCGTTGACGGTCAGGTCGCCGGCGTACGGCGCCTCGAGCTCCTGGAGCACCGGCGCCGAGCGGCGGGTCGCAAACGTGCCCGACGGCAGCAACAACACCGGCAGGCGGTTGATGGTCGCCAGCGCGGCTCCCGTCAGCATGTTCGTCGAGCCGGGCCCGACCGACGCCGTGCACACCCACGTCTGGAGCCGGTCCTTCTGCCGGGCGAAGGCCACCGAGGTGTGGACCATGGCCTGCTCGTTGCGGGCCAGTACGTAGGGAAGCCCGGGCTTGCGCCCTGCGTCGAGCGCCGCAGCCTCGTGCTGCAGCAGCGCCTGCCCGATGCCGGCGACATTGCCGTGGCCGAAGATCCCGAAGCAGCCGGCGAACAGCTTCTGCCGTTCGCCATCCCGCTCGGACCACTGGTTGGCCAGGAACTCGACGGTGGCCTGGGCCACGGTCAGCCGGATGGTGTCGCTCATGACGCGGCTCCTCTCATGCTCGCGGACCCGGCGGTGTCGGTGGCGAGTGCGGGTCGAAGGGGTAGGCGAGGGTCGGGCTCCTGGTCGCTCCAGGTGTCGCGAACCCAACCGTGGCTGGGGTCATCGCAGATCAGCCAGGCCCGGGTCGGGCCCGGGCCGGCCATCACGTTGAGGTAGTACAGGTCGTAGCCCGGGGCGGCCATCGCGGGCCCGTGCCAGCCGTGCGGCACCAGCACCACGTCGCCGGTGCGGACCTCGGCAAAGACGTCGATCGGGCGCTGGGTGGTGCCGTAGACGCGCTGGTATCCCACCGGGTCCGCGGTTTGCGGCACTACCGCCCCGTGGGCAGCGCCCTCGACCTGGGTCTCGAAGTAGTAGATCTCCTCGAGCTCGGTCTCCTGCCCCGGCCGCTCCTCGTCGTGCTTGTGGGGCGGGTAGGAGCTCCAGTTCCCAGCCGGGGTGATGACCTCGCAGGCGATGATCGCGTCGGCATCGAGGACGTCGGGGATGCCGAAGTTGCGGACCTCGCGCGACGCGCAGCCGGCCCCGCGCAGCTCGACCGGCACCTCGCTCGCGTCCAGGTGGCGAAAGGCGCTCGTGCCGCCGCCGCTCACCCGGGCGGCGCAGACTGCGACCCTCGTCGTGGCCGCTGTGCCCGTGATTTCCAGGGCGGAGCCAGCCGGCGCATAGGCGACGTCGGTGGGACCGGCGAAGACCGACGCCCGACCGGCCAGCTCGGCCACGTGGTCGGTCCCGTCGGCAGCGCGCGCCTTGACTCGCGCGGAGCCGGCGAGGGGTACGACGACGTACTCCCACTCGCCCGCAGGTACCTGCGTCGACTCGCCGTCGCGCAGCGTCACCACCCGAAGGCCTGTGTGCTGCCAGTCCTCCGTCTTGTCGTCGACCACGACGTCGAAACCGTCGCGGGAGGCGCTGCCCAGCGGCAGCACCCAGCGGTTCTCTGTCATCCCCGACCCACTCCGTGCACCAGGTCGACTGCGGTGTCAACAGCGGCGGCGACGTCGCCGTCGGGCGGGAACAGCAGGGCCCGGCCGACCACCAGTCCTCTGACTGAGGGCAGGTCGAGTGCCTTGTCCCACGAGGCATAGGTGTCCTCCGGGTCACCGGACGGGTCGCCGCCGAGCAGCAGGGTTGGCATGGTGGTGGCCTCCATGACCCGCTCGAGATCCTCCACCACCGGCAGCTTCATCCACGTGTACGCACTGCTCGCGCCCAGGCCGGAGGCGATGTTGATCGACTTGATGGTGTTGTCGGCATCCAGCAGGTTGCGCACCCGGTCACCGTCCCGAACGGACAGGAACGGCTCGATCATCGCCACCAGCCGTCGCTGCGCCAGGTCGGTGACGGCGCGCCCGGTGGCCTCCAACGTCGCCGCCGTGCCCGGGTCGCCCAGACACACCCTGGTGAGCATCTTGCCCCCCTCGAGCCCGCGGGCCTCGATCTCCGCGGCCGTGTAGCCGGTGAACCGGTCGTCGAGCTCGAAGGTCGCGCCCTGCAGGCCACCCCGGTTCATCGAGCCGATGACCACCCGATCCTCCAGGGCACCCATGAGGAGGAGGTCGTCCAGGATGTCGGGGGTGCCGAGCACCCCGTCCACACCGGGCCGGGAGACCGCAGTGCTCAGCCGGTCCAGCAGCTCGATCCGACTGCCCATGGCCATGGCATCGTCGCGCACGCCCAAGGCCCCCCGGGCCGGGTGGTCCGCGGCGACGAGCAGGAGTCGGCCGTCCTCCCGCAGCAACGGACGACGGGTCCGGCTCGCCCAGGCGGCGGCGATGCGGCCAGGCTCTCTGGCTCTGACTTCAGTGAGGTCGATCACGGCGCTCACCCTTCTCGAGATCGGGATTCGGTGGCACGGACGGCGAGGGATCTCTCGACCTCCGCCACGTCGGGCATAGCGGTGGAGCACTCCAGCTTGCTCGCGACCAGGGCACCCGCGACGTTGGCGAACTCCAGGATGCGGCGAAGGTCCCAGCCGGACAGGAGCCCGTGCACCAGCGCGCCGCCGAAGGCGTCACCGGCACCGAGCCCGTTGACGACGTCGACCCGGAACGGCGGTACTTCGACGCGTTCGCTGGCGGTGGCGGCAAGGACACCCTTGGGTCCCTGCTTGACGATCGCCAGCTCGAGGCCTCGCTCGAGCAAGGCGTCGGCAGCCCGTTGTGGCTCGGTCTCCCCCACGGCCACCTCGCACTCCTCGCGGTTCCCCACTGCGACGGTGACGAACTCGAGTGCCTTGCCCACGTGGTCGCTCGCCTCGGACGGGTCGGCCCAGAACATGGGGCGGTAGTCGAGGTCGAGCACAGTGTGCGCGCGCCGCTCGCGCGCCGCCCACGCGGCGAAGTGGGCCGAGCGGGACGGCTCCTGCGACAGGCCGGTCACCGTCGACCAGTAGACGCGGGCGTCCCGGATGGCCTGGAGCGGGAGGTCGGCCGCTTCGATCTGCAGGTCCGGAGCGGTTGGGTAGCGGTAGAAGTACAGGGGGAAGTCGTCGGGCGGGAAGACCTCGCAGAAGGTCACCGGGGTGGGGGGTCCGTCGCCTGCGCTGATGAACGCCGGGTCGACGCCAAGCCGCTCCGCCTCCAGCCGCACGTAGCGCCCGAACGGGTCGTTCCCTGTCCTGGTGACCAGAGCCACGGACCGCCCGTAGCGGGCGGCGGCGACCGCGACATTGGTCGCGCTGCCGCCAAGGAACTTCTGGAAGGTCGAGACCTCCTCGAGCCCCACGCCGTGGTCGAGCGGGTAGATGTCGACCCCGGTACGACCGAGGGACACCAGGTCGTAGGCGCTCACAGCTTGTCACCGATCTCGGAGAGGGCGACCGCCCGACCGGTGACCCGCGAGATCTCGCAGGCCTCGGCGACCCGGAACGCAGCCAGGGCGTCCGCCACGGTGCAGGGGCTGTCGCCGCCGGCCACCACTTCGGTGAACGCGGCGAGCTCGGCTTGGTAGGCGGGCAGGAATCGTTCCATGTAGGACCACTTCTGAGGACCCCTCGGGTAGTCGACTCCAGCCTCGGCGGATCGGACCGCGAGCGAGTCGTCGTACCCGACGCCGATGGTTCCTTCTGAGCCGATCGCCTCCAGCCGCACGTCGTGCCCACCTCCGCTGTAGCGGGTCGCGGTCACCGTGACCAGGGTGTCGTCGTCGAGTGTCAGCAGGGCGGCGGCGGTGTCGACGTCACCACCCTCGGTGAAGAAGCTGGCCCCCTTGTTGGCGCCGGTCGCGAAGACGGATGTGACCTCACGGCCGGTGACGAACCTGATGATGTCGAAGTCGTGGATGCTGCAGTCGCGGAGCAGCCCGCCACTGGTCGGGATGTAGGCAGCCGGCGGTGGTGCCTGGTCATGGGTGTTGGCCCGCACGGTGTGCAAGAACCCCAGTTCGCCGCCTTGCACCGCTTCGCGCGCCCGGCGGTAGCCGGCATCGAAGCGCCGCTGGAACCCGACGTGCACGCTTACACCGGAGTCCTCCACGAGCTTCACCACCTCGAGTGTCTCGTCGAGCGTCGCGGCCAGCGGCTTCTCGCAGAAGGTCGGGAGGCCGGCAGCGACGCCGCGGCGCAGGGTCGCGGCGTGAGAGTCCGTCGAGGTGGTGACCACGAGGCCGTCCACCCGGCCGAGGAGGTCGTCGAGGTCGGCGGCGAACTCGTAGCCCGCATCGGCGGCGAGCCGCTCCGCGGTGTCCGGGAACACGTCGGTGACGACCACTTGCTCGACCTGGTCGAGCGCGGCCAGCGTGGCCGCGTGAAAAGCGCCGATTCGCCCGGCGCCGGCCAGTCCGATTCGCATGCGTGGAGCTCCCTAGAGGTCGGCGGCGTCTACCCACGGTCCGGGTCGGCGACCGCGGGATCGGACCCAACGATGCCCGGTCATGTCTATGGCGTCAAGACTTTGTCCTGACATTCTTACGTAATCTCTTTCACAGCCGCAGCTGCAGCCATCTGACTCCGCTCCCTGGGCCGGCCGGAGACCCAGGCGCGGCCCGCACGGAGCGGTCGAGATAACAATACGTAAGAATGTCCGAACAAACTATTGACAATGACCGCGAGGTTGGTGAATCTAGGCACGTCGGCCGAAGTGCCGGTACCCAGCCCGCACGGCGATCAGTGAACATCATGGGCACGCAGAATGCCTTGTCCGCTACACCCGTATGGGCCCGCCACACTCATCGGTCCGGAACCCCCCGACCGCAACGAAAGGAACCACCCGATGACTCCCAAGGTCCCTCGCAAGGGCATCGTCATTGGCCTCACCATCGTCGGCGCGCTGCTCCTGACCGCCTGTAGCGAGGGCGGGAAGCCAGAGACCGACGGGGGCGGCGGTGGCGGCGGTGGTGCTGGTGACAACTCCGGCTACACCATCGCGATGATCACCCACGAGACGCCCGGCGACACCTTCTGGGACAAGATCAAGGCCGGTGCCAACGCAGGCAGCCGACAACTACGGCATCGACCTCAAGTACTCCAACGACCCGGATCCCGGCCAGCACGCCACGCTGATCCAGAACGCGATCGACTCCAAGGTGGACGGGATCGCCACCACGCTCGACTCTCCTGACGCGGAGGCCGCCTCGGTGAAGGCCGCCACCGACGCGGGGATCCCGGTCGTGGCCTTCAACCAGGGAATCGACCAGTACCAGGACGTCGGCGCCGAGATGTACTTCGGGTCCGACGAGACCCTGGCCGGAAAGACGGCGGGCGAGCGGATCACGCAGGACGGCGGAGAGCACCTGCTCTGCGTGATCCAGGACGAGGGGTCGGTGGCGCTCGAGGCGCGGTGTGCCGGTGTGAAGTCGTCGGCGCCAGGCACCGAGAACATCCAGGTCAACGGTGCCGACGACTCGGCAGTCGTCTCGTCCCTCCAGGCCAAGCTGTCCGAGGACGACTCGATCGACTACATCGTGACCCTCGGTGCGCCGATCGCCCTGGACGCGCTGCAGGCGATCGGAGGCCGCGGGGAGCGACGCCAAGCTGGTCACCTTCGACCTCAACCAGGACGCCGCGGCGGCCATCAAGGACGGCACGATCGAGTTCTCGATCGACCAGCAGCCGTACGTCCAGGGCTACCTGGCGGTGACGTCGCTGTACCTGAAGCTGAAGAACGGCAACGACATCGGCGGCGGTGGCCCGGTCCTGACCGGTCCCTCCTTCGTCGACCAGACCAACATCGACCTGATCCTCCCGTTCGCGGAGAACAACACCCGCTAGCGGATCTCCGGGAGGCCGACCGGCCCGACGTGCGGGTCGGGCGGCCTCCGCGATCCAACCTGGAACCCACGGAGGTTCTCATGAGTCAGACGTCTCAGAAAAAGCCGGACCTCGGAGCACATGCCGAGGCCACCAACCGGGTCCAGCTCGGAGTGCTCAACCGCTTGTTGGCGCGACCCGAGATCGGCGCCCTTGTGGCGGCGATCGCGATCGGGATCTTCTTCCTCATCGTGGCACCGCCCTTCCGGTCTGCCGACTCGCTGGCGACGGTGCTCTACCAGAGCGCGACGATCGGCATCGTGGCCGTCGCCGTCGGGATGCTGATGATCGGCGGCGAGTTCGACCTCTCCGCCGGCGTCATGGTGACGGCGGCAGGACTGGTCAACGCGATCTTCTGCTACGAGTACGGCATCAACCTGTGGGTCGGCGCGGTGCTCTCCCTCGCCTTCGCGCTGATCATCGGCTTCCTCAACGGCTACATGGTGATGAAGACAGGGATCGCAAGCTTCCTCATCACCCTCGGCACGTTCTTCGTGCTCCAGGGCGTGAACCTGGGTGTGACGAAGCTGGTCACCGGGTCGGTGACCACGCGCAACATCAACCAGATGGACGGCTACGACCAGCTTCATGGGATCTTCGCGTCGACGTTCACGATCGGCGGCACGACGATCTCCATCATCGTGCTGTGGTGGTTCCTGTTCGTGGGGGTGTCCACCTGGGTGCTGATGCGGACCAAGATCGGCAACTGGATCTTCGCCGTCGGTGGCAACGCGGCCAGCGCACGAGCCGTCGGCGTACCCGTGCTCAAGGTCAAGGTCGGCCTGTTCATGACGGTCTCGTTCCTGGCCTGGTTCATGGGCATGCACACGCTCTACCGGTTCAACACGTTGCAGTCCGGCAACGGCGTCGGCAACGAGTTCCTCTACATCATCGCCGCGGTCGTGGGTGGCACGCTGCTCACGGGCGGCTACGGCAACGCCATCGGTGTGGCCATCGGGTCGTTCATCTTCGGCATGACGAACCTCTGCATCGTCTACGCCGGCTGGGACCCGAACTGGTTCCGGGCGTTCCTGGGCGTGATGCTCCTGCTCGCGGTCATGGTGAACCTGTACGTCAAGAAACTCTCGACCATGCGGAAAGTGGGCTAGCCATGAGCGACACCATCACCGAGCACGCAGATCCCGAGCTGACCCAGGGCGAGCTCCTCGTCGAGATGACCGACGTCGGGAAGAGCTACGGCGCCATCCGCGCGCTCAAGGGCATCAACCTGACCGTCCGGGCAGGCGAGGTGACCGGAGTCCTCGGGGACAACGGGGCCGGCAAGTCGACGCTGATCAAGATCATCTCCGGCCTGCATCGACACAACGAGGGCACCCTGAAGGTCGACGGCAAGGAGGTGCACTTCTCCTCCCCGCGCGAGGCTCTTGACCACGGCATCGCCACGGTCTACCAGGACCTCGCCGTGGTCGGGCTGATGGAGGTGTGGCGCAACTTCTTCCTCGGCTCGGAGATGACTGCGGGCAAGCTCCCCCTGTCGGGCATGAAGGTCAAGGACATGAAGCGCATCGCCGACGAGGAGCTGCGCAAGATGGGCATCGTGGTCAAGGACATCGACCAGCCCATCGGCGAGCTCTCCGGAGGCCAGCGTCAGTGCGTCGCGATCGCCCGTGCGGTCTACTTCGGTGCCCGAGTGCTGATCCTCGACGAGCCGACGGCAGCGCTGGGCGTCAAGCAGTCCGGGGTCGTGCTGAAGTACACGGCCGCTGCTCGCGACGCCGGCCTCGGCGTGGTCTTCATCACCCACAACCCGCACCACGCCTACCTCGTGGCTGACCACTTCGTGATCCTGAAGCTGGGACAGGCGGTTCTCGACAAGAAGCGCAGCGAGGTGCCGCTCGACGAGCTGACCCGTCAGATGGCCGGCGGGGACGAGCTGACCGAGCTCTCCCACGAGCTCAAGCGCTGAACCCGGACGACGAGAAAGCGAGGTCACCACCGTGTCGGTCGCAGTGGCTCACCAGATCACCACCACAAGCAGGGTCGCACTGCGGGAGGCGGCGCGGGAGGCGGTCTTCCGAGAAACGGACCTGGCCGTCATCCACGTCGCCGAGTCCCTCGACGAGGACGTCACCGACGCCTTTCAGGCGGGGGTCTCCGACGAGATCGAACGTGCGCTCGGCTCCACCGATCTAGGCGACCTTCAATGGAAGCTGCACCTGGCGCCGGGGGGACCCGACGTCGCCAGGATCGTGCTCCAGATGGCCAAGAAGGTCGGTGCGGAGGTCCTGGTCATCGGTGGTCGGCGCCGTACGCCGGTCGGCAAGGCGTTGTTGGGCAGTGTCGCCCAGAGGATCATTCTGGGGGCGCCGTGTCCCGTCCTCGTCGTGATGCCGGACGCCTGACCGGTTGCACCGTCTACCGCCGAGCCTGGCCTGGAGCCACGCGGGTAGCCGCCCTTCGGAAGGAATGTTGTTCCTATGCAAGTTTGTCCTCATATCTTTACTTCCTGAATATCTTCACTTCCTGAGTTTCGAAATTTTCGAGATAGCCTTCTGCCATGAGCACGCACCGGGTTCACGTCGTGATGGACCGCTCTTCGCCGGTCCCGCTCTACCATCAGCTCGCCGAGCAGCTGAGCGGCTCGATCGCCGACGGCACTCTGCAGCCGGGTGACCCGTTCGAGAACGAGGTCGCCCTGGCGGAGCGGTTGCAGCTCTCCCGGCCGACGGTTCGCCGCGCCATCCAGGAGCTTGTCGACAACGGCCTGGTCGTCCGACGGAGAGGCGTCGGCACAACTGTGGCCAACAGGAAGGTGCACCGCAACGTCCGGATCAGCAGCCTCTACGACGACCTCGAGCGGGCAGGCCGGAAGCCGTGCACGCAGGTTCTCGAGTTCGGCATGGTCACCGATGAACGCGCCGCAGCCGGACTGGACCTTCCGCCAGACACCCCTCTTGTCTACGTTTCCAGGCTTCGGCTGGCCGACGACCAGCCGCTCGCGCTGATGCAGAACTGGATTCCGGGCCACGACGACCTCACCCTGGAGGAGCTCGAGGCCAACGGGCTCTACGCCGCGCTCCGCGACCGCGGCGTCCAGCCCGTGGTGGCCCAGCAGAGCATCGGGGCCAGGATGGCCACTGCGGCCGAGCGTCGCCGCCTGGGACTTCGGGGGTCGCAGCCGGTGTTGACGCTGACTCGGATGGCATTCGATGCGGGCGGCAAGGCAGTGGAGTTCGGCGACCACTGTTATCCGGCCGCGAACTACACGATCGACCTGATGGTCGACGTTCGCTGAGCGTGCGGTGCTGCTCGGGATCAGGCGATCGACGCCGTGGTGTGCCTGATGACGAGCTGGGGGGCGACCACGACCTCGGAAGTCGTGACGGCTGTCCCCTCGGCTCGGGCCAGCGCAAGGTCGAGTGCCGACGCCGCAAGCACTGGAGCGTCCTGGGCGATGGTCGTGAGGGCGACGCTCGACAGGCTCGCGATGGGGCTGTCGTCGAAACCGACGACCGACAAGCGCTGGCGGCACCGAGTATCCCCTGCCCGCGGACGGCGGCGAGAAGGCCGGCCGCGCAGTGGTCATTGAAGACGGTCACCGCAGTCGGTGACCCGACGGCGTCCAGTTGTCCGGCCGCCCTTTCACCGTCCTCGTCGGTCAGACCTCCCGGAACGAGACGAACGTGCGACCCGAGCCCGGCGGCGCGCATCGCGGCGTGATAACCCCGGCGCCGCTGCGCGGCGCCGGGTGCACGCTGGCCATCGACATGGACTATGTCGCGGTGACCCAGATCGATGAGGTGCTCAACGGCGAGCCGGGCGCCGGCAACATCGTCGCTGCGGACCACGTCAACGGTTCGTGAGCGCAGTGCCCTGGCCATCACCACCACTGGCGCGCGGTCGGCCAGCTCCTCGAGCTCCGCCCGAGGCAGCGTTGTCCCGATGAGAACGAGCGCCTCACAGCGGAAATCGAGAAGCGACTGCACCGCGTGACGCTCGTCGCGGCTAGGGGCGACGGCACCGAGGACCAGGTCGTAGCCAGTCCCTTCGACCGCGCGGTAGAGGCCTTCGACAATCTCCGCGTGGAATTCCTGGTGCAGTCCGAAGGTCACGCCGACCGTACGACTGCGGTTGCTTCCCAGCAGCCGGGCGCGCTGGTCGGGTCGATAGGAGAGCTCCTCGGCTGCCCTGCATCACCCGCTCCCGAGTGGCAGGGCTGGCTCCCGGAACCTCGCGGAAGACTATCGACACCAGCGCCCGGGACACGCCGGCCCGCTCCGCGACATCCGCCATGGTCACGACGGATGGACGTTTGAGCGACCTCATCGGCCCTCGTCCTCCTCACCCATCGCTGCGTCTTCCACCTAGTATAGAGCGCTCTAGCCCAAGCCCTTGACCGGACACCGTTTGGGACTGCACACTAGGACAACTAGAGCGCTCTAGCCCGAGACTACCATTGGAGATCCGCATGTTCGGCACCCAAGCGGCCCTGTCAGAGCCCGTCCGCGTCGGACTGGTCGGGGCCGGAAGAATCGGCACTTCGCACGCCACCCTTCTGGCACGTCAGGTCCCGGGAGCCACCCTGGTCGCCGTGGCGGACCCCCGTCCAGGCGCCGCCGACGCGTCTCGCCGCCGACCTGGGCTGCCGCGCGGTCACCGACCCCGACGAGCTCTTCGCCGATCCCGCCATCGAGGCCGTCGTCATCACCGCCTCCTCCGAGGCACACGCTGAGCTGATTGTTGCGGCCACGTCCGCCGGCAAGGCAGTGTTCTGCGAGAAGCCGATGGGGCTGACTGTCGGCGACATCGACCGGGGCATCGCGGCGGCCGACGCGGCCGGCGTGGCATTGCAGGTCGGGTTCAACCGCCGATTCTCCCGCGACTTCGCGGACGCCCACCGCCTCGTCGTCGAAGGCCAGATCGGCACGCCCCAGCTGATGCGATCGCTCACCCGCGATCCCGGTCTCGCCAATCCGGGCGGCGTCCCGCCGTGGACGATCTTTCTGCAGACGCTGATCCACGACTTCGACACCCTGCTCTGGCTGAACCCGGACGCCCGCCCGGTGAGTGTGTACGCCGTCGCGGACGCCTTGGTCGCCCCCGAGTACAAGGACGCTGGTCTGCTCGACACGGCCGTGGTCGTCATCACCTTCGACAACGGCGCAATCGCCGTAGCCGAGGCCAACTTCTCCGCCGCCTACGGGTACGACGTGCGCGGCGAGGTCTTCGGATCCGCGGGGATGGTCTCCATGGGCGATGGCTCCCGATCCTCACTGAGGCACTCCAGCAGTACCGGTCGGCATGCCGACACGGTGCGCGGAGACGTCGAGCTGTTCCGCGACGCCTACACCGCCGAGTTCGTCGAGTTCACCGACGCGGTCCGCGGCGGCCGCACCCCTTCCGTCACCGGCGCGGACGCCCGCGGGGCACTCGTCCTGGCACTGGCCAGCATCGAGTCGATCAAGACCGGCGGCCCGGTCCACGTCGAGAAGGTCGACGCCTGATGAGCACGCGGTACGGCTTCACGCTCGCCGTATGCGCGGAGATGGTCTTCCTCGAGAAGCCCATCGAGGAGCGCGTCGCCCTGATTCACGACCTCGGCTTCGCCGTCGAGATCTGGGACTGGACCACCAAGGACCTCGATGCCCTGGCCGGCACCGGTGCACGGTTCACCTCCATGACCGGCTACGTCGAGGGCAACCTCACCGACCCGGATGGCGCCGACTGCGTTGCTGCGCACCGCCGAACAGTCCATCGCCGCGGCGGCCAAGCTGGGCACCCCGAACCTGAACCTGCACGGCACCGGTCTCGACGGGAAAGGCCTGCCCGTGCAACCGGTCGCGACCGTGACTGATGCCATGTGGGGCGCAGCAACACGGACGCTCGCCCGCATCGCCGACCTCGGTGAACGCGAAGGCGTCACCTTCTGCCTCGAGAACCTCAACACCGCGGTCGACCACCCGGGCACCCCGTTCGCCAAGGCCGCCGACACCCGCGCGCTCGTCCAGGCCGTCGACAGTCCGCACCTGCGGATGAACCTGGACCTGTACCACGCTCAGATTGGCGAGGGGAACCTGATCCAGCTCATCCGCGACAGCATCCCTTGGGTCGGCGAGGTCCAGGTGGCCGACGTACCGGGTCGCTGCGAACCCGGCACCGGCGAGATCAACTATCCCGCCATCGCCGCGGCACTCCACGACGCCGGCTACACCGGAGTCGTCGGCCTCGAGGCCTGGGCTTCAAGCGACAGCCACACTGCGCTCCAGCGGTTTCGCAGCGAGCTTCAGCTGAGAACGCCGGCCTGGTTGGCGCCCGCGATGAGGTTGTCGGCCGCGAACTTCAGGCCCTCGATCTGTCCGAACGAGGCGTCCTCGTGCTCGATGTTCACCGGCATCTCGGGGTCGACCTTGTGGATCGCCGAGAGGAATCGTGCCCAGAAGTCCACGTCGTGGCCGCGGCCGACCGCGACGAACGACCAGCCGGGCACCGCAGGCCAGCGGGTCACCGTGTAGCGACCACCGAGGCCCACCGGCTTCTCCTCGGCCGGGATCCACTCGAACCGGTCATCGAGGACACCGTTGATCGCAGCGGTCTCGTGGATCAGCGTGTCCTTCGCGGCGGCGAAGAACACCAGGTCGCCGAGGTCCTCGACCGCCTTGATCGGGTCGATGTGCTGCCAGAACAGGTGGCTGGGGTCCATCTCGGCGCCGACGTGGTTCACGCCGTTCTCCGGTGTCGTGAGCTCCACCAGCCGCTTGAGGGTCGCTGGGTTGAACACCAGGTTGTGCGGGTGCATCTCGACCGCGACGCGTACATCGTGCTCCGCAGCAAGGTGCTGGATCTCCTTCCAGAACGGCACCGCCACCTCGTGCCACTGGTAGTCGAGGGTCTCCTTGTAGACGCTGTCCCAGGGGATCACGGTCCAGGAGGGACGCGTGCCGCCTGCCTCGGTGGCCGGGAGACCGGACATCGTGATCACCGTCTTGATCCCCAGCAGGCCGGCCAGCTTGATCGTGCGCTTGAGGTCCTCGCCGTGCGTCACCTCGGCGTCCGGGTGCAACGGGTTGCCGTTGCAGTTGAGCGCGGTGAGCTCGATCCCGTACTTCGGGAAGATCGCGAGGTAGTCCTCGCGAGCCTGGGCGCTGTCCAGGAGCTCGTCCACGGGAATGTGCGGGGTGCCGATGAATCCACCGGCGTTGATCTCAGCACTGGTCAGACCGAGATCACGCAGGATGGCGAGCATCTCCTCGAGGGGCTTGTCGTGCAGGCAGGCGGTGTAGGCACCGAGCTTCATGGCGGTGGTTCCTTTCGAACAGGTCGAGTCGAACAGGGCGAGGCCCGACGGGGTGTACGCCGGGAGATTGGGTGGGGTCAGGCGAGGGTGACGGCTTGGCCGCCGTTGAGTGCCGACTGGGTGACGGCGGCGAGGATCTCCATGTTGTGGAGCCCGTGGGCCAGGGACGGCACGGGAGCGAGCTTGCCGATGCCGGCGACCTGGTCCAGGAACGCCCGGGCCTGCCAGGCGAACAGGTCGTTTTGGCCGTGCCCGACCGACGGGAAGTCCATCGGGATGCCCTTCTCGATCCCCGGGTGCTGGGGGCCGATCAGCACCGAACGGTAGCCGTTGGTCTTGCCGTCCGGACCCTGGTCGGCAAAGGTGAACTCGCTCGGACGGTTCAGGTCGAAGGCGGCCGCGGCATCAGCGGTGAAGACCTCGAAACCGAGGCCGTTCGGCAGGCCGTGCGAGATCCGGCTGATCGAGAAGGTCCCGACCGCACCGCTCGTAAACGTCGCGGTGAAGGTCGCGATGTCCTCGTTTTCCACCGGCTCCTTGGTCTCACCCACGGCGCCACCCGCGTGGCCGACGGTAGCGCCGAGGGCCACCGGGCGCTCGGTGGTGAAGGTCTGGAACACCGCGCCGCTGACGCTCGCGATCGGCCCGCAGAGGTACTCGCCGAGGTCGATCATGTGGCTGCCGATGTCGGCGAGCGCACCACTGCCCGGTCCGCCCTTGTAGCGCCAGCTCATCGGGTTATTCGGGTTCTGGGCGTAATTGCACCAGTAATGGCCGTTGAAATGCCGGACCTCCCCGATGGCGCCCCCTTCGATCTGCTCGCGGATCGCGTTGATGCCCGGCGTCCGACGGAAGGAGAAGCCGACGCCACACTGGCTGTCTGCGGCCTCGGCGGCAGCCACCATCGCCTTGGCGTCGTCGACCGAGGGCGCCAGCGGCTTCTCGCACAGCACGTGCTTGCCCGCGGCCAGAAGCGCCTCAACAACCGGCCGGTGCAGCTCGTTGGCGATGGCGACCGACACCACATCGATGTCCGGGGCGTCCACCACCGCCTGCCACGAGGTCTCCGCCCGTTCGTAGCCAAAGCGCTTGGCGCCGTCAACCGCGAACGGCTCATAAGCGTCGGCGACCGCCACCAGCCGGATCTCGGGCAGGTCAAGGTCGTACAACTGGCTAGCGGTCCGGTAGCCGGCAGCGTGGGCACGGCCAACCATGCCAGCGCCGATCACGGCGACGCCAAGGGAGTTCTGGGTCATCAGAGCGTGCTTTCTGTACGTCGGGAATGAGGGCGGCATACCTTCAGGTCCACAAGGAGAACGCACACGCCTAGGCAATGTCAAGACTCGGAAGAGAAGTTTCTAGAGCGCTATAGAACCTACGTCTAAAGCGCTATAGTTTTCTCAAGGTCAAGGACCGTGCAGAGTCGGTCGCCGATGAGTCGGCGGCGAACCGCTACGGTTGCAGCACCGAGGCGAGGAGGTGAAGACATGTCGGGGCCCGAACCGTGGCCGCGCAGGCGCGTCACGCTTGCCGACGTGGCCAAGCGCGCCGGCGTTTCCACCGCCCTCGCGTCGATCGTCATGCGGGACGCTCCTGGTGCCAGCACGGCGAGCCGGCACCGCATTCGCGCCGTCGCACAAGAGCTCGGCTATCGACCTGATGCCCGCGCCCGGTCCCTGGCCAGCCTCAAGGGACACATGATCGGGGTTCTCTTCGGACAGTCGGGCCGCTTCCACTTCGAGCTGATCGACGGCCTCTACGCCGCGGCCGAGGAGCAGGGGTGGGACCTGGTGCTGAGCGCCCTGACCAGCAGCCGTGACGAAAAGCGCGCCCTGGACTCACTACAGGACTTCCGTTTCGACGCACTCGTCATGCTCGGACCGCCCGTCGCCGAGCCTTTGCTGGCCGGACGCGTGCCACTGGTGGTGATGGGATGGCATGTGGACCACCCCGAGGTCGACATCGTCCGCCCCTCCGACGAGCACGGCATGACACTCGCGGTCGATCACCTCGTCGGGCTGGGTCACCGACGAATCGCCCACATCGAGGGCGGCCCCGGGCTGGTCGCGGTCGCCCGTCGGGAAGCCTACGAAACCGCTATGCGCGCGCACCATCTCGACAGCGAGATACGCGTCGTGCCCTGCGGTGGCGAGGACCAGCTCGACGGGCAAGACGCAGCACGAGCACTGCTGAAGGAAACGTCGGAGCTGCCGAGCGCGCTGGTGGCATTCAACGACGACATCGCCGCCGCAGCCATGAGCGTCCTTGCTCACGAGGGCATCGACGTACCCGGTGAGATGTCCATCATCGGCTTCGACGACAGCGCCCTGGCCCGCAGCCCGGGCATCGACCTGACGAGCGTGCAACAGCTCCCGCTGGAGATGGCACGTCTCGCCGTGGAACGCATTGTGGCTCGCACCGAAGGCGCCGACGTCGCAAACCGAGAGATGGTGCTCGAGCCGGAGCTGCGGGTCCGAACGACCACCGGGCCCGCAGCATCGCTTACGTGACAGACCCGCCAGGATCCGATCAGAGGTCGGGGAACGGGAACACCGCTGGGCTGCGGTGGCCGTCGTCGGCTCACCGCGCGGACACCGAAGACGACGTTGTCCTTGGAGACGTTGACGGTTGCCTCCGGCACGTTCCCGACCCCGATCGCGTGCGTCCAGAACGGGTTGATGGTCGGCCGCCACACCACCTCGTAGCCGGCCAGGTTCGGGTCGTCGCCGTGGGTCCACCGAAGCGTCGTCTGGTTCGTGAGTTCGGCTGACGTCGATGACTACGTCCTGCGGCATGCCGGGTGCCTGGGAGATCGACCACAGCCATGCGGCGTTCACCTTGGCCACCCGGGCGACGTAGTCGAAGTCGACGAACTGCGGCAGGTCGCCGTACTGGATCCCGTCCTCGATCCGGACGTCCTGGTGCTGATGGGCGAAGTTCTCGTACGGCTCGGTGAACCTGGCCGCGGGCCACCCCTGCTCCAGGAACGGGATGTTGTCGCCGCCGCGCAGGAACCGGTCCTCCCGGTAGATCATCCGGATGTTCATCCCGGTCGTGCGGCGGCCGGCGGTCTCGTTGACGAACCTGGCCAGCTCCCGCGACGGTGAGTCGTTCTCCCCGCCGATCGAGATCCGGAGGGCCTGACGCTCCGGGTCCTCGTTGGCCGGCACGCCCTCGCTGAACAGCCGCAGGCTGTGCGCGTCGCGCCGACCGTCCTCGCCGCGGCTGCTGCCGACGATGTCGTTGGTGAACATGCCCTGGACGTCGGCGCCACTGTCCTTGAGCTGCTTGGCCAGGAACGTCGCCCCGTAGAGTCCCTGCTCCTCTCCGGCGACCGCGGCGAAGACCAGCGTGCAGTCGGGCCGGCGGGTCGCCATCACCCGGGCGAGCTCCATCGACACCGCGACTCCAGAAGCGTCGTCGTTGGCTCCGGGAGCAACGCTGTCGGAGTTCATCACGTCGGTGACGCGGGAGTCGTAGTGCCCGCTGATGACGTAGGTGCGGTTGGGGTTGACCGAGCCGCGCAACGTGGCCACGACGTTGCTGATCCGGACGGGTCGTGGGATCCGTTCCGCCGGCTCCTGGATGTACGACGGGACCGTCACCACCATCCGGCCTCCGGAGGCCTCCGCATAGCCCCGCATCTGCTGGGCGATCCAGTCCCGGGCTGCGCCGATGCCCTGGTCCGGATCGTCCTGCTCCGACAAGGTGTGCCGGGTACCGAACGAGACAAGCCGTCGGATGATCGCCTCGATCCGATGCGGATCGATCTCCCGCAGGATCTGGCGGAGCTCGGCGTCTGGCCGCTGAGGCCTGATCCGCCGACCCGGTCCCGGCGGCCAGTTCAGCCCGTCGGTCAGCGGACGCCCCTGCGCCGCTGCTGCTACCTCGGCAGCGTCCGTTGCCCCGGGAACCAGGACGGACCCCGCGGCGACCGCGAGAGCTCCAGACCCGCCCAGGACTGCCCGACGGCTTGCGCGTCCAACACCAGATGGGGACTTCGAATAGTCAGCCATGACGCCTCCTTGCGTCCGAGAACGGTGACCGTTTCGCCACCTTCGCCCACGACTGCCTGCCGTACCCACCCGTGCATGGGACATGCCCCACTTCCACACCCGAGGGCTCGGACCATCGGTGTTCCGTGACCGGTCATGCGGTCGCCCGCTGCCTGAGCATCGCCAGCCCCAGAGCGAACGGCACGATCGTGGTCATGAACGGAATGCTGGTCACGAATGCCGCCCACGCCGGCACCAGGTCGGCCTCGCGGGGGAGCACCATCGCCGCGACCGCACCCAGGATCAGGACCGACGCAAGCGTGTACGCGGCCCGGCTGATGACAGTGCCGGCGCGGTGCGACACGGAGCCCCCGCGCTGCAGAAGCCGGGCGATGCCGGCGAACGCGACGTAGGTGACGCCCACGTAGCCGAGCTGGGTGAGGTCGAACCACACAAGCAGATAGCTCATGAAGTCGGGGCTGCCCTCGAGGCCTCGGAGGTACTCGTAGGCGACCCAGGCGTGGTCCTCGACGGCCGCCTGCTGGTCGGACGCGCCGGACAGCACCACGGCCACCCGGGCGACCAGGTTGGCGAGGTAGAGCATGCTGCCCATGACGAGGAGCACGAGTCCCGAGACGGCGACCGGGACGTGCGGGGACGTCCGATGGTCGACGACGATGCGGATCGCCACGAGCAGGAGAACCAGGGCGAGGACCGCCAGAGCTGCTGTGTTGACCTGCATCAGCTCGGGGTCGTCGGCGGTGGGAGGGCCGGCGAAGCCGACGAGGGCGAACAGTCCGGGAGCCGAGGCCACCAGCAGGGCTGCTTTCGGGTCGCGGTGCGCGCCCCAGGCCCGGAGCAACCCGAGAACTCCCGCCGCATACAGCGCGGAGAGCGCCGCGAAGACGGGGAGGGTGACCGCTTCGACCTCCATGTTCACCACAACCAGGACCAGGCCGACCGGCCAGGTGAGCAAGGTCGCGAGCGTGAGCTGTCGCAATCTCATCGGTGGTCTCTCCAATCGAAGGGGTTGTGGGGCAGGACGGACGGCGGTCACGATGCGACCTCGATCGCGCCGAGGGCACAGGGGAAGGGCGTAGGCCTCCGCAACGAGGTTGGAGGGCGTGCTGAGCCGGAAGTGCTCGTCGACGCGGATGTCGTACGCCGGGGCGCGGGTGTAGCCGAGCCGGATGTAGAGCTCGACGGCGCGCTGCATGAACGGCGTCGTGTGCAGCATCAGGTTGGTCGCGCCGTCGGCGACCGCCCGGCGTCGGCACTCCTCCATCAGGAGGCGGGCGATGCCGCGGCCCTCGAGTGTGGGCAGCACGGCCAGCGCTCGGACCAAAGCCGCGCTCGTCGGGAGCCCGAGCTCGTCGGCTGCGGACCGGTGATAGCGCACCGCCCCGACGACCTGACCATCGAGCTCGGCCACGAGGGTCGCGGCCAGCGTCTCGGGAGTCGGGCTCAGGTCTGCCGAGTAGCGGTGCCACACCTCGTCGCCCATTTCGGACTCGTAGCCGGCGTACGCCGTCGAGAGCAGTGCGGTCACGGGCATCAGGTCCGAGCCACGAGCAGGCCGCAACTGAACTGAGGGTGTGGTGCCGAGCATCGCGGCAACCGCTCGTTCGAGATCTTCGACGCAGTCGCGCGACGCCCACCACGACCCCACCGGCACGGCGTCGGGCCGGACGAGAATCGCGCTGCCTGGGACGTGGAGGCCGAGGGCGTGGGCGGTCCGCGCCGGCAGCGGCGCGACGGTGATGGGCGGGCACCAGCTGCCGAGCTCGGTCACCGCGGCCGCCCAGTCGGCGGGATCAGAGGTCAGAAGAGTGAGGCCGGGTCCGACCATGTCCAGCGTCGAGATGCCCGGCCCGACCCAGGCGTGCTGGATCCGACCACCCAGGTCCTGCTGCATCTCGGAGATCACTGCGCGGCACCCGCTGTCGGGGTTGGCGGCACGCATCACGCTGTCGGCGACCACGGGACGGCACTCGGTCTCATAGGTCGACAGGAACGACTGCGGAGCCCAGCCGCGCACCACCCAACGCCAGTCGCCAGCCCAGATCCATTCCGTCGCGCACGGCCATGGCCAGGCCGTTGCCGCCGCGAGGCGTGACCCGATGGGCAGCGTCGCCGATCAGGAAGACGCGTCCCTCGGAGAAGCGGTCGGCCAGCTGGGCGCCCGAGCCGAACGGGTGCACCCGCACGATGTCGACCGGGAGGTCCGGAACCCCCGCCGCCGACCTGATGCGATGGAGCAGGGCATCGGGGTCCCCCAGCGCGGTTGCGTCGTCGCCTTCTCCGAGCACCACACCGAACTGCCAGCGATCTCCCTGGCCGGCCGGGATGAGCACCCCGGCACCCTCGGGATGGGTGATTGTGTAGAGGGCGTATCGGTGGTCGCCCAGCACCGGCCACAAGGGGGCGCGGAACTCGACAGCCAGCCCGCTCATCATGTCGTCGGGGCCGACCATCTCGATGCCCAGCTCCGCGCGCAGCGGACTGCGGGCTCCGTCGGCGGCGACCACGTAGCCCGCCGATACGGCGTCCGGAGTTCCGGTGGTCACATCCGACACGCTGAGGCGAACGCCATCCTCGGTCTGCGTCACGCCGGTGACCTCGGTTCCGCGCCGGATGGTCGCGCTCGGCAGGGTTGCCAGGTGCTCCATCAGGACCGCCTCGAGATGGTCCTGGGGCACCCGCGCTGGTGCGGTGGGGCTGACGACCTCGCTCTGGGTGCGTCGTGGCACGTTCAGGTCGCGTGTCGTGCCCGTGGTCCGCAGCTGCCGCGGTCACGGTCTCCAGCAACGCCAGCTCGACGTCATCGCCGCCCTCGCGCAGGCGCTGCTCGAGTCCCCAGGAGCGGAAGAGCTCCATCTGGCGCATGGTGATTCCGACCGCCCGCGGCAGGTCGGAGGTGGCGCTGCGACGTTCGATCAACGAGACGTCGACGCCCTGGGTTGCCAGCACGATCGCGGTGACGAGACCGGCCGGGCCGGCGCCCACCACGACGACGTCGTGGTCGGGTGCTGCTGCTTCTGGTACGAGCTTCATGGGTGAACTTCCTTTTGCCGGACACAGGTATATTCGAAGTACAGCATGTAGTTTGAAAGACATGCTGTCAAGTGAATTGAGAGAGACTTGCGCGCATGACGACGCCCGACTCCCGGCTGCCGCGCCTACGCGACGAGCCGGCGGCGGCGAGCCGGATGAGCCTCGGACTGCTGATGACGGGTCGGGCTCTCGGTCGATCAGTCGGTCGAGTTGCGGGCGACCACCGCGGAGCGGACCCTATGCCGCGGAGCCCCCAGCTCCCTCCGAAACGGTTGCCGGGATCGAAGATTCACAGCCAACTCGGAGGGAATCGGCGACCCCCAAGCGACGACGAGAGATCCGCGCGGCTGTCCACCTCATCCAAGGCGCGAGCGATGCCGCGGGCGACCAGGGGTAGGGGATCAGCCCCTCAAAGCGATGCAGATTGTGACCCACCGGCCATGCGTAGCTCGCGCCATTGAGCTCGATCAGCATGTCAAGGACGGGACAAGCGCCGAGCAAGCCGCCCGGGCTCATGTTGAAGACCCCGGACTAGGGCGCTGACCTGGTGTTTTGGTGTTTGGTGGAGCTGATCAGACTCGAACCGATGCCCGAGTCGCGAGTTGCTTGCGACAGCAACGTTTCTCCACGTCTCGCAGTACCCAGACGTGTCTCGACCCAGCTCGCGACAGAAGAGTGGCTATATATGGCCGACATCCAGGATCCCCCGGAACCCGCTCGGCGTCCCCTGTCAACGGGACATAGCAGCCCCCGACGCGCACGCGGGTTGCCCGGGGATCCGGCGTCGCGCGGTGCGCGGACGACCGCCCGCGTGAGGGGGGAGATAGTCGTAGCCGCGGGCAGTTCGTCCGACGGTCGTTGCATGCGCGGAAAGGCCGGCTTCACCGAATGCTTCCGATTGATTTGGCGCTCGGCCCATAGGCCTCGACTTGACTCGACCAACCGGCCGGAGTGACGCTGCTCAGGACGCTGTGCGGCAGGCAGTTGGGACCAGTATCTGAGGGAGAACGACCATGTCCATAGAAGAAACCGAAGGCACGATCAGGAAGTACTTGGACGCCTTGCTCACCGGAGGCGACTTCGCCTCGCTCTTCGCCGACGACGTCGTGTGGACCACAATGGAGACCGGCGATGAGATCCATGGCCGAGAGGCCGTCAAGGGACTTCATCATTGCCCTCCACAGCCAACTTTTCGACGCGTCGCCCGAACTCGGAAATGTTGCCTTCGCCGACGGTGTCGCCAGCCTTGAAGCGGTGTTCGTCGGCACGCACACCGCCGACTTCGCGGGGGTCCGGGCGACCGGTGCCTCAGTCCGGCTGCCCTACTCAGTGTTCTATGACGTCTCTGGCGGAAAGATCGACGCACTCCGCGCGTACTTCCCGATCACAGCATTGATCCAACACCTCAGGGACGCCGGCAGCGGTCACAGGTAACACACCGAAGAGGCAAAGGCCGCCGGGATCTTGGCGGCCGGCAACAGGAAACCGCCACTAGACTCGACGCGGACGAATCCGGTTGTCGGCCGTCCGCCCCTCGGCCGGGTGCGTCCCTCCATCTTGCGGAGGGAAGGCTGCCATGGACGTGTCCACGACTGGCGTTTGGCTGGGGGAACTGCGCCACAGGCTCACCGAACAGTACGGCTCGGGACACGGTGACCAGGTCTTTGCGCGGTATGCCGAGGCCTTCCCGCAGACCTATCGCGACGCCGTCTCGACCGGCCAGGCGATCGCCGACATCTCGGCGCTGGAGGGCGCACTGGCGAACGACGGGCCATCGGCCAGGCTACCCCGCCTGTCGGTGCGGGTTCCGGACGGAACGAGGCTGGCTCTCTTGTGGTCGGCGCAGAGACCGGCGCTGCTCGCCGACGTGTTCCCCGTGCTGGAGAACATGGGCCTTCGGATCGCCGACCACCGGCCCTTCGACATCAGGCCAGCCGGGTCCGAACCGGTCCGGATCGAGGAGTTCCAGCTCATCCAACGGGACTCCGTGTCGTTGGCCGACGGGACGCTCCAAGGACTCCTCGAGAACGCGTTCACCGCGATCTGGAACGGAGCGGCCGGGGACGACGGGTTCAACCGACTGCTCCTCGGGGCGCGCCTGAGCTGGCGCGAGGTGGCCATCCTGCGTGGCATCTACGCCTACCTTCGTCAGGCCGGTCGCCCGTTCAGCCAGGCGCACGTGGAGCGCACACTCGTCAGTCACCGAGAGGCTGCGCGACTGCTCGTGGAACTGTTCACTGCCCGCTTCGATCCGTCACACCCCGGTGACGACCG
>CAVRBN010000029.1:0-34407 GCA_963719255.1 uncultured Actinomycetota bacterium | reverse complement strand
CGGCCGCGCCGTCGAGCAGTGGCGCCTCGGTCAAGCGCCCGGGCTGCCAGCCGATCCCCTCGAACTGGCGGCCGTCTGCACCGCGCCGGCGGCTGGCGAACCAGCGCGCGACATCCCCCTGCTCTTCCGACAGGACCGAGGCGGCGAACCCGCCCGACGCGGACGCGAGCGCCCACCACCGCGAGTCCGGCCGCACCCCGACCACGTGTTCTTCTCCGACTACCTGCTAGTCATCGAGCTCCACCGTTGCATTCGGACAGAGCCCCATGATCCTGATTGGCGCAACACCGCGAGCCGCCGCCCCACCGTGTCCGCGCGGGGCGAGAGCCCTTCGTGCGGCAACGTCTCCCAGGACGGAAAGATCATCACCCGGTCCATGCCGATCAGGTCACCGACCGCTGCGGTCGCCACCTCGGCCTCGCGTCCGGTCGCCGTCACCAGCAGCACCGGCCGATCGGCGCCGCCACCAGCGCGGTCACGAACGGGCGCACCCCGGCCGGACCGGTGATCCGTTCACCCGTGGCGTCCACCGCGTCGGTCACGGCCGCGAAGTAAGGATCGGAGGCCACTGCGTCGAGCAGTTCCCGCAGGATGGTTGGTGTCACAAGGTGCTCCCTGGGTCGTTCAGCGCTCGTTCGGTGGTGGCGGCCGGCGGCGTCAGGACACCCGGCGGCACGCCAACAAACCCCCCGTCGAGCTAACAGGGGGTTCAGAGAAGGACTACGCCGGACCACGCAGACGAACGATCTCACGACCGGCCGGGCGAGGTTCAGTGGACAGATCAACCGGCGCGACCCCAGACTGTCGCGCATGGAGCAGATCACCATCCCGTCCGCCGAACGCGCCCGACTACTCGCCGCGGTGGCTCGGTCGGCCCGGGACGGTCAGATCAGGGTGCTCGAGGCCGGTTGTGGCCAGAAGTGGGGGCTCAAGCCCGAAGGTCTCGACCTGCACATCACCGGCGTCGACACCGATGCCGAGGCAATGCGAATCCGTCAGGAGACCGTCAAGGACCTGCAGACCGCGATCGTCGGCGATCTCCGGGACGTCGAGCTACCGGCCGGCGAGTTCGACGTCGTGTACTGCTCGTACGTCCTGGAACACGTGGAAGGCGCGGAGCAGGTCCTCGATCGGATGCTCGCCGCCCTCCGGCCGGGCGGTCGGCTGATCCTGCGGGTCCCGGACGGGGGCTCGGTCTTCGGGTGGATGGCGAAGCACACCCCGCACATCACCCATGTGTGGTTCAAGAAATACGTCGAGCGGTACCCGGACGCCGGAAAGCCCGGCCATGCGCCGTACCCGACCGTGTACGACGATGTGGTCTCGGCCGCTGGCTTGCGCAGTTGGGCGGACCGATCCGGGGTGAAGGTCGAGGATTCCTACGCGACGAACTACTACCTGAAGAAGTTCGGCGACTGGGCGGTCCGGTCAATCTGGGTATCCGTGGATTCGCCGCCGCGTCCCGGGGCAGGCTGACCGCGCAGTGGAGCAACGTGTGTTTCATCTTCGTCGCTCCCGAGTCCGGCACCGGCTGACTGCTCGGTTCCAAGTACCGGCTCGGTTCCTAGTACCGGCTTGGTTCCAGATCGAGTTGACCGACCAGGCGACGTGGTGCAGCAAGGCGATCCGCACCAAACCGGCCCAGAACGGAGCGGTGATCGCACCGCTGCTCTGCCTGGCCGCCTCAGCTGCACCATGAGGGCGGCCGCCTCGAAGAGGCCCTGGAGTCCCTGGAGTTCGTGATCGGGATCGCGCCAGCTTTTGCTCCCGGGTGGGCGGCCCTGGGCGCCGTACTCATCGATATCGGCGAGATCGACCGCAGCGTCGACTCGCTCCAGCGTTCGCTCGGCCTCGCCGACAACGACGACGTCCGCTCCAACCTCGACGTCGCGCAAGCTGTGGCATATCGCCGCGCCGGACGGAGTCCGGTATCGCCGACTCGTCGCAAACGCCCGGAGGAGCGAAGCGGGGGAGACGGCTTGCGACGCGTCGGCACGCGGGCAGGGTGGCAAGGGGGTGCGCCGCCGTAACCACAGCGGGTTGGTCTGAAACGGCAACCACGCCACGAGCCACCGCAACCCAAGCGGGGGTGAAAACTCCTCGAAAAACTTCTCCACACCCCCCCGTTTCAGCCCCCATTCGGCCGGAATGTCGGTGCCGTCTGGTTGGCTGTACACATGATCGAAACCGACGCGATGGGCGCTCCGATCGAGGTTCGTGACCTCGACGCGGAGTGGCTGCTCGCGTTGGCCGGCGAGGCCGCAACCGAATGCTGGAAAGCCAGAACGCCGCCGCCTACGCCTGGCCGCACAGTGGTGCGTGCTGCACCCAGCGACTGCCGAGTCGGGGTTTGTGACCTGGTCCGACACCGGACTCCCGGGCTTGTGCCCGGACCAGGAGGCAGCCCTCGGCGGCGAGGGCACACCGCTGGTGGCCGCGTTCACGCCGGAACCGTTCGCGGCCGCGCTCGGGGTGTCCACCCTGTCCGGGTTGCAGTTGTTGGCCGACGCCCTGGACCTCCAACACCGACTCCCCCGCCTCTGGGCCGCCGTCGAAACGCTGGCGGTGGCGCCGTGGAAGGCCCGCAAGATCGCCCAGGCCACCCACCATCTCTCCCAGGCCGCCGCCGCATCGGTGGACGCCCAGCTCGCGGACCGGATCAGCTCGTGTGGGTGGCGGGCGATCGAGTTCGCGGTCGCCCAGGCCATCGCCACCTATGACCCGCACCTGCTCCAGACCCGGGAGAAGCACGGCCGGGACGCCTGGGGGGTGCGGCTGTTTCACCGCGGGGTCGGCACCGACGGTGCCGACGACTGGGTCGGCACCTCCCATCTGGAGGTCACCGGCGACACCTTGGACCTGACCACCTTTCACGACCTGGTCTGTGACCAGGCCGCCCAACTCAAAGCCCTCGGGCGACACCGACACCCTCGATGTCCGCAAAGCCAAAGCCGTCGGGGTGATCGCCAACCGCCAAGCCGCCCTCGACCTCGGCACCCTGCTCGACGGCTCACCGGGAACAGAGGACGCCGCTGCCGTCCAGACCGTGGAGACGGTCGGCGGCCGGTCGCTGGCGAAAACCAAGCTCTACCTGCACCTGACCCTGACCGACCTGCTCGGCGCTCGACGGCAGCGACGGCAGCGACGGCCCAGAGAGATAGCGCCGGGTTCGGGAGCGTGGAGAGGTTCGGGCCGGCCACCATCGCCCGGATCAAGGACTGGGCTAGCCGGTCCCGGGTCACCATCCAACCCGTCCTCGACATGTCCCGCACCGACGCCATCGACGCCCACGACCCGCCCGCCTGGATGCGGGAACTGGTGATCCTGCGCGACCGGCACTGCGTCTTCCCGTGGTGCACCCGAGACGCCAGAGCCTGCCGACCTGGACCACATCACCCCGTATGAGGAGAACGGCCCACCGGGCCAAACCCGACCCGACGCCCTCGCCGCCCTCTGTCGACGACATCACCGGGCCAAGACCTTCCGACGATGGCGCTACCACCGCACCCCGTCCGGCAACTACCAATGGACCGGACCCCACGGCCAGACCTACCTGGTCACCCCGGGCGGCACCATCCCCATCCCGCCCAACTGACCCGCGGACCGTCACCCGGCCACCACCGGGTGATCCGGCGCCCGCGGGCGGCGGTGCGGGGCGGCGCGGCGTGCCGCGTCGGCGAAGCGTCAAAGCGACGCGTGGCGGGACGCCTCAAAGCAACCGCGACGGACCAGGCGACGGTGACGCGTCCCGACGCGGGGAGCCCAGCGCCGCCGACGTGGTACGCCGCACAGCCCCGCACCGACCGCACCGCACAGCCCCGCACCGACGCAGGCCGCACAGCCCCGGACCAACCGCACTAGTGAGCCACCACGCCCCACGCAAGCCCCGACCGACGCACCGCACAGCCCCGAACCAACCGCACCGCACAGCCCCGAAGCGTTCAGGCGGCGAGATACCTTCGCCCGAAGGAATTCACGGCTGGCAGGCTCGTCCGCATGGGGGCGGCTCGGGCGTGCAGTTGGCGCATGGTCGTGCTGTGGCTGTGCTGCTGGTGACCAGCAAGATCATCAGCGCGGCAACGATTGCCGAGGCCATCTTGGTGAAGTAGTTCATGACGGATTCCCTCCTCTCACGTGTTGTTCTCCTCGTGGTGTCTCGTCTCACAGGTTGCCGCGACCCGATCGGTAAGGCATGAGGCAGCCGTCCCGACTTTGCGGGCACCTTCTAGGACAGGAAGCCCAATGAACGGGGCGGTGCGGCGTGTGCGCGACCCCGACCGACTGCCCGTCACGACGCCCGACCACCGCCACGTGCTCGGCTCGACTAAGGCGGTAGCGGCAGAAAATAGGCAATTCTGCGGGCCGTCTAGGTATCGGTTGCCAATGAGGGCAAGGCACCTGCGATCGCAGGCTGAAGGCATGGAAATCAACACCTTGCTCCGTGTCACCGTCCGCCCCGCCCTGCCCAGCGACCACCCGAGCATCCACGCGGTGCTGCGGGCCGCGTACGGGCAGTTCGCAGACGCGCTGCCCAAGGACGTCTTCGACGAGTACCTCGCGGACCTGCTCGACCTCGACCGCCACGCCCGGCACGGCACGCTCCTGATCGCGGAGGCCGACGGACGGGCGGTCGGATCGGGCGCCTTCTACACCGACGCGTCGGTGCAGGGCGTCGGCTGGCCCAAGGGCTGGTCAGGCGGCCGCGGGCTGGCCGTCCACCCGGATGCGCGCGGACTCGGCGTTGGCCGGGCCCTGGTCGCCGAGTGCGAACGGTTGGCTCGCGCCGCTGGCTCGCCGGTCTTCGCCTTCCACACCGCCTCCTTCATGTCGGCCGCGGTGAAGCTCTACGAACACCTCGGCTACCTCCGGGCGCCCGAGTACGACCTCGACCTTGCCGATCACTTCGGCAACGGCGGAGCACCCTCCACGCGAGTGCTCGCCTACCGACGCGACCTCGACGAGCTCCGGCCAGCTGAACCCCACCAGGAAACGAACCGAGAAGAGAGGCATCACCATGACCATCAAGACGGAGCCCTCGGCCGCAGCAGCCGCCGAACGCTCCACCGCACCCCGGTTGCCGGGTACGTGTGCTGTCCCGACTGCGACGGGCCGAGCATCGTCGAGTGGCGCGCGACGCTGGACGGCACCGACGGTCCCGTCGAGCACGTCAAGATCCGCTGCGGTTCCGGGCACTGGTTCCTCATGCCTGCGGCGGGGCTCCGCCCGTACCTGGTCGGCTGACGCGACTCCGCTCAGTCCGGCAGGTTCTCGATCGTGTGCATCGCGGCTTCCTCCGCGCTCGCACCGGCCCCGTCGATTCCTTCGTCCTCGGCGAAGAGCTCGTTGTCGACGTCCTCGTGGGCGCCTTCGTCGGGTGCGAGCAGGCGTCCCGTGCGCTGGTCGCCCACCTCGCCACCGACCGGCCCGTCGAGGATGTCGGCGTCCCGCTCCTCTTCGACGTCGGCCCAGACCTCCGGCTCCTCCTGCGCGACCCGCTCGTCGATCGTCTCGCCCTCGAGCTGCTCGCGGTCGGTGACCCCCTTTGCTGTCACTCCGCGCGGACGTTCAGGCGGCGAGATGCCTTCGTCGAGGATGTCGTCCACGCCCCGGTCGTCGAGCGTGTCTCCTGGCTGCAGCTGGTCGCTCATCCTTCGAACCTAGTCCCCCGTCAGGAACACACAAGTACCGGCCGGTCTGGGCCACGTGTCGCTGGCCCGCCTCGGCTTCGACACCGCCCAGCCCCGCCGCTCAGCTCCTAGTTGTCGGTCAAGCCCGCCCTGCGGGCCCGGACGATGGCTTGCGCTCGATCCGCGACCTGGAGCTTGCTGAAGATGTTGGAGACATGGTTACGCACGGTCTTCGGGCTGAGGAACAGCTTCCTGGCGATGGCGGGGTTGCTCTCACCCTCGGCGATCAGCGTCAGGATCTCGCGCTCCCGTTCGGTCAGCTCGGGGAAGATGTGCGTCGCGGCCTCGAGCCTGGGGCTGGAGAAGTATTCGATGACACGCTGAGCGACTCCCCTGCCGAACACAGCCGGGCCGCCACCGAGGCGGACGGCGTCGATGATCTCCTTCGAGGTGTCGGACTTCAACAAGTAGCCGCGTGCTCCGGCTCTGAGAGCTGCGAAGACCGAGTCATCATCCTCGTGCATCGTCAGCATCGAGAACCCCGATGTGCGGGCTGACCTTCACGATCTCTCGTGCGGCGTCCACGCCGCTCATCCCGGGCATGTTGATGTCCATGACGATCACATCCGGCTGGAGGTCTGCTGCGAGTGTGATCGCGCGTTCCGCTGACCCGACGTCTTCGAGTACGTCGATGTCCGGTTGCGCGTCGAGCAGCGTCCGCAGGCCCGTGCGAAAGATCTCATGGTCGTCGACGATGAGAACTCGGATGGGTTCCATCTGTGCACCATCCCAGCCTGGCGGCGGACTGTCCACGACCACGTGCCGGGATGGAGGTCCTCGCTCACGACCGGACTCCTGGGGGAGTCAGGCACGGCAATCCGCGCCGAGCATGGTGCTGAGGCAGATCATTTGTGCGCATGTGCGTCATGCTGACTCCTAGGAAGTCCCGCGGTCATGGGAGCAGTGTCCCGACTTCCCTGGGACTCGGACGAGGGAGCAGCCGTTGAGTTCGACCTCACCCCGCATCGTGGTGCCTGCCTCCCTGGCAGCACAGGGGCTCGAGGAACGACGGATGAGGCGTCGGCGTACTGCCCTCGGCGTTCTCGTGCTCGCGCTCATGGTGGTTCCTCCCGCGATCTGGCTCGTGCTGGCCCGCGGGACCAGCCCCGGTGACGGGACGCTGACCTACCAAACGGACTGGACCGCCGAAGGTGCCGGACTCCTGAAGTCAGGGGGCGTCGGAGATCGACAAGAGACGCGCACGTGCGACCCCTCGCTGCGCGAGGGAGATCTGGTCACCGATGTCGACGGCCGGAGCTTGGAGGCGTGGGCCAGCGGCAACCATGACGTGCCCGATGGTCGCTACTCGACTACACGATCCAACGAGGCGACGACTGACCCGTGCGACGTCGCCGTGACGATCGGGACCTACCCTTGGCTCAGCCAGTTCCGCGACCACGCACTCGTGCTTCCGTTGGTTGTCCTCATGTGGGCGATCGGGGCTTTCGTCTTCCTGCAGAGGCCGCGAGACTCTGCTGCTCGAGCGTTGTTCGCCATGGCGGTGCTGCTCCCCTACGGAGCCACGGCATGGCCCTTCGGCACCCAGATCATCGATCTCCTCCACGGCCCACGACTGTGGCCCTTCGTCGTGGGCGACACCGCTAACGCGTTGCTCTGGGGAGCCGTGCTGCACTTCGCCCTGGTGTTTCCCCGCCCTGTGCCTGTCCTCCGCGGCCGACGGCGAGCGATTCTCCTGGCCTACGCCTTCCCCTTCGTCCTGTACGCCGGGCACGTGGCTCTGGGCGAGTGGATGCTCGCGATGTCCGGGCGGGACATCGGAACACTGGACCACCTCAGGTACTTCACGGCGGTGTCGGTGGCGTCCTCACGCATCGTGCCAGTGGCAGTGGCCCTGGTGATCGTGTGGCAGTACGTCCATACCGAAGATCAGGCCGAGCGGCGCCGAGTGCGATGGGTCGTCTACACGCTGCTCGCCAGCGCTGCCTCCTACTACGCGCTGGGGACGCTCCCCGACTTCTTCGGGCAACCTGCGATCCGCTACGACGTGCAAACAGTCGTGTTCCTTGCCGTGCCTGTTGCCCTGGGGGCTGCGGTCCTGCGCTACGGCATCTTCGATCTACAGATCCTCCTGCGCCGATCGTTGGTGTACGGAACTCTCACGGTCCTGCTGATCGTCATCCCGGCTGCAGTCGGCGTCGCACTCGCGACCAGGTTCGGCGAGGGTCCGGCGCCGACCCTCAACATCATCCTTGGCACCGGTCTCGTCGTGGCGCTCTTCTTCCAGACCCTGCGGGGTCGTCTCAAGCGCCGATTGAGTCGGCTGATCTTTGGTGATCGTGACGATCCGTACGAGGTGGTTTCTCAGCTGGGCGGTCGACTCCAGGCGAACATGCCGGCGGAGATCCTGCTGGAGTCGATCACGGAGACTGTCGCGCACGCGCTTCGGCTGCCCTATGTGGCGGTCGAGATCGTCGGTCCTGACGGGTTCACCGACTCACAGTCGTACGGTCAGCCGCAAGCGGACTCGCAGGCCGTGTCACTGACAAACCACGGCCAGGAAGTGGGCCGGCTGATTCTGGGCTCGGGTGCCCGGTCTGAGCCGTTCGGCCCGGCCGATCAGAAGCTCTTGGAGCTGCTGGCTCAGCAGGTCGGTGTCGCGGCCGAGAACGTTCTCCTGGCCGGCCGGCTACAGCGGTCGCTGGAGAGAGCCATCAGCACGCGCGAGGAGGAACGGCGTCGTCTCCGGCGAGACATCCACGATGGCCTGGGACCCATGCTGGCGGCGAGCCGGATGCGCCTCGAAGTCGCTCACCAGCTGATCACGACCGACCCCGACGCCGCTGCCAGGATTCTCAGCGACCTGGTCAGCGCCCAACAGATGGTGATCGACGACGTTCGCCGACTCGTCGACGACCTGAGGCCGCCGGTCCTCGACCAGCTGGGCCTGGTGCCGTCGATTCGAGAGCTTGCGGACGCGCTCTCGGTGCACGAGCCGGACGGAGAAGGACTGCAGATCACCGTCCTTGCGTCGCCCGACCTGGAGCCCCTGCCGGCGGCTGTCGAGGTGGCGACGTACCGGATCGCACTCGAGGCGATGACCAACGTGGCCAGGCATGCCGAGGCTCACCGCTGCCACGTGCTTCTCACCCGGGACGAGGAAGTCGCGATCGAGGTCACCGATGACGGACGCGGCCTTCCGCCCACCTACCGCGCCGGCGTGGGGCTCAACTCGATGCGCGAGCGGGCCAGCGAGATGGGTGGCGTCTGCACCATCACTCGCGGCGGGGAAGCCGGCACCGTCGTCCGCGCGCGGCTGCCAATTCACTCCGCCTGACCGCGAGCCCTCGGGCCATTTGTCCCGGGCAACAACTGGCCCTGGGCCCATGACGTCGGGACGCGGAGGCGAGTCATGGTCTGGGTCCACGATCCGACCACAGGGAGCCATCATGTCGACCGAACATTTTTCAACAAAGATGCATCCCGCCTCCGTGCAGCACTCGCCGCTTTCGTCGCCGCGGCGGCGCTGACGGCGTTCACAGCCTGTGCTCCCGCCGCGCCCTGGCCCCGATCCCGACCCACCCAGCCCGACGGTCACCACTCCGGCCACCACCGAGCCGACCGACTGACCGAGACCGACCGAGGCCGACGACCGACCGACCAGAGCCGACCACGAACCGACCGAGGACCGACCGACGACCGACCGACGACCAGACCGACCGACGACAGACCGACTGCGATCCGTCGGTGGATACCCGCGGTTTCGGTTCCGCGCCGACGGATCTCGTCGGCACGTGGAACGGCGGATACGGCGACGAATCGGGCTACTGGTGGAGCATCTACTCCGACGGCAGCTACACGTTGGCCAACGACCATACTCGGGACGTGGGAGGAGGGATGGATGGACGTGCAGGCAGACAGTCCTGACCTTCTACCCGGACTGTGGCGAGACGATCACGACGGACTGGTCCATGGACTCGTATGCTGGATTCACGAACTTGTACCTGCAGGACGGCGCCTATTCCTTCGTCCCGGCGTAGCAGCCCTCCAATCGCAAGTCGACGCACCCGACAAAGGGGCCCGACCATTCGGCCGGGCCCTTTGTCGCGCCCGGAAGGCGATCGCCGCGCCGAGTCGTGGACCACCGCACCGGCGACGGACTGGGACCAGATCAGGACATCCCGTGCCGGCCACCACCACGAGCTAGCGGCTGGCCCAGCTCGGTTCGCCGTCGATGTCCAGCCCACCCAGGCCGGTTGAGAACGGGACGACATCGGTCGGATCCGCCAGCTCAAGTCGCTTGAGGACGGGAGGGTTGGTCTCGGACGCGCTGACAAAGGCGATCGACTCTGCGTCCCACGACCAAGCCGGACCTTCGTCGAACTTGTCTTCGCCCGTGAGCGGGCACAGACTTCTGTCCGTCTCCTCATCGACGACGAGCTCGCTCTCGCACTCCAGCGGCCTCCCGTCGGCTGCGACCAGATAGAGATCACCGTCCCTGGTGAAGACGACCCGATCGTCCCCCTTCACTGGCGAGCCCATGGAGTCACTGTCGGGACCCGACGTGAGACGGATGGGCCGTGAGGAGCGGCCGGGCGGCAGATAGTAGATGCCGGGTTCTGACCCTTCTTCGTGGCTGACCACCAGGCCCCCGTTGCCGGTGAAGCTGAGGTCGCTCGAGTCCTTTGTCGGGGAATCCGGCTACCTCTTCCATCGATCCGCCGTCAACGTGCCCGTCCTCGTCGACCGTCGCCATGAAGACAGCCTGGATAGGTGGGGCGACGGGCTGCTCAGCCAAGACACCGGCAGCCACGAACGCAGCCCGAGAAATGGGGTTGCTCTCGACAGCGGCGGGGCTGGTCGGGGGCAGCGTTGGTGTGTCGGTGGGAGGGGGAACCGTCTCCGTCTCGGTCTCGGTCGGACTCTCGGTCGGGCTCTCCGGTCGGGCTCTCGGTCGGACTCTCGGTCGGGCTCTCGGTGGGGAACTCGGTCTGGCCCTCGGTGGGACTCTCTGTAAAGGGCGGGGTGGAAGTCGGCGACGTTTCGCCGGTCTCGCAGATCAGCGCCACTCGACCGTGCGCGCGGCGAGGCCAGGCGAGCCTGCCGGGGCAATAGAGCCGGTCAGCCGGAGGATCGAACATCTCCTCTGGCTCACCGTCGGCGCGGACCACCATCTGGGTCCACTTGCCGTCGGCACCCCGGGTGGCGAACTGGAGCACCTTGAGATCTGGCGACAGCGAGGGGAAGCGCTGGTCCCCCTCCCCGTGCACGAGTGGGCGGGCGCCGTCCTCGTAGACCAGGTACAGGTCGACTCCGTTGGACGTCGGTGTGGATCGGAACGATCACCGTGGATCTGGTGATCGGTTGGAGGTCGACCGATGTCGTCACGGTCGGGGTGGTGGTGCTGGCTCCGGTGGTCGGCTCCTCGTCGTCATCTCCACCGGTCAGGACGACGGCGCCGGCCACTGCCACCGCCGAGAGCACCGCGAGCACGGCTGCGGAGACGATGAGCGCTGCCCTGCGGGAGTGCGCGTTCCTCCACCGCTTCAAGCCGCCCCTCCACCACGGGCTCGAAACGGGCTCGGAACCGGGGCCTCGAACCCGGGGGTGCGGTAGCTATCGGCGCCGTGTCCGCTGCCGACACCTGCTGCGTCGCGTCTGCCCCGGCCGCAACCGCGCTGGCATCGGCCGCGACGGGGGTCTCGGCAGCCGGGTCGCGTCGTGGACCGGTGACGACCCAGACGCGGCGTCCCGCGTCGGCCACCGCGGCAGGTCGCTGGCGGGCAGCGGTGCGGTCTCCTGGGAGCCCGGCTGGTAGCGCAACGCGCCCAGCGCGATGTCGTGCTTCGGATGGATGTCCATGGCCATCCGCCCACCGAACTCGGCCTGAAGCAGGTGGCTGACCAGCGGGATCCGAGAGCTTCCCCCCACCAACACCACCGCGGCAATGCTGTCGGCGCTCGTGTCGGCCGACCGCAGCGCCCGCCGTACGGCGGCCAACGTGTCCCGCAACGCCGGGGTGATCAATGCCTCGAAGTCCGTCCTGGTCACCCGCACCGAGACGGACAACCCCGGCAGCGTCACCGGAACCACGGCATCGACATCGTTGGACAGCGCCTCCTTGGCCTCGACGCACTCGCGCCTCAACCTGGCGACGCCCGCAGTGACCAGCGGGTCCGCGGGATCCAACTCGGCCAGCGGCATCACCCAGTTCGGCGAGGACCTGTCCGAAGACGGCTTCGTCGAAGTCGATGCCGCCCAGATGCTCCACCCCGTCGGGCGAACCCAGGATCCTGAAGCCGACCTCCTGCTTCTGCAGGACGCACACGTCGAAGGTGCCCCCACCCAGGTCATAGACGACCAATTGGTCGCCAGGCGACAGGCGAGACCGCGTCGTGTACTGCGAGGCGGCGGCCTCGGGCTCGGTGCACGTCACCGCCCCGGGAAGATCTGCCAGGCGTGACCACCTGGTCGAGCAGCTCCCGCTTGTAGCCGCCCCAGTTCGCGGGATAGGTCAACACCACCTCGTCCGGTGCCGACCCCTGCCGCTCGACCACGCGCTCGACCACCCAACCGAGCAGTCTCGCGGTCAACGCCTGAGGCGGAGAACGGCTGACCCGCAACCAGGATCGGCACCGTGTCACCCAGCCTGCGCTTGAACTCCCGCACCGCGCGTTCCGGCTCAACCGCCGCCCGACGCTCAGCCGCCTCCCCGAAAAGGAACGTTCCATCCTGCTGCAGGAACAACACCGACGGGACCTGAAGAGCACGGTTCCCCAGCCCGACCATCGTCGGCCCCGAGCCGTCATCCACGGCAGCAGCCGTGAACGTCGTACCGAGGTCGACGCCGAGCCGGTAGGCCATGCCCGGACATTACCGGGACCATCGGGACAGCACGGAGCCCAACACGGCGGGCACTCCCAGCCAGCCCAGGTGGTCTGGTCAGGATGAGCGGTTGTTGAGCGCTCGTTGAGCCACCTGGTGCAAGGTACCGATCTGACCGAGGAGGAGCCGTGACACCCATCCCGACGTACGTCTATGGAACCGACCCGATCTCGATCGCGGGTGTCGTCAGCCAGCTCCGGATGCAGCCGGAGGTGCGCGTCGTCGACGAGATGGCGGTCGACGAGGCGGCCGTGGCGGTCGTCGTGTGCGACGGGCTCGACGATGACACCCAGCGGGTGATGCGGGCGCTGTGCCGGGGCAACAAGCCGCGCATCGTGCTGGTCGCCTCGAGCATCGATGACGCGGCCCTCGTGAGCGCCGCGGAAGCCGGCGTGGGCGGGTTGCTGCGCCGCAGCGACGCCACCTCGGACGCGCTGGTACGCACGATCACTCGCGTCGCGCGAGGCGAGGGCGAGGTGCCGCCCGATCTTCTCGGCCGCCTGCTGGAGCAGGTCGGCCGGTTGCAGCGTCAGGTGCTCAGCCCGCGCGGGCTCTCGTTCAGCGGCCTCACCCCGCGCGAGACCGAGGTGCTCCGACTGGTGGCCGAAGGGCACGACACGGCAGAGATCGCCGAGCAGATGTGCTACTCCGAACGCACGGTCAAGAACGTGCTGCACGACCTCACGACCAGGTTGCAGCTGCGCAACCGCACCCATGCTGTGGCCTACGCGATGCGTGAGGGCCTGATCTGAAGGGGTCTAGCCCGCCAGGATGCCTTCGATCGTGCGGGTGGCTGCTCGCGCAGCGATCTGCGTCGCGCGTCCGGACAGCGGATGCCGTTCGAGGCTCTGCCAGGTCCCCAGCGCGAGAACGGCTGCCTGCCGCAGGTCGTCTGGGGAGGTCTGAGGAGCGAGCCCGAGCCGGGACGTCGGGTCGTTTCCGGATCCACCCATCAGCCGGTCGAGCTCGGCCTGTTGGGCAGGCGTCAGCGGCAGCTCACCTGCCCGGAGCTGGAAGAGCACCCGCACCTCCTCGAACTCGTGGGCGCCCGCAGTGATCTCCTCGAGACGACGTAGCAGGGCGGACCCGTCGCGGACGAGCCCTCGTTCGAACGCGTCTCGAAGGGCCCGGACAGCCGAACGCGCCTTGAGGACGCGAGCCCGAGACTCGAACTGCCGCAGTACGACGCCCCGTAGCTGCTGAAGCCCGCTCACGTCAGCGAGCGTGGCGCTGAGGTCGACGGAACTCGTCGCGGTGCCGGACCGGATCTGCTCCACGGAAAGTCGGACGCCGAAGAGCCCGAGTCGTTCCAGGAGCCGGGCCCGCCGTTCCGCCGGCACCGCGATCCCGGTCTGCTTGCCCGCGAAGCGGTCGGCGGTGAGGAGTACGTCGGCGATCTCCTCGTCGGAGGCCCGGGCGATTCTCACCAGGTCGGCGTACTCCGCCTCTCTGAGCGTCGCTGCGGCGTGTCCGAGGAGTCCGTTGACCGGGATGACGATCGGGCAGAGCCGGTGGAGGCGAGGCTCTGCCTGGTAGCGGCGCGCAATGCGATCTGCCACCTGCATCGCGTCGACGCGGGACGACCCGATCTCGTCGGCGCGGGAGAGCACCCCGACGGTGTTGACCGGCGTCCCGCGCGCGACCTCGTCGTCGTGGAAGGACTCCAGGAAGCGGACGTCGGAGGAGTGCGTGTGGCGCAACAGATACATGACGGCATCGGCGACGGGCGGGTGTCCTTCCTCGGCTGTCATCACGCGATGGGTCCGCATGGAGACGTCGGTCGAGATCGACGCGATGCCAGGCGTGTCGATGAGGACGAGGTCCACGAGCCGGCTCGAGGGCCAGCCGATCTCCAGGTGGTCGACCTGTTCCGCGCTGAGCCCACCGAGATCCACTTCCAACGCACCGTCACCTCGACTGTACGGAACGCTCCACGGGGTCGCCTTCAACGGGGAAGACCTTCGCAAAGGGGCGGTCGGAGTGGCGGTACCACGTGACGATCCGCGTGCACTCCCCTGCGTCCGTCGGCGCCAGCTCTTCGCCGATGATGGCGTTGAGCAGCGTCGACTTGCCTGCCTTGACCTTGCCCGCGATCGCGAGGCGGATCGGGCCGTTCACCCGGCCGGCGACTTCCCGGAGCTCTCGGGCAGCCTCGTCGGTCACTGCGTGGGCGGCCGCCTCCTGGGCCAGCGCGACGATGCGGGGGGTGAGGTCGTCAGCCATCGGCCCCCCTTGCGGCGAGCTCCCGCATGCTCGATCGGATGCCCACCAGGCGCTGCGCCTCCGCGTCGACCGTGGCCGAGCGTGCCGCCTGGGCGTCGGGACCGAGCGTGGCGGCCCGACGCGCGGCTTCGAGCGCGGCTCCTGTCGACGCCTGGATCGAGGTGGCGCGGGAGGCGAACTCGTCACGAAGCCGCCGCTGGGTACGCCGGAGACCGTCACGGGTGGCCTTGTTCATCTGAAACGCGACCTCGTCGATGAACTTCGCGGCCGCTGCCTTGGCTTGGGTCTGCCGGTAGCTGCGCTGCCGCTTTCCCTCGTCCCACAGCAGCTTGCCGCCCACGGCGACGCCGAGGGTCGCGGCGCCTGCGGCGGCGATCACCCAGCCGATCACCGGTACGACGCTGAACGCCATCATCGGAAGGAACACCGAGGTCCGGGCGACCAGCATCAGGGAGCCCAGGCGTCCCCCGGGCATGGAGAACGTCGAGGCGGACGCCAGCTCCAGCTCCGACAGCGCCCGGGTGAGGTCGTCGAGCTCGAGCTCGACACCGTCTCCCGCATCGAGGTTGAACTGCCGCGAGACCGTGTCACTGAGCGCGCTCGGCCCGCAGCCGAAGCAGGTCGCGATTCTCGACGCCGGCCGTCGCAACCTGGCGGCGCAGCCATGCCTCCGTGTCGGGCCAGGTGTCGCGCGGGTCTCCCTCGTCGATGATCTCTCGCGACGTCGCGAAGAACCGTCCGAAGTCGGGCCTGCAGGTCGTACTCCACGTCGGCGACCAGGTCCTGGATCCCGTCTGCGAGCATCTGCTGCCACGCCGACGAAGGAGCGGTCAGAGCGCGCGCCCGCTGGTTGGCTTGGCCGAGCCTGTTGACCACGACCTGGCTTTCCTCGGGTCTGGCCAGCACGATCCGTTCCGTGTCGGACTCGTGCGCCAGCTGGCTGGCCACGAAGTCGACGTCGTGTGCGACGGTCGCGGCAGCCTTCGCGGTGCTGCTGCGGAAGACGTCCTTTCCGAGGAACTCGACCAGTGGGGCGAAACCACTCTCCGAGTTCAGATCCGGCTGACGTGCGGCGCGAAGCCTGAGGAAGGACGAGACCGGGATCACCGGGAGAGCCAGCCCCGCGTCGGTGACATGTTGTCGGGTGAGCTCGACCACCCGGCGCCAGTGCAGGTACAGGTCGGTCTTGGTCACGACCACCGCAGCCATCGGGCACCGGCCGACGGCCGTCTTGAGGAACTCCAGCTCGGGCGCCGTCAGCTCCTGTGACGCGTCGGTCACGAACAGCAACGCGTCAGCACCGTTGAGGCTCGCCAGGGTCACCTGACCGTGGACCGAGTCGAGGCCGCCGACCCCTGGCGTGTCCAGCAGGCACAGGCCGCTGCGGAGGATCCGGTGCGGTACCCGAAGCTCGACCGAGCGGACGTTGTTCGCGCCCTCGTCCACCGCCTCGGACACCAGACGCGCCAGGTCCTTGATGCCCACCTGTTTCGCGGTGGGCTCAGGGTCACCGGGACGTTGCAGATACGCGGTGACGGCCAGCTTCTCGCCGTACTTCACCAGAGTGGGAACGGCAGTGACGATGTCGGCGTCGACCGGACAGGCGGAGGTCTGGATCAGTGCGTTCACCAGCGTGCTCTTGCCGCGCTTGAACTCCCCGACGACGGCAACCGTCACTGACCTCGACTCGATCCTCTGCTTGGCGTGCGGCGAGTCTCTCGATGAGATCGGGGCGACGTCGGTCGGCCGCGAGGGCCTCGCTGTCGTTGATGGCCGAGATCAGGGTGGGGACGCCTGACCGGGACTCCGGAGCGCGGGTGGGCATGACCGGCTTGGGGGCCGGCGGTGGCGCGGATGGGTTGCTCGAGGCGCGGCCGGCTCCGGGTCAGGAGCCGCGCTCGGCCTGCGTCGGCGCCTTCCCCTCGCGCCTGCCCCCGCGCCTGCCCCTCAGCGACCTGCGAGTCGACCAGGCGAGGAAGTGATTGCAGTTGGCGCAGAAGACGGACCCGTCGTCGTTCTGGTGCCCGCAACTGCTGCACCTGGTCATCCGCCCATCCCACATGTGCGCTGCACACATGTCAGGCTAGCGAGATACTGAGGCGAGTGCACCGAGCCGAATCGAGGACGCCGTGGCGACGGAAGACCAGTGCGCTGCCTGCGGTGAACGCAACCCCGCCGGGTCGACATTCTGCGTGTTCTGCGGCACCTACCTCGGTTGGGACGAGCCGGGTCAGGGTCCAGCCGCCTCTCCGCAACCGCCGCAACCGCCGCAACCGCACGGCCTCGCCGGTAGGCATCGCCCAGCCGCCGCCGCCCACGGCCGCCGGCCCAGCGGCGCCGACGCCACAGCCTGCCAGTGGGTCTCCAACTCCCCAGACGAGCCAACCCGGAGGCTGCCCATCGTGCGGGCAGCAGAACGACTCGACCCGCCGGTTCTGCAGCAGGTGCGGTACGCCGCTGGCGGCCGCGGCGCCGCAGCTCGTGTCTGCCGCACCGACGACCACGAGCTCGCCCTCGAAGGGCGGGTGGTGGCCCTTCGGCGATCCCGCGGAGCGCAGGGCGCGTCGCGACTACCGCCGCAGTCTTCCCCTGCTCTACCGCTGGAGGCGCGTGATCGTCACCGTGGTCGCCGTTCTCGGGACTACCTTGCTCCTGACCGTGGTGGGTCGCGACCCGGTCGGTTGGGCCAAGCAACGCTGGTACGACCTCCGGAGTGAGACAGAGGTGATCTCCGACGTGACTGCCGAGGCCGTGCCACCGGACTCCGTTGCGAGCCCGTACACGCGTCGAAGGTGTCGTCGACTCGGCGGACGCGGACGCCTGGGCGACCGACATGGCGCTCCGACACGGTCGCTGCCAGGCGGATGCGACCCGAGCCGAGTACGTCGGGAAGATCCGGCTGGTCCTCAAGGAACCCACCCGCGTTCGTGGCCTCGACGTGTGGGCGGGCGTGGCGCGGGCAGGCGACCGTCAGCGTCAGTTCCGTCCCAGGCGTCTCGATGTCTCCTTCGACGGAGAGTGCGTCACGGATGAGCTCGACGACAAGCCAGGTCCTCAGCGGGTCGACTTCGACACTGGCGAGCGCGGTCGAGCTCCATCACGATCGCAGTGGGCTCGGCGTACCGCTCCCAAGACCGACTCCGCCGAAGGATCTCGTCGCGATCGGCAGGATCGACCTCTTACGTCGACCCGACTGACGATCTGCGACGGCACGCTGCCGGCCGCTAGGGCAGTGGCGCCACCTGGTGGACCGGGCAGCCGGAGCTGACCAGTTCGGGTTGGCGGGCCTCGGCGTCGTCGCACGCTGCCTGAGCGTCCTCGGCGCGTCTCGGCGTCCAGGTAGACGATGCACGCCGGCTCCGCGGGCCGCCGGCTCCAGCACCCACGCCTCCGAGCTCAACACCTCTGCCGGGATCCCCGGGTCAACGAACTCCTGTCGGGCAGTCTGGGCCGCCGCCTGGGGTCGGGGTTGCCCTCGACGATGATGAAGTCGAGTGGCGCGATGAACTCCAGCGGCTCGTCAGCGGGAGTCGTGATGGACGTCGTCGGAGATGTGGGAGCGCGTGGGCGAGGTCGGCGGCGACGTCGGCGGGGTCGTCTCGCCCCCGCCATCGGGAGGCATGACGTCGATCGTCGGGCTGGCGGTGGGCTCCGCCGCATCCGGCGGCACGGTCGTGGTGGCACAGGCCGGCGGATCCGAGGGCGCGGAGTTGGCCGCCCCCTCGCGTACCGCCTCGAGCTGGTAGCAGTACTCTGTCGGCGGTCTCGACCCGAAGCCTCAGCTCGTTGGTCGGTGGGTCGACGGGTTGGCTGTCGGAGTTCGGAAGCGTCTGCAGCAGCACATAGCTGTCCACCTCTGACTGATCGTCCCAGGTCAGCGTCACGAATCCCGGGGTCTCGGGGTCGGCGACCACCGCCAGGCCGGTCGGGGCGTCGGGCGGCTTGGCCTCCTCGGCAGGTGGTCGGATCAGACTTGAGCAGTGCGTAGGCGATGCCGGCTATTGCGGCGACTGCCACGAGGCCGGCGACCGCGACGACCGCCCGCGTGAGAATCGGCTTCTGGTTGAAGGCCCCGTCGACGACGGGTCGTTCCGGCGTGGACATCGTCGGATGCTGGCCGATGGGCTGCGCGGGCTGGTCGGGCGCGCAGACCACCTGGAACGGCAGCCGCTGCGGCGTACCCCGGAGCACGGGGTGGCGGGTGCGCACCTTCAGCCGCGCGGTGGCCTCACCGCCGAGTGGCACCTCGATGATCTCCGGAGAGACGAGAAAGCCGAGGGCCTGATCCGGACTCTCGGGGGTCAGTCGCAGTCGCGCCGGAGCGTTGCCGCCGTTGTGAATCTTCAGGGTGTGTCGGCCGCTCCAGCGGCCCGTCGACGCGAGCGGAGTGAGCTTGGCCTGGAGCCCCGACACCGCCCCGATCTCCAGGTCGCCTTCCGCGACCGCGCTCCCTCCGCCTTCGATCTGGGAACGGGCCCGAACCCCGAACGGGAAGATGCCCCCCGGTGCGCCCGGCCCGGACGGTGGCGAGAAGACGACAACCGCGGTGGCCTCCTGCTGCGGATACACGGAGACGGTCGGTGGCTGCACCTCCGCCCAGGGGAGCGGGACGGCGGCGACAACGTCGATGACATAGCCCTCGACGACCGTGCCGGGGTTGAAGATCGTGACGATGATGCGCGCCTCGGCACCGGGCTGGATGCTGACTTGGCTCGGCTCGATCCGGAGGACTGGGTCGGTCACGACGAGCCCCTCTCTTTCGTCAGACGACAGCCTAGTGATGCTTCCGCGGCTGAGGAGGCTTCTGCTGCCGACAATGCAGTGCACTCCGCGTTGCCCGTAGGGGCAACCATCCGTGCCCGGCGGCTGGACCGGTCCCTGCTCGCCGTCGTACCCGGACGGCGGCAGACTCGTCGGGTGATCCATGAGGTGGACTCGGCGCTGCTTGCGCTCATCGAGCGGGAGGCAGCGGGGACGACTGACGTCGAGGTGGTGTTCGACGCCCCGACGAAGGAATGGGCCGGGCGGCGAAACGCGCCCACCATCGACGTCTACCTCTACGACATCCGCGAGGATCTGCGTCGTCGGGAACGAGGGCTTCTCAACGAGTACGACGCACAGCAGCGCATTGCCGCTCGGCACCTCCCTCCGCGCTACTTCAAGCTCTCGTACCTCGTGACCGCCTGGACCCAGCGTCCCGAGGATGAGCACCGCCTGCTCTCGTCCCTCCTGGCCTGCTTCCTGCGGCATGAGGCGCTCCCCGACGACCTGCTCTCCGGGCCGCTGGCAGAGCTCGGCCTGAGCGTCCCCGTCACGGTGGCCCTCCCGCCCCCGGAAGACCGGTCCTTTGCCGACGTCTGGTCCGCGCTGGGAGGCGAGCTGAAACCCTCCCTCGACCTGGTGGTCAGCGCGCCGACCTGGACCGGTCGCCGCTTCGAAGCCGCCACTCATGTCGCGGAGCCGCCTCGGGTCTCGATGGGAGGCACGGCCGACGACTGGCCGCCGCGAGAGGCAGGCGCGCCGGCCGAGCGACCGGGCCCGCGAAGCGACGTCGCCGCCCGCACGGAAGCGATCGCGCAAGAGGACCGGATGAGCCGGCCGGGACCGGACGGCTACCTTGCGGCCCGGCTCGCTCTGGTCGAGCGACGGGTGCGCTCGGTCGTCGACCGACGTCGGCGTCGACGACCCGGCCCCGGACGACCCGTTTCGCGGTCTCTATGTCAACGACGAGACAGTCGACCGACTTCTCGGTGACGTCGAACCGTGGCCGGACCCGGATGCCGAGTCGCACGCACGGGTCGAGCGCGAGGCCGATCAGGCCGAGGCCGACGGCCAGGTCAGCCGACTTCGTCAGCTGGCGCGCGACGCGAAGCTCTCCGACCTCGACGTCGAACTGCTCGTCATCGCGCTGATCCCCGACCTCGACAGCAGGTTCGAGCGGTTGTTCGGCTATCTGAACGACGACGTGACCAGGCGACGCGCCAACGTCGGCCTGGCCCTGGAGCTGGCCGGCGCATCCCCGATGTCCGCGGACGCCCGGGCCAGGGTTGCCGCGACGGGCCCACTCATCGACAACGGCCTGGTCCTCGTGGACGACGTCGAGCGGCCGTTCCTCACCCGATCGTTGCGGGTGCCGGACCGGGTTGCCGGCCACCTGCTGGGCGACAGCATCCCCGAGGCGTCGCTGCGACTCATGCTCGAGGACGTCGACGGATATCCGAGTGCGCTGGCCGACCGGCTCGCCCTGGGGCTGCGGCGCGGGGGTCATGCTGACGCACATCACCGAGCACGAGGCCGGAACGGGCGCCGCAACGGCCGTCGCGGCGCTGTCAGGCGCCGGACGGCCGGCGGTCGTCGTCGACCTGTCCTTGCTGGCCCGCGACCCCGACCCTGTCGGTCTCGCTCTCGTTGCCGGCCGCGAGGCGCTGTTGCGGGGCGCCGGGCTGGTGGCGGGACCGATCGAGGTCCTCGCGGACGCGTCCGTCGAGGCGGTTCACCGGCTGACCCGATCGGCCGTCCCGGTCCTGTTCATCGGCGCGGCGACGTGGGACCCCCGGTGGAGCGGAACCACACCGCTGACCGTGGAGGCTCCTGCACTCGGTGCCCGCGAGCGGGCTGTCGCTGCTGAAGCGGCATCTGGAGAATGCGGGCGCAGAGTTCGGGGCCGACGCCCTGGGGGCGCATCTCTCGCTCGGACCGGGACAGGTCGACAAGGCGGTGCGGGCAGCCCAGTCGTCGGCGCTGCTCAACGGCGGCTCGCTCACGGCAGACGATCTGCGGCGAGGCGTGCGAGCGCAGAACGCCGCGGGCCTGGAGCGGCTCGCCCGGCGGATCGAGCCCGAGGTCGGCTGGGCGGACCTGGTGCTCGCTCCGTCGGTACGTCGGGCGCTGGAGGAGCTGTCGGCGCGAGCTCGTCATCGCGACACCGTGCTGGTGGACTGGCGGATGCGCCGCGGTGGCGGTCGCGGCCGTGGCGTGACGGCCTTGTTCGCCGGCGACTCGGGCACCGGCAAGACCATGTCCGCGGAAGTCATCGCCGCCGACCTCGGCCTGGACCTCTACACCGTGAACCTGGCAACGGTCGTCGACAAGTACGTGGGCGAGACCGAGAAGAACCTGGAGCGGATCTTCGCCGAAGCCGGCGGAGTCAACGCGGTGCTGTTCTTCGACGAGGCCGACGCCATCTTCGGCAAGCGCAGCGACGTCCGGGACGCCCACGACCGCTACGCGAACATCGAGAGCGCCTACCTTCTGCAGCGCCTGGAGACGTTCGACGGCCTCGCCATCCTCGCGACCAACCTGCGTTCCAACATCGACGAGGCGTTCACCCGCCGACTGGACGCGATCATCGACTTCCCCGCGCCGACCCCGGACCTGCGAGCCCAGCTGTGGCGACAGTGTCTGGCGCCGCCGTTGCCGGTCGGCCCGGACATCGATGTCGAGTTCTGCGCCGAGTCCTTCGAGCTGGCGGGTGGCAACATCCGGTCGGCATCCATCACCGCTGCCTACCTGGCGGCGGCGTCCGGCCAACCGGTCGGCATGGCCGACGTGATCGCGGCCGTCGGCCAGGAGTACCGGAAACTGGGCAGGCTGGTTCTGGAGCGCGAGTTCGGGACCTACCTGTCGATGCTCGGTGGCTCGTCGCCCACCTCCCGCGACCGCTGAGTCGCTGCCCGATCGGGCAGCTCCCGCTGCGCGAATCCGGGGGAGTCGGGCACTCCCCTGCATCGGCTTCGAGTGCGATGCTGAAGGCATCGCATCGTCGGAAGGACTTCGCCATGCGCGACCACAGCTATGACTCTGAAGAAGCCGCCCTGCGCCCCAAGGCCGCGCGGATCGAGGCGCCGGTCACCGACCGGATGGCGCGCGCCGCGGTCGAGGGGCGAAGCGACGTCCTGGGTGGCCCGGGCCTGCTCGGGCTCCAACGCGCTGTCGGCAACGGCGGCGTCACCTCGATGATCGAGGAGGAGCGTTCGCCCGTCCACGACGTCATCTCCTCGGGCGGGCGCCCGCTCGACGAGGACACCCGCACCGACATGGAGGCCAGGCTCGGCCACGACTTCGGCGATGTCCGGGTGCACGACGACGGCGCCGCCCATGAATCCGCGCAGGCGGTCAACGCACACGCCTACACCGTCGGCTCCAACATCGTCTTCCAGCGCGACAAGTACGACCCGTCGTCCGACGGCGGACGGACCATGCTTGCTCACGAGCTCACCCACGTCGTACAGCAGCGCAGCGGGCCGGTCGACGGCACGCCGTCGGCGGGCGGCATCAAGGTCAGCGACCCGTCGGACCGCTTCGAGCGGGATGCTGCCGCCAACGCCGAGCGCGTGATGTCGGCGCCACCTGAAGCCGCGCCCACGACCGCCGCTGCGCCTGCCCCGGCGATCCAGCGCGACGTCGACGAGGACGCACCGGTGCAGAGGGCGAGGCGCCCGAGGAAGAAGAAGAGGAGACCGCTCAGGGCTCCTTCGTCCAGCGCGAGGCAGCGCCTGAGGAAGAGGAAGAGGAGCCGGCCGGCTAGTCCTGCTTGTCAGTGCTCGCCGCCGTGGCGGCCTCCTCGAGCTGGAGCAGCGCCTCCTCGAGCCGGTCCACCCGGTCGGGCAGGACGGCGGGGTACGCCGCGTCGACGAACCTGCCGCTGGTGCCGCCGACCCTCCACTCGTAGGTCATCGTCGCCAGGTCGTGACCCCGAGCCTCGATGTCCTCGAGCGTCGCCAGGTCAGCGTCGGCGACCGCCTGCCGCGCGGCGGCGACCGCCGCCTCGTCGAAGTGGCACCACAGCGTCTTCTCGCCGTTGACCACGACCCAGACGTCGCCGTCCTCGCCGTACTCCCGCTCGCGGACCTCGCTGCGCCTCGGGTCCTCGTAGCGGGTGCGGAGATAGGCGCCCTGGCTCATGGCACTGTCCAGTCCTTCTTGGTCACCGACTCGATGGAGTTGAGGAACGGGACGTAGTGGCCCCGCTTCACGTCGGAGCCTACGGACATGATGCTCCCCGAGTCCTGGTCGACGAGCTCCTTGGCCGCGTCGGTGCCGAGCTGCGCCTCGACGTCGCCGTAGTGCTCCGGCTTGTCGCCCCGGAACTTCTTGCTCTCCGGCTCGTCGGCGTCCTCCTCTTGGTACTCGTCGTCGAGCCCGAACATGTGGCCGGCCTCGTGCGCCGCGGTGTTCTGCGTGACCTCACGGGTGCCGCCCTCGCCCAGGTCCGAGATCTGGATGTCCGCGCGGCGGTACTTCTCCTCGTCGGTGGTGTGCTTCTCACCCGCACTCAGCGCCTGGCCCTGCGCCCCCCATCCCAGCTCCGAGTTGAGCTTGTCGAGCACCGCCTGCGCACGTTCCTTGCCCAGCTTGGTGTTGAGGGTCCTGCTGCCCTTGGACGTCGTCCGCCCGACCGAGAACAGCTGCAGGTCGTGCTTCTTCCCGTCCGAGCCGACCCGCTCTCCGAGCACGAAGCCCTTCCGCTTGATGATCGCGGCGACGTCCGCGATCGCGGTGACCATGTCCGGCGTCAGCTCGGAGCTGTTGTTCGCGAACCCGCCGATCTGCTCGATCAGTGGCTTGTCCCGGACGGTCGACGTCTCGGTCTCGGACACGTCCCGGCTCTCCAGCGTGGAGGTGTCGCCCTGGACGAACGAGCGGAACCTGGGTGGCGCCTTCTCGCCGGCCTTGCCCTTGGGCACCTTGAGCGCGGACATCGTGTTGTGCGCCTTGTCGGCGTCGACCAGCTCGACCTTCACGTCGACCACGCCGCGGTGCTCGGCGAACGTCGGGTCCTTGGTCATGAGCTCGTGCTTCTTGCTCCACGCCGTGGCCACGCTCGTCTGGAAGTCCGCCCCGAACTTCGTCTTCTCGGCGGCCGTCCACTTGAAGTCGGCACGCTGCGCCCGGGTGAACTTGTGTGAGCGGAACGGCTCCTTGCGCATGTCGGCGCGGGTGAAGTCCTTGAAGTCGATGTGCACCCGTAGCGTCACGGTCACGTCGCCCTTCACCGGCATCGGCCCGTTCGGCTTGTAGTCCAACTCGAACTGCCCGTTGTCGGACTGGAACCTCGTCTTGTCGAACTTCGGGTCGGTCGCTGGTCCCGCCGGCTTCACGTCGGGCGGCGCCGGCTGCCGGCTCACCGTCAGCATCGCCGCGACCTTGCGGTTGCCGGCCCAGCGTTGGAGGTCGAGTACGCCGCTCTCGGCCGGGCTGGTCTCCGCCTGGACGTGGGTGTGCCGGAGCCCTTGGACGTGCCCTTGCCCTTCGTGGGCGCGCTGGAGGACTTCCGTCCCTTGGCTGGGCTAGGCATGGCACAACTGTGCCATCCCGTCGCGGCTTGCCGGAACGTCCGCTAGCGCCTGGCGTTGGTGCGGTTGCTTCGGGGCTGTGCGGCGTACGTGGTGTGGCTGGGTGGTGGCACTCGCGCCTGTGGGCCGTGGCTCATGGGTGCGGTTGGTTCGGGGCTGTGCGGCGTACCACGTCGGCTGCGCTGGGCTCCCCGCGTCGGGACGCGTCACCGTCGGCGGCGCCGTCGCGGTTGCTTCGAGGCGTCCCGCCACGCGTCGCTTTCACGCTTCGCCGACGCAGCACGCCGCGCCGCCCCGCACCGGCCGCCCCGCAGGGCATGCCGGATCACCCGGTGGTGGCCGGGTGATCGGGTGTCGGTGGTCGAGCTTGTCGAGACTCAGTTGGGCGGGATGGGGATGGTGCCGGTGCGGGGTGACCAGGTAGGTCTGGCCTTGGGGTCCGGTCCATTGGTAGCTGCCGGACGGGGTGCGGTGGTAGCGCCATCGCCGGAAGGTCTTCGCCCGGTGGTGTCTTCGGCAGAGGGCGGCGAGGGCGTCGGGCCGGGTCTGGCCGGGTGGACCGTTCTCCTCGTAGGGGGTGATGTGGTCCAGGTCGGAGGCTCTGGCGTCCCGGGTGCACCACGGGAAGACGCAGTGCCGGTCGCGCAGGATGACGAGTTCCCGCATCCAGGCGGGCGGGTCGTGGGCGTCGACGGCGTCGGTGCGGGTCATGTCGAGGACGGGTTGGATGGTGACCCGGGACCGGCCGGCCCAGTCCTTGATCCGGGCGATGGTGGCCGGCCCGAACCTCTCCACGGTCCCGAACCCGGCCCCGTCGCTCGCTGCCTTCGAGCGCCGAGCAGGTCGGTCAGGGACAGGTGGAGGTAGAGCTTGGTCTTGGCCGCAGGCGGCACGGCGGCTTGGGCCGGCTCGGCTGGTGACTCGCCGTGTGCCGTCGAGGAGGGTGCCGAGGTCGAGGGCGGCTTGGCGGTTGGCGATCACCCCGACGGCCTTGGCCTTGCGGACCTCGAGGGTGTCGGTGTCGCCCAGGGCTTTCAGCTGGGCGGCCTGCTCACAGACCAGGTCGTGAAAGGTGGTGAGGTCGAGGGTGTCGCCGGTGACCTCCAGATGGGAGGTGCCGACCCAGTCGTCGCCACCGTCGGTGCAGACCCCGCGGTGGAACAGCCGCACCCCCCAGGCGTCCCTGCCCTGCTTCTCCCGGGTCTCCAGCAGGTGCGGGTCATAGGTGGCGATGGCCTGGGCGACCGCGATCTCGATCGCCCGCCACCCACACGAGCCGATCCGGTCCGCCAACTGCGCGTCCACCGACGCGGCGCCGGCCTTGGAGAGGTGGTGGGTGGCCTGGGCGATCTTGCGGGCCTTCCACGGCGCCACCGTCAACGCCTCGACCGCGGCCCAGATCCGGGGGAGCCGGTGTTGGAGGTCCAGGGCGTCGGCCAACAACTGCAACCCGGTCAGGGTGGACACCCCGAGCGCGGCGGCGAACGGTTCGGGAGTGAACGCCGCCACCAGCGGCGTCCCCTCCCCACCCAGGGCCTCGTCCGTCGGGGCACAGGCCCGGGCAGGCCGGTGTCGGACCAGGTCACAAACCCCGACTCGGCGGTGGCCGGGTGCAGCACACACCACTGCGCCGCGGCCCGCAGCTTGGCCCGGCCGGCCTGGCGTTCCCGGACCTCGGCGTCGGCGGCGAAGTCGAGCAGCCACTCCGCGTCGAGGTCCGAAACCTCGACCAGACTGCCGTTCAACATCGTCTCCAACATGAATCAATCCAAGCAGCAGCCACCGACATTCCGGCCCCGGAATCGGGGCTGAAGCGGGGGTTGTGGAGAAGTATTTTCGAGAGTTTCTTCAACCCCGCTTGGGTTGCGGTCGATGTAAATCTGCGGGTCTGCCTGGGTCGCCGCACGCCCTTGCGGGTCTGCCGCGTGCGACCGACCGGCTGCGAGCTCGGCCTTACCACCGTGCGGGTCGGGCGTCCGATCGAAGGCTGCTACGCGCCATTGGCCGGTCGGTTCACCGAAGACTAGGTCCGGTGGCCCACGTCCTTGAGAGCCTGGCTCGGGGTCGTCGTCGCCAACTTCTTCGTCGACTCCTTCGCGTCGCGTCGTGCGCCAGCGTCTTCACGCACGTTCAGAGTCCGCAGATCTCCGGGCCACGGAACTCCCTGATCTGGAAAGCTGTCGGAGTCCTCGCATCCCGCTCTCGTCTTGCTGTTCCGTGGTGAGGAAGAGTCCCGTGGTCCCTCATGTCGTCCTCATGTGCCGTCGACCCGATCCCTGTCCGGGGTCGTTTAGCGTCCTGAAGTGACGCCCGGCGGGGGAGCGCCGGTCGCGTACGAGTGGGCATCCCTTGCCGACATGCCGGGGCACATCGTAGATGTCAGCCTTCGCTCGCTCATGGGGCCGAGGAGGCACCAACTTGCGCTGGTCCGTCGACGACCTGTGCCCGGTGCGGCTTGTCAGGCGACTTGTTGACGACCCTTGCAGATACTCGTCACGGACTTGGAATCCTTCGGGAGTCCGGAAACTCGAGGCTCTCGCTCGTCCACCTGGTACGTACTTGTGGTCGCGCCCGTGACGGCTTCACGGTCGATGTACCGCACTTCATGCCGTGCCTGATGGTCTCCCGCTCGACTTCGTTGACTGCGGTCCGCTTCCGGTTCCTCGACTTGGTCGTCGCGTCGAACTTCGGCCTGGTGCTCCCACTTGCTCTCTGGACGCTCGCAGGACAGCACTGGTCTCTGCCGGTTCGCATCGCGGTCCTCGGCCGTCGTGACTCTTCTTTCGAAGATCACGCCAGGTGGGTGGCATCCCCGAATTGCCCTGGGCCTTGGGGCGCTTGCTGTACACCGACGCAAGCTGGGTCGCATGCGCGACTCCGCGTGGATGCCAGTTCCGCCGCGGACTGGCTCGGCGAGCATGATCCGGTATTCGGCTCCGGGTTTCTCCACGTACAGGTGGTGCGTGCGCCCCATCATGCCGGAACTTGGCCGACGACGGCCGAAGGCCCGGAAGATGCTGCGTTGCGCAGGGCATCCAGGCCTCCCGCCGCAGCCTTTCCCTTGACCCACTGCTTCCCGGCCTCGACCTTGCCCTTCACGTACGCCTTGCCGGCGGCGATCTTGGCCTTGACCTTCTTGCTGATGCCGGAGATGCCGCGGATGATCGGGCCGGCGAGCTTGAGGCCGGTCTTGATCACGAAGTCGAGGGCCTGGTTGACCGGCTTCTGGAGCTTCTGGACGATCTCGCGGATCTTCTGGCCGATGCCGCCGAGGCCGATCACGCTGGCCAGGAAGCCGATGATGATCGGGACCATCTGGGACAGGACGTCCTTGATCTTGGCCACGACGCCGCTGATGTTGCCGCGTCACGATGTCGGCGACGGAGTCGAGGATCGTGTTGACGAACTTCGCGATCCGGCTGGCGTTGTTCACGAAGAACATCACGACGTCGTAGATCAGCTTGCAGGCCTTGATGAACGCGGCCGCCGGGTTGAGCAGGCCGATCAGCCAGGTGATGCCGGCGGTGATGATCTTGGTGAGCACGAAGTCCTTGACCTGGTCGAGGATCATCTCCTTGATGTCGCCGAGCTTCTCCAGCAGCATCTCCCACAGCGCGCCGACGCCTCCGCCGGCGAGCTTCTGGAAGATGTCGACGCCCTCCTCGACGGCGTCCATCGCCTTCGCGCCGATCTGCTTGACGATCCGGTTGCGGATGTTGCGCCAGGTCAGGCCGAACATCGACGCCAGCAGCTTGATGATGCCCTTGAGGTCGAAGGTCTCCGGCAGCTCGACGCCACCCTCGGCGAGCGCCCCGAACAGCCAGCACATCAGGCCCTTGCGGAGGTGGTCGACGAAGTTGTCCTTGAACTTGAGGATGCCGCCCTTGATGCCGTCGATCAGGTTGCCCAGGAACCCCACCGGGGCCTTGATGATCTCGCCGACCACGCCGGCCACCCGGGAGAGCACGTTCTTGAGCATCGCGACGAGCTCGCGGATCGTGTTGATGATCGCCTTGATCGCGCCGATCACCTTGTCGACCAGGCCCCTGTTCTCGGCCTGCAGCTCCTCGATCCGCTCGTCGAGCCCCTTGCGCGCCGCGACGTACTTCGTGGCCAGGGTGTCGACCACCGACTCCTGCTTGGAGTCGACCTCGCTCTCGAGCTGCTCGAACCGGTCGCCGATCTCCTTCGACGCCTCGGAGCCGACCTTCTTCAGGTCCTTGGGCAGGCTCTGCACGTACGTCGCGATCTCGCCCTTGCCGGTCGCGATCCGCGTCTTGGCGGCGTTCAGGTCGGTGCCGACGATGTCGGCGACCTTGGCGATCGTGCGGTCCATCTGCTTGAGGTAGAGCTCGCGGCCGGCCACGTAGAACTCGTTGACCTTGTCGGGCATCCCCTTGATCTTGTCCCGCAGCCAGCGGAACCCGCCGATCCAGCCGCCGTACCGGTCCTTCTTGTACGCCGACATCTTGGCCGAGACGTAGCTCTCGAACTTCGCGCGGGCGTCCTTCTCGCCCGCCTCGAACTCCTTCTCCACCTTGGGGTCGATGCCGTCGAGGATCTTCTTCACGTCCGCCTCGGTGGCGTCGAAGATCGACTGGACCTTCGCGGTGACCTCGGCGCGCTTCTGCTCGTCCTTCGACTTGGTCTTGCCCTTGTCCGCGACCAGCTTCGCCAGCGCGGCGCCCTTGGCGCCCTGCATGCCGGCGACGCCCTCCTTGGTCTCCGCGGCGGCGTCGGACTTGCCCTGCTCGATGACCTGCTGCTCCTGCTTGCGGAACTCCCCCGGCGCGGTGTCGGCGTGGGCGGCCGCTTCCTTCTTGTCGACGACGGCCTGCTCGAACTCGGGCTCGCCCGACTCCGCGAGCTGCTCCTCGGTGACCTCGCCCTCGGCCATCTCCTGGTTGGCCTCGCTGCTTGCCGGCCTCGAGGTTCAGCTGCTCGGGCGGCGCCGGCTTCGGGACGGCGCCGGCTGCCGGGATCGGCACGACCGACCCCGGCGGCTCCGGGCCCATCGGCGTGACCGGCTTCGCCACCGCCTTCGACTGGTCCGGTGGCGCCGCGGTGGCGGTCTCGATGTCCTTGGCCTGCCCCTCCTTGCCCTGGGTCACCAGACCCTTGACCTCGCCCTTGACCTCGCCCGCCTTGCCGGACTCCTTGTAGTTGTCGGCCTCCTTCAGCGTCTTCGGCGACTTCGCCTCGATCGCGGCCTTCACCGAGGCGATGAACGCCTTCTTGTCGAAGGTGCCCGCCGGTTGGGCGTCCATCGAGTCGGCCTTCGCCGCCTTGGCCTGGCCGGTGACGTCGTCGGTCGGCGCGAGCGCCGCGTCCTGCGCCTCCTTCGCCTTCGACGCCGCCGGCGGGTGCGCCCGCTTGGCCTTGGCGAACGTCTTCACGTTCTTCGTGACCTGCTTGAACGCCGGGTCGCCGTCAGGCGCCACGCCCGGCGGCTTGGCCGGAGGCTGGAGCAGCTGGTCGCCGGACAGGGCGGCCGGCTCCGGCGCCGGCGCCGGGCCACCACTGATCGCCGGGGCCGGTGGTGCCGCACCCGGGCCACCCCCGACCGGCTTGGCCCCCTTCGCGGCCGCCTTGCCGAGCGGGCTCTTGGCCGGGACCGGCTTCTTGGGCGGCACCGGCTTCTTCGCCGGCACCGCGCCCGGCCCGAACCCGGTGGTCGTGACCGCCAGCGCGGACGGCGGCGGCCGGATGCCCTCCAGGTCGACCGGGATGCCGAGCCCCTTCGCCGCCTTCAGCCCCTTCTCGAGCGTGTCGACGTCCGGCTCGTCCTTGCGCACCTCCCGCAGTCCCGCGTCGAGGTCGGACCGCGCCTCGTCGCCGGGGAACCTCATCCGCGCGGCCATCAGAGCGTTGACCGCCGAGTTGCCCGCGGCGCGCTGCATCGCCATCAGGGCGCGCGCGCCTCCCGCGGGGCCCGGAAGACCCCCGCCGGCCCTTCGTCTGCCCTTCGCGAGAGCGTCACCGACCGCAGCCCGCGCAGCGTCGGCAGTCTGGCGTGCGCCACCCATGGTTCGAGGGTCGCCGATGCGGGATCGACGTACCTCCGGCGGTCAGGCACCACCCCGGGCACGGCCGCGTGCCCGAACGGGCAGGAACCTGTTGCGCGGGCGCTGCCTAGAGTCCTAGCCGGGCGAGGGCCACTGTGGGCAGGTTGGCTCGTAGGGCCGACTGGGGAAGAACTGATTCCACTCGTCGTCGGTCAGGTTGCGACCGGCGATTGCGCAAGCTCGCGCGACCCACGTGTTCGTGCGGGTGTCCGCGGTCCAGGTTCGGCCGTCGGTAGAGGCGATCACCAGGCCGGAACTGTCGCTTCGGTAGGTGATCGAGTGGGTGCCTACCCGGCTCGGCAGCGGCAGGCTGGCCTCATACTCCCCGGTGCGTCCGTCCCAGAGGCGGATCCGCTCTCCCTGAACCAGCGCGAACTGGCTGCCGTCGGGTGCGTACGCCGGGCTGTGGCCCCAAGGGGTCTTCGAGTCCGTGCCGACGTACTCCTGCTTGTCGAGGTCGATCAGGCGCACCAGGAGGCCAGGGCCGGTCACCGCCATCCGACTGCCGTCGGGCGAGATCACGCCCGTGGCGTCCGCGCGACTGAGGAATCCGTCTGGTGTCGAGGCAATGACCTCGCCACTCGTCGGATCCACGCGGACGAACGACCCGTCCCAGTCGAGGACGAACACCGACCCGTCGAGGGGATGGGCCACCAGGGCCAACGGACGCCCTCCCTCGGTGGGGACCGGTGAGTTTGCCGGGCGCAGCGACTCCGTGGTCAGCGTGTGCAGCCCGCGACCGTCGTAGACGTGGACCAGACCGGGCCTCCGGCCGAAGGCGGCGACGACAGGGTCGCCCTCGAAACGCCAGCGGGCCGCGAGCGAGCCGTCGGACGCGTCCCAGACGGAAACGACGCCGGTCAGCCCGACGGAGAGGAGCCAGTGCGAGTCCCGCGACCAGAAGAAGTCCTCGTCGCGGGTCGGGACGGGCTCGGTCAGCCGCGTTCCCGTCCTGGTGTCTCTCGAACCAGAGCCTGCCGGACCGCACCCGCGCCACGGTGTACCCGTCGGGGGCGAGCAGGGACAGCGCGTGCTCCTTCCCCACCGCGGGGGCGTCCTCCCCGAGCGCGAGCTGCCGGCTGGCGCCGGGGACGTCCCATGCCTGGAGGAGGCCGGCGCCCCCGGAGGTGAACAGGGTCCGGTCGTCGGCGGAGAAGGCGACCGACAGTGTGTCCCGGGCGTGCCGGTGCAGGAGCTCCCCCGTGCGCGCGTCCCACACGAGGGTCGCCGTCCCCGGACGCGGTTGCCAATAGCCGACCACGATGGGAGAACATCACGTCGTGCACGGCTTCGGCGTGACCCCGCAGCGCCGGCCCGCGCAGCTCCAGGCTGTCGGCGTGGTAGCGGTGCACCCGATTCTGTACGGCGACGACGAACGTCGACCCGTCGGGGGACAGATCCGCCGCCGTGACGCCATGGCGCGCGATGAGCGGGCTGCCCGCCGAGGCCAGCAGGTCGCCCGACGCCACGTCGTAGACACGAAGCGGTCGCTCCCCCCGCGTAGCCACGTAGAGGCGGTCGCCGTCCGGGCTCAGCGAGGACATGGCAAACGCCGGAAGCCGAACAGTGAACACCGGGACGCCGGGATCAGCCAGGTCCCAGACCATGGTCCGTCCCCAGGGGCCGAACCCGGGCCCTTCCAGGACGCGCTGAAGCTCGGCGACCAGGCGGCTGCCGTCGCGGCTGAAGCCCGGATCCGCGTCGTAGGAACCGAGGTTGTTCAGGCCCCAATTCGCCGGGATGCCGCCTGGCTGGGTCTGCGACAGGGTGCCGCGCGGCAGGTCGTACAGGCGCAGCGGCTGCTCCTCCTCGTAGGAGGTGGCTACGACGAGCCTTCTGCCGTCCGGGGACAGGGCCAGGCTGAGCGCGATCTGAGGGGCGTCCGGGAATGCCAGCGGCTCCAGGGTCGTCGCGTCAAAGAGCCGCGGGACGTCACCCAGGACGTTCCCGGCGATCAGGTCGCCGTCCGCGCCCGCCGAGACCGACGGCATCCAGGCCGTCCCCGACGCGCCGAGCGACTCGCCGACGTCGCGTACGCCGGACAGTGCGCCTGCGCGGGTGAGTGTCGCCCCGACGTTCTCCATGGCCTGGGCGGAGTCGTCGGCGTGGGCCCCCTCCACGGCGAGCAGCAGGCCGGTCGCGAGGTCCTCGTGCAGCACCCCCTGGGCTCCGGCGCGGCGAGCGTCCGCGAGGGTGGCGGCCTGCGCCGCGCGGTCCCGCTCGTGTGCGGCCAGATCGCGTTCGCTGGCCGCGCGGTCTGCCGATCGTACGGCGACCAGCCCCGCGACCAGCGTGAGAACCAGCAGGACGCCGACACCGGCGAGCGAGCCACGCAACCGCCGGTTGACCTTCCGCTGTTCCGCGAGCCTCGCTTCGGCCGCGCGGACTCCTCTCGGCGAGGGCGACGGAGGCGTCGAGGAAGCCGCCTCGGTGTCGTTCAGGTCCGGGTCGGCCCGGTCCCGCCACTCCGCGGCGCGGGCGAGCCGGGCGCCCCGGTAGAGCTCGCTGTCCGGGCGGCCCATCGCGTCCCAGGCGTCCGCGGCACCGGCCAGGTGCCGGAAGAGGCGCTGGCCCTCGACGTCGTCGTCGAGCCAGCCGCGCAGCCGCGGCCAGACCCGCACCAGCGCCTCGTGGGCGATCTGGACGGTGTCCCCGTCGATGGTCACCAGCCGGGCTCGACGAGCTGCTCCACCAGCCGCTGGTGCTCGTCGTCGGCGGCGACCTTCGCGCGCGGCACTCGCGCCCGCACCGGTCGCCGTCCTCGGTCGGCATGACCAGCCGCAGCAGCAGGTGCGGAGCTGGCGCTGGGCGGCGTCCATCGCGTCGTACAGCGACTCGGCCGCTGGGCCACGGCTGACCGGATCCCGCCGGTGGCCCGGTAACCCGCCACGGTCAAGGTTGGGCCCTCGCGACGCTCCCAGGTCTCGCGCAGCGCGTGCGAAAGCAGCGGCAGCGCGGCCGGCTCGCCCTCGACCTCGCGGACCAGCAGGTCGACCAGACCCGGCTCGAGCCGCAGGCCGGCGCGCGGGCCGGGCCCTCGATGGCGCTGCGCAGGTCCGGCTCGCTCATCGGGCCGAGCAGGTACATGCCGTCCTCGAGGACCCGCGCGATGTTCGGGTACGGCGCGAGGTCGCCGAGGTGGTCGGCACGCAGCGAGAGCACCAGTGCCCCACCGGCGCCGACGTGCTTGGCCAGCGCCGCGAAGTACCGCTCCCGCTCGGTTGGGTCCGTCACAGGTCGTGACTGCCTCCTCGGCCTGGTCCACCACCAGGGTCTGCCGCGTGCTCAGCCCAC
>CAVRBN010000028.1:0-284333 GCA_963719255.1 uncultured Actinomycetota bacterium | reverse complement strand
CCGAGTCGAACGCCAGTTTCCGCGGCGCTCACTGAGGCTCGCTTCGATCGCGGTCGGGGCGGTCCGTCCACCAGTAGGTAAGCGGGAAACGCCGATGGCGCCGCGTTCCTGGGCGTCGCTCCAACGGCGCGGCGAAACGCTTCCATGGTGCTCCGGGCGTCGAAGGTTGGGCCGCAGCTGCCGCGCCGGGCGGACTCCCGCTACCCGGACTCAACCGGTGTCACCAAGCTCGCGGCATGGCATGCAGTTGGGTCGCTACGGGTCTCGAACCTTGTCCCCGGGGCGCCAGGGTCCAGGCACCTCGATGAGGTAGCCTTCCGCGACCGACCTAGAGATTCGCTGACCGCGAAGCTCGATCGTTGATTGGCGCTGCGGGATCTCGAGGCAGAGCCTCATGTCCGTCGAGCCAGTCGCGACACCCGGGCGCTCGCCGTGGCGGCGCCGATCCTCGTCGGCCAAGGTCCGACGGCGATGGCGGTCGACCCGGCGACGAACCGGATCTTCGTCGCGCCGCCAACAGCGCTTGTGAGGCCTTGGAGACGATGTGCACGCTCCCGCGGCTCGGCGGGGCCACGCAGGGAGAGGGAGAGTGCACCGTCGGGTCAACAGCGACTGGCACGTCCGCGACTGGATCGACGACGTCCGCCTCGGAACGCAGCCTGAGAACTCAAGATCAGTCGCAGAGTTTCAGCGGTCAAGTGTCTGCTAATAGGGCTGGCCCAGCGGAGTTGTGCCGGCGGCGCGCGCCTCCGCGGGGTTCACCATCTTGGTCGACGCGAGTTCCTCGCGGCCGCCGCCACCCGAGATGCCGAGCGCCATCACGAGTCCCACGCCCGGGGCGTACAGCTTGTACTCGAGGATGTCGGGTTCAAGGGCGATCGTGTCCGCGGTCATCAGTACGTCGCCGAAGTGGCCAGCCGTCACCTCGGCCTGCTGGTCCAGGGCCAGCACTTCGCCGTTGTCCTCGGCCTTGCCCTCGTAGTACTCCTGTCGGTAGCTCATCCCAACGGCCGGGTTCGCGGGCATGATGATGCCGGGCAGCGCGCCGTCGACGCCGGCCTCCCACGCACCCTCGCGGCTGGTCAGCTTCCGGTTCTCGAACTCCGCTGTGTCCTCGCCGAGGTACCACACGTTTCCGTCCGCATCCTGGGCGTACCAGTCGAGGGTGTCCTCGACCACCCCGCCGTCCTCGGTCACGGTGTCGCGGACCACGGCGGCCTCGATGCCGTTGGTGATCTGGCGGGTCTCGGAGGAGACCGTTACCACTACGTTGACCACCGTCCCCTTCTCGTCAATCTCTCGGAACCGTCCACTGGGTCCCGGGCTTGAGGGGGAAGTAGGGGTGGTCCGATCCGGCCGTGAAGTCGGCCGGATCGAGGTGCACTGGTGCACTCCCGGTCGGGAGCGCGGGTGTGCTCGGTCTCGGTGCCGCCGGTGTGGTCGAGTCCTGGCTGCCACCGGATCCGCTGTCGCCGCTGCACGCCGCCAAGGGCAGGAGCAGCGGCAGGATCGCCGCGGTCACGTGTAGTCGTCGGGGCTTGATCTTCGTGTGGGTCATGACTCCTCCTCGATAGGGCCGCTGCGTCCTTGCATCGTGGGCGCTGGATGCTGAAGGGGCCCTGAACGCGGGAGGCACGCCACCTGAACGACCCGGAGTCCGGATCCTTCAGCGTGGCTTCAGCATCTGCGGCGCAGACTGGGAGCCGACAATCCAGGCAAGGGAGGGATCGAAACCATGCGCACACGATCCAAGGCTTTGGCCGCCGGAGCGGCCGCCGCCGTCGTGCTCGGGGGCGCCGGGGCCGCCGTGGCAGCCGGCGTCATCGACGACGACGGCACCGACACCCCGATCACCGGCAACGCCCTCCAGAAGGCGTCGGACGCCGCTCTCGAGCGCACGGGCGGCGGCGAGGTTACCGAGACGGAAGTGGGTGACGAGGAGGGGTACTACGAGGTCGAGGTGACCATGGACGACGGCACGCAGGTCGACGTCCACCTCGACAAGGACTTCACCGTGCTGGGTACAGAAGGCGACGGCGCAGGAGACGCTGACGACCAGTGACCACCGGGGGCCGCCACCTGGGGGCTGCGGCCCGTGTCCAGCGAGCCCGTGACCTCCTGGGCGTCGCTCGGACAGCGCGGCGATAACGCTTCTACGGTGCTCTGGCTGTCAGAAGGTGGGCCACAGCTGCCGCGGCGGCGGACTCCCGCACCCGGACTCAACCGGTGTCACCGAGCTCGCGGCATGGGATGCAGTTGGGTCGCTTCCGGTCTCGAACACCTTGTCCCACGCTCAGGGCAGACCCTTCTTGACATCAGATGGTCTGGGGGCCAGCGTGGCGTTCAGGGGCTGAAGGGACGGGTCATGGGGTCTGGAGCCGTATCTGTTCGGGTGGGGCCGTGGAGGTTCCGGGGTGCTCGACGGAGAGGCTTTCGCGCAGCGTCGCTGGCTGCTGTGGTGGGCCTTGTCGTGGCTGGCCTGGGCGGGCCCGCGGCCGCGGTCGGTGACACCACCAGACGGGTCAGCGTGTCCAGCACCGAAGCCCAGGGCAACGGCGTGAGCGTTGATCCGACGATCAGTTCCGATGGCCGGTACGTCGCCTTCACTTCGATTGCGACGAACCTGGTGCCCGGTGACACCAACCGCTCCGACGACGTGTTTGTCCGGGACCGGAAGTTGGGCATCACCCGCCGGGTCAGCGTGTCCAGCACTGAAACCCAAGGCCACGCGAGCAGCGCCGGGCCGGCGATCAGTGCGGATGGCCGGTACGTGGCCTTCGGTTCGGAGGCGTCGAACCTGGTGCCCGGTGACACCAACGGCTCCCAGGACGTGTTTGTCCGGGACCGGAAGTTGGGCACCACAGGCAGGGTCAGCGTGTCCGGCACCGAAAACGAGGGCAACGACGATGTCAACTTCGGGCCGCCGGCGATCAGTGCGGATGGCCGGTACGTGGCCTTCGGTTCGGAGGCGTCGAACCTGGTGCCCGGTGACACCAACGGCTCCCGAGACGTGTTTGTCCGGGACCGGAAGTTGGGCACCACCGGCAGGGTCAGCGTGTCCGGCACCGAAGCCCAGGCCAACGGCGATGTCAGCTTCGGGTCGCCGGCGATGAGTTCGGATGGCCGGTACGTCTCCTTCGTTTCGGAGGCGTCGAACCTGGTGCCCGGTGACACGAACCGCTCCCGGGACGTGTTTGTCCGGGACCGGAAGTTGGGCACCACCGGCAGGGTCAGCCTGTCCGGCACCGAAACCCAAGGCAACGGCGACGTCGACTTCGAGGCGCCGGCGATCAGTTCGGCAGGCCGGTATGTCTCGTTCGGTTCGGCGGCGTCGAACCTGGTGCCTGGTGACACCAACGACACCTCCGACGTGTTCGTCCGGGACCGGGAGCTGGGCACCACCCGCCGGGTCAGCGTGTCCAGCACGGGAGCCCAGGGCAACAGGGGCAGCGGCGACCCGGCGATCAGTTCGGCCGGCCGGTACGTCTCGTTCCGTTCGGATGCGTCGAACCTGGTGGCCGGTGACACCGCAGGCGCCGTCGACGTGTTCGTCCGGGACCGGAAGCTGGGCACTACCCGCCGGGTCAGCGTGTCCAGCACCGGAGCCCAGGGCAACAGCTTCAGCTTCGAACCGGCGATCAGTTCGCGGGGCCGGTACGTCTCCTTCAGCTCGGATGCGTCGAACCTGGTGGCCGGCGACACCAACGGCGCCTTCGAGGTGTTCGTCCGAATCCGTGGCGCAACGCGGTAGCGGCCCGGACCACAAGACCGCCGGCCCCGTCGCGCCAGGCTCCTGCGTGCCTTGGCGGACGAGCTGGACTGATAGCCGAGTCGGCGTGAGTTTCCCGTGCTGGCGAGCCGAGTCGGCGTGAGTTTCCCGCCCGTGGTTGCGGTTAAGACCAACCCCTTGTGGCTGCGGCCCGGCTTCGCCTCGCCGTGGTTGGGTGGCTCGCCGAGTCGGCGCCAGTTTCCGCGGCGCTCGCTGAGGCTCGCTTGGAAAACTGGCGCCGACTCGGCTCTGTCTGTGGTCAGCGTTTGCGGAGGGGTTCTGTCGGGTCAGCGTTTGCGGTGGGTCTGTCGGCAGTGGTGGTTCGTGGTTGGTCTGCTGCGGGGCCGGGCGGGGGCGTCTGGCGCTGGCCAGGACCAGGACCAGCCAGGCTCCGAGGACGGCGGCTCCGACGCCGAGGCCGAGGCTCGGGATGAGCGGCATGGCGATCCCGACGAAGCCGCCGATCACCCAGGCCATCTGGAGCACGGTGTCGGAGCGGGCGAAGGCGCTGGTCTGAACGCGCTCGGGCACGTGCGCCTGGATCGTCGAGTCGAGGCTGAGCTTGGCCAGGGCTTGGGACAGCCCGGCGACCAGGCCGAGGCAGGCGGCCGTGAGGACTCCGTAGAACAACGCGGCGAGCAGCGACATGACCGCCCCGCCTGCGAGCGCGACCACGACGGTGATGGCCGGGTTGATCCTCTTGACCAGTGACCCGAGTCCGATGCCAAGGGTGTTGCCAAGCCCGGCTGCCCCGATCACGATGCCGAGCAGCACCCCGGTGCTCAGGCCGTTGATCGGGTTCTCCCGCAACAGGAACGCCATGAACATCGTCAGGAACCCGGACAACCAGCGCGGACCACAGTTGGCCCGGAGCGCGTGCGCGACCTGCGCTGGCATCCCGAAGCGACGCCGGCTGGTGGTCTTGCCCGTATTGCCCGGCAGCAGCGCCATCGAGTCCTCGCCCTGGCTCGCGTCCACCTTCGCGGGGAGCAGGATCGCGAGAATCGTCCCGCCCACGAACACCAGGAACGCGTAGCGCAGGGACCACTCCGGCCCGATCGTCGCCGCCAGTCCCGCGATGGGAGCGGAGATGCTGGCACCGACGATGCCGGCGAGCGAGATCCGCGCGTTGGCCTTGACGAGCGTCAGGTTGGTCGGCACCACCCGGGGTACGGCGGCCGACCGCGTGATGCCGTACGCCTTGGAGGCGACCAGCACGCCCAACGCTGCCGGGAACATCCACTTGGACTCCGTGACGACGGCGCTCGCGAGGGCCCAGACCAGAAAGGCCCGGATGGCCATGGTGCCGCCGATCGCCCAGCGCCGGCCGTGGCTGAACCGGTCGAGGAACGGTCCGATCAGCGGGGCCACGATCGCGAACGGAAGCATCGTGAGCCCCAGGAACAGCGCGACCTGCCCCCGGGCCTCACCGCTGGGGACCTGGAAGAACAACGTGCCGGCGAGCGAGATCGCCACAGCAGCGTCGCCGGCAGCGTTGAACGCATGCAGCTCGATCAGCCGGCTGAGCCCCGAGTCGCCCGCGCCCTCCGCATGAGACGCCCGGCGGGCCTGCCGGAACGAGAACGTGCTGAAACGGGCCGTGCCCCGGGCCACTGCCCGGGCCCCCTTCGCGGTGACCCGAGCGCTCGTGCGGGCCGCGTCGACCGCCCTGGCCCCCTTGGTCGGCGGCAGCTCCGAGGGGTGTGGATCGCGCCACCGCTGCTCCTCGCCGGGTGGCCGAGGAGGCGTCTGGCGCGGACATGTCTCCATCCTGCCTTAGCAACCGCCAAGCCGGACCCGAAGACCTGCTGCGTACCGGACACCGGCCCGGCGAACGTGACCTAGACTCTGGCTCGTGATGGTTGCTGCCGCCAAGCCCGACACGACGTTGACGAAGGCTGTCGACGTCGCTCGCTCCGCCCTCCTCGAACAGGCCGGGGCATCCGACTTCGGCGACCACCTGGGTTTCGAAGGCGAAGGCGAGCGGGTCGTCACCCATCTGTTCGAGTGTCGGCTCCCCGGCTACCACGGTTGGCGCTGGTCGGTCACCCTCACCAGGGCAACCCGTCAGAAGCACGCCACCGTCGACGAGGTCGTGCTGATCCCGGGCGCGGAGGCGATCGTGGCGCCCGAATGGGTGCCCTACAGCCAGCGGCTCCAGCCTGGTGACCTGTCACCGGGCGACCTGCTTCCCGTCGAGGACGGCGACCCCCGCCTGGTCCCGACCTACTCCTTCGGCGACGACGACCTCACGCCGGACGAGAAGGCCCAGATCAAGAAGGTCAGCGCCGATCTCTATCTCGGCCGAGTGCGCACCCTGTCGCTGGAGGGCCGCGACCTGGCCGCGCAGCGGTGGTACGACGGCGACGCCGGTCCCGAGGCGCCGCTGGCCCAGTCGGCTCCCGCCACCTGCACGACGTGTGGCTTCCTGGTCCGGCTGGCCGGCCCGATGGCGGAGATGTTCGGCGTGTGCGCAAACGGCAACGCCAACGACGACGGCAGAGTCGTCTCGTTCGACCATGGTTGTGGCGCCCATTCCGAGGTCCAGCTCGGCAAGAAGCAGCTGCCCGAGCCGCTCGCGGAGCACGTCTTCGACACGCTCACCAGCGACGAGATCGAGAGTTTCTGACTCTCGGCCCAGTTGGTCATTTCCTGGACGCGCGGGCCTTCTTGCGGCGCCGGCAGTACTCCAGGCCGAACAGGCCCAACCCGAAGCCCGCCAGACAGGTCCACAGCCACCAGGTGTGTCCGTCATCGGCGAGCCGGTCATAGAACGGCAGCAGCGCCAGGAACCCGATCAGCCACAGCGCCGTACCGACCTCGACCGTCCAGATGCCGTTGACGTCGAGAGGCTCGACGTCGGCCACGATGTAGGTACGGTTGCCGATCTCGTGGACGCTCGGCTGGTCATCACGGAATTCCATCGCTTCGAACGCTAACCCACGCCGGGCAATGCCGAAACACCTACGGCTTCCGGGTCACCTCGATCTCTGCCAAGATGCGGCCCGTGCCCAACGTCGAGAGCCGCAAGTCGCGAGCATCCGGCCCGCTTGACCGCTTCTTCAAGATCTCCGAGCGCGGTTCGACGGTCGAGCGCGAGGTTCGGGGCGGGATCGTCACCTTCTTCACGATGGCCTACATCATCGTCCTCAACCCGCTGATCCTCGGCTTCGCGACGGACGCCGATGGCAAGTTCCTCGGTGGTGGCGACGCACCGAACCTCGCGGCGATCGCCGCCGGGACGGCGCTGGTGGCCGCCGTGATGACGATCCTCATGGGAGTGGTCGCCAACTATCCCCTTGCGCTGGCGACCGGCCTCGGCCTGAATGCCTTCGTCGCGTTCTCGGTCGCGAGCCAGATGACGTGGGCCGACGCGATGGGCCTGATCGTGCTCGAGGGCCTGGTCATCCTCGTCCTGGTTCTGACCGGGTTCAGGACGGCTGTCTTCCATGCCATCCCTGCGCAGCTGAAGGTGGCGATCTCGGTCGGGATCGGTCTGTTCATCGCGCTGATCGGGTTCGTCGACGCCGGGTTCGTACGCCGGATCCCCGACGCAGCAGGCACCACCGTGCCGGTTCAGCTCGGCCCCGGTGGCGCGCTCCAGGGCTGGCCGGTCGTCGTGTTCTCGATCGGCCTCGTCCTCGTCGTCGCACTCTGGGTCCGGAAGGTCAGAGGCGCCATCCTCATCTCCATCCTCGCCACCACCGTCGTCGCGATCGTCGTCGAGGCGATCGGAGACCTCGGGTCGAGCCAGGACGGGCCCACGGGATGGAGCCTGAACGTGCCGGAATGGCCCGACAAGATCGTGGACAAGCCGGACTTCGGCACGCTCGGCGAGTTCAACCTCTTCGGCTCGTTCGAGTCCGTCGGCGTCGTGTCCGCGTTGTTGCTGGTCTTCACGCTGATGCTGGCCGACTTCTTCGACACCATGGGGACGATGACGGCGATCGGGGCCGAGGCGGGCCTCCTCGACGAGGACGGTACGCCGCCCAACACCCAACGGATCCTGATCGTCGACTCGGTGGCGGCTGCGGCGGGCGGCGCTGCCGGGGTGTCGTCGAACACGTCCTACATCGAGTCCGCGTCGGGCGTCGGCGAAGGCGCCCGCACCGGACTGGCCTCGGTGGTGACCGGGGTGCTCTTCCTGCTGGCCATGCTGTTCGCACCGCTGGTCGACATCATCCCGAGCGAGGCGGCCGTACCCGCGCTCGTCCTGGTCGGCTTCCTGATGATGCAGCAGGTCAAGGGAATCGACTGGGACGACGTGGAGATCGCGATCCCGGCTTTCCTCACGATCGTGTTGATGCCGTTCACCTACTCGATCACCGTCGGCATCGGCGCCGGCTTCCTCGCCTACGTCTTCGTCAAGCTCGTCCGGGGCAAGCCGTCCGAGGTCCACCCACTGCTCTGGGTGGTTGCCGCCCTTTTCGTCGTCTACTTCGGTATCGACCCGATCACCGACTGGCTCAGCTGATACGGCCGAGTCACCCGCTCGTGGGAGACGTACTCGTCCGGGGTTGCCACCGCGACCTGGTTTCGGCCCAACCGCTTGGCGCGGTACAGCGCCCGGTCCGCTGCGCTTCGCGCGACGCTCGCACCGAGATCATCGACGGGCGCCAGCCCGACCGAAACGGTGCTCTGGTGGATGTCTTCGGATGCCCAGGCAGTCGTCAGGGTCCGCATTCGCATCTGCGCGACGTCCGGCGGCACTGCCTCCATGATCACCATGAACTCGTCGCCGCCGTACCGCCCGACGAAGTCGGCGTCCCGCATCGTCGAGCGCAGCAAGGATCCGAAGAGGTGCAGTGCGTCGTCTCCGGCGATGTGCCCCAGCGTGTCGTTGACGTTCTTGAACTCATCGAGGTCCAGCAGGCACACGACGTCGCCGACCGACGCCGATTCGAGGCGACGCTCGATCTCGCCGCGAGCTCGCCACGCCGGTGACCGGGTCCACTGTCGCGTACAGAACTTGTTGCGCGATGCGATCGCAACGGGCTGCCACCCACACGGTGTCTCCGAGCAAGGTCGGGAGGTGACGAGCCAAGCGAAGGTCCGTGGCGGCGCCACCACCCCGGACGACCTGCGGCTCGCCGATGCCCAGAGAGACCTCGATCGGGATCGCGTCGCCGTGGGCCAAGTCGGCTGGCACGACCCAGCCGCCAAGTTCTGACCACTGCCGCGTGCAGCACCTCGACGGCTGCGTCCCGGCTTTCCACGCGGAGCAGCGCCCGGGTGGCAGCGAGCACGATGGAATCTGCGGTCGGGTCGCTTCGATCGGCGACCCGACCCTGAGACTGGTCCTGAGCCCGCCCGAGAGCGGGCTCGGCCCATCCGGCTGCATCGTGCGGCTGGATTTCCGTGTCAGTCTGGCCGTCGCGCGCGGCGACTTCGTCGGTCATCGGATCCGTCCGTCGACATGTCTCCAGTGGCGGGCGGAGCCGGTTGGAGCCGACTCCGACCGCCCACTGAACACGTCTCCGCCGTCCCAGCGGCCCGAGCGCTGCGGATCAGTGTTCACGAGAGACGCATCTGGATCATCGGAACGAGAGCGTCGGGACTTGAGGCCGAAAGCAGACCTTTACCGAGGGAGACGGCTGTTCCGCCGCCGAACTGCGCCTTCCCGGATAGAATCGACGTCGGGGGCAGGCAGACACTCCCTCACGATTTTTTGGAGGGACGCAGCAATGCCGAGCCGCACAGTCGAGCAGTTGTGGCGCGCCTTCAAGGACGACGGTGAAAAGGACGCGCGCGACCGCCTGGTCGTTCAATACGCGCCCCTGGTCAAGTTCGTCGCCGGTCGGGTCCGCTCCGGGCTCCCCAACTTCGTCGAGCAGGCCGACCTGGTGTCGGACGGCGTCATCGGCCTGATGGACGCCATCGACAAGTTCGACCCGGATCGCGGCCTGCAGTTCCAGACCTACGCCGTTCCTCGCATCCGGGGAGCAATCGTCGACGGCCTGCGTGCGTCGGACTGGGTCCCCCGCTCGATCCGCGAGAAGCTCCGCGACATCAACGCCGCGCTGGCAACCCTGGAACGCCGGCTGGAACGCAGCCCCGAGGACCACGAGGTGGCCGCAGAGCTTGGCGTTTCCGTCAAGGAGCTCCAGCGCATGCACAGCCAGACCTCGTACACGAGCACGGTCAGCATCGAGGGGAGCGAGATCGGAGACGCCGACATGACTCCGCAGGCGACAGCCGACCTGCCGGGCGCCGATGACGGCATACCCGCGGGGTTCCTGTCAGCCGTGCGCGAGCTGCCGGAGCGCGATCAGGTCGTCATCGCCCTCTATTACTGGGATCGCCTCACGCTTGCCGAGATCGGTCAGGTGCTCACGGTCAGCGAGTCGCGGGTCAGCCAGCTGCACAGCCGGGCCACCATGACCTTGCGTCACAAGCTCGCCGTCTCCGACTTCTGACGACTCGGGTTGCCGGACCGTCCTGGCCGCCGGGGCCACCATCATCACCATTCGGGCACCCCGAGCGTCGCACTGCCGTACCGTCGAATGGGTGCCCCGAACCGACATCACCAGGACGCCCAGAGCAGACGCTTGCGCGCGCGCCTGCCAGCCGTCGCCGAGGCAGCCAGGTGACGACCCGAGCGAGCGTGGACGAGTCGGGCGCCCACCACCGTCGTCGCAGCGTCACGTCGACGCTGCCGTCTGAGGACCTTGCCGCGCTGAACCTCAAGCAGCTGCGCGACTACCGGGCGGAGCTGGGCGCCGAGGAAGACAAGGTGTCCTACTGGCGTCGGCTCGCGCAGGCACGGATGGACGTTCTCCAGGCCCAGGCGAACACGCACAGCACGCTCAGCTTCGACGACCTCGTCAAGGTGCTGGGCGACACGGGCACGGGTCTGACCCGGCGGGCGCTGGTTCAGTTCAAGGTGGCGGATCCGCTTCCTGACCTCCCGGAGCTCTCGGAGATGTGGGCCACCGACGTCGACCCCCTCAACGACCTGCAGGTGGCGAACGCCCTCGAGCGGCTCGAGGCGGCCGAACACAAGCTGTCCGCCTACCGCCTTGCGCTCCATGAGCGCATCGACGAGGCGACCCGCGAACTGATCCTGCGCTACCGCGCCGATCCGCGCGCCGCACTGGCTGCGATCCCCAGGGACTGAGCTGCGGTCATCCCGGCTCTGGGCGTCCGGATGAGAAATGTTCGCGGTGGGCTAAAGGTGTCGGTCCGGACGACCGATGAGACTACTGAGAACAAGTGCATTGGCGCCCTCCCCCCGAGGACCAACAGCCACAAAGAGGGCGGTGTCCCCCCGCACACACCGCCCTCTTATTCTCATTTGCCGACGATGCGGCAGCGCCGCGGATAACTACGTGTTAATGCCGCCACGCGCTCGTGGCCTGAATAGTCCGGCCCTCCGGAAAGGCGATCGCGCCTATTCCGCCACGGAAATATGTCCGGGCAATTGTGTGATAACGGCCGGTTGCGGAAGGAATCCTGCGATGCTGATTCCACCACCTGTCCCCTCCACCGCTCTTTCGAGGTATTCGACCATGCTGCTCTCCCGAAGGCCGCCGGCCGCCGTCGCGTTCACGAATGCCCTGCGCTCTGTGCCACCGATCACGGCGGGTTGAGATGAACACGGTGTGGAAGACCTACCTGACGCTCGTTCTCGGCGCGGTCGCTGCCTTCTTCTTCATCCCGGGCGACACGTGGACGCAGACCGTGATCAAGGTCGGGATTGGCTGGGTCGCGGCCGCAGTCCATCGTTTTCGGCGTACGCCGCAACAAGGTGGCTGCCCCGTTGCCCTGGTACCTGTTCGCCGGCGGGGTGTTCCTCAACGCCTCCGGCATCCTGGTTGAGGCGTACCTGTCCTGGAACGTGGCCGACCCGCCCGTACCCGTCCATGGCGGACGTGTTCTGGCTCGCGCTCTATCCGGGGGTCTTCATCGGTCTGGCGTTGATCATCCGTCGCCGCAGCGCGGGTCGCGACTGGGCCACCCTGGTGGACTCCACCACCATCTCCACCGGACTCGGTCTGCTCTGCTGGGTGTATCTCATCCATCCAGCGGCAATCGCGGAGACAGACACCCGGCTCGCGCACGCTGCTGATCATCGCCTACCCGGTGGCCGACGTGGTGGTCCTCGCGATGCTGGTGCGGCTGCTGGTCGGGGCAGGCGACCGCAGCCCGTCGTACTTCCTGATGGTGAGCTCCGTGATGGCGTTCCTGGTCGGAGACATCGGGTGGGCGATGACCTCCCAGCTCGCGTGGGAGCCCGGCAACGCCGCCTCGCACCTTCTGGACATGACCTTCCTCGTCGCCTACGCGTTGTTCGGCGCGGCCGCGCTGCATCCGTCCGTCCGCGAGGTGGGCGAACAGGCCCTGAAGGCGGCTCCCCGGCTCAGCCCGTTCCAGCTGGCGCTGCTCACGCTCGCCTCGTTGATCGCCCCTTGCGTGTTGCTCGCTGGAGGCATTCAGGGGTCACGTCACCGACGGCGTCGCGATCGGCGTCTGCGCCACCGCCCTGTTCCTGCTCGTCGTCACCCGGATGGCCCAGCTGTTGCGGCAGGTGGAGGCCCAAGCCATCAACCTGCGCGAGCTCGCCCGCGTGGACGACCTGACGGGATTGCCCAACCGCCGCGCCTGGGATTCGGACCTCACCAGCTCGATCGAACGAGCCCGCCGGGACCTCGTGCCGCTGAGCGTCGCGATGATCGACCTCGACCACTTCAAGGCCTTCAATGACGCGTTCGGGCACCCGGCAGGAGATCGGCTCCTCAAGGGCGCAGCCGCGGCCTGGCTGGAGCAGATGCGTGCCGTGGACGGGCTCGCTCGCTACGGCGGGGAGGAGTTCATCCTGCTCTTCCACGAGTCGAGCGCCGACCAGGCGACCGAGGTGTTGTCGCGGCTGCGAGCCGTCACCCCGGGCGGCCAGACGTTCTCCGGTGGCGTCGCGGCCTGGGACGGCGACGAGACCTCCGACGAACTCGTGGCTCGGGCCGACAGCGCCCTGTACGCCGCCAAGGCCGCCGGTCGCGACCGGGTGGTCACCGCCGAGCCGACCACTGCGCGAAATCTGGCCGCTCGTCCCTGACCTGAGCCGCTGAGGGCATCACGGGGGCAGGCCTGGGTACCGAGCCTTGATCAAGAGCGAAACACTGCGCCTATGGACGGGCGTGGCCTGCTTTGCTAGGGAGGTCCCAGACGGGAGACTGTGCCCATGCTGCTCCATGCCGTGATCGTTCCGCCACGCGAGGTGCTGGTGGCGGTCGCTCGCGTCGTGCGGTCGGTCGACATAGCTTCCGTCGCCGAGCCGCCGCCCGCGGCGCGTCGGGGTTTCCGTGCGCGCCTTGGCGGCCGAGCTGGTCCGGCAATCGAGCCGCCGAAAGCGGTCGCGGACGAGCTCGAGCTCATCTCGGCGGAGCAGATGAACCTTCCCATCACCGGGTTCGGCAACGTGACGCCCGGTGACGCCCGGAGGTTGGCGGAGGTGATCAGTGCCGCAGCCGCAACGTGGACCAGTCCCACGGTGTGCTTCACCGGTGGGACGGCAGTCGAGACCCCCGGCGACCAATCCGTCTGGGTCGGGCTCGAGGGTGACGTGGCCGCACTGATGAGCGTCGCCAAAGGGGTGACCCAGAGCGTGGAGCCCCTTGGCTTCTTCGTCGACCGGCGCAAGTTCCGGCCCTCGATGGCGGTGGCGACCGTCACAGAGCACACGACCACGCCGTACCTGCAGAGCGTCCTGGACGCTCTCGACGCGTTCCGCGGCGAGCCATGGACGGTGGAGAACGTCTTGCTGACGAGACGGTCGTTCGACGCGGGAGTGCCGTGCCGGAGGAAGTGGCCCGGATCCCGATCTCGCCGACCTGACGCATGCACCTGTTCCGTTGATCGGTCATGCTCGTCATTTTGTTTAGCAAGGGTAATGACCTAGACTAAGGACATGCCCACGGTGCAGAAGGCTGCGAAGACGGACGCGGGGCTCGCGTCGGAGCTCAGGCTCTCGGTCATGCGGCTGCGCCGGCGTCTCGCCAACGAGCGACACCCCGACAACGAGCTCAGCATCGCCCAGATGGCCGTCCTCGGCTGCCTCTACCGCAACGGGGAGCTCTCGATCGGTGAGCTCGCCCAGCAGGAGCACGTCCAGCCGCCGTCGATGACCCGCACCGTCAACTGCCTCGAGGAGGGCGGCTACGTCGCCAGACGGCCGCACGACACGGACGGCCGTCAGGTCCTCGTGGCGTTGTCGGACAGCGGCAAGGAGACGCTCCTTGCCGACCGGGCCCGCCGAGACGCGTGGCTCTCCACGAAGCTCCGAGACCTGACTCCGGCCGAACGAGCCGTGCTCCGTGCGGCCGCACCCATCCTCGAGCGGCTGGCCCAGGCATGAAGGACCACGATTGAGCCCCACGTTCCGTTCGCTGTCCAACGCCAACTACCGGCGGTACGCCGCCGGCGGCGTCGTGTCCAACACCGGCACCTGGATGCAGCGAGTCGCTCAGGACTGGTTGGTCCTCCAGCTCACCGGCAACAGCGGGGCGGCCATCGGCATCACGACCGGCCTCCAGTTCCTGCCGTTCCTGCTGCTCTCGCCGGTCGCCGGTCTCCTCGCCGACCGGATCCCGAAGCGTCGCCTGCTGCAGATGACCAACGTCGGCATGGCAGCACCCGCCATGGTCCTCGGCCTGCTCGCGGTCACCGGGCAGGCCCAGATCTGGCACGTCTACGTGCTCGCCCTGGTGCTCGGCACGGCCTCGGCCTTCGACGCGCCGGCCCGCCAGTCGTTCGTGTCCGAGATCGTCGACAAGGACGACCTGACCAACGCGGTCGGCCTCAACTCGGCCAGCTTCAACGCCGCGCGCATCGTCGGGCCCGCTGTCGCCGGAGTCCTGATCGCCGCCCTGGGCGGCGGGGTGGTCGCCACTGGCTGGGTGATCCTGATCAATGCGGTCAGCTACGCCGCTCCGATCTTCACCCTGCACACCCTGGACGGAGGGCTGCTGCACACCGCCAAGCCCTCCGGCCGCGAACCCGGCCAGATCCGCGCCGCGCTCTCCTACGTACGCCGCCGGCCGGACCTGATGCTGATCCTGGCGATCGTGTTCTTCACCGGCACGTTCGGCCTCAACTTCCAGATGACCTCGGCCCTGATGGCGACCCAGGTGTTCCACAAGGGTCCGGCCGAATACGGGCTGCTCGGCACGTTCATGGCCGTCGGTTCCCTCACCGGCGCGCTGATCGCGGCCCGCCGCGTACGGGTCCGGCCCCGGCTGATCGTGGGCGCCGCCCTGCTCTTCGGCGCGGTGGAGATGGTCGCCGGGCTGATGCCGACGTACACCTGGTTCGCGCTGATGACGCCGCTGCTCGGCATCACGGCCCTGACCATGATCACCTCGGCCAACGCGTTCATGCAGCTGAACACCGACGAGGGCATGCGTGGCCGGGTGGTGGCGCTCTACATGATGATCTTCATCGGCGGGACCCCGCTCGGAGCCCCACTCGTGGGCTGGATCGGCGAGCAGTTCGGCGCCCGCTGGACCCTGTTGTTCGGCGGTCTGATGACCATCCTCGGGGTGAGCCTGGCCAGCCTGCTGTTCGCTCGCCGACACCTCGGGGCCCGCACACCACGGGCCCACCACGAGATGTCGGACGCCTGAGGCCGGCCCGCTCGCGCTCGGGGGCGTTTTGACCCCCGATCAGGGACCGAGTAATCTCAATCGTCGTGTCTGGCACAACCAGACCGTTGTGTGTGCCCGGAAGTTGAGCAGCGGCCCTGACCGCCGGTTTTCGGCACAACCAGCCTCCGCCACAGGGTTCGAGACCTGTGGTTGTGCGTGTCAGGGTGAAACGCCCGACCACGTGGGGCGCGCAGCGGCCGTGGTTGCCTCAGCACCACCCAGACGCAACAAGCAATTCACCGTGCTCGGCAAGGTGCCAGGTACTGAGAGACAAAACGAAGGGGAACCACCCGGTGCCCACGATTAACCAGTTGGTCCGCAAGGGCCGCCAGGACAAGGTGTCGAAGAGCAAGACGCCTGCCCTCAAGGGTTCGCCCCAGCGACGCGGTGTCTGCACCCGCGTCTACACCACCACCCCGAAGAAGCCGAACTCCGCTCTGCGCAAGGTCGCCCGCGTGCGCCTCTCCAGCGGCGTCGAGGTCACGGCGTACATCCCGGGTGTCGGTCACAACCTTCAGGAGCACTCGATCGTGCTCGTCCGCGGCGGTCGTGTGAAGGACCTGCCCGGTGTTCGCTACAAGATCATTCGCGGCTCGCTCGACACCCAGGGTGTCAAGAACCGCAAGCAGGCACGCAGCCGTTACGGCGCCAAGAAGGAGAAGAGCTAATGCCACGGAAGGGTCCGGCCACCAAGCGTCCGATCGACGTCGACCCGGTCTACGGCTCGACGCTCGTCTCCCAGCTGGTCAGCAAAGTCCTGCAGGACGGCAAGAAGCAGGTCGCTCAGCGCATCGTCTACACCGCGCTCGAGGGCTGCCGTGAGAAGACCGGCACCGACCCCGTCGTCACCCTGAAGCGAGGCCTCGACAACGTCAAGCCGGCCATCGAGGTCAAGTCCCGCCGCGTCGGCGGCGCGACCTACCAGGTCCCGATCGAGGTCAAGCCCGGGCGCAGCACCACGCTGGCCCTGCGCTGGCTCGTGGGCTACGCCCAGGACCGCCGCGAGAAGACCATGGCCGAGCGTCTGATGAACGAGATCCTCGACGCCAGCAACGGTCTCGGGGCTGCGGTGAAGAAGCGCGAGGACACGCACAAGATGGCCGAGTCCAACAAGGCCTTCGCGCACTACCGCTGGTAGTCCGCCCACCAGACATATTCAGACTTCCGAGGAGACATCACTTCAGTGGCTGTCGACATCACGACCGACCTCAACCAGGTCCGCAACATCGGCATCATGGCGCACATCGACGCCGGCAAGACCACGACCACCGAGCGCATCCTCTTCTACACCGGCATCACCTACAAGATCGGTGAGGTCCACGAGGGCGCAGCCACGATGGACTGGATGGAGCAGGAGCAGGAGCGCGGCATCACGATCACGTCGGCCGCGACGACCTGCTGGTGGAAGGACCACCAGATCAACATCATCGACACGCCTGGTCACGTCGACTTCACCGCCGAGGTGGAGCGTTCGCTCCGCGTCCTCGACGGCGCGGTCGCGGTTTTCGACGGGGTTGCGGGCGTCGAGCCGCAGACGATGACGGTCTGGCGCCAGGCGAACAAGTACTCCGTGCCCCGGATGTGCTTCGTCAACAAGCTCGACCGCACGGGCGCGGACTTCTTCCGCTGCGTCGACATGATGGTCGAGCGCCTCAACTCCACCCCGCTGGTCCTTCAGCTCCCGATCGGCGCCGAGGGCGACTTCATCGGCGTCGTCGACCTGGTCGGCATGCGCGCGCTCGTCTGGCGCGGCGAGACCCAGATCGGCGAGGACTACGAGGTCGAGGAGATCCCGGCCGGGATGGTCGACCAGGCCAACGAGTGGCGCGAGAAGCTGCTCGAGACCCTCTCCGAGGCCGACGACGAGGTCATGGAGAAGTACCTCGACGAGGGCGAGTTCGCCGTTCCGGAGCTCGAGGCGGCCATCCGTCGCGCCACCCTGGCCGACAAGATCAACCCGGTCCTCTGCGGAACCGCGTTCAAGAACAAGGGCGTCCAGCCCCTGCTCGACGCGGTGGTGCGCTACCTGCCGTCCCCGCTCGACATCGACGCCATCAAGGGTCACGCGGTCAACGACGAGGACGCCCACATCGAGCGTCAGCCGTCCGACGACGAGCCGTTCTCCGGCCTCGCCTACAAGATCGCGTCCGACCCGCACCTCGGCAAGCTGATCTATGTCCGCGTCTACTCCGGCAAGCTCACGGCAGGCGCGAACGTGCTCAACTCGGTCACCGGCCGCAAGGAGCGGATCGGCAAGGTCTACCAGATGCACGCCAACAAGCGTGAGGAGATCGCGTCGGTCGGCGCCGGCCAGATCGTGGCCGTGATGGGGCTGAAGGAGACCAAGACCGGTCACACCCTGTCCGACATCCAGAACCCCGTCGTACTCGAGTCGATGAGCTTCCCGGCTCCGGTGATCGAGGTCGCGATCGAGCCCAAGACCAAGAGCGACCAGGAGAAGCTGGGCATCGCGATCCAGCGGCTCTCCGACGAGGACCCGACCTTCACGGTCAAGTCCGACGAGGAGACCGGCCAGACGATCATCGCCGGCATGGGCGAGCTCCACCTCGAGATCCTGGTGGACCGGATGAAGCGTGAGTTCCGGGTCGAGGCGACGGTGGGCAAGCCGCAGGTCGCCTACCGGGAGACCCTCCGCCGCGAGATCAAGAGCCACAGCTACACCCACAAGAAGCAGACCGGTGGCTCGGGTCAGTTCGCGAAGGTCGTCATCTCGCTCGGTCCCAACATCGACCCCGAGACCGGAGTCGGCGCCGGCTACGAGTTCGTCAACAACGTGTCGGGTGGCCGCGTGCCGCGCGAGTACATCCCCTCGGTGGATCAGGGCGGCCAGGCCGCGATGGAGTTCGGCGTGCTCGCCGGCTACCCGATGGTCGACGTGAGGTTCACGCTCGAGGACGGCGCCTACCACGACGTCGACTCGTCCGAGCTTGCCTTCAAGATCGCCGGAAACGCCGCCTTCAAGGAGGCTGCCCGGATGGCCAAGCCGGTCCTGCTCGAGCCGATGTTCGCGGTCGAGGTGATCACGCCCGAGACCTACATGGGCGACGTGATCGGCGACATCAACAGCCGTCGCGGTCAGGTCCAGGCGATGGACGAGCGTCACGGCGACCGGGTGGTCACGGCCCTCGTGCCGCTTTCAGAGATGTTCGGGTACGTTGGCGACCTGAGGTCGAAGACCTCCGGTCAGGCGTCGTACTCGATGGAGTTCGACTCGTACGCCGAGGTTCCCCAGAGCGTCGCCGACGAGATCATCAAGAAGGTTCGCGGCGAGTAACATCGCGGAACCTCGGCACACAGCTAGTCCCATACGAGTCAGTCAGAGTAGAAAACACACAGGAGGAGCCCACAGTGGCTAAGGCGAAGTTCGAGCGGACCAAGCCGCACGTCAACATCGGCACCATCGGTCACATCGACCACGGTAAGACGACGCTGACGGCAGCAATCACCAAGGTGCTGCACGACAAGTTCCCGAACCTCAATGAGGCTTCGGCATTCGACCAGATCGACAAGGCGCCCGAAGAGCGCCAGCGCGGCATCACGATCTCGATCGCGCACGTCGAGTACCAGACCGAGTCGCGTCACTACGCCCACGTGGACTGCCCTGGTCACGCCGACTACATCAAGAACATGATCACCGGCGCGGCCCAGATGGACGGCGCGATCCTCGTGGTCGCCGCCACCGACGGCCCGATGCCGCAGACCCGCGAGCACGTGCTGCTCGCCCGCCAGGTCGGCGTGCCCGCCCTGGTCGTGGCGCTCAACAAGTGCGACATGGTCGACGACGAGGAGCTCATCGAGCTTGTCGAGATGGAGGTGCGCGAGCTCCTCTCCGAGTACGAGTACGCCGGTGACGACATCCCCGTCGTCCGCGTTGCCGCCTTCCCCGCCCTCCAGGGCGACGAGAAGTGGGGCGACTCGATCCTCGAGCTCATGGTCGCTGTGGACGAGCACATCCCGCAGCCCGTGCGCGAGACCGAGAAGCCCTTCCTGATGCCCGTCGAGGACGTCTTCACGATCACCGGTCGTGGCACCGTCATCACCGGCCGGATCGAGCGCGGCATCGTCAAGGTCAACGAAGAGGTCGAGATCATCGGCATCCGCGAGAAGTCGCAGAAGTCGACGGTCACCGGCGTCGAGATGTTCCGCAAGCTCCTCGACGAGGGCCAGGCGGGCGAGAACGTCGGGCTGCTGCTTCGTGGCACCAAGCGCGAGGACGTCGAGCGCGGCATGGTCGTCATCAAGCCGGGCACCACCACCCCGCACACGAACTTCGACGCGAACGTCTACATCCTCTCGAAGGAAGAAGGCGGCCGTCACACGCCGTTCTTCAACAACTACCGTCCGCAGTTCTACTTCCGCACCACCGACGTGACCGGCGTGGTGACCCTCCCCGAGGGCACCGAGATGGTCATGCCCGGTGACAACACCGAGATGTCGGTCGAGCTGATCCAGCCGATCGCCATGGACGAGGGCCTGCGCTTCGCCATCCGCGAAGGTGGCCGCACCGTCGGCGCCGGCCGGGTCACCAAGATCACGAAGTGACGCACTGACAAACAGGACCCCCCGAGCCCCCAGGGCTCGGGGGGTCCTGTTTTTCGGGCTCGATCCGCAGGCTGGGACTGCGAGTGGTTGCGGTTCGAGCAACCCGCTCTGTGGCTAAGCGCCCGGTGCCTATCGCGGTGCGCGGGACGGGGTCGGCGATCCTTGCCCGCCGGCGCACCCAGAGGGCATGGGACGAACCACAGAGGGTTTGTCTGAACCTGAACCACAGAGGGTTTGTCTGAACCTGAACCACAGAAGACTTACCCAACCACCAGCAAAGATGGAGCCGTGAGCAAACCCGACGGAGTCCGGCCGGCCCGGCCGCACCACAAGCTGACCGAGGACGGCCGGCGGATGCGCGAGGTGCTGACGTACTCGCGGCGGGGGAGCAGGTTCACGCCGAGGCAGCAGCGGGCCTGGGACGAGCTACGCCGACCAGCTGTGGATCCCCGATGAGGCGGCCGACCAGCCCGGGTTCTCGCTCGCGGCCTGCTTCGACCGGGATGCGCCGCTGGTCCTCGAGATCGGATCGGGAATCGGAGAGGCCACCGAGGCGCTGGCGGCCGCCCACCCGGCGTACAACATCGTGGCGTTCGAGGTGTGGCGTCCCGGCGTCGGAGACGCGCTGGCCCGGATCGGCCCGGCCGGGCTGACCAACGTCCGCCTGATGAGCATCGACGCAGTGTGGTCGATGGAGCACCTCGTCGGCGCCGAGGAGCTGGCCGGGCTGTGGACGTTCTTCCCCGACCCGTGGCACAAGGTCACGGCACCAGAAGCGTCGGCTTGTCACCCCGGATTTCGCGCACCTGGTTGCGACCCGGCTGAGGATCGGCGCGCTCTGGCGGCTGGCCACGGACTGGGCCGACTACGCCGACCAGATGGTGCGGGTGCTCGACGCCGAGCCGATGCTCGTCGGTGGCGTGGTCGAGCGCTGGGACCAACGCCCGGTCACGAAGTTCGAGCGCAAGGGCCTTGCCAAGGGACGCCAGATCACAGACCTGACCTACCGGCGACGCGCCTGAGGGCTCTCAGCTGGCGTTGTCCAACCTGAAGCCGGCGTCTTCCAGCAGGAATTCGACCCGCAGCCGCTCGGCTTCCCGCTCGGTGCCGGGCGGCAGGTCGCTCAACCGGTCCTCGAAGCCCAGGGCCCGACACCCCTCGATCAGTACGTCTTCGTACGCCTGGCGCCAGCCCGCGAGGCGGGCGGCGGGAAGCCCGGGCTGGACCTGGCTGAGCTGGACCCGGAGCCGCCGCGCGTCGGCAGCGATCCGTTCGATCGGTCGGCCCAGGGGCGTCGGCGGCGCTTGAGGTACGACGTGGAGCCGCCGCCCGGTGCCGACCGCAACTGCGAGCACCCGGCGGCGGTACACCAGCGCACCGATGAAACACGCCATGGCGACGGTGACGCCCAAGACCCAGAGCACACCCGCGGCCACGGACCAGTCCATAACCACGACGTTAGGTCCGACTGCGCACGCCCGCAAGCGTCAGGTGTGCCCCAGGAGGGCGAGCTCCTCGTCGACGTAACGGATCGGTCTCACCCGCGGCCTCCAGTTCCGCCTTCAGCGCCCGCTGCATCTCCAGTGCCTCGGCGGGACGGTCCAGGCGGCGCAGCGTCCAGGCGACCATCCACTTCGCGACCCTGGTCCGGAAGGCATCGCCGATCCGCTCACAGGCGGCGAGTGCCTCCTCGAACGACTCCAGGGCCGCCGGGAGGTCGTCCGCGTCTGCGTGCGCCATCCCGATGTTGTTCAGCAGCGAAGCGTCCCAGTCCCTGGCCCGGGACTCGGTGGACGCACGGGCGATCGCGAGGGCCTCCTCGTTGATCGCGAGCTGGTCGGTGGGATCGGCGACCAGCGCGACCATGTGCAGCGCGTCGACCCGCAGGGCCTCGAGGCCTGCATCGGCGGCGATCGCGGCCGCCTCCTCGAACGCCGACCGGGCGCCGTCCGACCCCGATGATCGGAGGAGCCGACCGCGTTCCAGGGCGATCCGGGTCCGCACCTCGGGTGCCATTGAGGTCAGTGTGTCCAGCTGGGCGTGACCCTCGGCGTACCGCTCCTGGAGGCCGAGGGCGCGCGCCACCTGGGTGAGCAGCACCTGTTCGTCGTCCCCCGCTGCAGCGCTCGCCGCGTCGCGGAACCGTTGCTCGCTCCCGGCGGCGTCTTCGAAGTCCCACAGGGGAGCCGGGTCGATCATCCGGTGAGCTCCTCCAGTGCGTCCGCGAAGACCTGCGTGTGCAGGTCGACGTCGGCCGGCACGTGGTGCGGTGAGAACAGCGCCATGTTGTGGAACGGGGTCAACAGGATGCCGCGGTTGAGCGTCCACAGGTGGAGGAAGCCGTCGAGCTCCTCGTCGACCGCAGCGGCCGCGTCGGCGCCGTTGCGCGGCGGCGGGCAGAACCAGTACTCCGCCCGGCAGCCGAGTCGCTGCACGTGCCACGGCAGGCCGTGGTCGGCGATCACCCTGGCCACCCCGTCGGCGAAGGCCTCGGCCAGCGGCATCGCCACGGCGAAGTCCTCCGCGCGCAGGCAGGTCGAGAGAGTGGCCCGTACGGCACTCATCGCGAGGGCGTTGCCGGTGAGGGTTCCGCCGATCCCGGACACGTCGATCTCGGCGTCCAGCATCGGCCCGGACAACCGCTCGGCGATCTCGCCCGTCATCCCGTACGCCGCGACCGGGATCCCGCCGCCGATCGTCTTGCCGACCACCACGAAGTCGGGCTCCAGTCCCCACTCCGCCGTACATCCGCCTGGGCCGGCGCACAGGGTGTGGGTCTCGTCGATGACCAGGAGGACACCGTGTCGACGGGTGACCTCGCGGACAGCGTCGAGGTAGCCGTCGTCGGGAAGCACGATCCCGATGTTGGTCAGCGCGGGCTCCATCAGCAGGCAGGCGACGTCGCCCTCGGCCAGCCTCCGGTCGAGGCCGTCGAGGTCGTTGAACTGCACCACGGCGGTCGTGACGGCGACGTCGACCTGGGGACCGAGCGCGCCGGGCCGCGGCACCACGCGTCCCGCATCGAGTACGGCGAGGGTCTCGTCGACGGTGCCGTGGTAGCACCAGTCCATGACCGCGATCCTCGGGCGGCCGGTCAGGTGCCTGGCGAACCGGAGCACGAACCGGTTCGCGTCGGTGGCCGACATCGCCATCTGCCAGCTGGGCAGCCCGAACCGGCGGGTCAGTTCCTCGCCGACCCACAGCGCGTCCTCGGACGGCAGCATGGTCGTGATGCCGCTGCGAGCCCGATCGGAGATGGCGTCGGCAATCTGCGGCAGCCCGTGGCCGGTCATCGCCCCGGTGTCACCGAGGCACAGGTCGACGTACTCGATGCCGTCGACGTCGGTGAGCCGGGCGCCCGTCGCGTGGTCGAAGAACAACGGGAACGCGCCCGGCCACCGGGTCATCCAGGACATCGGAACACCGCCCAGCAGGGACTGCTTGGCCTTGTTCGCCAGCGTCGCCGAGCGCGGGTGCTTCTTGATGAACCGGCTCTCCTCCGTCGCCCGGAGGGCCGCCAACCGCGCGCGGTCGATCATGAAGTCAATCTAGTGCGTCCGGCCGCTCCCGGCTGTCCGGAAGTCGACTGTCCACGTCTGCTTCACCGATGTCGGCTGTGGCGTGCCGCCTCCCTAGAATTCACGGATGACCACGACCACCGGGCCGGCCCAGAAGCGGTCGGGCGGAGTGCATCGCGCCTGGTGGGTCGCGGGGATCACGATGGCCGCCCTGGTCGCGGCCGCCGGGTTCCGTTCGTCCACGGGTGCGCTGCTCGAACCCCTCGAGCACGAGTTCGGCTGGTCGCGGGCCACCACCAGCGGCGCGGTCAGCCTCAACCTGATCATCTACGGGCTCACCGCCCCGTTCGCGGCGGCGCTCATGGAGCGCTTCGGCGTCCGCCGGGTGGTGGCCGCCGCCCTGGCCCTGGTCGTGGTCGGCTCCGGCCTGACCCTGGTGATGAACAGCGCCTGGCAGCTGTGGCTGCTGTGGGGGTTCGCGGTCGGCATCGGCACCGGCTCGCTGGCCCTGGTGTTCGGCGCGGTCGTGGCCAACCGGTGGTTCTTCCGGCACCGCGGCCTGGTGATCGGGGTGTTCTCGGCGGCCAGCTCCACCGGTCAGCTCGTGTTCCTGCCGGCCATCGCGCACCTGGCCGAGGGACCGGGATGGCGGTGGGCAGCGGGTTTGGTGGCGGCGTTCGCGGTCGCGCTGGTGCCGCTGGCGTGGTGGCTGCTGCGCGACCGGCCGAGCGACGTCGGGGCCACGCCGTACGGTGCGCCGCGACGACTACGTCGAACGGATCACCGAAGCCGCAGGTCAGTGCCGCACGCGTCGCCCTCGGGACGTTGCGCGAGGTGTCGCGGTCCTGGACCTTCTGGGCGCTGTTCGGGACGTTCTGGATCTGCGGATGGTCGACCAACGGGCTGATCGGGACGCACTTCATCCCGGCCGCCCACGACCACGGCATGCCGGCGACGACGAGCGCGAACCTGCTCGCTCTGATCGGGATCTTCGACATCGTCGGCACGATCGCCAGTGGCTGGCTCACCGACCGGGTCGACTCGCGCTACCTGCTGTTCGGCTACTACTTCTTCCGCGGGCTGTCGCTCCTCGCCGTCAACTGGCTGCTGGGTCCGCACGTGCACCCGAGCCTGTTCGTGTTCATCCTGTTCTACGGCCTCGACTGGGTGGCGACCGTGCCGCCGACGGTGGCGCTGTGTCGCCAGCACTTCGGCATCGAGAAGGCGGGGGTCGTGTTCGGCTGGGTGTTCGCGGCGCACATGGTCGGCGCGGGTGTCGCGGCGTCGTACGCCGGCTGGATCCGGGAGAGCCAGGGCGACTACCTGATCGCGTGGCTCACCGCCGGCGGCCTCTGTGTGCTCGCGGCGTTCGCCTGCCTGTCGATCCCGAAGCTGAGGACCGAGTGATCGCGACGGGTCAGGCGAAGTCCTCGGGTGTCCAGTCCGACGGCTCGACCAGGACCAGCCAGTTGCCGGAGTTGTCCCTGCAGACCGCCTCGGTGCCGTAGGGGCGCTTCTCCGGGGGCTGGAGGAACTCGACGCCGAGGGCGACCAGCTCGTCGTGCGTCTTCTGGCAGTCGTCCACGTTGAAGCCCAGGCCGTGCATGCTCCCGTCGTCCAGCGCCCGGTTGATGGCTGCGACCATCTCCGGCGTGTGGGGTGGCCCCGGCACTGCGAGGTGGACCTGGAGCTCGGGCTGGCTCGGGTGGATGACCGTGCACCACCGGTACCCGTCACCCAGGGTGAGGTCGGCCTTCTCCTCGAACCCGAGCACATCGACGTAGAAGCGCTTGGAGGCGTCGACATCCTTCACGAAAACACTGGCAATGGAGATGTTGGTGATCATGCCGCCACGCTAGAGCCCGTTCAGCGGCGGCGGCTTCTCCTCGATTGCGGGGTCGGGTGGCGCGTTCGGCCAGCCCCCACATGAACACGAAGCAGCCGGGGATGTGCGGTGCCCCCTCGGCGTACCGGCGCTGGAAGTCGCTCGGGCTGGCTCCCACGACGGCTCGGAAGCGGCTGCTGAACGAGCCCAGGCTGGTGAAGCCGACGGCGTGGCACACCTCGGTGACGGTCAGGTTCGTGGCGCGCAGCAGGTCCTGGGCGCGTTCGATCCGTCGCCGCGAGACGTAGTCGGCGGGCGTGACGGCATAGGTCGCCTTGAACAGGCGCAGGAAGTGGTACTTGCTCAGCCCGGCGACCGCCGCCAGCTCGTCCAGGTCGAGCGGCTCCGCATAGTGCCGGTCCGCATGGTCACGGGCGCGGCGAAGGTGGACGAGGACATCGTCGGGAGCCCTGGAGATCGAGGCGCTCACCGGCGGGCCGTCAGCTTGCGCCTGAGCTGGTCCTCGCGCTGGAGCCGGGCCAGGTCGCGGTCGCGGCGCGAGGCGATGACGGCGGCCAGGAAGTCCTCGGGTGAGGTGGCGGCGGGTGGCGGCGGGGCGACGTACGGCCGGACCTGCTCGGCAAGCTGGTTGCCGAGCACCGCCCGCGACTGCGGCGTGATCTCGTGGACCCGCCCGAGATACTGGCGTACGCCGAGCGCCAAGCCGACCGGCAGCGAGGAGATGTCGGCCGTCGCTGCCCAACGGGCCAGGTGGGGCGGCATCCGCGCGGGCAGGGGCAGCACGAGCCGTACCCGGTCGCGGACGACGTACGTGCCGGCGGCGTAGTCGCCCAGCCGCTTGCCCTTGTGGCTCAGCATCGCCGAGAGCAGGGCCGGGATCCCGGTGAACGCGTAGATCTCGACGAAGCCGATGAGGGCGCGGACCAGGGCATGGGTCGCGGTGATCGGCCCTCCGTCGTCGCGCACGGTGCGCAGGCCGGTCGCCAGCTTCCCGAGTGAACGCCCGCGCGTGAGGGTCTCCAGCGTCGCCGGGTAGACGAGGAAGACCAGGATCGTCGACCCGATGGACGCAACCGCGAGCAAGGCCTGACCGCCAGGGTATCGCGGCGACCACCATCACGAGCAGCACGATGAAGAGCAGGACGACGGTCACGATGATGTCGAGAAGGCCGGAGGCGATCCGGACGGCCAGCCCGGCCGGTGGCAGATCGAGCGCGACGGCCTCGCCGGTGACGAGATCATCGGAGGTGAGGGTCGCGAACTCGGGCACCTGGGGGGTCATCGCGGCCAGCATAGAGTGACCGCGTGGATCTCGACGCCTACGTGCACACGCACCTCGGGGAGTGGCAGCGGCTGGAGTACCTCGCCAAGCGCCGCCGCCTGTCGGGGCTCGAGAGCGACGAGCTGGTGGACCGATACCAGCAGGTCGCGACCCACCTCTCGGTCGTGCGTACGTCGGCACCGGACGCGGCCCTGGTGGGCTATCTGTCCTCGCTGCTGCACAAGGCCAGGCTGCGGTCGCTCGGCACTCGGGTGGCCACCTGGCAGGCGGTCACGGGACTTCTTCACCGAACGCTTCCCGGCGGCGCTGTTCCGGCTGCGCTACTGGTGGCTGGCCACGATGTTGGCGAACGTCGTGGTGACAGCGGTGATGATCTGGTGGCTCGTGGACCACCCTCGCGTGGAGCAGTCACTGCTGAGTCCGGCAGCAGGTCGACCAGCTCGTCAACCATGACTTCGAGGACTACTACCACCAGGCGGCGGCGTCGTCGTTCGCACTCAAGGTGTGGGTCAACAACGCCTGGGTCGCCGCGCTGTGCCTGGCGCTGGGCGTGCTCGGACTGCCGATCCTGTATCTGCTGTACCAGAACATGGTCAACCTGGCGATCATCGGCGCGGTGATGACCCGGCACGACCACGCCGGGCACTTCTGGGGGCTGATCCTGCCGCACGGCCTGCTCGAGCTGACCGCAGTCTTCGTGGCTGCTGGCGTCGGTCTTCGGCTGTTCTGGTCGTGGATCGAACCCGGGCAGATGTCGCGGGCGAACTCGCTGGCCCACGAGGGCCGTACGGCGATCACGGTTGCGCTGGGACTGGTCATGGTGCTTCTGGTCAGCGGCGTCATCGAGGGCTTCGTGACCCCGTCCGGGCTGCCCACCTGGGCCCGGATCGGGATCGGCATCCTGGCCGAGCTGGTCTTCTTCACCTACGTGTTCACCCTCGGCCGGACGGCGTACCACCGCGGGCAGACCGGCGACCTCGACGCGGCCCTGCTCGAGGACAAGATCGCCACCGCCGCCTGATCATCTTGACCTGGACTGAGCCCGTGCCTGACCTCCTCCCACCGCGCGACCCGCACTCCCGGTTCGTGAACTGGTCGGGCCGGGTCACGTCGACCCCTCGCCTGGCCGAGGAGCCCGCCGTCGAAGCCAATGTCGTCGACCCTGGCTCGGGCGTATGCTGCATGCATACGGCCAGCGGGCGTTGCGGCGATTCCCACCGCCGCAACGGCGGAGTAACAAACCCTTGGCGCCAGTCGAGTCCATGTAGCGTCGCCCCGGCGCGAACCTCGGAACACGGCACGATGACGAGAGCGACCAAGAAGGTTTCATGACTCCGACCGTGACTGTCGAAGCCGGAGCGCCGTGGTCGGTACGTCGCCTGCTTGGCGTCCCCCTTGCCCTCGCGCTGGTGACGGGACTGGCTGCGATTGACGTGACTGCCGGACCAGGCACAGTCCTGGCAGGACTCATGGTCGTGGGTCCGGCCATGGCATCGATAGCTGCCAGCGCACGCGGCGTCCTGGGGGTCGGTTGCTACACGATCGCGGTGATCCTGACTCTGGCGACTCGCGACGATCTGTGGGGCACGGTCGAGTTGGCGTACTTCCTCGGTGCCGCCGTCGCCGTGACAGCGCTCAGCGGCTTCACCGCCTCTCTGCGCGAGCGACTCGCTGTCGAGGCTGTGACTGCCGCTGCGGCCTCGCAACGGATCGCCGCCCGGAAGACCGCCATCCTGACTTGTGCGCTGGACGCACTGGTCACGATCGATGGCATGGGCAAGGTCTTAGAGGTGAATCCGGCGATGTGCGCCATGTTCGGCTGGACGGACGAGGAGATGGTGGGCCGGGACCTGGCCGATCTGATCGTGCCCGAGGGGTCCCGCCAGTCGCATCGCGACGGTTTGGCAACCTTCCGGCGCACGGGTCAGTCGCCGATGGTCGGCGCACGGCTCGAAGTCACGGCAGTGCGCAAGGACGGCACACCTTTCCCAGCCGAGGTCACCATTACCCGAGTTGATCTGCCGGGTGAACTTGCTTTCACCGGCTCGATCCGCGATTTGGCGGCTACCAAGGCAGCCCAGGAGGAGGCCGACCAACTTCGCGACCGGCTACGCCAGACTGATCGTCTCGACTCTCTCGGCGAGCTCGCTGGCGGCATCGCCCACGACTTCAACAACTCACTCGCCGTGATCGTCAACTATGCCGGGCTAGCGCGGCAGGAGTTGCCGGACGGCCAGGTCGCCGACGATGTGGATGCCATTTCCGCAGCAGTCGGCCGAGCCGCCGACCTCACCCGACAGCTGCTCACGTTCAGCCGCGGCGACCAGCGCGGACTCGGCGTCACCAACCCGAACATGGTCTCCACACAGGTTTGCGAAGTGCTCCGTCGCACATTTCCCGCGACCATCGCGGTGGTCTGCAAGCTCGACGGCACCGCGTGGCCCGTGCAATGCGATACAACTCGGCTGGACCAGGTGCTCATGAATCTGGCCCTGAACGCGCGTGACGCCATGCCAGATGGCGGCACCCTGACCGTCGAGACAAGCAACGAGCGGCTCGACGAACTCGCTGCAAGCAACCGAGTTTCACTCGGTCCGGGACGCTACTTGTGTCTGACTGTCAGCGACACCGGTACCGGCATGAGCCGCGAGGTGAAAGGTCGAGCCTTCGACCCGTTCTTCACGACAAAGACTCATGGGCATGGGACCGGCCTCGGCCTCGCCACCGTCTACGGCATCGTCAAGCAAATGGGCGGCGAGGTGTCGATCTACTCTGAGCTTGGGCACGGCACCACCATCAGGCTGCATTTGCCTGCCGTTTCCGCCGCCACCACAAGAACCGAATCTGCAGCCCAACCGCTAGTCCCGTCGGTGATTGGAACCCCCCGGGTGCTCCTCGTCGAGGACGAAGATCTGCTTCGACGAGCACTGAACCGCACCCTCTCCAAAGCCGGCTACGTCGTGCAAGCCGCGGGGAGCGCAGAGGAAGCAGCGACGCTGATGGCCTCGGTCATGCCGGACCTCCTGATCTCAGACGTTTCCTTGCCCGGACTGGACGGATTCGCATTCGCGCTTCAGTTGCGTAGCGTTGATCCGATGCTGCCAGTACTGCTGATGTCCGGCTACGCTCCCCGTCAGCTGCCCGACGGCCTAGCCGACAGTGTTGTCCTCCTGGACAAGCCGTTTGCCACCAACGTCCTGCTGGCCAACGTCTCCCAACTGGTCGCCGGCATTGGCGTTGGCTCAACCACCGGCCGAGCCGTGGGAGGTGATCGCGCGGTTCCGCTCGATCGTGCATGATTCACGCTGTGGGCCTTCGCACGGCCGCCCATTTGTTCAAGACGACCCGGGACTGTCGTGTCACGGTGGGGACATGACGACCAACCAGGTTCGACCCAAGCTCGTGCTGACCGACACCGACGCCGCGCTGCAGTTCTACGCGCGAGTGCTCGATGCCACGGAGATCGCTCGATACGACGTCGACGGATCGGTGGTCTTCGCCGAGATCGAGATCTTCGGCACCCGCATCACCCTCAAGGATGGCGACGACGCCGACCCGGCACCGACGGGGCCGGGCCCGATCCTCGATGTCGTGCACGAGGACCCCGATGCGGTGGCGCAGGCCATCCTGGATGCCGGCGGTTCGGTTGTGTTCGAGATGTCCGAGCAGCCGTTCGGAGGCCGTTGGGGTCGGGTGCGGGACCCGTTCGGAGTCCAATGGCTGCTGCACACCGACGCGACCATGAGCCCCGCAGCGAGATCCAGGACGTCCTCGAGCGCGGGCACTAGGGTCACGGGGAGAGCCAGGGCGACCTTGCTGAACAACACTTCGATTCGAACATGTGATCGCACTAGAATTGAGCTCCCCTCGGCGATCGAGCTCTTTGACGTACGCCGGAGGGCCAGGCGCTCGGGCTGCTGGCCAACCCGGCAGCCGCGCTGCGGCTCATCGCCGAGACCGAACCCGAGGCGCTGGACGCCGACCTGGTCAGCTTCCTGAAGGCCGTCGACCCCAAGCGGCTGCGGCCGCGGGTCGAGCTGGTGATCCACGTGACCGAGTCCGATTTCACCAGGGACGCTCGCGGTGTGGCCCGGTTCGAGGACGGCGGACCGATCACGCTGGCCCACGCCCGGGAGGTCCTTGGCCATTCATTCGTGACCATCCGCCCGGTGATCGACCTTGCCCACCAGCTGCCCACCGATGCCTACGAGTTCACCGGCAGTCTGCGCGAGAGCGTCCTGTTGCGCACCCCGGTCGACTGCTTCCCCTATGCGGTCTCGACGAACCGGCGGATGCAGATCGACCACACCATCCCCTACGACAAGCATGGACCGCCCGGTCAGACCCGGGCCGGCAACGGCGGACCCCTGACCCAACGACACCACCGGATCGCCACCCACGGGCGTTGGCGACGCCGACAGCCAACACCCGGTGTCTTCGTGTGGTGCACGCCCCGCGGCCGCTACCGGGTCACCGACCACACCGGCACCCACCGCCTCGATCCCACCACCGGCGCGGCCTCTTCGACGGCACCCCGCTCGAGCAGAAACTGTGCACGCTCCTGGTGACACACAGGCCCCACGTCAGGGCAGACCTTCCAGTTTCTGCGTGAGGCCGCCGCGGCAGCGGCGTCGATGGATCGGCCCTTGTTTAGGGTGGAGGTGTTGGTGTGACTGACCGTTAGGAGCTGGGCGGATGCTCGCGGTGAGGATCGACGTGCACGGCGGCACGGAGGTGCTCCGCTCGGTCCAGGTTGCCGCTCCCACCCCAGGACTGGGCATGGTCTTGGTGCGCCACGAGGCCATCGGGGTCAACTTCGTGGACACCCAGCACCGTGCCGGCGCGCCGTACCCTGTGGAGCTGCCGCTCATTCCAGGCATTGAAGCCGCTGGGCACGTGGTTGGCGTGGGCCCCGGCGTCGACGGGATAGCCGAAGGCGACCGGGTTGCCTATGCCGGACCGATGGTCGGCGTCTATGCCGAGTTCGCCGCAGTGCCTCAGGAGGTGGTGGTGCCGGTCCCCGACGAGGTCACGTCGCGGGCGGCGGCGGCTGTCCTGCTGCAAGGGATGACGGCTCATGTGATGACCCATGACGTTCACCACGGGTCGAGTGGGGAATGGGCGCTGGTCCACGCGGCGGCCGGTGGGACTGGTTCGCTGCTCGTGCAGTTCCTGCTGCACCAGCATGTCAGGGTGCTGGCGAGCACCTCGTCACCGCAGAAGGCAGAGTACTTGCGCGATCTGGGGGTCGAGCATGTCATCAACCATCGCGACGTCGACCTGGTTGAGCGGGTGCACGGCATCGTCCCTGGCGGCGTCGATGTGGTCTTTGACTCCGTCGGTCGCACCACCTTTGAGGCCAGCCTGCGCTCGGTGCGCCCCCAAGGATTGATCGTGGCGTTCGGGCAGTCGAGTGGGCCGGTGCCACCCATGGACGTCGCCCGGCTGTCGGGTCTCACCGGTGAGGGCCTGCCCGGGTCGGTATGGCTGACCTGGCCCACCCTGACCGACTACAACGCGACCAGGCAAGCACTGCTCCGTCGAGCCGCCGCCGTGTTCGGCGCAGTACGCGAGGGAACGCTTCGACCGGCAATCGCTACGTCGCTGCCCCTTAGCCGACGCCGCGCGTGCGCACGAGCTGCTCGAATCTCGCCACGTGGTCGGCAAGGTGATTTTGGAGCCCTGACTCGCGCGGGCCCCGAAATCGCCCATCGGCGAAAAGCCTCACGGGTGCAAGCTGCGAAGCTGCACATGCCTGACGTCGGCGTCGGATGTCCCACGCCAGACGAGCACCGCGCGGCCGCCGCTGTAGGCGAATCCTCGGGCGGCCGACGACCTGAGCGTCGTGGGGGAGATCCGGGTCGGGGGCAGCCAGGTTTGCTCGGCGGGACGGTAGGCCGCCTCGACGTAGGAAGCGGTGCCGGTCGTCCGAGTCCACGACACCAGGGCAGCACCGGAGCGCCCTACGCGGATCTGGAGGAACGGGGGGACGGGCACGGCGTGGTCGCCTGCGGGTGCGATGGGCCTGGGGGAGGACCACACACCGTCCACGGGGTGGGTGGACACCACCACCTCGCCGTCGGTGCGGACCCACGCGGCGGTGCTGAAGCCATGCGGTCCGGAGGCGACCACGGGTTCGGTGTAACCCGTGGAGTCCAGGGTGACCGGGTCGCTCCACGAGCCTCCGACGGGGCGGGTCACCGCCTGCGGTTCGAAGACCCCTGAGGAGGGCACGAAAGCCTCCCACACGACCACGATGTCGCCTGCGTCGTCGATCGCCACCTGGGGAGGTTCGACGTGGCGCCCGATCCTGACCGGGTCTCTCCACTGGCCCGCGACGCCGCCGTACTGCGAAGGCGGTCGCGTCGACGGTGTAGACGACGACCGGCCGACCGGTGGCGTCGATCGCCGCCACCGGCGAGTTCGCCTCGACCGGGGAGAGCGTGACGATCCCTCCCCAACCGCCCCCGGCCCGCCGATATCTGGCCTGAACCCGCGCCGCCCCGGAGTCCTCGGGCTCCCGCAGCCAGGTCACCACGACGGCCCCTCCACGGCTGACGGCGAGGTTCGGGATGAAGGCACCGTGAACCGATGGGCCGGGGTCCACTGACCGCGGCGGAGATCCCCACCGGCCGTCCCCATGATCCGTGCGCGGTACGACGGGCGGCCATCACCTGGGGGCCGAAGCCTGCCTTCTGCCGGATCCAGACGACCGTCACGGTGCCCCGCGCGTCTATCCCGGCTTGCGGTGCGACGCCATGCCCGATCACGACCCGCGGACCCCAGGTTCCACCTGCCGGCCTGCGGGTGGCGGTGACCGACCCGGAGGCGCTCCACACCACTGTGGTGGTGCCCGCCGCGTCGACCACGACGTCCGGCCTGCTCACCTGCGCGCGTCGCAGCAGCGTCACCACTGGTCCCCACCCCGCCGACGCCTCGGCGCTCGCCGTCCAGGCGGGCGTCGCGGCGGTGGCAGCCGCGTCGTAGGCTCGCCGCCGTCATCGTGGCCAAGATGCCCGCACAGACAGCAGCGACCGATGCTTTCGTCCGGCACATCCTCATCGTGCACTCCGTTCGCCCACGACCAGCATGCACCCGGGAATGCGATCAGAGCAGCCCGCGTGCCTTCAGCATGAGGTAGTGGTCGGCCAGGGCGGGTGGAAGGTTCTCGGCGTCGCGATCGAGGACGTCGACCCCGATGGCCCGGAGGAGGTCCGCGGTGCGACGGCGACGACCGAGGACCTGCTCGGCTGCGGCGGCGTCGTACACCTCGGCGGCGGTGTCGTGGCGCCGCGCCAGCTCCTCCAGGGCGGGGTCGCGCACCGAGGCGAGCACGATCCGGTGGTGACGGTTCAGGGTCGGCAGCACCGGCAGCAGGCCCTCTTCGATCGACGACGGCTCCAGCGGCGTGAGGAGTACGACGAGGGCCCGCTGACGCCCCAGTCCCTGGACAGCCCCGGCCAGGGTCGACCAGTCGGCCTCGGCGATGATCGGCTGGAGATCGGACATCGCGTCCTGGAGGGTCACCGCAACCGCCGAGTTCGCGGCCAGCCGCAGCCGGGAACGGATCCGCCGGTCGCCGGCCACGAGGTCGACCCGGTCGCCCGCACGCGCGGCGAGCGCGGCCAGCAGCAGCGCGGCGTCCATGGCCGCATCGAGCCGCGGCACGTCGTCAACCCGCCCAGCCGAGGTCCGGGACGTGTCGAGCACCAGGACGACCCGGCGATCGCGCTCTGGCTGCCAGGTTCGCACCACCACGTTGAGGTTGCGGGCGCTGGCGCGCCAGTCGATCGACCGGACGTCGTCGCCGCGGACGTACTCGCGCAGCGAGTCGAACTCGGTGCCCTGGCCGCGGACCCTGATGGCCGCCCGGCCGTCGAGCTCACGAAGCCGGGCCAGCCGCGAGGGCAGGTGCTTGCGGGACTCGAACGGTGGCAGCGATCGCACCGACCCGGCGACGTCCCGGGTCTGCTGCCGGGAGACCAGGCCCAACGGGCCGGCGATCCGCACCGTGACTCCCGCAGCCCTCAGGTCGCCGCGCCGGGTCGGGCGCAGCGGGGTGACCAGCGCAGTTCGGTCACCGGCGCCCAACCGGATCCGGTGCCTGTTGTCGGTGGCACCCGCAGTGGGTTGCCAGGCGTCCCGGATCCGGGCCGCGACCCGGCGCCGGGAGTCGTTGGTGACGACGAGTGTCGTGGACGTCGGGTAGCCCTGCCGCACGTGGCCGACCGGGGGCCGCTCGAAGGTCAACGACGCGGACCCGGGGCGACAAGCAGCCAGTCGGCCAGGCCGAGGAGCAGCACCAGCAGCAGCCACAGCCAGACCGTGTCCGTCGACGGTCGCAGCACCACCGGGACCAGCCCCAGCAGCACGCAGGAGGACGAAGCGCCCGGTGATGGCCATCAGTTTCGGGGTCCCCGGGCAGAGCGGAGCGAAGCGAGCATCTGTCTGGGGTGGTTCATCGCGGGACCGGGACCGATCCGAGGGCGGAGGACAGGACCTGGCTGACGTCGACGCCCTCGAGCTCGGCTTCCGGCCGCAGCCCGAGCCGGTGCACGAGCGTGGCGTGCGCGAGCGCCTTGACGTCGTCGGGCGTGACGAAGTCACGGCCGTTGAGCCACGCCCAGGCGCGAGCAGCGCGCAGCAGCGCCGTGGACCCACGAGGGCTCACGCCGAGGTTGAGCGACGGCGACTCGCGGGTGGCGCGGGCGATGTCGACGATGTAGCCGGTCACCTCGGGCGTCACCTGCACCCGTTGTACGGCCTGCTGGCCGGCCAGGATGTCGTCGGGCCCGGCAACGGGGGTCACGCCAGCACCAGCCACGTCTCGGGGATCGAAGCCGTCGGCATGGCGGCGCAGGATCTCCTGCTCGGATGCCCGGTCGGGCACCGGCAGCACGACCTTGAGCAGGAACCGGTCCAGCTGGGCCTCGGGCAGGGGATAGGTGCCTTCGTACTCGACGGGGTTCTGGGTCGCGGCCACCAGGAAGGGTCGGGGCACCGGCCGGGACTCGCCGTCGACCGAGACCTGGCCCTCCTCCATCGCCTCGAGCAGCGCCGACTGCGTCTTGGGCGGCGTGCGGTTGATCTCGTCGGCCAGGAGCAGGTTGGTGAACACCGGGCCCTTGCGAAAGCTGAGCTCACCGGCATGGCTGTCGATCACCATCGAGCCGGTGATGTCGCCCGGCATCAGGTCGGGTGTGAACTGGACGCGCCGGGTCTCGACCGACAACGCCCCGGCGAGGCTGCGCACCAGCAGCGTCTTGGCGACGCCGGGCACGCCCTCCATCAGCACGTGACCACCGCAGAGCAGCGCGACGAGAAGCCCGGACACGGCCGCGTCCTGGCCGACCACGGCCTTGGCCACTTCGTGGCGTACGGCGACCAGCCGGCCCCGCGCATCCGGCTCGGCAAGCGGCCTTGTCGAGGTTGATCTCGCTCATCGGGGTGCCTTTCTCAGCTGATCGTCGAGCTCGGCCAGGTGGCCGGCCAGGGTGGACAGGTCCTTGTCGGTGGCGGGGATCGAGCCCCGGTCCGAAAGGACGACGAAGACCTCGTCGAGGGTCCGGCCGGTGTGCCGGGACACCTCCTCCATGAGGGATCGCTCGTCGAGGTTGCGCGGAAGCCGAAGTCGCTCTGCGGCGCGGGTGCGGGCGGCGGCCCGCAGTGCTCCCGCGGCGTGGCTGCGGTCGCGCACCTTGCGGTAGAGGCGGCCGCGGCTCTGGGTGGTCTCGATGGCCTTGACGACCACGGGAAGCGGCTCGGTCACCAGTGGGCCCAGGCGCCGTCCGCGCCAGATGACGAGAGCCAGCAGCACGAGCCCGCCCAGCCACAGGGCCGGCTCGAGCCAGCGGGGGAGGAGGGCGCCGATCCCGACCTCGTCGCCGGCCTGGAGGTCGGAGAGGTCAGGCACGTACCAGACCAGGTGGTCCTGTTGCCCCAGCAGCCGGAGGGCGACGGCGGCGTTGTCGGCGCGGGTGATCTGATCGTTGCTCAGCAGGTCGCCGGCCCCGAGGAAGGCCACCCGGTCGTCCTGCGGGGCGTAGAGCACGCCGTCCTGCTCAGGGAAACAGCCCGCATCGACGGGCGGGTAGCTGTCCGCGAACTCGACCTCGATGTCCAGGCCCGACAGTCTGGGGTCGGCGCACTGGGCCGCGACCGCGCCGTCGGGCTGGACCGGTGACCGGGAGCCCGTCGTAGCCGAGCAGCTCGACCAGGTCGGGGCCGGGCTGGACGACGACCAGGTCGGCGGAGCCGGCGTGCTCGATGAGCCGCTGCGCGGTGCTCTCCCCGAGCTGCTCCGACGACGTCACCAGGATGGTGTCACCGCTGACGCTCGCGGCCTCGAGTGAGTCCGCGCTTCGCACGATCTCGATGTCGACACCCTGGTCGCCGAGGACCTGGGCCAGCGCCTTTGCGCCACTGGTTCTCGGATTCTGCGGGTCGAGGCTGCCCGTGTACTTCACGTTGCCGCTGGTCACCCAGGCGCTGACTGCGGTGGCGACCAACAGCCCCAGGATGATCAGCACCCAGGCCCGGTTTCGGCCGGCCCAGGAGCGTGCGGCCCGTGATCGGGGCGGTCATCGGGCGGCTCCGAGCTCGTCGTCGAGGGTCAGCACGTCGCGGGCCTGGTCAGCCGTCGCGGGCCGGTCGCCGTACAACACGGAGTCGAAGCGGCCGGCGCTGACGTCGACCCGGTCCCGATGGACCGGGTACGTCGACTCGAGGGCAAGCGCGACCTCGTGAGCGGTGGCTCCCGGGATGTCCTCGATCCTGCCCCGTTCGATCTGGCGCAGCGCCAGCGCCCGGAACCCGTCGACCAGGGCGTCGGCGTGCCGGCCCTCGGCCAGCGCGGCCTCGGCGCGGCGCCTCAGCTCGGCGGCCCTGACTCGTTCCTCGGTGAGTACGGCGCCGCCCTCGGCCTTGACCTGGCCGGCTCGACGGGCGCGGGACAGCAGCAGGACCGAACCCGCCGACCAGCATGATCAACACCAGCATCGCCGCGATCGTCTGGAGCTACCGACGCCTCGGACGCGGCCTGGATCCCGTCGTTGAGGAGGCGGTCCATCCAGGTGAGCAGCCGCTGCACGATGTTCTGCTCGTTGTACTCCGGCTTGAGCAGTTCGCGGCGCAGCCAGGAGCGCGCCTGGTCCGAGTCCGGATCCAGAGGAGGGTCGCGCAGGAACGCCGGGAGCACCGACCAGATCACGACCCGATCACGACCCGGTGATTCCCGCCCTGGCCATCAGCTCGACGTCGTAGGCCTCCTTGCGGATGCGCTGGTCGATGTACTGCAGCGAGGTGACGGTAGTGATGAACGGCGACACCAGTGCCGAGCCGATCACGGTGGCCAGCGAGTTGCCCACGATGAACCAGAAGAAGCCGGTGCCTCCCGGGTCTGCCACCATCACGAGTTGGCCGACGATGCCGATCGGCGCCGAGATGATGCCACCGGCGATGTTGGCGATGATCGCGGTCAGCAACGCGATGCCGAAGGTCCGCCAGAACTGGAGTCGGGTCAGGTTCCAGGCCCGGCCGAGCGCGGCGAACACGCCGATGGGCTCGAGCATGAGCGGTGGTACGGCGAGGTAGTAGACCCGGATCCAGAGGAACACGAAGCCAACCAGGGTCAGCGAAACCCAGCAGGATGCTGATCAGGACGGCGGCCAGGGTGTCGACCGTGAGGGCGAGCAGGACGATGAGACCGACCAGCGACGCCGATGATCAGCAACGACAGAGCAGCCAGCAGCAGGGTCATCCCGACCAGGCGCCAGCGCTTGCCCCGGGTCGCGCCCCACGCCTCGCCGAGGCTCAGGCGGCGGCCGACCGCGGCAGCCGCTGCGACGTGTGCGTTCATGCCGGTCACGAAGATCATGCCGAGCCACTGCAGCATGCTCCCGAGCACCAGGGCGCCGTAGGCGGCCACGACACCGACGACCTCGGCCGTCTGCGTCTCGCCCTCGTCGAGGCTCTCGACCGAGAGCCCGATCGTGAGCGACAGGATGGCGGTCACGATGACCGGGATCAGCATCGCGACCGAGCTCACGATCACCGAGGATCCGACGGTGGCCTTGGGGTTGAACCGGATGATCTTGAACGCCCCGTCGTAGATATCGCCGAGCTTGAGCGGGCGCAGCGGGATCGCGCCCGGCTTGTGCGCCGCGTTCAGCATGGCGGGCGGCGGTAGGTAGCCCGGCGGGGCGGCAGGGTACGACGGCTGGGCTCCCGAGGGTGGTGGCTGGGTCCCGGGCGCCGGGTATCCGCTCCCGGGGGGCGGGTAGCCCTGGTAGCCCGACATAATTCCCCCTGCTCCGGCCTCTGGTCGCGTCCATCTTGTCAGGTCGAGGGTGGTGGGCCCTGACGATCTGGCCGATCGGGTTGGATTTGGCTTCACAGCCGGATCTCTGCCAAGATAGTCAGGTTGCTCCGGCGGGTTGCCGGGGTGCGGAACACCTTGACCACTGAATCGCGTCTCCTGATGAGATCGATGTGGGCGTGCGCCGCACCGACTCGGAGACCCGATCCAGCTCGACGAACCCGTCGGGCGCCACCAACAAGTTGCGAGATCCCGGTCTTGTGTTGTGCCTAACGGGTGCGACACGCCCGACCGCGTGGGTCGGACCTGGAGGTGGTGAGCACAGGCGGTACCACTCCACCCGGAGCGGGATCGGGACAGGACAGCACGCGGCACCCGCGGGGTGCATCAGTAAAGGACGAGAGAGACCTATGGCGGGACAGAAGATCCGCATCAGGCTCAAGGCCTATGACCACGAGGTGATCGACACCTCGGCGCGCAAGATCGTGGACACGGTCACCCGCACGGGTGCCAAGGTCGCCGGCCCGGTGCCGTTGCCGACCGAGAAGAACGTCTACTGCGTCATCCGCTCGCCGCACAAGTACAAGGACAGCCGCGAGCACTTCGAGATGCGCACCCACAAGCGGCTCATCGACATCATCGACCCCACGCCGAAGACGGTCGACTCGCTCATGCGCCTCGACCTGCCGGCCGGCGTCGACATCGAGATCAAGCTCTGAGGTCGAAGACATGACTTTCGAACGCAACGTGAAGGGACTGCTGGGCACCAAGCTCGGCATGACCCAGGCATGGGACGAGAACAACCGCATCGTCCCCCTGACCGTGATCGCCGCGAGCACCAATGTGGTCACCCAGGTCCGCGGTCCCGAGACCGATGGCTACAACGCCATCCAGGTCGGGTTCGGCGAGATCGAGGGCCGCAAGGTCAACAAGCCGCAGGCCGGTCACTTCGACAAGGCCGGGGTGACGCCGCGTCGCCACCTGGTCGAGATCCGCACCGCTGACGCGTCGTCCTACAACGTCGGGCAGGAGCTCACCCCCGAGGTGTTCGCCGCCGGCGACGAGATCGACGTCACCGGCACCAGCAAGGGCAAGGGCTTCGCCGGCGTCATGAAGCGACACGGCTTCCACGGCGTGTCGTCCTCGCACGGTGCGCACAAGAACCACCGCAAGCCCGGCTCCATCGGCGCCTGCGCCACACCGGGCCGCGTCTTCCGCGGCACCCGCATGGCCGGCCGGATGGGCAGCGACACCATCACGACCCAGAACGTCACGGTTCACGCCGTGGACGCCGAGAAGGGCCTGATCCTGCTCAAGGGCGCCGTCCCCGGACCCAAGGGCGGCCTCGTGGTCCTGCGTACGGCCGCGAAGAAGGAGAGCGTCCAGTGAGCATCGTCAAGGTAGACCTGCCCGCCGACATCTTCGACGTCCAGGTCAACATCCCCCTGATCCACCAGGTCGTCGTGGCCCAGCAGGCCGCTGCCCGCCAGGGCACCGCCAGCACCAAGCGTCGCGGCGAGGTTCGCGGCGGTGGCCGCAAGCCCTACAAGCAGAAGGGCACCGGCCGCGCTCGCCAGGGCTCGACCCGCGCACCCCAGTTCGCCGGTGGTGGCGTGGTGCACGGACCCAAGCCGCGTGACTACGACCAGCGCACCCCCAAGAAGATGAAGGCTGCCGCGCTCAAGGGCGCGCTGTCCGACCGCGCCCGCAACGACCGCGTCCACGTCGTCGACTCGCTGATCTCCGGCGACAAGCCGTCGACCAAGTCCGCGATCGCTGCGCTCGCTTCGGTCTCCGAGCGGGACCACAAGCTCGTCGTACTCGAGCGCGGTGACAACGTGACCTGGCTGTCGCTGCGCAACGCGCCCAGCGTGCACATCGTCGCTGTCGACCAGCTGAACACCTACGACGTCCTGCTCTCCGACGACGTGGTCTTCACCAAGGGCGCGTTCGAGACGTTCGTCGCAGGTGCGCCCACCGGCAAGTCCGTCAAGGCGGTTGCCTCGGAGTCCGACGCCACCCCCGTTGTCGACACCGAGAAGGTCGTCGACACCGAGAAGGTCGTCGACACCGAGAAGAAGGCGCCCAAGGCTGAGAAGAAGGCCGAGAAGGCGCCCAAGGCCGAGAAGAAGGCCGAGAAGGCTCCCAAGGCTGAGAAGAAGGCCGAGAAGAAGGCTGCCCAAGGCCGAGGAGGACGACAAGTGAGCACCCTGCACAAGGACCACCGCGACGTCCTGATCGCACCTGTCGTGTCCGAGAAGAGCTACGGCCTGCTCGACGCCAACAAGTACACCTTCCTGGTGCGTCCCGACGCGAACAAGACCGAGATCAAGATCGCGGTCGAGAAGGTGTTCAACGTCAAGGTCACCTCGGTCAACACCATCAACCGTCAGGGCAAGACGCGCCGTACGCGCAACGGCCTGGGCAAGCGCGCGAACACCAAGCGCGCGATCGTCAGCCTGGCCACCGGCGACCGCATCGACATCTTCGGGGGTCCGGTCTCCTGACCGGGTCCGCTGAACACGAGGACTGAGAACTCATGGCAATCCGCAAGTACAAGCCGACTACCCCGGGCCGTCGCGGCTCGTCGGTCGCCGACTTCGTCGAGGTGACCCGGACGACTCCGGAGAAGTCGCTGACGCGTCCGCTGCCCAAGAAGGGCGGCCGCAACAACCAGGGCCGGATCACCACCCGGCACCAGGGTGGCGGTCACAAGCGCGCCTACCGCATCATCGACTTCCGTCGCTACGACAAGGACGGCGTGCCGGCCAAGGTCGCGCACATCGAGTACGACCCCAACCGCACCGCACGCATCGCGCTGCTGCACTTCGCCGACGGCGAGAAGCGCTACATCATCGCGCCCAAGGACCTGGCGCAGGGTGTCGTGGTCGAGTCGGGTCCCAACGCCGACATCAAGCCCGGCAACAACCTGCCGCTGCGCAACATCCCGGTCGGTACGACGATCCACTGCATCGAGCTGCGTCCCGGTGGCGGTGCCAAGATCGCCCGCTCGGCCGGCATCTCGGCGCAGCTGGTCGCCCGTGAGGGCAGCCGGGCCACGCTCCGGATGCCTTCGGGCGAGATGCGGTTCGTCGACGTCCGCTGCCGCGCCACCGTCGGTGAGGTCGGCAACGCCGAGCAGTCGAACATCAGCTGGGGCAAGGCCGGCCGGATGCGCTGGAAGGGCAAGCGCCCGACCGTCCGCGGTGTGGTCATGAACCCCGTCGACCACCCGCACGGCGGTGGCGAGGGCAAGACCTCCGGTGGCCGTCACCCGGTGACCCCCTGGGGCAAGCCCGAGGGCCGCACCCGCAAGGCCAAGTCCTCCGACTCCCAGATCATCCGTCGCCGCAAGTCCGGCAAGAACAAGAAGCGCTGAGAAGGGACCTGAGAGATGCCTCGTAGCCTGAAGAAGGGTCCCTTCGTGGACGACCACCTGATGAAGAAGGTGGATGCGGAGAACGACAAGGGATCCCACAACGTCATCAAGACGTGGTCGCGTCGTTCGATGATCGTGCCGGCCATGATCGGCCACACGCTCGCCGTCCACGACGGCCGCAAGCATGTTCCCGTGTTCGTGACCGACTCGATGGTCGGCCACAAGCTCGGCGAATTTGCCCCGACCCGCACCTACCGCGGGCACGTGAAGGAAGACCGGAAGGGACGTCGTCGATGAGTGTCACCGAACGCCGGCGCACCAGCGCCCGCCGCGACTCGCTGCTCGGCGACGAGCCGGGCTCCTTCGCGAGTGCCCGCTTCGTGCGGATCACCCCGATGAAGGCCCGTCGTGTCGTCGACATGGTCCGCGGTCTGCCCGTCGAGGACGCCCTGGCCCTGCTGCGTTTCGCGCCGCAGGCCGCTGCCGAGACCGTCTACAAGGTCCTCGAGAGCGCCGTCGCGAACGCCGAGTCCACCGAGGACCTCGACGCCGGCCAGCTGGTCGTCAGCAAGGCGATGGTGGACGAGGGTCCGACCATGAAGCGCTGGCGCCCCCGGGCCCAGGGCCGGGCGACCCGGATCAACAAGCGCACCAGCCACATCACGCTGGTCGTGCAGCCCGCTGACGTGCCTGCCGGGCCTACGAAGAAGGGACGGTCTGCCTGATGGGGCAGAAAATCAACCCGAACGGCTTCCGCCTCGGTATCTCGACCGACCACAAGAGCCGCTGGTACGCCGACAAGCTCTACAAGGCCTACGTCGGCGAGGACGTCGCGATCCGCAAGCTCCTGTCCAAGGGCATGGAGCGGGCCGGCATCTCGAAGGTCGAGATCGAGCGCACCCGTGACCGCGTGCGCGTGGACATCCACACCGCCCGGCCGGGGATCGTGATCGGTCGTCGCGGCGCCGAGGCCGACCGCATCCGCGGCGAGCTCGAGAAGCTCACCGGCAAGCAGGTCCAGCTGAACATCCTCGAGGTCAAGAACCCCGAGGTCGACGCCCAGCTGGTCGCCCAGGGTGTGGCCGAGCAGCTCTCGGGCCGCGTTCAGTTCCGTCGTGCCATGCGCAAGGCGATCCAGACCTCGATGCGCTCCGGCGCCAAGGGGATCCGGATCCAGTGCTCGGGTCGGCTGAACGGCGCCGAGATGTCGCGCACCGAGTTCTACCGCGAGGGTCGGGTGCCGCTGCACACCTTGCGCGCGGACATCGACTACGGCTTCTACGAGGCCAGGACGACCTTCGGCCGGATCGGCGTGAAGGTCTGGATCTACAAGGGTGAGGTGGCCGGCACCCGCGCCGAGCGCGAGGCCCAGGCAGCTGCCCGGGCCGGTGCGCCCGGACGTGGCCGTCCGGCCCGCGGCAACGAGCGTGGTGGCGAGCGTCCGAGCCGTGGCTCGCGTCCCGACCGTCCGACGCGCTCGGACCGCACCGACACCCCTGCCGAGGCTCCCGCGACTGCGACCGTCCGCGACCGAGAGCGCCGCTCCGGTCGAGGCCGCTGTCACCGCCGAGACCGGTAAGGAGGGCTGAGTCCCATGTTGATGCCCCGTCGTGTCAAGCACCGCAAGCAGCACCACCCCAAGCGGACCGGTGCGGCCAAGGGTGGAACCAGGCTCGCCTTCGGTGAGTTCGGCATCCAGGCGGTCGAAGGCTCCTACGTGACCAACCGACAGATCGAGTCGGCCCGGATCGCGATGACCCGTCACATCAAGCGTGGTGGAAAGGTGTGGATCAACATCTACCCCGACCGCCCGCTGACCAAGAAGCCTGCCGAGACCCGCATGGGTTCGGGCAAGGGATCCCCGGAGTGGTGGGTCGCCAACGTCAAGCCAGGTCGGGTCCTGTTCGAACTCTCCGGTGTCGACGAGGAGACCGCTCGCGAGGCAATGCGCCGCGCGATGCACAAGCTCCCGCTGAAGACCCGGTTCATCTCCCGCGAAGCAGGTGAATTCTGATGAGCGCTGGACAGAAGGCGCACGAGCTCGACGAGATGACCAACGTCGACATCGAGGCCAAGCTGCGCGAGGCCAAGGAGGAGCTGTTCAACCTCCGCTTCCAGGCGGCCACCGGCCAGCTGGAGAGCCACGGCCGGCTGCGCGCGGTCAAGAAGGACATCGCCCGGATCTACACCGTGGTGCGTGAGCGCGAGCTCGGCATCCGGACCACCCCGGGCGAAGACGATTCAACGCAGGGCAACGAGGATGGCGCCGCATGAGCTCGACAGACAACAGCACTGAGAACACCGACACCGCAACCGAGACTGCCGGGACCACCCAGCAGCGCAGCGCGCGCAAGGTCCGCGAGGGCCTCGTCGTCAGCGACAAGATGGACAAGACCGTCGTCGTGTCCGTCGAGGACCGGGTCAAGCACGCGCTGTACGGCAAGGTCCTGCGTCGCACGAGCAAGCTCAAGGCGCACGACGAGACCAACGAGTGTGGCATCGGCGACCGGGTCCTGATCATGGAGACCCGTCCGCTGTCGGCCACCAAGCGCTGGCGCGTCGTCCAGGTGCTCGAGAAGGCCAAGTAACCCAACCCCCGGGCGACAGCCCGAAACGACACAGAGTGTTCGGCAAGGCTCGATCCCCAGGACCAGAGGGGCCCGAGAACCGGCTCGACAAGGAGAAAACCCGATGATCCAGCAGGAGTCGCGACTCAAGGTCGCCGACAACACCGGTGCGAAGGAGATCCTTTGCATCCGTGTTCTCGGTGGCTCGGGTCGACGCTACGCCGGTATCGGCGACGTCATCGTTGCCACCGTGAAGGACGCGATCCCCGGTGCCAACGTCAAGAAGGGTGACGTCGTCAAGGCCGTCGTCGTACGCACGGTGAAGGAGCGTCGTCGTCAGGACGGCTCCTACATCCGCTTCGACGAGAACGCGGCCGTGATTCTCAAGAGCGACGGTGAACCCCGAGGCACGCGCATCTTCGGCCCCGTCGGCCGCGAGCTGCGGGAGAAGAAGTTCATGAAGATCATCTCGCTGGCTCCGGAGGTGCTGTGATGGGAACGATTGACATCAAGAAGGGCGACACCGTCAAGGTGATCGCGGGCAAGGACAAGGGCGCCGAGGGCAAGGTCATCGCCGTTCTGCGTGACGAGGACCGCGTGATCGTCGAGGGCGTCAACCGCGTCAAGAAGCACACCAAGGTCGTGAACCAGGGTGGCCGCGCCGGCAACACCGGCGGCATCGTGACCACCGAGGCCGCGATCCACGTCTCGAACGTGATGCTCGTCGAGGGCAAGGGCGTGACCCGGATCGGGTTCCGCCGCGACGAGGTCACCAAGCGTCGCCCGGACGGCTCGGAGTACACCGCTACCCGCAGCGTCCGCATCTCGCGCAAGACCGGCAAGGAAATCTGATGACCGAGACCACCACCGAAGACACGGCCGCAACCGCGACCGAAGCCAGGCCGCTCCCACGTCTGAAGGTGCGCTACCGCGAGGAGATCCTCCCCGCGCTCCGCACCCAGTTCGACTACGCCAACGTCATGCAGGTTCCCGGCCTGACCAAGATCGTGGTCAACATGGGCGTCGGCGAGGCTGCCCGCGACTCCAAGCTGATCGAGGGCGCCGTCAAGGACCTCACCGCGATCACCGGCCAGAAGCCGCAGGTCACCAAGGCGCGCAAGTCCATCGCCCAGTTCAAGCTGCGTGAGGGCATGCCGATCGGCGCGCACGTCACGCTGCGCAACGACCGGATGTGGGAGTTCCTCGACCGGCTGCTGTCCCTCGCGCTGCCCCGCATCCGCGACTTCCGTGGCCTCGAGCCCAAGCAGTTCGACGGCCGCGGCAACTACACCTTCGGTCTCACCGAGCAGGTCATGTTCCACGAGATCGACCAGGACCGGATCGACCGGTCGCGAGGCATGGACATCACGATCGTGACCACCGCCACCAACGACGACGAGGGTCGGGCGCTGCTCAAGCAGCTCGGCTTCCCGTTCAAGGAGAACTGACATGGCAAAGACAGCGTTGAGGGTGAAGGCGGCCCGCAAGCCGAAGTTCGCGGTCCGCGGCTACACCCGCTGCCAGCGCTGCGGCCGCCCCAAGGCCGTCTACCGCAAGTTCGGCCTGTGCCGGATCTGCCTGCGGGAGATGGCACACCGCGGCGAGCTGCCCGGCATCACCAAGTCCTCCTGGTGAGATCCTCGGTGGACAGGCTCGATCCACAAACCACAAACGATCGCTGCAGGTCGCGCCTGAGGTTCAGGTGCGAAACCACGGTGGAGAAAGGGCCTAGACGGCCATGACGATGACTGACCCGATCGCAGACATGCTTACGCGTCTGCGAAACGCCAACCAGGCGTTCCACGACGATGTTTCGATGCCTTACAGCAAGCTCAAGGCAGGCGTCGCGGAGATCCTCCAGCAGGAGGGCTACATCACGTCGTACGACGTGAGCGACCCGGCGGAGGGCGAAGTGGGCAAGACGCTCCACATCAACCTGAAGTACGGCCGCAACCGCGAGCGCTCGATCGCGGGCGTACGCCGGATCAGCAAGCCCGGCCTTCGTGTCTACGCGAAGAGCACGGGTCTGCCCAAGGTGCTCGGCGGCCTCGGCGTCGCGATCATCTCGACCAGCCAGGGCCTGCTCACCGACCGTCAGGCCAACAAGAAGGGCGTGGGTGGGGAAGTCCTCGCCTACGTCTGGTAACGACGAGACCAGAAGGAGACAAGAAGCATGTCGCGCATTGGCAAGCTCCCCATCGCGGTCCCGTCCGGAGTCGACGTCGCCATCGATGATCGGCTCGTGACCGTCAAGGGCCCCAAGGGCACCCTGTCGCACGCCGTCGCCGCCCCGATCACGATCGAGCGCAACGACGCTGTCCTCGAGGTCAAGCGTCCCGACGACGAGCGTGAGAGCAGGTCCCTCCACGGGCTGACCCGCACCCTGATCAACAACATGGTGGTGGGCGTGACCGACGGCTACGAGAAGAAGCTCGAGATCGTGGGCGTGGGCTACCGCGTCCTGTCCAAGGGCCCGACCCAGCTGGAGTTCCAGCTCGGTTACTCGCACTCGATCACGTTCAACGCCCCCGAGGGCATCACCTTCACCGTCGACGGCCCGACCCGGCTCGGCGTACAGGGAATCGACAAGCAGCTGGTCGGCGAGACTGCCGCCAAGATCCGCAAGCTGCGCAAGCCGGAGCCCTACAAGGGCAAGGGCGTTCGCTACTCGGGTGAGCACATCCGCCGCAAGGTCGGAAAGGCTGGTAAGTGACATGGCGATCTCGCTGAAGCACCACAAGCACACCGGTGCCCGCACGGCGTCGCGGCTGCGCCGCCAGCTGCGCGGCCGCAAGAAGCTCGCCGGCACCGCAGAGCGCCCGCGCCTGGTCGTGACCCGGTCGAGCAAGCACATCTCGGTGCAGGTCGTCGACGACCTGGTCGGCAAGACGCTCGCGTCTGCCTCGACCATGGAGACAGACCTGCGCGAATACCAAGGCGACAAGACTGCCAAGGCGAAGAAGGTCGGCGAACTCGTCGCCGAGCGCGCCAAGGCGGCTGGCGTCGACGGCGTGGTCTTCGACCGCGCCGGGAACATGTACCACGGCCGTATCGCGGCCCTTGCCGATGGCGCCCGCGAGGGCGGCCTGACGTTCTGATCGCAAAGACAAGGAAGAGGTAGTTCTCATGAGCGGACCCCAGCGCGGACAGCGCGCCGGTGGTGAGCGCCAGTCGGGCGGTCGGAATCGTGACGACCGTCGTGGACAGGGCGCGGACAAGACCGCGTACATCGAGCGTGTCGTTGCGATCAACCGCGTCGCCAAGGTCGTGAAGGGTGGTCGTCGCTTCAGCTTCACCGCCCTCGTGATCGTGGGTGACGGCGAGGGTCTGGTCGGCGTCGGCTACGGCAAGGCCAAGGAAGTTCCTGCGGCCATCGCCAAGGGTGTCGAGGAAGCGAAGAAGGCATTCTTCAGGGTTCCGCGCATCCAGGGCACGATCCCGCACCCGGTGCAGGGCGAGAAGGCGGCTGGCGTCGTCCTTCTGCGTCCGGCCGCGCCCGGTACCGGTGTCATCGCCGGTGGCCCGGTGCGTGCGGTGCTCGAGTGCGCCGGCATCCACGACGTCCTCAGCAAGTCGCTGGGCTCGTCGAACCAGATCAACATCGTGCACGCCACCGTCACGGCGCTGAAGATGCTCGAGGACCCCGAGAGCGTCGCCGCTCGCCGTGGCCTGACCGTCGAGCAGGTTGCCCCGGCCGCCCTGCTCAGGGCCCGTGCGGAGGTGGCTGGCTGATGCGCCTCAAGGTTGAGCAGAAGAAGAGCACCATCGGCTGCAAGGCGAACCAGCGCGAGACCGTGCGCAGTCTCGGTCTCAAGCGGATCGGTGACGTAGTCATCAAGGAGGACCGCCCGGAGATCCGGGGCATGGTCCACACCGTCCGTCATCTCGTGACGGTCGAGGAGGTTGACTGACATGCCGCTGAAGTTGCACCACCTTCGTCCGGCCCCCGGAGCCAGGACTGCCAAGACCCGCGTCGGTCGTGGTGAGGGCTCCAAGGGCAAGACCGCCGGTCGCGGTACCAAGGGCTCGAAGGCCCGCTACCAGATCCCGGCCTCCTTCGAGGGCGGCCAGATGCCGATCCACATGCGGCTTCCGAAGCTCAAGGGCTTCAAGAACCCGTTCAAGGTGGAGTTCCAGGTCGTCAACCTCGACCGTCTGAACGAGCTGTTCCCCGAGGGCGGCACCGTCGTGGTCGACGATCTGGTGGCCAAGGGTGCGGTCCGCAAGGGCCAGCCCGTCAAGGTGCTCGGCCAGGGGGAGATCTCGGTCGCCCTGCAGGTGAGCGCGAACGCGTTCTCCGGCTCGGCCAGGCAGAAGATCGAGGCCGCCGGCGGCACCGTAACGGTGCTGTGAGTGGCGACCGGCCACACCCAATGACGGCGCAATGACCCGGCGAGGGGCGCGGAGTGACTCCGACGCCCCTCGCTGCGTACCTGAGGTAAAGACGAGCCTGTTAGGCTTCCCCGGAGTTTTGGCCCGTACTGCAATCGCTGCGGAACGGGCCTCCAGCTGAGAAAGAGGATTACGTGCTTCGCGCGTTCGCCAACGCTTTCCGAACCCCGGACCTGCGCAAAAAGCTGCTTTTCGTCGTGATGATCGTCGTGATCTTCAGGCTCGGCTCCCAGGTACCCGCTCCAGGCGTCAACGTCGCCAACGTGCAGTCCTGTCTGGACGCCCAGGCGGCGGACAACAGCCTCTACAACCTGATCAACCTGTTCTCCGGTGGCGCGCTGCTCCAGCTGACGATCTTCGCGCTCGGGATCATGCCCTACATCACCGCCAGCATCATCCTCCAGCTGCTCGTCGTGGTCATCCCGCGACTCGAAGCGCTGAAGAAGGAGGGCCAGGCGGGGCAGACCAAGATCACCCAGTACACCCGATATCTGACGCTCGGCCTCGCCGTTCTGCAGGCCACCGGAATCGTGGCCCTGGCCCGGTCGGGTCAGCTGCTCCAGAACTGCAACGAGAAGCTGCTGCACAGCGACAACACCTCGACCTTCCTGGTCATGGTCGTGACCCTGACCGCCGGCACCGCGGTCATCATGTGGCTCGGTGAGCTGATCACCGAGCACGGCATCGGCAACGGCATGTCGATCCTGATCTTCACCCAGATCGTGGCGACCTTCCCGCAGTCGCTGTGGAGCGTCAAGATCGACAAGGGCTGGTGGACGTTCATCATCGTGATGATCATCGGCATGGTGATCATCGCGGCCGTCATCCTGATCGAGCAGGCCCAGCGACGGATCCCGGTCCAGTACGCCCGCCGGATGGTGGGCCGCAAGATGTTCGGCGGCTCGTCGACGTACATCCCGCTGAAGGTCAACCAGGCCGGCGTCATCCCGGTCATCTTCGCCTCGTCGCTGCTCTACCTGCCGGCCATGGCGGCCCAGTTCAACCAGACCGGCAGCAATCCCGTCGTGAACTGGATCAGCGCCCACTTCGTCCACGGCGACGACCCGCTCTACATGATCACGTACTTCCTGATGATCATCTTCTTCACGTATTTCTACGTCTCGATCACCTTCAACCCCCCGGAGGTCGCGGACAACATGAAGAAGTACGGCGGCTTCATCCCCGGGATCCGGGCGGGGAAGCCGACCGAGGACTACCTGACCTACGTCCTGTCCCGCATCACTTTCCCCGGCTCGCTCTACCTCGGCATGGTCGCGCTGATCCCGCTCATAGCTTTCGTCGCGATCGGCGCCAACCAGAACTTCCCGTTCGGCGGCACCTCGATCCTGATCATGGTCGGCGTCGCGCTCGACACCGTGAAGCAGATCGAGAGCCAGCTCCAGCAGCGCAACTACGAAGGGTTTCTCCGCTGATGAGGTTGATCATCATGGGGCCTCCGGGCGCCGGCAAGGGAACCCAGGCGAAGATCATCGCGTCCCGCTACGGCATTCCCGCCATCTCCACGGGAGACATCTTCCGCGCCAATGTCACGGCCGGCACCCCGCTGGGCCTGGAGGCGAAGCGCTACATGGACACAGGGCGAGTACGTGCCCGACGAGCTCACGAACCTGATGGTCCGCAACCGGATCGATGAGCCCGACGCCGCGCCCGGTTTCCTGCTCGACGGCTACCCGCGCACGTTGGCACAGGTGGCGGAGCTCGACGAGATGGTCAAGTTCACCGGCCACGAGCTGGACGCGGTCCTGGTGCTGACCGTCGACGACGAGGAGGTCGTGCAGCGACTGCTGCAACGGGCCCAGCTCGAGGGCCGCAGCGACGACACCGAAGACGTGATCCGCCGGCGCCAGGAGCTCTACGCCGAGGAGACCGCGCCGCTGATCGAGCTCTTCCGCGACCGGGGCATCCTGCTCGAGGTCGACGGGATGGGCGACGTCGACGAGGTGACCAGCCGGCTCGCCGAGGCGCTGGCAAGCGTTCACGAGAGCTGAGCTGTGGTGTTTGGTTCGCGACGGCCCCTGGCGGGCCTCCTCAGCACCGGCCGTGAACGCGGCATCGAGTACAAGACGCTCCGAGCAGATCGCCAGCATGAGGGTCGCCGGGCTGCTCGTCGGGCAGACCCTCGAGCTGCTCCGCTCGTCGGTGCGCGCCGGGATCTCGACCGCCGAGCTGGACGCCATCGCCGAGGAGAACATCCGATCGGCCGGCGGCACGCCCTCGTTCCAGGGGTACGGCCACCCACCGTTCCCCGGCACCATCTGCGCCTCGGTCAACGAGGAAGTGGTGCACGGCATCCCCGGCGGCCGGGTGCTCGCGTCCGGAGACATCATCTCGATCGACTGCGGCGCGATCGTCGACGGATGGCACGGAGACGCAGCGATCACGGTCGCCGTGGGCGACGTGGCCCCCGAGGTGACCGAGCTGATGCGGATCACCGAGGAGTCGATGTGGCGCGGCATCGGCGCGGCCCGCCTCGGCGGCAAGGTCAGCGACATCTCGCACGCGATCGAGACCTACGTCCACAGCCAGGGCGCCTACGGAGTCCTGGAGGACTTCACCGGCCACGGCATCGGGACCGAGATGCATCAGCCACCGAGCGTGCCCAACTACGGCCGTCCGGGCCGCGGCCCCAAGCTCGTGCGAGGGCTCGCGCTCGCGGTCGAGCCCATGGTCACCCTGGGCAGCAAGGAGACCGAGGTGCTCGACGACGACTGGACGATCGTGACCGACGACGGCAGCTGGGCTGCTCACTTCGAGCACACGTTCACCCTCACGCCCGACGGCCCGTGGGTGCTCACGGCGCTCGACGGCGGCGAGCAGCGGCTCACCGCGCTCGGCGTACCTTTCGGCGGCCGCTAAGTTGGCGGCTCGACCACACGCAACTCACTGACAGGCAAGCATTTGCTTCTCAAGACATTCGGCTGGTCATTCGGGATCACGATCCTGGGGGTGATCGCCGCGTTCCTGTACGGCGGCCCGACGGGCGTGGCGATCACGGTCATCCTGATCGTGCTCGAGGTGTCGCTGTCGTTCGACAACGCGGTGGTCAACGCCAAGGTGCTCGGGAAGATGTCGGCCTTCTGGCAGAAGATCTTCCTGACCATCGGCATCCTGATCGCCGTGTTCGGCATGCGTCTGGTGTTCCCGTTCGCCGTCGTGTGGGCCACGGCCGGCCTGGCTCCGGCCGAAGCGTGGGACCTCGCGATGAAGGGCGAGGACGTGGCCGCCGGGGAGGAGACCTATGCGCACATCCTGCACGAGGCCCATCCCCTGATCGCCGCGTTCGGCGGCATGTTCTTGATGATGATCTTCCTCGACTACTTCTTCGACGAGTCGAGAAGGACCACCGTTGGCTCGAGCCGATCGAGCGGCGGATGGAGACCCTGGGCCGGCTCGAGGGCGCTGCGGTGATCCTCTCGCTCGGCCTGCTGCTCCTGATCGCCTCCATCTTCGACGTCCCCGACCTGGGCGAGGTGCTGGCCGCCGGCATCCTCGGCCTGCTCACCTATCTGGTGGTCAAGGGGCTCGGCGACCTGTTCGCAGCCACGTCCGGCCTCGACGAGGACGATGACGGGGCAGCCGGGGCGTCCGGGGGAGAGGTCGCCCTCGCCGTGGGCAAGGCCGCGTTCTTCATGTTCCTCTACCTCGAGGTCCTCGACGCGAGCTTCTCCTTCGACGGTGTGATCGGCGCCTTCGCCATCACCTCCGACCCGATCATCATCGCCCTGGGCCTCGGCGTGGGAGCGATGTACGTCCGCTCGCTCACCGTCTACCTCGTCCGCAAGGGCACGCTGGCCGAGTTCCGATACCTCGAGCACGGGGCGCACTGGGCCATCGGCGCGCTCGCCGTACTCCTCTTCGTGACGATGAAGTACGAGATCCCCGAGATCGTCACCGGCCTGATCGGCGTGGCCTTCATCGTGGCCTCCTTCCTCTGGAGCATCCGGGCGAACCGCAAGGACGACGAGGCGCACGAGATTTCCGTCTGACCGGCGGCGCCGTCAACGGACCAGACCAATCGCCCGGATAGGGCGTGAGGTCTTGACATCGAGTTAGTAAGTACGCTGAACTAACAAACGTGACCACGATCTCCTCGTTGGGCCGGCGGCTCCGGCCGACGGGCAAGCTGCGGCAGGAGGACGCGCGCCGGCACCACCGGGCGCTGCTCCTCCAGCAGCTGTTCCAGGGCGGTCCGGCCAGCCGTGCCGACCTGGCCCGGACCACCCACCTGACCCGGGTCACCGTCTCCGACCTCGTCGGCGAGATGGTGGACGACGGTCTCCTCGAGGAGCTCGGTGCCCCCGCCGGAAGCCGGGTCGGCAAGCCGCCCACCCTGGTCGGCGTCGCCCCGGAGTCGGCTCACATCATCTGCCTCGACCTCTCCACCGACGACCTGATGTCCGGGGCCGTGGTCAACCTCGCCGGCGAGGTCAAGGCCCGCCTCTCGCTCGAGACCTCCGGGCGCAAGGGCATGGAGGCTGTGGCTCTGGTGCACCGTCTGGCCGACGAGCTCATCGCGATGACGGACCGGCCAGTCCTCGGTGATCGGGGTGGGCAGCCCAGGCGTCGTGGACGCCGAAGGCACGGTCCTCGACGCCCCGAACCTCGCCTGGCACGGGACACCGCTCGCCAGGGACCTGCGCAAACGACTCGGCGCTGCCCGTCTTCGTGGCCAACGACGCCAACACGGCCGCGTTGGGGGAGCACACGTTCGGCGACACCGGCGACGGCGGTCTGATGGTTCTCCGGGTGGGCACCGGCGTTGGGGCCGGGCTGATCCTCGAGGGCGCCCTGCTGCACGGTGCCCGCTCGGCAGCCGGGGAGATCGGGCACGTCGTGGTCGACCCCGACGGCGAGGACTGTGCGTGCGGCCGGGCCGGATGCCTGGAGACCCTGCTCGCCGTACCCCACCTGCGACGTCGCCTCGAGCAGGGCGACCGGGCCACGGTGCTGGCCCGCACCGGGGAACAGCTCGGCGCCGCCCTGGCGCCGGTCGTCGGCACCCTCAACCTGCACGAACTGGTGCTCAGCGGACCGACCGAGCTGCTCGACGGCCCCCTGCTGGAAGCCGCAGCCGCGACGATCCGTCAGCGCACCATGCCCGTCATCGGCGACGAGCTGGTCGTGCGAACCTCCACCCTCGGCGACGACGTGGTCATCGTCGGCGCCGCAGTGCTGGTGCTCGCCGGAGAGCTGGGGGTCTCGTGACGGGCGCGGCAGCCGGGCGAGACCGGCACTCACAACTCGACCGTCATCGGGACGGTTCGAACCACCTGGATTCGGGACAACAACGAAAAACGAGAGGAACAGTGCGGTGCGCATGAAGAAGACATTGGCCCTAACCGTGGTGGCCGTCCTGGCCCTCAGCGCGTGTGGCGGCGACGGGGACGACGGCGACGACACGGAGAACACCAATGCGGATGGCCCGAAGACGGCAGACATCAGGGTCTGGCTGAACGGTGCCGACACGCCCCAGGAGGCACGGGACTGGCTCAAGACGACGTTCGAGGAGCAGAACGCCGGCTCCACCCTCACCATCGAGGAACAGCAGTGGGAGGGCCTCGTCGAGAAGCTGACCACTTCGTTGTCCAGCGACGACACCCCGGACGTGGTTGAGGTGGGCAACACCCAGGCACCGACGTTCACCGGCGCCGGCGCCTTCACGGACCTGACGGACCAGGTGGGCAATCTGGGCGGCGACGACCTGCTGCAGGGCTTCCTCGACTCCGGTTCGGTCGAAGGCAAGACCTACGCCGTCCCGTACTACGCCGGGTCGAAGTACGTCTTCTACCGCAAGGACCTGTTCGAGAAGGCGAACCTGACGTTCCCAAGACGATGGACGAGTTCGTCACGACTGCCATTGCGCTCAAGAAGGACAACCCGCAGCCCGCGAACTTCTCCGGCTTCTGGCTGCCGGGCCAGGACTGGCGCAACGGCGTGACCTTCATCTGGGACGCCGGCGGCGACCTGGCCGTCCAGGACGGCGACGAGTGGAAGGGCAGCCTGTCGAGTCCTGAGTCGGTTGCCGGGCTGACGACAGTGCAGAAGCTGTTCGAGGAGGCGTCCGGCGCGGCCAAGGACGGCAACGAGGCCAACCCCGAGGTTCCGTTCTGCAACAACGAGATCGCCATGTTCTCCGCTCCTGGCTGGCAGCGCGGCGTCACTCGAGTCTCCGGACACTGGCTGCCCGGACTTGGCGAAGAAGGTCGGGGTTTTCGCACTGCCCGGCTCGGACGGCTCGCCCGCTCCGGTGCTGCTCGGCGGGTCGAACATCGCGGTCGCCGCGAAGTCGCAGAACCAGGACCTCGCGAAGAAGGCCGTCGCCCTGATGCTCAGCGACGACTACCAGAAGATCCTCGCGCAGAACGGCCTGACGCCGGCGAAGACCTCACTGGCAGGCGAGATCGGCACGGACGAGTTCGCCCAGGCGACGATTGCCGCCGCCGAGAACGCCAAGCTCACGCCGGCGGCGGCTGGCTGGGCAAGCGTCGAAGGGGCCCGGATCCTCGAGGACCTGTTCGTCGCCATCGCCAACGGCGGTGACGTGGAACAGCTCGCCAAGGAGGCCGACGAGAAGATCACCGAACAGCTCAGCTAGGGGCTCAGAAGCTCAAGTAAGGGCTTCGAGTAAGGGCAGTGCACAACCCAGCGGCCCGGCCGGGGCGGCGCGTCGCTGGGTTGTGGCCTGCCGCCCCGGCTGTGCCGTGTCCGAAGCCGCGCTCGGGCCCGACAATGAGACGTGACCAACCGACGCGACCAGCAGACGGAGAGGAGGAGACGTGACGACCACCAAGGGAATCGCTCCGACGGTCAGCGCACCATTGCCTGCCGAGCCCAAGGGCATCACCGGGCGGCGTAGCGGTCGCCTGCCCTACGGGCTGCTGGTGCCGAGCTTGCTGGCCATCGCGGTCGCGCTCGGCTACCCACTGGTGCGCCAGGTGGTGCTGTCACTCCAGGAGTACGGCCTCGCCCAGCAGTTCGGCAGGCCGGCCGAGTGGGTGGGCCTGAAGAACTACACGGACCTCCTCGGCGACTCGTATCTCTGGACCGTCGTGTTTCGCTCGCTGGCCTTCTGTCTCGTGAACGCGGTCGTGACGATGGTCATCGGAGTGGGGGTCGCGTTGCTGCTTCGCCAGATGTCAAAGCCGATCCGGCTCCTCGTGCAGAGCGGGCTGCTGCTGGCCTGGGCGATGCCGGTGATCGCGGCGCTGACCGTCTGGCAATGGCTGTTCGACACCCAGTACGGCGTCGTGAACTGGATCCTCGTCCGGCTGGGTGCCGACTACACGGGCCACTCGTGGCTGCTCAGCCCGCTCTCGTTCTTCTTCGTCGCCACCGTGATCGTCGTCTGGATGAGCGTGCCGTTCGTCGCCTTCACCATGTACGCCGGTTTCACGCAGGTCCCACAAGATCTCCTCGAGGCCGCCCAGGTCGACGGGGCGAACGCCTGGCAGCGGCTGCGTCACGTGATGCTGCCGACCGTGCGGCCGGTCCTCCTCATCGTCATGCTGCTCCAGATCATCTGGGACCTCCGTGTCTTCACCCAGATCTACGTGCTGCAGAAAGCTGGCGGAGTCACCCGCGACACCAACCTCCTGGGCACCTACATCTACCGGCTCGGCATCGGCGAGCAGAGCTTCGGCACGGCTGCCGCAGTCGCCATGTTCATGCTGGTGCTGACCGTCGTCCTCACCGCGCCGTACGTGCGCAGCATGCTCCGGAACGAAGAGTCGATGAACCGCCGCCAGTCCCTCCCGATCCGGTTGCTGACCGACCTCGCCGGTCTGGTCATCTTCCTGCTCTGCGTCTTCCCCGTCTACTGGATGGTCACGACCTCGTTCCTGCCCCGCCGCGAGATCCGGGCACCGGAGCCGACCTGGCACCCGTTCGGCGGAAGCCTCGACAACTACCACCGAATGTTCGCCGGCGGCGAGTTCGTGACCGCCCTGAAGATGAGCCTGCTCGTCACTGCCGGGACCGTGGTCGTGGCGCTGTTCTTCGCCTTCCTGGCCGCCGTGGCGGTGACCCGGTTCCGCTTCCGCGGACGCAAGAGCTTCATCCTGATGCTGCTGGTGATCCAGATGATCCCCGTCGAGGGGCTGTTCATCTCCCAGTACAAGATGCTCGAGGGCATGGAGCTGCTCAACACGGTGGCCGGTCTGACCCTCGTGTACGTCGCAACCGTGCTGCCGTTCACGGTCTGGACGCTGCGTGGGTTCGTGGCCGGCGTGCCCTACGAGCTGGAGGAGGCGGCTCTGGTGGACGGCTGCACGAGGCTGGGCGCGTTCTTCCGGATCACCTTCCCGCTGCTCGCGCCCGGGCTCGTCGCGACGGGGGTGTTCGGCTTCATCCAGGCCTGGAACGAGTTCACCCTCGCTCTGGTGGTGATGACCCGCGACGACAAGAAGACGCTGCCGGTGCTGGTTGACCACGTTCTCGGACGTGAACCGCGGGACCGACTGGGGAGCCGTCATGGCCGGCTCGACGCTGATCGCGCTGCCGGTCGTGATCTTCTTCCTGGTCGTCCAGGGTCGGATGGTCGCGGGTCTCGACCGCAGGGGCGGTGAAGGGATGAACCTGGATCGGCTCGCACTCCAGGTGCAGCTCGGGGCGTTCCCCGGTACGACGCTCGCCCCCGAGGTCGCCCGGCTTCTCGACGCGGGACTCGGTGGGCTCTGCCTCTTCGGCAGCAACACCGCAGACGGCCCCGACGCGATCGCCGTACTGACGCAGGCGGCTCATGCCGTGTCGCCGCACGCCGTCATCGCCGTGGACGAGGAGGGCGGCGACGTGACCCGGCTCCACGCCTCGACCGGCAGCCCGGTGCTGGGGCCAGCGGCGCTCGGTGTCGCCGACGACCTGGTCCTGACCCGGGCGACAGGTCGCGCCATCGGTGCCGAGCTCGCCGCGGTCGGGATCGACCTCGACCTCGGCCCGGTGGCCGACGTGAACAGCAATCCCGACAATCCCGTGATCGGCGTCCGCAGCTTCGGGGCCGATCCGGCGAAGGTTGCCGTGCACGTCGCGGCCTGGCTGCTCGGGCTCCAGGAGACGGGGGTCGCTGCGTGCGTCAAGCACTTCCCGGGCCACGGCGACACCGCACAGGACAGCCACCTGAGCCTTCCCGTCCTCGACGTCGAGCTCTCGGTGCTGGTGGCGCGGGAGCTGCTGCCGTTCGCGGCCGCGGTCGAGGCCGGGACGGCCGCGGTGATGACCTCGCACCTCCTGGTGTCCGCGGTGGATCCGACCGCGCCCGCCACGCTGAGCCGGAAGGTGCTGTCCCTGCTGCGGGATCGCCTGGGTTTCGACGGGTTGCTGGTGAGCGACGCGCTCGACATGGCCGGAGCCTCCTCCGGCCGGGGGATCCCCGAGGCGGCGGTGCAGGCCTTGGCTGCGGGGGCCGACCTGCTCTGCCTGGGCGCGGACAAGGAGGTCGACCTGGTGCTCGACGTCCAGGCTGCCGTGGTGGCCGCGGTCCGGACCGGTCGGCTGAGTGAGGCTCGGTTGGCCGAGGCAGCAGCGACGGGTCGAGCGGCTCGCCGATCGTCCACCGGCCACAGCGGCCACCTCGGTTGCCGAGCTCGACGCCCAGCTCATCACGGAGGCCCAGCTGACGGGCGCCCGGGACGCGATCCGCGTCGAAGGCACGCTGCCGTCGCTGTCCGGTGCCGTGAGCGTCCTGGTCGACACCCGGCCGAACATCGCCGTCGGAACGGTCCCCTGGGGAGTGCCTGCCGACGTCGTCGTCGACGCCTACGCCGCGGATCCTCTCGCCCCACTCGGTCGCGGCGGGACTGCCCCACTCATCGTCCAGGTCCACGACGCCGACCGGCAGCCCGAGACTCGCGACGCTCATCGATGAGATGGTCGCGTGGCATCGACCGGTCGTCGTGGTCGAATGGGGCTGGCCCGGCCCCTCGTCCAGCGACCTGCCACGGGTCTGTACCCACGGTGCCTCGCTCCCTTCGCGTTCCGCCGTGGCCGAGCTGCTCCGGGAGGCGGGATGGAACCGATGAGCATCGCCGAGAGACCGCCCGGCATCGGCCTCGACATCGGCGCCACCAAGACCCTCGGCGTCGTCATCGACGCCGAGGGACACATCCAGGACCAGGTGCGCGAGCCGACCGAGCTTGGCGCCGAGGGTGTGGTGCGTACGGCGGCCCGGGTCGTCGAGCGACTCCGGGAGCGATCGGGTCAGGTGCTGTCCGGTCCGGTCGGGGTCGGCGTACCAGGGCTCGTCGACGTGGAGCGAGGTGCGGTCAAGCACGCGGTCAACCTCGACATCGACGGAGACTGGATGGAGCTTCGCGACCTTCTCGCCGAACGGCTGGGGAGCCGGGTCTACGTCGAGAACGACGTGAACGCGGCGACGCTGGGCGCCATGGCGCTCACTGGCGAGCGCGACCTGGTCTATCTCAGCATCGGGACCGGCCTTGCGGCCGGCATGGTCCTCGAGGGTCGGCTCCGGCGCGGTCTGCATGGCGCGGCGGGCGAGATCGGCCATGTCCCGGTCGACCCGGCAGGGGTGTTGTGCCAATGCGGTCAGCGCGGCTGCCTGGAGACGGTCGCGTCGGGTTCCGCGCTGGCTGCCGCCTGGCCGTCGCCGGACGGCCCGCCTGCCGTGGCCCTGTTCGCGGCCGCCGCCGCGGGCGACCCCCGCGCGATCGAGGTCCGGGACCGGTTCGCGGCCGGGGTGGCCAGCGCAATCCGGCTGATCGGGCTGACCATCGACGTACAGACGGTCGTACTCGGCGGTGGCGTCGCCCAGCTTGGCGAGCCGTTGCGCGAAGCGGTCGCCACGGCCCTCCGCGCGCAGGGGTCCGCGTCACCGTTCCTCGCCTCGCTCGATCTCGCCGACCGGCTCCAGGTGGTGCCGCCGGAGCACCCGGTCTCCGCCGTCGGCGCCGCCCTGCTCGGCCGCACTCCGGCTGCCACCCAGGACCCCGGGCCGGTCCGAACGGCCGGCTGATGCGGGCGGACGTGTTCCGTACGATGGGCGCGTGAGCTACGACTGGACCGGCAGACCGACTCAACCCGGTCGCCCGGGTCGGCCCGATCGCTCCGGTCGCTCCGGGAGTCGGCCGTCGCCGCTCGTCGCCGCCCAGGAGGCGCGGGGCGCCTTGCAGGAGCAGTTCTACCGGGTCGACCAGTTCCAGTCCGACATCGGCGGCACCGTGAAGCTGTACGCCGCCCTGCTGCCGGACCGCGCCAGCCGCACGGGCGTCGTCCCGGGGTGGGCGCCGCTGGACCAGAAGGCGACCGAGCTGATCGTGGCCTACCTCGAGCTGCTGGACCGGTTCGATCCGCTGGAGGACAGTGCGCCGCTTCAACAGCAGGAAGCCCACCGCGCGTTCAGCGAGCTGGCCCCGAAGCTGGGCTTCCTCGGCAACGACATGGAGGGCTACCTCGAGCGGTTCGGACCCGAGCTCCAGAAGGTGGGCCAGGCCAGGGAGCAGGTCGAGAGCCGGATCCTTGCCGCCAACGCCAAGGTGCAGGAAGCGGAGGGGGCCTGGCGCCGGATGACCGACGACGGCTTCCAGTTCGACTCCGCCGACCACGCGATCGCTCGGGCCCGGATCGCGGCCCGCAAGCTGACCGAGGCCGGGCCGCAGCTCACCCCGGAGAACGTCGACGAGGGCGCCCAGGTCGTCGAGAAGCTTGCCGCCGAGGCGCACGCCCTCGCGACCGACCTGCCGCGACGGGCCGCCACCCTGAAGAACCGGATCCCTTCGCTGTCGACCCGGATCGAGGCGCTGGAGACGAGGGCCAAGACCGTCCCCGAGGCGCTGCGAGTCCTACGCCGCGAGTTCTCGGCAGGGAACTGGCAGGACCTTGACGGTCATGAGCAGGACGTGGGGAACCTCCTCGCGGCCGCCCGACACGCAGGTCCAGGAGCTCCGCACCCTCCATGAGCGCGGCGACCTGACGGCGGCGCTGACCACTCTTACCACTGTCGAGACGACCCTGGCTGACGCGGGCGCCCTCGTGGACGGGCCTCGGGAGCGGCTCAGCCTGCTGCGACAGGTCCGGGAAAGTCCGAAGCAGCTGTTCGAGAAGACCCGGTTCAGCCTCCGCGACGCGCGCTACCTGCTCCTGGACGGCAAGTCGGATGCCGCCCAACCCTGGGCCGGCCGGCTCGACGCGGCCGCCGCCGAGCTGATCGCGATGGAGTCAGCGCTCGACGACAAGCACCCCGACTACTGGGCTCTCCAGCAACGCATGGACGCCCTCAACGCACGGGTGCGGAAGCTGATCGACGACTTCCGCGCCGCCCACTAACCCCTGGGTTACGTATCCTTTGCGAAGCGGCCCCGATCCGGCGTGCCCGCGTCCACCGAAAGCCGAAGGGGGAGGGGCATGCGTCACTTCGAGTTCCTCGACGATGCTGCCGTGGAGCGGCTCTTCCATCGGGTCCCCGAGCAGTTCGACCGCGGGTCCGATCGCGACCTGCTGGCCGTTGCGCTCGGCGCCACTCTCTACTCGCCCGCCACCCGGCCCACGATCGAGCAGGACCTGGTCTCGGCCTACGCGCGCGGCGTGGTGTGCTCGGTGCTCTGCCTCGAGGACGCGATCGCCGACCGCGACGTCGAGTACGCCGAGAAGAACCTGATCCACCAGCTGGGCCAGCTGTTCGAGGCCGGTGGCCCCCGACCGCTCGTCTTCGTCCGGGTCCGGCGCCCCGAGCAGGTCGCTCACCTCGTGGAGGGTCTCGGTGACCTCGCCAACGGGCTCGACGGCATCGTCGTCCCCAAGTTCACCGCCGCGACCGGCGGCCCGTTCCTCGACGAGATCGCGGCCGCGGCCAGGCGGCTCAGCCACCGGCTGTGGGTGATGCCGGTGATCGAGTCACCCGAGGTCTTCCAGCTCGAGACCCGGGTCTCCACGCCTGCTCGGCATCCGGGAGACGCTTGCCAACCACGACGCCGAGGTGCTCGCCGTACGCATCGGGGCGACCGACCTCAGCGCCGTACTCGGCCTGCGGCGGCACCCCGACATCACGGTGTACGACGTGCAGCCCATCGCCGGCGTCATCGGCGACATCGTCAACATGCTCGGCCGGCGCGACGGCACCGGCTACGTGGTGACCGGGCCGGTCTGGGAGCACTTCGACAACCGCGAACGGATCTTCAAGCCTCAGCTGCGCGAGACTCCGTTCACCGCGCAGGCCGTGCGCGTGCTCCGGCGAAACCTGATCAGCAAGGGTCTCGACGGCCTGATGCGAGAGGTCGCGCTGGACCAGGCCAACGGGCTGCTCGGCAAGACCGTGATCCACCCCAGCCATGTGCCGGCCGTGCACTCGTTGAGCGTGGTCACCCATGAGGACTACGTCGACGCCCTCGACGTCCTGAGCGTCTCGGCCGGTGGAGGCGTGTCCGCGTCGAAGTACCGCAACAAGATGAACGAGTCCAACCCACACCTCGCCTGGGCGCAGGCGACGATGTTGCGGGCGCGAGCGTTCGGTGTCGCCCAGGAGGACATCAGCTTCGTCGACCTGCTCGAAGCGAGCGTCAATCTGTGACCTCCTTCGTCGGCCACCACGCCGGGATCGAGGTCACGGACGCCGGCCTGCTCCCGGGGCTCGCGCTCACCGACCTGTTCGACCTTGCCCTGCGGGTCAACCCGAAGCGGCCGCAGCTGCTGGTGTCGACGGTGCTGGCCAAGCATGTGCCCACCGACCCACGGATCGTCCGTGGCAGCGGACTTCTGCTCGGGCTGCGGGTCCGTGAGCTCCTGGGCGGGCCGGCCGTCGATCCGGCGATCGCCGCCGAGCTGGGTCGGGTGCTGCGTCACGGCGTCGATCCGCAGGACATTTGCGGATCTCGTGGGGCCGGAACTGACGGCTCGCGGGGCCATTCCTGCCAGCTCGTGGGTGCTCGGGTATGCGGAGACGGCGACCGCACTCGGGCACCTGGTGGCCCGCGCTCTGGGCTGCCCCTCGATCCACTCGACCCGGCGGCGGGTGCCGGGGTTCCAGGCAGCCCTCGGCTTCGACGAGGCGCACTCGCACGCCACCGAGCACCTCGTGCTGCCCGCCGACCCGGGCTTCCTGCACCGCCCCGGCCCGGTCGTGCTGGTCGACGACGAGCTCTCGACCGGCCGGACGGCGCTCAACACCATCCGAGCCCTGCACGCGCTGGCGCCACGGGAGCGCTACGTGATCGCGGCCCTGCTCGATGTACGGCGACCGGTGGACCGCGAGGCGATGGCGGCAGCGGCCGCGGAGCTGGACACGACCATCGACGTGGTCGCGCTGGCCTCGGGGGAGGTGATCGTCCCGGAGGAAGCCGCGGAGCGGGTGTCCGGGATGGGGCGACTCGGCGCTCGACAGGCCGGCACGCCGGCTGAACCGGCGCCGACGACGTCGCGCCGCGGATCTGAGAGCCGGGTGTGGCCGTGGCTGGTCAAGGAGACCGGCCGGCACGGGTTCATGCCCGCCGACGAAGCCGCCCTGGACGAAGCGGCCCGACTGGTCGCCGACGACCTCGACGGCAGGCTCGGCGACGACGTACTGGTGCTCGGCACCGAGGAGCTGATGTACGCGCCGCTCGCCATCGCCGACAGGCTGCGGCGCGCAGATCGCCGGGTGCGGTTCTCGACCACCACCCGGTCGCCCGTGCGGGTGCTCGACGTACCCGGCTACCCGATCCGCTCCGGCATCGCCTTCGGCGCCCACGACAACCAGTCGGAGCCGGGGGAGCGGTTCGCCTACAACGTGGTCATCTCGACAGGCTCGACCGGCGAATCGCGACTGGTCGGACATCGTGGTGGTCGTCGACAGCCCGGCCTGCACCGCCGCCCTCGACCCGATGCTGGGCGAGCTGGCGGCGTACGCCGGCGCGGTGCACCTTGCGGTCCTGCCGTCCGCGGCGGGCCTGCCGCCGGGCCTGTCCGGTCCCGCGTTCGGTTCGTACGACGCGGCCGAGATCACCTGGCTGCTCAAGGACCTCTCCCACGTGCGGCTCGAGGCGGACACCAGCGTCCGCGAGCGGGCCATCCAGGCCGGCGAGGCTCACTACGCCGAGTCGCTGCCGGTGGAGTACCAGCCCGAGGAGTCCTACCAGCGGCTGTTCCACGAGCAGCTCGCCGAGGTCGCTCCCCGCGTGGCAGTCGCCGTCGGCGCCGTGACCGAGCTGGCGACGAGCATCCGCGGCCGCCGCGACCTCGTCCTGGTGTCCCTGGCCCGCGCCGGCACCCCCATCGGGATCCTGATGCGGCGGTGGGCGCAGCTGCGGTACGGCGCCGAGTGGCCGCACTACGCCATCAGCATCGTCCGGGACCGCGGCATCGACCTGAATGCGATGCGCTACCTGGCCGCCCGCCACGACCCGCGGCAGGTCCTCTTCGTCGACGGCTGGACGGGCAAGGGCGCGATCACCCGCGAGTTCACCGAGGCCGTCGACCTGGTCAACGAGGAGCTGCAGCTGGGTGATCGCGGCTTCGACCCCGAGCTCGCCGTACTCGCGGATCCAGGGGAGTGCGTCTCGCTGTACGGCACCCGCGACGACTTCCTGATCCCGTCGGCGTGCCTGAACTCGACCGTCTCCGGGCTGGTCAGCCGCACCGTGCTCAACGCCGACCTGATCGGCCCGCACGACTTCCATGGCGCGAAGTTCTATGCGGAACTGGCCGACCGGGACGTGTCGGGCCTCTACCTCGACGCGGTGGCCGGGCAGTTCGAGGCCGTCGCCGACGACGCCGAGCGCACCGCGAAGGAGCTGCTCGCCGCGGATCGCAGTCCCACCTGGGTGGGTTGGGCGGCCACCGAGCGGATCCGCGCGGCCTACGGCATCCCGCACATCAACCTGGTCAAACCCGGCGTCGGGGAGACCACCCGGGTCCTGCTGCGCCGGATCCCGTGGAAGGTCGTGGTCAACCCCGAACGACGCGCCGAGCTGCGCCACGTCGAGCACCTGGCCGCCGAACGCGGCGTCGAGGTCGTGCCGGTCGACGGACTGCCCTACAGCTGCATCGGCCTGATCCGCCCCACCGAGCAGGACGGGTCCTGAGGGTGTTGTTGTTCGCCTCCGACCTCGACCGCACGCTGATCTACTCGGCCAAGGCCATGGAGCTCGGCGATCCCGTGCCGAACCCGGTGTGCGTCGAGCGCTATCGCGGCCTCGACATCAGCTACATCAGTCCCGTGGCGCTCGAGCGGCTGGCCGAGCTGGCCCGCGACAACCCGTTCGTCCCCATCACCACCCGGACGGTCGCCCAATACCAGCGCATCGACCTGCCCGGCGTACGGATCAAGCACGCGATCACCACCAACGGCGGCTGCCTCCTGGTCGACGGCCGCCGGTGCCGGGACTGGGACGACGAGGTCGCGCGGAGGCTGGCCGCGTCGGCGTCGTACGACGAGGCGGCGGCCGCGCTGGCCGGAGCGTTCGACCGGCCGTGGGTGCTCAAGGTCCGCAACGCCGAGGACCGGTTCACCTACACGGTCTTCGACCGCTCGCAGGTCGAGCCGGCCTGGTTCGAGGAGCTCGAGAAGATCGGGCGCGGACTGGGCTGGAGCCTGTCCGTGCAGGGTCGCAAGGCCTACGTGGTTCCCGACTCGTTGACCAAGGAGGCGGCGCTCGCGGAGGTGGTACGTCGGGTGGGTGCGAGCCGGGTCGTGGCCGCGGGTGACTCCCTGCTGGACCAGGGCGTGCTGGAGTACGCCGACGTGGCGATCCGCCCCGCACACGGCGAGCTGCACGAGGCCGGGTGGGCACCGCCGGGACTGGTCGTGACGCATCGCTCAGGCGGCGGTGCCGCCGAGGAGATCGTGGACCGCTTCGCCAGCCTGTCCAGTCCGGTGGTCTAGGTTTCTGTCCGGACCAGTTTCGGAACAGGGCGACGGGGGGCGGATGACCAGCGGGCAGGCGGCGCGCGGACGGCCCACTCTCCGGGTCGCCCACTCCGGGCAGACCCGCGACTTCGCAGAGGGTCCCGTCGCGGTCGGGCGCGACCGCGCGGCGCACGTCGTGATCGCCCACGAGGATGCCTCCCGACGTCATCTGGAGTTCCGGCGCAGCGGCGGAGTCTGGTACGTCGTGGACCTCGGCAGCACCAACGGCACGTTCGTCGACGGCCGCCGGATCACCCACGAACGGCTGGTCGGCCGCGCCGAGATCCGCGTGGGCGGCCCAGGTGGCGCCCGGCTCGACGTCGATCTGGTCGGCGCGACCGCGCGGCAACAGTCCGCACCGTCTGGGTCCGACCGGACCTGGGACTGCCGGCCTGTGACCCTGCCTGAGACCCCGCCTGTGACCCCGCCCGCGGGGACTCCGGCCCAGGCCGGGATGGCTGCTCCGCAGCCGCCGCCGGGCCAGTTCGCCCACGGCCACACGGTGCTGCCCCAGGACCGGCCGATCGGTCAGGTGCTCACCATCGGCCGGACCAGGGCCAACGACGTCGTCCTCGACGACCCGCTGGTCTCCCGCCAGCACGCCACCCTCGAACTGGGCCAGCCGGCGGTGTTGCGTGACCTGAACAGCTTCAACGGCACTTTCGTCAACGGCCACCGGGTGTCGGGCTCGGTGCGGCTGAACCCGGGCGACGAGGTGATCTTCGGAAACCAGACGTTCATGTGGGACGGCCTCCAGATGACGTCCCGGGCCACCCGCCGCGACCTGACCCTGTTCGCGGAGAACCTGACCACGGTGGTGAAGGGCGGCAAGAGGCTGCTCGACGGGGTGTCGTTCGACCTCGAGCCGTCGTCCCTGACTGCGGTGATCGGCCCGTCCGGTGCCGGCAAGTCCACCCTGCTGGGTGCCCTGACCGGACTCCAGCCGGCCACCCACGGCAACGTCGTGTGGCAGGGCCACGACCTCTACACCCACTACGACCAGCTCCGGTTCCAGATCGGCCTGGTCCCCCAGCAGGACATCCAGCATCCCCAGCTGACGGTCCGCCAGGGCCTGAGCTACGCGGCCGAGCTTCGACTGCCGCCCGACACCAGCGCCCAGGAACGAGCCCGTCGGGTCGGCCAGGTCGTCGGCCAGCTTCAGCTGGGCGGACAGATCGACAATCGGATCGGAACCCAGCTCTCAGGCGGTCAGCGCAAGCGGGTCTCGATCGCGACCGAGCTGCTCACCGCGCCGCCCCTGTTGTTCCTCGACGAGCCCACCTCGGGCCTCGACCCCGGCCTGGACCGTGACGTCATGCATCAGCTGCGCACCCTCGCCAACGAGGGCCGGGTGGTGGTCGTGGTGACGCACAGCGTGCTTGCGCTCGACGTGTGCGACAACGTCGTGGTGCTCGCTCCGGGTGGCCGGCTGGCCTACTTCGGCCCGCCGAGCGGCGTACTCCAGCACTTCGGCTGCCGCGACTACCCCGAGGTCTTCGACCTCCTGGACGAGCCCGACCTGTGGCAGCGCATTCCGGCCCCCGCAGCCGGTCATCTCGAAACCGGAAGGCTGCCGGCTCTCAACGCCCCGGTTGCTCCGCCGCCCCAACAGTCGATGTCCCGACAGCTCTCCACGCTGACCCGGCGCAACCTGGCCGTCACCTTCTCGGACCGGCTGCTGCTGGGCATGCTGATTGCTCTCCCGCTCGTGCTTGGCGTGCTCAGTCGCGTCGTACAGGGGACCTCGGGCTTGTCCATCTCCCACACTGGCGAGTGACGCCACCAGCATCTCGAGCGCTGAGGCCGTGCAACGGCTGACGATCCTGGTGGTCGCGGCGGCCCTGATGGGCACGGCGGTCACCATCCGAGAACTGGTGAAGGAACGGGCGATCTTCCAACGGGAGTACGCCGTCGGCCTGTCCCCGGACATGTACCTGCTCAGCAAGCTTGCCGTGCTTGGCACTGCCGCGTTCCTCCAAGGCGTCCTGGTCACCTTCCTGGCCACGGTCGGCATGCCCGGCCCGGATGACGGCGGGGTCTTCGGCCTCGGCTGGTTCGAGGTGGCGCTGGCGGTCGGCGCCCTCGGGTTCACGATGGCGGTCGTCGGCCTTGCCGTCTCCGCTGTGGTGACGTCGTCGGAACAGACGATGCCTGCCCTCGTCGGGCTGGTGATGGTGCAGCTGGTGCTGTCGGGTTCCCTGGTCGCCGTGGACGGCCGTCCCGTGCTCGAGCAGGTGGCGTGGCTGGCGCCCGCGCGCTGGGGCTTTGCCGGCAGCGCCGTGAGCGTCGACCTGCACAAGCCGAGGCGGCTGGGAGGGGTGGACACCGATCCCCTGCTCGCCCACAACGCGGGGCAGTGGCTGGCCGACCTGACTGCTCTTGGCGTGCTGTGCGCGCTGGCGCTCGGGCTGGGGTTGTGGCTGGTCCGACGCAGCGCTGGTCCTGCTCGCCGTTGAGCAGCCACTAGGGCCGGTAGGGCAGCAGGACACCGGTGCGCCGGGTGATCACACCGTTCTGCACGGTCAGGTGTCCGACCGAAACCGAGTCGCCGAGCTCGACCGCCTTCGCAATGTGCCCCGCTGTCTGCCACAGGTACGACGACTTGTCGACGAGGGTTGCCGGCAGTTCGCGGGCGTCGATCTCCACCCGGCCGTCGGCGTACACGTTCCCGACGATGTAGTTGGTCGCACCCCACGCGAGCAGGCCACCGTGGGAGAACTGGATCGGCTCACCGTTGCCACGCTGGGTGAGGGTGTAGTCGTGGACCTCGCCGTTGAAGTAGAAGTCCACGTCGTACTGACGAAGCGTCCGCCACAGGCTCGAATTCGCACCGCCCTGGATTGACAGCTCGGACGATCCGCGCGTCCGGACCGGCAGGAGTACGGGGGTGTGACCTTGCACGATGATGGTGGCATCGGGCGGCGCCGCGGACAGGACCTGGCGGAGCCATCTCAACTGTCCGAACTCAACGGTGACGGCCACGCGTCCATCCCGTCTGGAGAAGACATCGAGTGAGACGAGCAACAGCTTGGGTGTCAGATATCGGGCGTAGGCCGTGTCGTCCCACTGGCTGTTGGCATCAGGATGGTTCAGGAACCGACGAGCGCCGTTGGCCTTCGTCAGCAGGTTGTCGACGAAGCTGTCGCGGGCGGTCGGGACCAGGTTGTACTTCTGGGGTGATCGCCAGAAGTTGTCACCGATCTCGTGGTCACCGATCGTGGGGTAGAGCCTGGATCTCCCGATGCCATGATCGGCCCAGAACGACCGCCACTGGCCGTAGTAGAGGTTTCCGGCTCTACGCAGTGCCGCGATCCTCTGGACGTGGGTCGCCACCGGTCCGAAGATGCCCGTGTTCGCAACGTCCCTTCCCCAGTGTCCTTGAACAAGATCACCGGCCACCAGAATCGCGTCAGGATGATGGGCCGCCATTTCGCCCATCGCCTTGTCGACGGCCTGTGCGTACGACGCGTTCCACGAATTCGGGTCACCCGGTTCCCACCCGGGAAGGCCGCGGACATCCCCCAGGTCGCCGTTGAAAAGGTCCGGTGCGGACACGAACGTGTAGACAGGCAGCGGCGGCACCTCCGTCGCGACGCTGGACCCGGGGCTGGACAGGGGGCTGGACAGGGCGACAGCTGCTGAGGCCGCACATACCAGCCCGACAATGACCGCAGTCTTGGTCCAAGGAGAGGGCCTCAGCCTGCGTTGTGAATCTCCCCGCATGACGAAGCCCCAGATCTTGTGTTGAGCCAAAACCCTACTCGCCCCGGGCGCGCATGGATTGCCCTCGTCAGCTGAGAGCTCCGCGGGTGAGTGTCAGCTCGCTTTCGGCGATCACGAAGACGAGCGCTTCGACCGTTTCGTAGTCGATCGTGCCGCGCATGGTCGCGGACACGCTGAGGCCGTCCACCACAGCCATGATGCGTGCGGCCGCCCCGCGCGGGTTGTCGGTGTGGAACTCCCCGGCCTCCTTGCCGGCCTCGATCAGAGCGGAGAGCCGGACGATCCAGGCCTCCGTCTGCCGTCCGACTTCCTCGTTGAGCGCCGGCCTGCGCCGCCCGCCGTGCCAGGCGTCGATCCACAGCGTGCTGATCTCGTCGCGCTCGTTGTCGACCAGTCGCAGCAGGAGCCCTCGTAGGCCCGCCAGGGGAGTAGCGGCCTCGTCCACGGCGACGAAGATCTCGTGCAGTTCGGCGCCGGCGGCGCCCGCGAAGGCTTCCGCCAGCAGCTCGTCGACCGAGGGAAAGTAGTGGCTGACCAGGCTGCCCACCACGCCGAGCTCGTCCGCGATGCTCCGCAGCGTCACCTGGTCCAGACCTTTCGAAAGGGCGAGCCGGGTCGCCGCGCTCACGATCTCGGCCCGGCGGTCCTCGGCGGATCTGCGGACACGAATTTTCGCCGTAGGTCTTGACGTCATGAAGATCACACTATTGACTTCATGCTCAACAAGCAATTGATCGCATGCTCAATAGTTCGGAGGACATCATGGCAGCCACCTCGCACGAGGTCGACCAGTTCGGCCAGGTCGAAGCCCGCGGCATCGACCGAGTGCCGGCCGACGAGCGGCACGGCAAGCCCTCGGACCTGTTCTGGGTCTGGGCTGCCTCGAACGTCAACTACCTCTACATCGTCCTTGGCGGGCTGCTCATGGTGTTCGGGCTCAACGTCTGGCAGGGGTTGCTCGTGGTCGTGGTCGGCAACCTCTTCTGGGGCGCGATCGGCCTGCTCGCCGTCAGCGGCCCGGTGTCGGGTACGCCGAGCAGCGTCATCACCCGCAGCATGTTCGGCATCCGCGGAAACCGGGTGTTCACCGGCGTCTTCAACTGGCCGACGTTCATCGCCTTCGAGGCGATCAATCTCTGCCTCGGCGCGCTGGCCGGCTTCGCGTTCGCGGACCAGCTGGGCGTCTCCCCGAACCGTCCCGTCCAGATTCTCGTGGTCGTCGTGACCGCCGCGGTGACCCTTGCCATCAGCGTCTACGGCCACGCCACCATCCTGCGGATGAGCGGAGTCTTCACCGGGGTCCTCGCGTTGGCGATGCTCGTGCTCGGCGGGTTCGTGCTGGCCAAGGCGGACTGGGGATACTCCGCCGACCCGAGCTTCGCCCCCAGCGGCGGCGTGCTGGTTGCAACGATGATCGCCGGCGTCACGATCATGGCCTCGTCACCGCTGTCGTGGGGGATCTCTGCGGACTACGCGCGGTACCTCCCCGCCGACACCTCACGCTTGGCCGTTGCCTGCTGGACCGCGGCCGGCGGCTTCATCCCGGCAGTCGTGCTCGGCTCGATCGGCGTGCTGGCCGGCAGCGTCGTCGACATGGCGGACCCGCAGACGAGCCTGGCCGCGATCCTGCCCGGCTGGTTCTACCCGGTGTTCCTGCTGATGATCGTGTTCGGCTGCATCACCAACAACATCCTCACGATGTACAGCTCGGGCCTCTGCCTGCAGTCGATCGGCATCGCGCTGCCACGTTCGGTGACCGTGCTGTTCGACGGCGTGCTCGGGGTGGCGCTGGCTTGCTACGCACTCTTCGTCTCGGACTTCACCTCGACGCTGAGCAGCGTCCTGGAGCTGTCGGTGGCTCTGCTCGGGCCGAGCATCGCGATCTACGCGGTCGACATCGTTCTCCGGCGCAACAGCTACGACGGTGCGGAGCTGCACAACGAGACTCCTACCAGTGCCTTCTGGTTCAGTGGGGGCGTGAACTGGGCCGGGTTCGGTGCCCTGCTGTGCGGCACGACCGCCGCCGCCCTGTGGCTGAACACGACCCACTTCGTGGGCCCACTCGCCAGGCGCTTCGACGGCGCGGACCTGTCCAGCGTGGTCGGCCCGGTCGTGGCGATCGGGGTGTACGTCGCCCTGACCAGGGTGTTGTACCCGAGTCGCCAAGCGGTTCCCACGACGCAGCCCGTCCGGGAGCTTGCAGACGTCGCGGCATGATGCGGTCGGCGTGCGCCCATCGCGTCAGCCTCTGCTTGGGTTGCGGTTCAAGCCAACCCGCTGTGGTTGCGCCCTTGCCTTCGGTTACGCGTGCGTGGACGGGGTCGCCGACACGTCGCAATACGCCCTCCCCCGCTTCGCTCCTCCGGTGCGTTTCCGACGAGTCGGCTCCGCCGCGGCCTTACGGCCGCGCGAAGATGCAGAACGGGTGGCCGGACAGGTCAGCGAACACGTACAAGGGTTCGTCCGCGTCATCGGTCCGGTCGAGCAGGATCTCGGCGCCCAGGGCCTCGGCGCGCTCGCGCTGCCGCTGCAGCTCCGCGGGGCTCGAGACCGTGAAATCGACGTGCAGCTGCATCGGGACGTCGTGCAGGGGCCAGGTGGTCCGAGTCAGCTGATCGACCTGCTGGAAGGCGAGCTTGCGCACGCCGGCAGAATCCACGAGCACGAGCCAGTCCGCCTCGTCAGGCGCCCCGTCCGCGGGTGGTTCATCACCGGGTCGGTACCGCAGACCGAGCAGCTGCCGGTAGAACTCGGCGAGCTCTCGAGGTCTCGTGGTGTCGAGAACGGTGTGCAGCAGCTGGGGATACTCCGTCATTTGACTCTGCTCCTCGGTGCCCGTGGTTGCGGTTTCAAGCCAACCCGCCGTGGTTGCGTTCGGCGGAGGCGTCGACGAAGCCGGCGAACTCGACCCCGCGGAACGCTGCGAGACGCTCGGCCTGCTCGGTCAGGTCCGGCAGGGTGCCCCAGGCATCGACCGCCAGCCGGAGCTTCGACCCGGCCGCTCTCGGCCGCCAGGTGCCGACGATCTCGTGGCCGGACAACACCGCGCCTGGCCGCCCGAGCGTGCGCCAGAGCTCCTTGCGGTGGTTCGCCGTCCGGCACGACCAGCTCACGGTCGCGGCCCTGCAGGAAGAGGTCGAACGGGCCGAGCAGCCGCACCAGCCCGTCCGGGGCTTTGGGGGACGACAGGGCGTCGGCGTCCTCGGCCAGCACCGAGCGCACCTCGCCCTGCCCGTCGACGCGGACCTCGACGTCGACCACGTCGGAGGGCCAGTGCTGCGTGACGTCCTTGACCGGGGCGTCGAGGTAGCCGGCGACCAGCTTCGGGGTCGCGGGACCGAGCAGGTGCAGGACGCCGCGCACCGGGTCGAGCCGCGGCGGCACCTTCGCGGCCGGGCCCCGCCATCCGCGGATCCGCTCGAGGACAGGTGGCGAGGTGCCCGGCCGAAGCTCCAGGCCGCCCCGCAGGGCGGCAATCCGGAAGGGCTGCTCATAGAGATGGACGGCGTTGCACGGCTCGGCAGAAGCGACGGTATGGCTCCGGCAGCTGGGCGTCAGGCGGGTGGACACCTCACCCTTGACGGTCGGCTTGGTCACCGATCGCCCGCATCTGTGGCGGCGATCTCGTCGAGGGCGTCGAGCACCGGGATGCCGGCGGCCTTGAGCGGCCTGGAGGCGTCGAAGACCCGCTTGCGGGCGTCGGCCTCGGAGAACGGCGCCGTCGCCGCGGCGACCTGCCCGGCCTGGGCGCGACGGTAGACGTGCGGCGCCCCGCGGAGGGTCCACGCCGTCAGGAGCGCACCGTCGTCCGCTGCCGTCCCGCGGATGGCGAGCGCCCAGGCTGCCCCGTCGGGACCCGTGTCCTGGACGCCCAGATCGAGTACGTCGGCGTCGGTTGCCGCCGCGTCGAGGGACCGGTCGAGCTGCTGGGCGTGCACGCGATAGCGGAGCACGTCCTCGCGGGTGACCCTCATGGGTCGTGTCTACCAGTGGCGAGCCGCGCGCTCGAGTGCCGGATCGAATTGGGTTTCTCGCAGGCGAGGGCCTAGACTGGTGTGTCGGCCCAACGTGGGTTGCGTTTCGTGGTGCCTTACGGCTGCCCGGATCACTCAAGTCCTGCTTGCAACAGCAGGTCTGGCGTGCGCCCGGGAAGAGGCTCCCCAGACCACTTCACGAGGTCCACCCGCCTGCGGCGGGAGGTTCCCGGGCCAACGGTAGACACATCAACGAGATTGCGGAGGGGCATGCCGAAGAAAGAAGGCGTGATCGAGCTCGAGGGCACCATCACGGAGGCCCTGCCGAACGCGATGTTTCGCGTGGAGCTGAGCAACGGCCACAAGGTACTCGCGCACATCAGCGGCAAGATGCGTCAGCACTACATCCGGATCCTCCCCGAGGACCGCGTAGTGGTGGAGCTCTCGCCGTACGACCTGACCCGCGGTCGGATCGTCTACCGCTACAAGTGAGCGAGCGTCAGCGAGCTCATCAGACAAGCAGAGCGCAGCCGAAATTCCCGAAAGGACCTCAGTCGTGAAGGTCAACCCAAGCGTCAAGAAGATCTGTGACAAGTGCAAGGTGATCCGTCGCCACGGCCGCGTCATGGTGATCTGCGAGAACCCGCGCCACAAGCAGCGCCAAGGTTAAGACTCTCGGTGGTCCGACGAGTCGGAGCTGACTGTCGAGACCACACTGAACCTGTGTCAGCGGATCACAACCGTTGACAGACAACACAAGAAACGTGATCGCACGGCAGGAACCCGTCAGCTGACGGGCACCTGCTTCCACCCCCGGACCAGAGGCTGGGGCCCTGCAACGTCAGGGACGCGACACGACTGACACCTCCGGAGTATCGAAGGGAAACCGCCAGACCATGGCACGCCTTGTTGGTGTCGACCTCCCGCGCGACAAGCGCATCGAGATCGCACTCACCTACATCTACGGCATCGGCCGTACCCGCGCCCAGCAGGCGCTCGCAGCTCACCGGTGTCGACCCGAACATGAGGGTCCACGAGCTGGGAGACGAGGAGCTGGTCAAGCTTCGCGACGTCATCGACGCCAACTTCAAGATCGAGGGCGACCTCCGTCGTGAGGTCCAGGCCGACATCCGCCGCAAGATCGAGATCGGCAGCTACCAGGGTCGCCGGCACCGCCAGGGCCTTCCGGTCCGCGGCCAGCGCACCAAGACCAACGCCCGCACCCGCAAGGGTCCGAAGCGGACCGTCGCCGGCAAGAAGAAGGCCAAGTGACCCACTCGCCGGTTGAGGAAGGCGCCCTGCGCCTGTCTCGAAACCCGCGCTCACTTGCCGACTACCTCGAACACCATTCCTCAGAACCCAGGAGATACTGAATGCCTCCCAAGGCCCGCGCAGCGGCCGGCGCCAAGAAGGTGCGCCGCAAGGAGAAGAAGAACATCGCTCAGGGCGAAGCCCACATCAAGAGCACGTTCAACAACACGATCGTCACGATCACCGACCCCACCGGTGGGGTGATCGCATGGGCCTCGGCCGGCACCGTCGGCTTCAAGGGCTCGCGCAAGTCCACCCCGTTCGCCGCGCAGATGGCCGCCGAGGCTGCTGGTCGTCGGGCGATGGAGCACGGCATGAAGAAGATCGACGTCTTCGTCAAGGGTCCGGGTTCGGGCCGCGAGACCGCGATCCGTTCGCTGGGTGCGATCGGCCTCGAGGTCGGCACCATCCAGGACGTCACGCCTGCCCCTCACAACGGATGCCGGCCGCCCAAGCGCCGCCGCGTCTGATCCCGACACCAGAGAACTTAAGGAGCATCTGAACCATGGCGCGTTACATCGGCCCCATGACCAGGAAGTCGCGCCGTCTCGGTGTCGACCTCGTCGGTGGCGACTCGGCATTCGAGCGTCGCCCCTACCCGCCCGGCCAGCACGGCCGCGGCCGCATCAAGGAGAGCGAGTACCTCCTCCAGCTGCGCGAGAAGCAGAAGGCCCGCTTCACGTACGGCGTGATGGAGAAGCAGTTCCACAACTACTACACCGAGGCGTCGCGTCGTGCGGGCAAGACCGGTGACAACCTGTTGCAGCTGCTCGAGTGCCGCCTCGACAACGTGGTCTACCGCGGTGGGTTCGCCCGCTCCCGTCGCCACGCGCGTCAGCTCGTCGTGCACGGTCACTTCAAGGTCAACGGCAAGAAGGTCAACATCCCGTCCTTCCAGGTGACGGCTCACGACGTGATCGACGTACGCGAGAAGTCGCTGGAGATGACTCCCTTCATCGTGGCTCGCGAGACGCACGGCGAGCGGATCGTGCCGGCCTGGCTCGAGTCGCTGCCCAACCGGATGCGGATCCTCGTCCACCAGCTCCCCGTCCGGGCCCAGATCGACATCCCGGTCCAGGAGCAACTCATCGTCGAGTACTACTCGAAGAAGTAAACCGGGGGACACCCTTGGGGGTGTCCGCCATATTCCTTTTCAGCTACTCAGTTCGGGCCCGTCAAATAGTGGGTGGGCCCGGAAAGGAAAGAACAAGTGCTTATCGCACAGCGCCCCACCCTGTCGGAAGATGTCGTCGACGAGTTCCGTTCGCGGTTCGTGATCGAGCCGTTGGAACCCGGTTTCGGCTACACCCTCGGCAACTCGCTCCGTCGTACCCTTCTCAGCTCGATCCCGGGGGCCTCTGTCACCAGCATCAAGGTCGACAGCGTCCTCCACGAGTTCTCGACCATCGAGGGCGTCAAGGAAGACGTCACCGAGGTCATCCTCAACCTCAAGGGCCTCGTCGTCTCCTCGGAGCACGACGAGCCCGTCACCATGTACCTGCGCAAGCAGGGTGCCGGTGACGTCACCGCCGCCGACATCGCGCCTCCGGCCGGTGTCGAGGTGCACAACCCCGACCTGAAGATCGCGACCCTCAACGACAAGGGCAAGCTCGAGATGGAGCTTGTCGTCGAGCGGGGCCGCGGTTACGTCAGCGCGATCCAGAACAAGGGCGCCGACAACGAGATCGGCCGGATGCCGGTCGACTCGATCTACAGCCCGGTGCTCAAGGTGACCTACAAGGTCGAGGCCACCCGTGTCGAGCAGCGGACCGACTTCGACAAGCTGGTCATCGACGTCGAGACCAAGACCTCGATCCGGCCCCGCGACGCGATCGCCTCGGCCGGCAAGACCCTGGTCGAGCTGTTCGGTCTGGCCCGCGAGCTGAACGTCGAGGCCGAGGGCATCGACATCGGCCCGTCGCCCGTCGACGAGCAGCTGGCTGCCGACCTCGCCCTCCCGGTCGAGGACCTGCAGCTGACCGTCCGTTCCTACAACTGCCTCAAGCGTGAGGGCATCCACACCGTGGGTGAGCTCATCTCGCGCTCGGAGCAGGACCTTCTCGACATCCGCAACTTCGGCGCCAAGTCCATCGACGAGGTGAAGGCGAAGCTGGTCGAGATGGGCCTCTCGCTCAAGGACAGCGCTCCGGGCTTCGACCCGCAGGCTGCCCTGGCGGCGTACGGCGACGACGACGACGACGCGTTCGTCGAGGACGAGCAGTACTGAGTCGGACTTCGATGGTCGAGCTGTCGAGACCACTGATCTCGACAAGCTCGATCAACGACTGAAACCATCTACCCCGGTACCTGATACGGCCGGGGAGAATCGAGAGAACGCAATGCCTACCCCCAAGAAGGGTGCCCGTCTCGGCGGCGGCCCGGCCCACCAGAAGCTGATCCTCAGCAACCTGGCGACGGCCCTGTTCGAGCACGGCAAGATCACCACCACCGAGGCCAAGGCGCGGGTCCTGCGTCCGCACGCCGAGAAGCTGATCACCAAGGCCAAGAAGGGTGATCTGGCCGCCCGTCGCGAGGTCCTCAAGACCGTGCGCGACAAGTCGGTCGTGCACACCCTGTTCACCGAGATCGCGCCGACCTTCGCGGAGCGTCCGGGTGGCTACACCCGGATCACGAAGATCGGCCCGCGCAAGGGCGACAACGCCCCGATGGCGGTCATCGAGCTCGTGACCGAGGCCTACCAGCCGTCGGCTCCGAAGACGAAGAAGACCGACGAGGCGTCCAAGCCGGTCGACACCACCAAGCAGGTCGTCGCCGACCCGGTCGAGGCCAAGGCCGAAGACGCCGACGTGGCCCCGTTCGCTGAGGTCGAAGGCGTCGACGCGGAGGTGTTCGAGGAGACCGAGGGCGGCACCGCCGGCAAGTACGACGGCTCGCACGTGCCGCTCGAGGACGCCGACGAGGCGCCGGCGGGCTTCCCGATCAAGGGCAACGAGGACTCGATGAAGTACCACACACCGGGCAGCCCATGGTTCGACCAGACCACCGCAGAGGTCTGGTTCGACACCGAGGAGTCCGCCCAGGCCGCCGGTTTCACGCAGGCCGGCGAGTAGCAGTCCACCTGCGCCAACGAAGGCCCGTCACCCGCAAGGGTGGCGGGCCTTCGTGCGTCTGGCGACGTGTCGGCGCACGTGGGCAGGGCGCCCGCACGACGTGTGTCGACTGCGCGGCGCACCACGTCGACTGCGCTGGGCTCCCCGCGTCGGAGACGTGTCACCGATGGCGGCCGCGTCGCAGTTGCGTTGAGGCGTCCCGCCACGCCTTGCGCTTCGCGCCTGTCGCGGTCGACTGGAGCATCGCAGTGGACTGACGGCTGGTCGGTCACAACCGTTGCATGGGCGTTGTTGTGACGAGTGGTTCACTGAATTTCGATGTCCACGTCGTGCATCGGGCGAGTTTGTGCGGTGGGCCGGGTTGTGGCTCAGTCGGCGGTTGGTTCGGGGCTGCGGCGGCCACGTCGGCTGCGCTTGGCTCGTTGCGGTTGCGGTTCTGTCGACCAATTGGCGCGCAACGACCCGCGTCACGCCCGGTCGACCTGCAGTTGTCGACCAATTGGCGCGCAACGATCGCGGGTCACGCGCGGTCGACCTGCAGTTGTCGACCAATTGGCGCGCAACGACGCGCGTCACGCCGCGGTCGACCTGCAGTTGTCGACCAATTGGCGCGGTGTTATCTTCGACCCTGCTTGGGTTGCGGCTTCAGACCAACCCGCTCTGGTTGCGCCCTTGCCTTCGGTTACGCGTGCGTGGACGGGGTCGCCGACCCGGCTCGTTTTCACGTCGTCGCTAAGCTCCTTTGTGTGAAAGCGGGCTCGGCGGCTCCTTCGCTGCGCGTGTCGCCGACGCGTCGCAAGCCGCCCTCCCCGCTTCGCTCCTCCGGGCGTTTCCGACGAGTCGGCTCGCTGCGGGTGCGAAAGTCGTTCGCCACCGCACCACGACGCCGCCTAACCTCGTAGGGCGATGCGCGACTTCCCACCGACGATGACGACGTTCCGCACGGGGCCGGACAGGAGTCATGGCTCGGTGCCGGATCTGCGCAGCCCGGCGGCGTTCCTGAGGTGGAAGCTGGGCCAGCAGCGTGGGGTCATCCTGGCCGGGATCCTCGTGGGGATCCTGTGGCAGCTGCCGCTCACCGTCGGCCCCTGGCTCGTCGGCAAGGCTGTCGACGAGGGCATCCTGGGCGGCTCGACAAGCGCGACGCTGACCTGGGCGGGCTTCCTGCTCGTGGTCACGCTGATCGGCGCGGTGTTCGGCATCGCCATGCACACCCTGATCGTGCGGAGCTGGCTGATCGCCCTCTACGGCACCACGAAGATGGTGGCCCGCAAGACCGTCCAGATGGGCCACGTCCAGCCTCGGCGGGCACCGACCGGCGAGGTGCTGAGCGTGGCCTCCGGCGACGCCGACGAGTTCGGTGCGCTGACGGAGATCACGGCACGGGCCACGGCCCAGCTGGTCGCCTACCTGATGGTGGCGGCGATCGTGCTCAACATCTCGACCACCATGGGCGTCCTCGTGCTCGTCGCCGCACCGGTGCTCGTCGGCGTGGCCCTGCCGTTGCTGCGGCCGCTCCAGCGGCGGCAGGAGATCGAACGGTCGCGCACGTCCGAGCTGACCTCGATGGCCACCGACATCGTGGCCGGCCTGAGGATCCTGCGCGGGATCGGCGGGGAGCGCACGTTCGGCCGCAACTACGCCACCCAGTCCCAGCTGGCGCGGAAGGCCGGCGTCTCGGCCGGCATCTGGCAGGCGGCGATCGAGGCGCTCGGCGTCCTGTTCTCGGGCTGCTTCCTCGTGCTGCTGATGTGGGCCGGGACCCGGGAGGTGCTCGCCGGCGAGCTCACGGTCGGCCAGCTGATCAGCTTCCTGGGCTACGGGCTGTTCATGGTCGGCCCGATCCAGAGCTTCTTCGAGTTCTTCCAGAAGCTGACCCGCGCCCTGGTCTCGGCCCGCAAGGCGATCGGCATCTTCGAGCAGGAGCCGCCGTGGGGCACGGCCGATCGCAACGGCGGCGCTCCCGGATGCCGGAGACCTCGTTCGACGAGGCAACCGGTTTCGTCGCGTCCGACCGGCTGCTCACGATCGTGGTCAGCGCCCTTCCCGAGGACTCCGCCGCGCTGGCGGACCGGCTCGGACGCTACCTGCCCGTCGACACCGAGCCCGTCAGCCAGGAGCCGGACGAGGCGTTGACCGGCCGCGCCCGGCGCCGGGCGCGGGTCGAACGGCTCGCCGAACGGCAGCGCATCGCAGCGCTCGACGAGGAGCGCGCCAACCAGCCGTGGGGCGTCCGGCTGGGCGACGTCGACCTCGGCCGGGTCCCGCTGGCCGACGTACGGCGGCGGATCGTGGTGAGCGACACCGGTAGCCAGCTGTTCGCCGGCACTCTCCAGGACGCCATCGACCCGCACGGCCGGCTCGCCCTCGAGCAGGCCGAGGAGGCCCTGCGAGTGGCCAATGCCGAGGACGTGTACGACGCGATGCCCGGCGGCTGGCAGGGGCTGCTCGACGAGCGCGGCCGGGGCCTCTCCGGTGGTCAGCGGCAGCGGGTGGTGCTGGCGCGGGCGCTCGCGACCGATGCGCCGACGCTGGTCCTGGTCGAGCCGACGTCCGCAGTCGACGCGCACACCGAGGCCCGCATCGCGGAGCGCGTCGCCGAGCACCGTCGCGGGCGGACCACGATCGTCGCCACCGTCTCACCGCTGTGGCTGCACCACGCGGACCGCGTCGTCCTGCTCGACGGCGGCCTCGCCGTCGCCACCGGCACCCACGAGCAGCTGCTCGAGACCAGCGCCGTCTACCGGCGCGTTGTCGCCCGGGCGCTCGACACGCCACCGGAGCCGCCGACCGACCCGAGCCCGGACGGGCGGCCGGAACCCGGTCGGGAGCCGCACTGGGAGCAGTGGGAGGCGGAGACCAGCCATGCTTGATCTGCTCGTCTCCTCGCGCGACACCTGGCGCGACCGGTCCCAAGACGCTCCGGCGGTCCCGCCGGAGCTCGTCCCCGACACCGACGCCCCGTGGCCGGACCGGATCCGAGCCCTGCGGAGCCGGCACCTGCTGCGCGAGCAGCGCGCCGCGGACCGTCTACGAGCGCTCGCGTGCTCCCGAGCGGGGCTGGCCGGTGGCCGACAACGCGGCCGTGTTCGAGTTCCTCGGCCGGTTGCTCAGGGAGCGGCGCGGCGTGTTCGCGGCCATGGTGCTGTTCAACGCCCTGGCTGCCGCCACCGGGCTGTTGGTGCCGCGGCTGCTCGGCGACCTCATCGACAGGACCGTCGCCGGCGAGCTCCTCGAGCGCGAACGTGTCCACCCTCGCGCTGGTCATCATCGGCGTGGTCGTCGCCCAGTCGCTGCTGACCTTCCTCGGCCAGTGGACCTCCACCGTGTTCGGCCAGGACATCCTGTCATCGGCGCGGGAGTCCATCGTCGAGACGATCCTGCGGCTTCCGCTGGGCCGCGTCGAGGGAGCCAGCACCGGCGACCTGGTCACCCGGGTGACTCGCGATGTGGGCACGATGAGCCGGTCGGTGCAGTACGGCGTCCCGATGGCGATCATCTCGCTGCTGACCGTGGTGCTCTCGATCGTCGCGATGCTGCTGAACTCGGTGTTCCTGGCTGTCCCGGCGCTGGTGCTGATCGGTGCGTCGATGTTCCAGGTGCGCCGCTACCTGGTGCGCGCCCAGAAGTGCTACATCACCGAGGGCGCGACGTACTCACGCATCAACACGACGATGAGCGAGACCGTCGAGGGCGCCCGCACGGTGGAGGCGCTCGGCCTGGAGGAGGTTCGGACTCGTGCGTGCGACGACGACATCGACGTGTCCGCTCAGGCCGAGCGGTACGGGATGACGCTGCGCAACCTGCTGTTCGCCGTGATCGACGTCGCGTTCAACGCCCCTCGGGTGATCACGGTCCTGGCCGGCGCCTACGGCTACAGCCGCGGCTGGGTGTCCCTGGGCGAGATCACCGCGGCCGTGCTCTACGCCGAGGGCCTCAGCGGACCGCTGGACCGTCTCGTGGGCGAGGTCGACCGGCTCCAGGTCGGGGCAGCGTCGACCAGCCGCCTGCTGGGCATCGCCCAGGTCCCGCCGGACCGCACGCCCGGCGACCGGCTGCCGTCCGGCCCCGAGCTGGTCGGCGAGGACCTGCGCTTCGCCTACCGCGAGGGCCACGACGTACTCCACGGGATGGACCTGACCCTGCGCACCGGCGAACGGTTGGCGGTCGTCGGGCCGAGCGGTTCGGGAAAGTCGACCCTGGGTCGGCTGCTGTCCGGCATCAACGGCCCGCGCACGGGTTCGGTGCGGGTCGGCGGCGTCGACCTGATCTCGCTTCCGCTGGAGGTGCTGCGCACCGAGGTCGCCCTGGTCACCCAGGAGCACCACGTGTTCGTCGGATCGGTCCGCGACAACATCCTGCTCGCCCGCGAGGACTCCTCCGACGACGTCGTCTGGGCGGCGCTGGGCGCCGTCGGCTCCGCCGACTGGGTACGCCGCCTCCCCGGCGGTCTCGACACCACGGTGGGATCGGGCAACCAGCCGCTCACGCCGGCCCAGGCGCAGCAGATCGCCCTGGCCCGGCTGATCATCGCCGACCCGCACACGCTGGTCCTCGACGAGGCGACCTCGCTGATCGACCCGCGCACCGCCCGCACCCTGGAGGGCTCGATGAACGCCCTGCTCTCGGGCCGCACGGTCGTCGCCATCGCCCATCGGCTGCACACGGCGCACGACGCCGACCGCATCGCCGTCGTCATCGACGGCCGGATCGCCGAGCTCGGCAGCCACGGCGAGCTGGTCGCCAAGGACGGCGAGTACGCCGCACTGTGGCGCGCCTGGACCAGCTGAGCCGAGCTGAGCCGAGCTGAGCCGAGCTGGCCGGCCGGACTATCGACGCGCCTGCGCCCAGCTCTCCTCGACGAGGTGGGTGGCCTCGGTGAGGCCGAGACCGAGGCGGCGAGCGGCCTCGACGTACGCCGCCGCCGCGGACGACGCCTCACCGGAACGACCCGCAGCCGTCCCGGACACGAAGGTGCCGCGTCGGCCCTCGGTGACCACGACCCCGTCGGTCTCGAGCTCGCGATAGACCCGGGCGACCGTGTTGACCGCGAGTCCGAGGTCCGTGGCGAGCGAACGGACCGTGGGCAGCTTCGTGCCCGGGGCGACCTCTCCCGAAGCCACCCGGGACGCGATCTGGATCCGCAGCTGCTCGAAGGGCGGCGTCCCTGAGGCCGGGTCGACGGGGTGGATCTCCATGCCCGGGACCCTACGCCGTGGGGGATCGCCCTGAGTGTGCCCTGAAGTCAGGCCCGAAACGTTGAACGCACCGGCACGACCTCGCAAGGCTGGGCGCATGCGCCGTCTGCTCAAGGTCTTCCTGATCATCGCGAGCCTGGTCATGGTTGTGGTGGTCGGGTTCGGGGCCTTTCTTGCCTGGTCGTACGTCACGGCGAAGGTGGACACGGTCGGTGAGGTCGACTTCGACCGGCCGCTGGCGATCCCGCCGCTGGCCGAGTCGCATGTCGACGACCGGGGTCGTCGGGTGTTCGACCTGACCCTGCAACAGGGTGAGGCCGACCTCGGCCGGGACGACCCGACACCGACGTGGGGGATCAACGGCGACTATCTCGGGCCAACTCTTCGGGCCACGCGGGGCGAGGAGGTGCTGGTCAACGTCCGCAACGAGCTGGACGAGACGTCCACGATCCACTGGCACGGCATGCATCTGCCGGCCGCGATGGACGGGGGCCCGCACCAGCGGATCGAGCCGGGCGCGACCTGGTCGCCGACCTGGCGGATCGACCAGCCGGCCGCGACCCTGTGGTACCACCCGCACCCGCACGGCGAGACCGCCCAGCACGTCTACCGGGGCCTGGCGGGGATGTTCATCCTCGACGAACCCGAGGATGCTGCTGGCCCGGCCGACGGCTCGGCTCTGCCGTCGGAGTACGGCGTGGACGACATCCCGCTGATCGTGCAGGACAAGGAGTTCGACGGCAGCGACCTGGACACCAGCCCGGGGCTCTTCGAGAGCGTCGGCATCCTGGGCGACACGATCCTGGTCAACGGCACCCCGGGGCCCTACCTCGACGTGAGCACCGAGCTGGTCCGGCTGCGGGTCCTGAACGCCTCCAACGCCCGGGTCTACAACTTCCACTTCTCCGATGACCGGTCCTACGACGTCGTCGCCACCGACGGCGGGCTGCTGCCCCGGCCGGCGCCGGTGACCCACCTGGAGCTCTCGCCGGGCGAACGCGCCGAGATCGTGGTCGCGATGCAGCCCGGTGAACGGGTCACCCTGCGCAGCGCCCCGCTGGAGTCGGCCGACGACCGGTTCGCCGGAACCGACGACTCCCTCGACATCCTCGAACTGCGCGCCGCCGACCGGCTCGCCCCGTCGCCGCAGATCCCGACCGAGCTCGCCGCCGCCCCCGACCTGGCCGACGACGAGATCGCCACCACCCGCGAGTTCCGGCTCAACGGGACCAACATCAACGGCGAGGACATGGACATGTCCCGCATCGACGTCGCGGCCGAGCTCGACACCACCGAACGCTGGCACATCACCACCACGGCGGGTCGGTGCACAACTTCCACATCCACGACGTCCAGTTCCAGGTCGAGTCGATCGACGGCGACCCGCCACCGGCCTACCTCCAGGGCTGGAAGGACACCATCTTCATGCCCTCCGACCGCGAGGTCGACCTGCTGGTCCACTTCGCCGACTACGCCGACCCCGACACGCCGTACATGTTCCACTGCCATCTACTCAGGCACGAGGACCAGGGGATGATGGGCCAGTTCGTCGTCGTCGAACCGGGCGACGAAGCAGGCGACATCGACAACATGGACGACATGGAGCGGGATGGACCACACGGGTCACTGAGCGTCCACAACCGCCTGCGCCGAAACGGCCTCCAACCACGCGTGCACGAGCGGTACGACGCTGGCGCCCTCGCCGCTCGCGGACGCCACCCGCTTCATCGAGCCGGACCGGATGTCACCAACCGCGAAGATGCCGGGCACGGTCGTCCCGAGGTTCGCCGGTGGAAGGCCGTCGACCCAGGTGTCCTTGGGGACGTCGCGGCCGGTGAGCACGTACCCCTTGCGGTCGCGCACCACCTCGGTTGGCAACCAGTCGCTGCGGGGCTCGGCGCCGAGCAGCAGGAACAGCCCGCGGACCTCGTGGCGAGTGGTGCCGCCGGACGCCGAGTCCCGAACGGCGATCCACTCGAGGCGGCCGTCACCGCCGCCGTCGACGACAGCCGAGTTGGCAAGCACGGTGATGCGCGGGTTGTAGCTGATCTCGTTGATCAGGTAACGCGACATCGTCTCCTCGAGCGACGGGCGCCGGACCAGGATCGTGACGCTGCGGGCGAACCGGGCCAGATGCACGGCCGCCTGCCCCGCGGAGTTGCCCCCGCCGACCACGAACACGTCGTACCCCTCCATCTCGCGGGCCGCCGTCAACGCGGCTCCGTAGAACACGCCGAGGCCCACGAGGGACTCCAGCGGCTCGACCCGGAGCTTGCGGTAGGACACGCCAGTCGCGATCACGACCGAACGAGCCCGGACGTCGCCGCCGTCGGTGTGCACGACGTGGGGGGCTCCCGGGTCTGCCGGATCAACGGCGGTGACCGGCCAGCCGGTGAAGAAGCGGGTACCGAACCGGACTGCCTGGATCCCGGCCCGCTGCGCCAACCGCATGCCGGAGATGCCGCGCGGGAAGCCGAGGTAGTTGCGGATCATCGAGCTCGTCCCTGCCTGGCCGCCGATCGCCTCCGACTCGAGCAGGACCGTGGACAGGCCTTCCGAGGCTGCGTAGACGGCGGCCGCGAGACCGGCCGGCCCTCCGCCGACGATGGCCAGGTCCACGACGGTGTCCACGTCGACATCGCTCGGCCGGCCGTAGATCGACGCCGCGACGTCGCGGACGGACCGAGGCGAGGTCGGAGGACGGCCGAAGGTCTCGACGACCGGCCAGACAGGTTCGCCTTCGACTCGCGCGAGCACCTCGCGGGCGACGTCACTGTCGGGAGGGTAGACCCGGTTGGGGGCGCCGATCCGGTCGAGGTAGTCGCGGATGGCCTGCGTCAGCGCATCCTCACGGAGTGCGACGATTCGGACCGAGGCGACCTCGGGCGCGGCCACCGACGACCCCCAGTCGGCGAGCAGGTCGGTGACGGCGTGGTGGAACTCCTCGTCGCGGACCCCCCGGGGCATCAGCAGGTACGCGTCGTACTTCGCCTTGGCCAGGGCCGGGCGGAGCGCGGCTCCGTCGGTTCCGAACCGGGACCAGTGGGCCACGACAATCCGCCGCGCCGTGGGTACGACGTTTCCCCAGCGGACGAATGCGCGGACGACGTCCTCGTCGGGGAGCACGGACTCCGACACGAACATGACGACCTGGCCGCCGGCCTCGGAGATCTCCCGGGCCACGGTCTCGGCCTCAGCGGCCGACCGCACCGGCCGGAGGTCGTAGTCGCGGCGGTAGCGGCCGAACTCGTCGTCGAGGAAGTCGGCGTGCTCCGCCGACGCGAGGATGATCGCAGGATTCACGTGCCCGAGTATGGCGGGTCGTGAAACTGTGGTTCGAATTGTCAGCTCCAGGTCGCGCCCGCGGGCTCGCGGATCGAGACGTTGATCCGGTTGAAGAAGTTGGTGGTCGCGATCATCAGGATGATGGCCGACAGCTGCCGCTCGTCGAAGTAGTCGCCGACCGCGTCCCAGATCTCGTCGGTCACCGCGTCCGGCCGATCCGCCAACCGGGTCGCCGCCTCCGCCAGCGTGAGCGCACTGCGCTCCTCGTCGGTGAAGAGGTCGGACTCCCGCCAGGCCACGACCTGGTGCAGCCGCTCGTCGGTCTCACCGTGCTTCTTCGCCTGCTCGACGCCGGAGGAGACACAGGCGCTGCAGCCGTTGATCTGGCTGGCCCGCAGGTGGACCAGCTCGAGCAGGCGAGGGTCGATCCCGCTCGAGTACATCGCCTTGTACAGACCCTGGATCGCCGGCATCGCATCCAGGACCATTGCAGGGTTCTTCATCCGTGCTTCCATCACGCTCGCTCCTTCGTCGGTTACCTCGGCCCTTCCGGGCCCGTCATCACCTATGACGGAGCGATCTCGAGAAAGGTAACAACGATGACCAGAGACGATCTCGCCCGACTGTTCGAGGACGAGCGGCCCCGGCTCGTGGCCGTGGCACACCGGATGCTCGGCTCCCGGAGCGACGCGGAGGACGCCGTACAGGAGGCGTGGCTGCGACTGTCCCGCTCGGACGACGCACGGATCGAGAACCTCGCCGGCTGGCTCACCACGGTGGTGGGCAGGATCTGCCTCGACCTGCTCCGCGCCCGCAGCGCACGCCCCCTGACGTCGTACGACGACGTCCTGGTGCTGCCCGACGACGGCGCCGCCCCCGAGGGCGAGGCGGAGCTTGCTGACTCGGTGGGACTGGCGTTGCTGGTCGTGCTGGAGACGCTGTCACCCGCGGAACGGTTGGCGTTCGTGCTGCACGACCTCTTCGCCGTACCGTTCGACGAGATCGGTCGGATCCTGGGCAAGTCGGCGGACGCGACGAAGATGATGGCCAGCCGCGCGCGGCGCAAGGTGCGCGCCGGTGAGGAACCGGCAACCGACGACGCGCCGAGACGGCGGGCGGTCGTGGACGCCTTCCTCGCCGCCGCCCGAGGCGGAGACTTCGAGGGTCTGCTCGCGGTGCTGGATCCGGACGTGGTGCTGCGCGCCGACACGCCCGGTGGGGTCGTGGTGACGCTCGGAGCCACCGAGGTCGCCGGCCGGGCTCAGATGTTCGCCGCGCTCGCCGCCGCGTCGCGGCCGGTGCTCGTGGACGGCGTTACGGGCGTCATGTCGTGGACCGCCGAGGGAACCCCGATGTCGCTCATGACGTTCCTCGTGGAGGACGGTCGGATCGTCGAGATCACCTCGCTCGCCGATCCGTCGCGACTGGCCCGCATGGACCTGCCGAGCCGCGCCTAGACCGGCCCAGGCGGCAGGCCGCCACAGGTATCGGCGAGTCGGCCGGGCGTGACCACTAGGCTCTGGGCGGCGAGGCGGGAGAGATGCGATGACGGGCGAGGGTCCCTGGGCGCACGGCGTGCACGTGGCAGGCGCTCCCGCTGGTGCCGCTCTGGACGATGGTCGCCGTCACTCCCTCGCGATGCCGGGTGTTCGACCGTCGCGTCCTCGCTGGCGACGGGTCGGAGGCGACACGGAGTGTCAGCGCGCTGCTGGCTGACCGAGTTCATGGCCATCGCGAGCTGCTCAGCGCGCCCGGCGACGTCGGGCCTGCACGACCGATCCGACCGGTAGGTCTGGCGACGGAGCCGAACAGTCGAGTGCACGAACTGCGCGAGACGCCGCGTCGCGGGCCTGGCGACCTGCGATCCGTCTCCACGCGGCCCGACGCGGGTCGCGCGAGGTGCAGCCGTAGACGGGCAGTCGACTCACGCAGCTGAGGCAGGAGCAGGGAGCGTTCACCCGCCACTACGACTTAGCGCACGCCGAGTCGCGCGGCGCCGCCTTCGGAGACCTGCGACTCTGCTCCTCGACGCACCGCGTCCGGGGTTCGAGCGACCTGGCATCTGCCGAGGAGCCGGTCGCCATGAGCGAGACGCTTCCCCGGCACGTGCGGCCGCCCTGTCAGCGCCGGGCGCGGGCGCACTGATCGCCGATGACCTCGGCGTGATGGCGCCGCCGAAGCGCTCGCTGAAGCCGGACTCCTCGATGAAGTGGATCGACCTCCGCGGGTTCGGACAACCTGGCGCGTACCGGAGGAGGCGAGCGTCGTCACACGGGCAGCATGACAACGACACCACCGTGGCTGGTGGTCGTCGCTGCCCGAAGGGGTGCGTGCGGCGGTGCGGGAACTGCTGACGGACCCCGCCGAGCCGATGCCCTGGGCGCTCATCCGGCTCGCGCTCTCCTCGACCGCGCGGCTGGTCGTCGTACCCGCCCAGGATCTGCTCGGGCTCGACAGTCGCAGCCGGATGAACACCCCCGGCACGGACTCGGGCAACTGGACCTGGCGGGCCGAGCCAGGCGTCTTCGACGCGGGCGTCGCCTCCCGGCTGCGGGAGCTGGTCACGCGCTACGGCCGGCTGCCCGCGTCGCCGGCCCCGCCAGCGTCCGGTAGGACACGTGCGACCTGGCTAGTCGTCACTCGTCGGCAGACAGCACCGGGCGCATGAAGCTGCGTTCGTAGCGGGTCACGCATCCGGACTCGTCGCGAATGCGGTCGGCCGCGACGAAGTCCGGGTCGACACCGAACAGTGTGCGGTAGCGCTCGTAGTCGGCGAGCGAGGGAAACGAGAACAGCGCCAGGCCCTGTCGCTGGCGCCCTCGCTGGGCAGGAAATACCCGTGGTGCTGGCCGCCGTGGGCGTTGACCAGCTGGATCCAGGCCTTTGCGAACCGCTCGAACTCAGCGACCTTGGCCGGGTCGATCGTGTAGTCCACTACGCAGGTGATCACGGACGCCACGTTAGCCACGGGCCATCGGCGGCCACACTAGGATGGCCGATCGTGCGGCTCCGGATCGACCTCGCCTACGACGGCACCGAGTTCAACGGCTGGGCGACCCAGCCGGGGCTGCGGACCGTCCAGGGCAGCCTCGAGGAGGCGCTGGCCACCGCGCTGCGCCAGCCCGCCGTCCGGGTGACCTGCGCGGGCCGCACCGACACCGGTGTGCACGCCCGCGGGCAGGTCGCCCACCTCGACGTGACTCCCGAGGATCTGGCCGCCTCGGCCGGCCGTTCGCAGGACCCGCCCGCCGAGGCCCTGGCCCGCCGGCTCAACGGGATCCTGCCGGCCGACGTACGCGTCCGTCGGGTCGTCGAGGCACCGCCGGGGTTCGACGCGCGGTTCTCCGCGAGCTGGCGGCGCTACGCCTACCGGATCGCCGACTCGGCGGCGGTCGTGGATCCACTGGTCCGCAACCACGTGCTGGCCTGGCCGCGTGAGCTCGACCTCGCCAGGATGAACGAGGCCGCGCGGCCGCTCCTCGGCGAACACGACTTCGCGGCCTTCTGCAAGAGACGCGAGGGCGCCACGACGATCCGTACCCTGCTCGACCTGGCCTGGTCCCGTGACGAGAGCGGAACCGCCGTGGCGACCGTTCGGGCCGACGCGTTCTGCCACAACATGGTGCGCGCTGTGGTGGGCTGCCTGCTCGCCGTGGGGGAGGGCCGCCGGTCGCCCGCGTGGGCGGGCGAGGTGCTGGCCGGGAAGGTCCGGGACGCCGGCGTGACCGTCGTGCAGCCGCACGGGCTGACGCTGGAGGAGGTCGGCTACCCGGCCGACGAGCAGCTGGCGCAGCGCGCGTCCGACGCGCGACGGGTGCGGTCCCTTGACTGAGCACTACTTCTCCGCAGACCCGTCGGTGCCGTTCCGGCGCGAGCCGTTCACCTGCGAGGTCTGGGGCCGCAGACTGTCGCTGGTCAGCGGGTCGGGGGTCTACAGCAGGGGCCGGCTCGACATCGGGACGTCGATCCTCTTCCGCGAGACCTCGCCTCCCGCCGGGGGCCGGATCCTCGACCTCGGCTGTGGGTACGGCGTGATCGGGCTGGCGATCGCCTCGGTCACGGACGCGGTCGTCACCGGGGTCGACGTCAACGAGCGGGCGGTCCTGCTGGCCAACGAGAACGCGGCGGCGCTCGGGCTCGCCGACCGGTTCACCGCGGCGGTCCCGGACGCGATCGACCCGGCCGCGACGTACGACGAGATCTGGTCGAACCCGCCGATCCGGATCGGCAAGGCAGCGCTGCACGACCTCCTGCTGACCTGGCTGCCCCGACTCGAGCCCGATGGTCGTGCGGTGATGGTGGTCGGCAAGAACCTGGGCTCCGACTCGCTCCAGACCTGGCTGGGGGCCCAGGGCTTCCCGACCCGGCGGCTGGCGAGCGCGAAGGCCTTCCGCATCCTCGAGACCCGGCGAGAGGGCTGAAACGTGGACACCGAACGCATCGTCGTCATCGGCGCGGACGCCGCGGGGATGAGCGCGGCACATCAGGCCCTGCGGACCGCGAAGGCCGCCGACCGAGCCATCGAGGTCGTGGCGCTCGAACGGACGCAGGACACGTCGTACTCGGCGTGCGGCATCCCCTACTGGCTCGCCGGCGACGTGGGCAAGGCCGACGATCTGGTCGCGCGGAGTGCCCAGAAGCACCGCGACATGGGGGTTGACCTCCGGACCGGCATGACCGCGACCGGTGTCGACCTGGCCGCGCACACGGTCGCGTACGTCGACCAGTCGGGCGTCACGCATTCGCTCGGATTCGACCAGCTCGTGATCGCCACCGGAGCCCGGCCCGTGGTCCCGGAATGGGCGCTCGGCCCGGACGGTTCGCCGTACGGCGGGGTGCGGCCGGTGAAGAACCTCGAGGACGGCGCGGCCTGGATGTCCCTGTTCGAGAGGCCGTTCGGTGCGCCCGGCGAGACAGCGGGTCGCGTGGTGATCACGGGCGGCGGCTACCTCGGGGTCGAGATGGCCGAGACCGCTCTCCGCCTGGGGTACGCCGTCACCCTGCTGACCCGGTCGAAGGTGATGGGCAGCCTGGACCCGGACATGAGCGACCGCATCGCGGCGGCGCTGGCCGAGGCAGGTGTCGAAGTCGTCGAGAACGCCGAGGTCGCAGGGGTGTCCACCGGCGACGGCTGGGTGCGGAGCGTGCGCTCGACCGGTGGTGACTCGTATCCGTGCGACCTGCTGGTGCTGGCCCTGGGCGTCACCCCGGTCACCGAGTTCCTGTCCGGCCTGCCGCTCGGTGACTCGGGTGGGCTGCTGGCGGATCCTCGCGGCGCGGTGGCGCCCGGAGTCTGGGCGGCGGGGGACTGCTGCGAGGTCCGGCACCGGCTGACCGACTCGTCGACCTATCTGCCACTGGGAACCCACGCCAACAAGGCCGGGCGGGTGGTCGGCACCAATGTCGCCGGTGGATCGTCAAGCTTCGACGGCGTGCTCGGGACGGCGATCACCCGGTTCGCCCACGGCGACACCTATCTCGAGATCTCGCGCACCGGACTGAGCTCGGCCGAAGCGGAGAAGGCGGGCATCGGCGCGACCGCTCTCGTCACGGAGGGCAGCACCAGCAGCGGGTACATGCCCGAGGCGGCGCCGGTTGCCATCAAGATGCTCGCCGAGCCAGGCACCCGCCGGCTCCTCGGTGCCCAGATCGTCGGCGGCCTCGGTGCGGGGAAGCGGATCGACGCCGCCGCCGCCGCGCTGTGGGGTGGCATGTCCGTCGACGACCTGGCGTGGATGGACCTGTCCTACGCGCCGCCGTTCGCCACGGCGTGGGAGATCCTCCAGGTCGCGGCGCGACGCCTGGCCGAGCGGATGTGACGTCGGGAGTCAGTGTTCGTCGGGGTGGTCGTCGAGGTAGGCAGCGCGCACGGCCGGGTCGGCCTGGATCTCGGCCGGCGATCCGTCCGCGATGACCCGCCCGGCGTCGAGGACCACGACGCGGTCACACGCGCGCATCACGAAGTCCATGTGGTGCTCGACCAGGATCACCGTCATCCGCCGTGACAGCTTGCGGACCAGCCCGCCCAGCTCGGCCGCGTCGTCGCGGACAGGCCGTCAGCGAGCTCGTCGAGCAGCAGGAGCTGGGGGCTCGGCGACCAGGGCCCGGGCCAGCGCGACCGCTTGCGAACGCATGTGGCACGGTCGTCGGGCGGCTTGCCGGCGTACTCCGGCGATGCCGAGCTCGCGCAGCAGCGCGCTGGCCCGGCCAGGGCAGCCCGCTCCTCGCTGCCCGCTGAGCGGCCGTCCCCATCTGCCGTCGTGGAACGGGGACCGCGGCCGATCGTCGGCGCCCCGGCGCTCACGCTCCGACGACGGTGTCCTTCTCCAGCGCGATCGAGCACCTGGGAGGTGCGGCGATGCCGAGCCTGGCGGAGGTCGCGCGGTCGGATCCCGATGGAAGTCCTGGCCCGCCCAGCTCGACCCGACCCGAGGCCGGCTTCAGCGCGCCACACACGACGTTGAGCAGGGTGGACTTGCCGGCGCCGTTCGGCCCGATGACGCCGAGCACCTCATGGGCGTCCGCGCTCGACCGACACCGAGCTCAGCGCGACGAAGCCGCCGAAGGTCAACGGTGACGCCCTGCATCACGAACCCCGGGTCACCCATGTCGGTCACACCGTACTGCGGCAGGATGGGTCCATGACGTACGACGCCGCCGCCGACCGCTACGACTCCATGCCCTACCGCTTCACCGGACGGAGCGGGCTCAAGCTACCCGCCCTGTCCCTCGGCCTCTGGCAGAACTTCGGGGACGATCGCTCGGAGGACAATCAGCGGGCAATCCTGCGCCGCGCCTTCGACCGGGGGGTGACCCACTTCGACCTGGCGAACAACTACGGCCCCCCGTACGGCCGGGCCGAGGAGAACTTCGGGCGCTACCTGAAGGACGACTTCAAGCCGTATCGCGACGAGCTCGTCATCTCGACCAAGGCCGGCTGGGACATGTGGCCCGGGCCCTACGGGCAGGGTGGTGGCTCACGCAAGTACGTGCTCGCCTCGCTCGACCAGTCACTGGGCCGGCTGGGTCTGGAGTACGTCGACATCTTCTACAGCCACCGCTACGACCCCGAGACGCCGCTCGAGGAGACGATCGCGGCCCTCGACACCGCCGTCCGGTCCGGTCGCGCACTGTACGCCGGCATCTCGTCGTACTCAGCGGCGAAGACCGAAGAGGCCGCCACCATCGCCCGCGAGCTGGGCACGCCGCTGCTGATCCACCAGCCGTCGTACTCGATGCTGAACCGCTGGCTCGAGGTGGACCTCCTCGACGAGCTGGAGCAGCAGGGCATGGGCTGCATCGTGTTCACCGCACTGGCGCAGGGGTTGCTGACCGACCGCTATCTGGACGGCGTGCCGGCCGACTCGCGCGCGGCCCGGGACGACTCGACGATCGCCGGGCTGGACGCCGAGGTGCTCGAACGGGTGCGGGCACTCAACGGGATCGCGGAGTCACGTGGCCAGAAGCTGGCTCAGCTGGCCCTGCAGTGGGTGCTGCGCGACCCGCGGGTGACGAGCGCCGTCATCGGGGCCTCGAGTGTCGAGCAGCTCGACACGAACCTCGACGCGCTGGACGGTCCGCCGCTGACCGACGACGTCCTGATCGAGATCGACAAGTACGCCGTCGAGTCCGGGATCAATCTGTGGGCGAAGCAGACCGAGGAGTGACGGGCCGGCCGTCGGCTGCGCTCCCATGCATTGCAGCCGACCAGGACGGCCACGGCGAGCAGCCAACCGGCGACGATGTCGATGACGTAGTGCTCGGCGAAGTAGACGAGCGCGAAGCCCATCAGCACCGGATACGCCAACAGCACCCACCGGTAGGGCGACCTGAGCCGCTGGACGGCGTACACGGCAACCAGAAAGGCGATCCCTGCATGCAGCGACGGCATGGCAGCGACGGGGTTGCCGACGCCGTCGAGGATCACGTTGACCCGGCTGAGACCGATGTCGTCCCAGCCACGACCGGTGATCCGGTGCAGGCCGTGCGGAAGGTAGCCCTCCCGGGACGCCAGCCACGGGGGCGCCATCGGATAGAGGATGTAGACCGCGAGCGCCGCGAAGTTGATCGAGACGTAGCGGTACATCCAGCGCAGCCATTCCAGCGCGGTTGCGCACCCACAGCACGGCCGCGATCGTCAGGCCGGTGACGAAGTGCGTGGCGTAGACGGTCGTGAGCACCAGGTCGTACCAGCGTGGATCGCTGTCGGGATCGCACGGGTTGCCGCAGAGTGCGTGTTGGAGCGTGTCGGTGGGCAGGGTTCCGCCGCCGAGCCAGCGATCCACGTCGATCGGCATCTGGAAGGCTGCGCCGCGGTTGAACTCGTCGGCCAGGCCGCGGCTGTAGAAGTAGATGACGAGCCCGACCAGGATCGGCCACCAGTCACGCAGGAACTGGAGGTGCCGTCTCGGCGGAGCCTCGATGTTCCAGGCAACAGTGCCGAGCCAGAGACAGACGAACACCGACAGGGTGTCGTTCGGGATGCCGACGAGGATGATCCAGGTCACCAGGGCGACGGCGAAGACCCCGGAAGCGACCGCGCGCGCCCACGGACGGGTAGTCGGGGGATGCGCCAGCAGCGCCGGGGCGTGTCGATTCCTGAGCCCCGTCGCCATTTGCGCAGTCTAGACAGCGCCGCGGGGACCAGGCACCGCCTTTAGTCGGTAGTGCGCCGCGTGTCGTGAATCGGACGCCTCGCAACGGATCGCTGCGATGCTGCGTTTGTAGGTCATGCAGATGCTTGCCAGTGATCAGGAGACCCGTGTGGGCGACCCCCCGGAGTTCGACGCGTGGGTGGCCGCGCGCGGACAGTCCCTGTTGCGGCTTGCCTACGTGCTGACCGGCAACCGGGCCGACGCGGAGGACGTCGTCCAGGACGCCTTGTCGCGGGCGCTGCCGCGCTGGTCGCGGATCTCGACGGTCGAGGACCCGGACGCCTACGTCCGACGGATGGTCATCAACGCGCACACCTCCTGGTGGCGGAAGTTCCGGCGTCGCGAGTCGCCGGTGGAGCAGGTCCGGGACACTGCCGTCGACCCGTCCCGTCCGGACGAGGCGCTGTGGCAGGCCTGCCGGCGGCTGCCCGAGCCGCTGCGGACGGCGGTGGTGCTGCGGTTCTACGTGGACATGGAGTACGCCGCCATCGCGGCGATCACGGGAGTACGAGAGGGAAGCGTCCGGTCTCGGGTCAGCCGGGGCGTGGCCGTGCTGCGTGCGGAGCTGGGAGAAGACGATGAGTGACTTCGAGGAGCGGGTCCGGTCCGCGCTGAGTTCTGCATCGGAGTCGGCACCGCCTGCCGACGGCCTGGCCCCGGCCGCCCGCGGACGGTTGCGGAAGCGCCGTCGTACGACGTTCGTGGCGGTCGCGGCAGCCCTCGTGGTCGCGGCGATCCCGACGGGCCTGGCCATCGCCAACGGCGGTGACCGGTTCAGACCCGACCCCACCGGTGGCCACCGAGCCGACGAGTGCGACTCCTGACGAAGGCTGGCGGTGGGAGTCCTACCGCGACGTCTCGCTCCAGGTGCCGGACAGCTGGGGCTACGGTGGCGGATCTGACTGGTGCATCGGTACCGATGATCTCGACTCGGTGGTGCCTCAGGTGACCCGACCGGGCGGTGTCGTCGCCACGATCGGCTGTGACCCGCAGTACGCCTACGGCGTCCGGTTCGAGTCGTCGGCCGCGGTCGACCTGGCGCATCCGAGCGGGTCGGTCTGGCAGTACGGCGACGAGGGCGTCTACCCCGACGGCGCCTGGCTCTCGATCGTCGTCGAGGACGAGGTCGCGGTCACGGTCGTCACCCGGGACCAGGCGACCGCCTCGAGGATCGTGGAGTCCGTGCAGACCATCGACGGGGTCGACGGAACGGCTGCACTCCGAGGCTCGACGAGGGGCTGAGGACGGCGATCGGTGGACGCGCCGATCAGGACTCCCGGATGTCGATCTGCCGGTACGACGACCGGACGGCTGGTTGGTCCAGAGCGAGCTGACTGTCCGAGCAGGACACCGAGTCGGCGCTGGAAGCGCTGTCGGCGGCACCGATCCGTCAGGAGCAGCCTCCCTGCTCGAAGCCGCGCGAGCGCTACGGCACCGTGGTGATGGGCGACGGGCACGACCTGGGAGCCGTCTCGGTCGTGTGGGAGAGCGACTGCGCCAGCCGGCGGGGCGCCTTCTTCTCCGGAGTCCGTGCGTGAGCTGACTCCCGAAATCCTGTACTGGGCGCTGTCGCCGGGCTGGACCGGCAGCGTGACCAGACGACGTACCCCTGCCCGACCGGCTCCGGCGCTGAAACCCGGATGACCGCGAGCGTCTTGCAGAGGACAATGGCCCGCTGTGGGTCATGTCGATATCGCCGGTGTGCGCTATGAGCTTCCCGATGGGCGGGTGCTGCTCGACGACGTCTCGTTCCGGGTCGGTGAGGGCGCGAAGGTCGCCCTGGTCGGCGCCAACGGTGCCGGCAAGACGACCCTGCTGCGGATCATCACCGGTGAGCTGACACCGCACGCCGGCGTCGTCACCCGTTCCGGCGGCCTCGGCGTGATGCGGCAGATGGTCGGCGCGGGGATCTCGACGGCTCGATCGACGGGGAGCCCACAGTCGCCGATCTGCTCCTCAGCGTCGCTCCGCCGCGCGTGCGGGAGGCGGCTCTCGAGATCGACCGCTGCGAGCTCGCCCTGATGGAGGCCGACGACGAGAAGACGCAGATGCGCTACGCCCACGCGCTCTCGGAGTACGCCGATGCCGGCGGCTACGACATCGAGGTGACGTGGGACGTCTGCACGATCGCCGGGCTCGGGGTGCCCTACGACCGGGCCAAGTACCGCGAGCTGCGCACGCTCTCGGGCGGCGAGCAGAAGCGGCTGGTGCTGGAGTTCCTGCTCCGCGGCCCCGACCAGGTGCTGCTGCTCGACGAGCCCGACAACTTCCTCGACGTCCCCGGCAAGATCTGGCTCGAGCAGCGGCTCAACGACTCGGACAAGACGATCCTCTACATCAGCCACGACCGTGAGCTGCTGGACAACACCGCCACCCGGGTGGTCACCGTGGAGCTCGGCAGCGCCGGCAACAGTGTGTGGACCCATCCGGGTGGCTTCGCGTCGTACCACCAGGCCCGCAGGGACCGGTTCGAGCGCTTCGAGGAGATGCGCCGCCGCTGGGACGAGGAGCACGCGAAGCTCAAGGCGCTGGTGCTGCGCTACAAGATCAAGGCCGAGTACAACGACGGGATGGCCTCGCAGTACCGCGCGGCCCAGACCCGGCTGCGCAAGTTCGTGGAGGCCGGGCCGCCGACCGCGCAACCACGCGAGCAGCAGGTGAAGATGCGGCTCAAGGGTGGACGCACCGGCAAGCGGGCCGTGGTGTGCGAGAACCTCGAGATGATCGGGCTGATGAAAGCCGTTCGACCTCGAGGTCTGGTACGGCGAGCGGGTGGCCGTGCTCGGCTCGAACGGCTCGGGCAAGTCGCACTTCCTGCGCCTGCTCGCCGCTGGTGGCAGCGACCCCGATGTCGAGCACCAGCCGGTGAGCGAGGTGCCGGTGGCCCCGGTTCTCCATCAGGGCAGGGCGAAGCTCGGTGCGCGGGTCCGGCCGGGCTGGTTCGTGCAGACCCACGAGCACCCCGAGCTGATGGGTCGGACCCTGGTCGAGATCCTGCACCGCGGCGACGACCACCGCGACGGGATGGGGCGCGAGCAGGCTGCCCGGGTGCTGGACCGCTACGAGCTCGCCCACGCCGCCGAGCAGAAGTTCGAGTCCCTCTCCGGTGGTCAACAGGCCCGGTTCCAGATCCTGCTGCTCGAGCTGTCGGGGGCCACGCTGCTGTTGCTGGACGAGCCCACCGACAACCTCGACGTGCAGTCGGCCGAGGCGCTCGAGGAAGGCCTGGAGTCCTTCGAGGGCACGGTCCTGGCGGTCACCCACGACCGCTGGTTCGCCCGCGGCTTCGACCGGTTCCTCGTGTACGGCGCCGACGGTTCGGTCTACGAGTCGGACGGCCCGGTCTGGGACGAGGGCCGCGTCCAGCGCGCCCGCTGACCCCCGGAGGTTGCGTTAGCAACCGTCTCGAAACCGTACCCGGCGGGTCATCGTGTTCGCTGTTCCTCGCAATCGACGGTGATCTCTGCTTCGCAGCGGTCCGTGCCGGGGCCTCCGTTTGCTGAATCTTGGTTCCCCTTGCCGACCAATTCATCGTCACCGCTCTCGCCGACCATGATGTCGCGTCCCGGGAGGCCGATAAAGCTGTTGTCGCTGGAGTTGCCGTACATCTCATCGTTCAGGCGAGATCCGAGGGCATGGTCGAATCCCGGGACGGTGTACGTATTCCCGTCGTGCGTGGCGGTTCCGGCGGTCAAGTCGACTATTATCCCGGCTCCTACCTCGTCAACACCCAGCTGTTCGAACACCAGCGTGTCCTGTCCTGACCCGCCGTCGATAAAGGCGTCGGCCACCTCGTTCGGCCACGAGTAGAACCAGACTGTGTCGTCACCGGATCCGGCGTAGGCCCTGGAGGGCGAGTCGTTGAACCCGTGAACCAGCGTGTCGTTTCCGCTGCCCGTCCGAACGTGGTCGCCCGGCGTGATGCCGCTGACGTAGTCGTCACCCGCGTAGGTCCAAACGGTGTCGCTCCCCGATCCCGCATACACGCCGTCATTGCCTTCGTCGCCCTGAACGATGTCGTCTCCGGGCCCCAAGTACGAGGTGCTCCCCGCGGTGGCTCCAAGGGAGATCCTGTCGTCGCCCTCGCGGGCCTCGATGTAGATCTCGCCCCCCACACCGACGTAAGCGACGTCATCTGCCCCTTCTCCGGCGTCGACGTAGCCGCTGCCGCCCACCCGCAGGACGTCGCGTCCCGGGCCACCGAACAAGGAGCCGTCGCTGCGAGCATCATCATCTCCGGGTCCGCCAACCAAAAGGGGACAACCGTAGTCTGTGTAACCCGAGTCCATTGCCCATACGCACCACGAGTCGCCCGGCCCCTTTACCGCTTCTAGCCAGCCGACGAGACGATCGGCTTTCTTCGAGCCAATCACTTGTTCGACCCCGAGAATGCGGTCAACTCCTTGGCCATATGCCCGACCGGCACCAAGGCGGACCTCAACCGACCGCTCCCATCCCGCGAATGAAATCGTGTCGGCGCCCCTGCCCTCTCCGCCCACCAATCGGTCCGATCCACGGCCGCCCGACAGAGAATCGCCTCGGTAGAACAAAACTGATCCCATATCAAAGACAGGCTCGTCACCCATGCCGAGAAGGCGATCCGCACCGCGCCCACCCACCAACTTGTCTGCGCCGTGACCACCACAAATCACATCATTGCCGCCCAGGCCTCTCACCAGGTCGCTGCCGCCCCGGGCGTGAATGACGTCTCGGTGCCTCGTGCCCACGAGCACGTCATCGTCGGGCGTCCCGATCAAAGTCGCACGCACCCCACCGCATTCGCCGCCCGCGACCTGCCCGGTCACGACAGCACCGCCATTCCGCGCGCTCATGACTAGCCCAAGCCACGCGTTCTCCGCCGAATGGCCCGGTGCCGGTATGCCGGCAATGCCGAACATCATCGCGGCGGCTACCCAATAGGCTGCGCCACGGCGGCGTCTGGTCATATCTACTCCCGGAGCACGACAGGCGAGGGAACACCGGCACGGCATGACGGTCCGACCACCAAACGATGCTGCTCGTGGGCGTAGGTGCTGTCAAGGTTCGTCCGCAGCAACACGGTCAGGCGGCGTCGAGGGCCGGCTCGGCCTCCAGTGGTGCGGTGGTGTCCAGGTCCTCGAGCTCGTCGCGGCGGATGAGCACGAGTGCGGCGACGATGCCGAGGGCGGCGATGACCGCACCGACCAGGAAGGCCGAGGAGAAGCCGTCGACGAGGGCAGCGGGGAGCGGCGAGCCGGAGCCGATGGCGTCCTCGGTGCGAGAGGTCGCGATCGTCGACAGGACGGCGATGCCGATGGCTCCGCCGATCTGCTGCGAGGTGTTGATGAGCCCGGACGCGAGCCCCGCCTCGGCTGCCTCGACTCCCGCGAGCGCGGCGATCGAGATGGGCACGAAGGAGAATCCGATCCCGACGCCGATGAGCAGGAAGCCGGGGAGGAGATCACCCAGGTAGGAACCGTCCGGCGACACCTGCGTGAAGTACACGAGGCCCGCGGTGAGCGTGATCATCCCGATCACCAGGACCGGCTTCACCCCGACGCGGGTGACCAGCTGGGCCGCCGCGGCCGACCAGAGGATCGCCGTACCGGCGACGGCGAGGTAGGCGACCCCGGTGCGCATCGGCGAGTAGCCGAGCACCTGCTGCATGTAGAGAGTCAGCATCAGGAACATGGAGAACATCGCGGTGCCCATGATGAAGCCGGCCACGTTGGCGCCGCTCACGGTCCGGGTGCGCAGGATCCCGAAGCGCATCAGCGGATCCGGATGGCGGAGTTCCCAGCCGACGAAGCCGGCGAGCAGCGCCGCGGCGAGCCCGAAGAACGCCAAGGTCTCGCCCGCGAGCCAGCCCTGCTGGCCGGCCTGGGTGACCGCATAGACCAGCGTCGAGAGGCCTCCGGTCACCAGCACGGCGCCCGGGAGGTCGAACCTCTTGACGTGCGCGTCGCGGCTCTCCCGCAGGAGGAACGGCGCGATCACGAACGCGGCCACGCCCACGGGGACGTTGACGAAGAAGATCCACTCCCAGCTGAGCGCGTCGGTCAGGACGCCGCCCAGGAGTACGCCGGCCACGGCACCGAACCCACCGACGGCTCCCCAGGCGCCGAGCGCGATGTTGCGCTCCCGCCCCTCCACGAACGTCGTCGACAGGATCGACAGCGCTGCGGGCGTGATGATCGCCGCGCCCAGGCCCTGGATGGCTCGGGCCGCGATCAGCGATTCGTCGGACCACGCCATCCCGGCCAGCAGCGAGGCGATCGTGAACACGGCGACCCCGCCGAGGAAGACGCGCCGTCGACCGAGGATGTCGGCGGCCCGACCGCCCAGGAGCAGGAAGCCGCCGAAGACGAGAGCGTAGGCACTGATCACCCACTGGAGATCGCCCTGCGAGAACCCGAGGTCCACCTTGATCGAGGGCAGCGCCACGTTCACGATCGCGATGTCGAGGACGACCATGAACTGAACGACGCACAGGAGCGCCAGGGCCAGCCACGGACTGCGGGCGGAGGCCACCTCGTGGTCTCTTCTTTTTCATAGTCATGACTAGGACGGTAACAGCGCTTACTTCACTATTGCAAGTATTTTCTTGTGAATCGCGAGTTCGACGGTATGCTGCGCGCATGACCAAGCGCTATGACCAGTACTGCCCCATGGCGCACGCCCTCGACCTCGTCGGCGACCGGTGGACGATGCTGATCGTCCGCGAGCTGATGCGCGGGCCCGGGCGTTACACCGACCTGGTCGACGGCCTGCCCGGCATCGGGACCAACGTGCTGGCGGCCCGGCTGCGCGACCTCGAGTCGCACGGGATCGTCACGCGGACCACCCTGCCGCCGCCGGCGGCCTCACGGGTCTACGAGCTCACCGAATACGGCCGTGGCCTGCGACCGGCCATGCGCGAGCTTGCCCTCTGGGGCGCTCGCTCGCTGGGGCCGCCCAGCGCCGGACCACAGCTTTTCGAGGGCTGGCTCTGCAACGCCATGGACATCGTGCTCGCGCCGCTCGCACCCCCGGGCCGCTTCGAGTTCCGGGTCGGGGACGAGGTTTCCTCGCTGGTCGACGGCGAGGTCCTGCACGGTTCGATCCCGGATCCGGACGTGGTCGTGGAGGCGGACCCCGATGCGATCCACGACATGTTCGTCGAGCGCCGGATCGACCACGTGAGCGTCACGGGCGACCGCGCGCTCCTCGAGCTGCTGGTTCAGGCCGCCCCTCCAGTCGATGCACCCGTCGCCGGCTGATCGGCGACACGCCTCCCCGGGTGACGGTCCTCCCGGATCTCACCAAGGCCAAGGCCCAGTGGGTACGACGCGGCCTCGTCGCCTGGGACGTGCCCGACCCCGACACCCGCAGCTATCGGCTGCACTGGTCCCGCGACGGTGACCTCGCCGTCGACGCCGAGGCGGTCACGGGCGGCTCGTCGGTGCCGCTGACCTACGACCCGTCCGGACTGCCCGACGACGTGCTCGCGGACTTCCCGCAACTGGTCGACTACGAGGCGTTCCGGCTTCGGCGGACCGATCTGCGGAAGGTCCCCGACATCCTGACGGGGCAGCTCGCGGTGGCGTCGTACTCTCCGGGCGGGTCCCTTCACGACGCGACGGGAGTACAGATCCCGGGCGTGCTCGACGACGTGTACGCCGCCGCCGCCCAGCGCGCACTGGGAGTCACGTGGAAGCACGGCAAGCCCACGCTGAGGGTCTGGGCGCCGACGGCGCAGGACGTGAATCTCAGAGTCTGGCTCGGTTCGTCCTCGACCAAGGTCGCGATGACACGAAAGGGCGACGGCACCTGGACTGTCTCGGGTCCCCGTTCCTGGCATGGTGCCCAGTACCTGTACGACGTCAAGGTGTGGTCACCTGCTGCGGGCGCCGTCGTACGCAATCGGGTCACCGACCCGTACTCGGTGGGGCTGACCACCAACTCCGCGCGATCGCTGATGATCGACCTTTCGGATCCTTCACTGGCACCCCCGGGCTGGTCGTCGTTGCGGCCGCCGCCGATCGCGCAGCCGGAGGACCGCAACATCTACGAGCTGCACATCCGTGACTTCTCCATCGGCGACGACACGGTGCCGGCGGCACACCGCGGGACGTACCTGGCCTTCACCCATCCGCACTCGGCGGGCATGACGCACCTGCGCTCGCTTGCGGACGCGGGGCTGAACACGGTGCACCTGCTCCCCGCGTTCGACATCGCGACGATCGAGGAGCGTCGGGACTTGCAGCAGGAGCCGGCGTGCGACCTGGCGTCGTACGACCCGGACTCGACCGAGCAGCAGGCCTGTGTGGGCGCCGTACGCGCGTCGGATGGCTTCAACTGGGGCTACGACCCGTTCCACTACTCGACCCCTGAGGGCTCCTACGCGACCGACCCTTCGGGCGCCGAGCGGACCGTGGAGTTCCGCCGGATGGTGCAGGGCATCAACGGCGTGGGTCTGCAGGTCGTGATGGACGTCGTCTACAACCACACCACGGCGTCGGGGCAGGCGACGTCGTCCGTCCTCGACAAGATCGTCCCTGGCTACTACCACCGGCTCTCTGACAGCGGGGAGCATGGAGACGTCCACCTGCTGCGCCAACACGGCCACCGAGCACGCGATGATGGGCAAGCTGATGATCGACTCGGTTCTCACGTGGGCGCGTGACTACAAGGTCAACGGCTTCCGGTTCGACCTGATGGGCCACCACTCGAAGCAGAACATGCTGGACCTGCGTGCTGCGCTCGACCGTCTGACTCTCCGGAAGGACGGCGTGGACGGGCGCTCGATCTACCTGTACGGCGAGGGCTGGAACTTCGGCGAGGTGGCCGACGACGCCCTGTTCGAGCAGGCGACCCAGGCCAACATGGCCGGCACGGGCATCGGCACGTTCACCGACCGGCTGCGAGACGCCGTACGCGGTGGGGGACCGTTCGACGAGGACCCGCGGATCCAGGGATTCGGCAGTGGCCTGTTCACCGACCCGAACGGGGCCGACGTGAACGGCAGCCCTTCGGAACAGGTCGCCAGGCTGCTGCACGCCGAGGACCTGATCAAGCTGGGTCTGGCCGGCAACCTCGCGGACTTCTCGTTCCGTGACTCGATGGGCGACACGGTGGTCGGCCGCGACGTCGACTACAACGGACAGGCCGGCGGGCTACGCCGCCGACCCGAGCGAGACCGTGACGTACGTCGACGCGCACGACAACGAGACGCTGTTCGACACGCTTGCCTACAAGCTGCCGGTTGGTACGTCGATGGCCGACCGGGTGCGGATGAACACGCTGTCGCTGTCGACCGTCGCGTTGTCCCAGGGCGTGGTGTTCTGGCACGCCGGCACCGACCTGCTGCGCTCGAAGTCGCTGGACCGCAACTCCTACGACTCGGGGGACTGGTTCAACCGGATCGACTGGACCGGGCAGTCGAACACGTTCGGCTCGGGCCTGCCGCTGGAGGCCGACAACTCGGCGAAGTGGCCGTTCATGCGACCGCTGCTGTCCGATGTCTCGTTGAAGCCTGGTCCCGCTGACATGGCGGCGGCTGCCGCGTGGGGCACGGGACCTGTTGCGGATGCGGATGTCGACTCGGCTGTTCCGGCTGGGCTCACTGGGTGTGGTCCAGGACAAGGTGTCGTTCCTCGACGCCCCGCCGGGTGTGATCGGGATGCTGATCGACGACACTGCTGGCAGCTCTGCGGATCCTTCACTGGACGCCGTACTGGTGATCTTCAACGCCACGCCGGCTTCGGTCACGGTTTCGGCGCCCGGTTCTGGCTGGGGGCTGCATCCCGTCCAGGCCTCGGGGTTCGACCCGGTCGTCAAGACGTCGACGGTGTCCGCCGGACTCCGTCACTGTTCCGGCGCGGACGACGGCGGTGTTCGTGCGCTGATTCTTGTTGTTGGCCCACTTTTCGTGCACAAGCTTGCTGTCGGGGCGGCTTGTCCACAGGGTGTCCCTGGTTGTCGGTGTGCCGCGCTTGGCTCTTCGGCATGTCGATCCATCCTCTGCCCGCACCGCGGTCCGCGGCCGCGTCTGCTGCGTGCTTCTGGACCGCGAGCTCGGTGACCTGGACGACGTCTTGTGGGCGGCTCGCGAGTCCGCCGAGCTGATCGAGTCCGTCGCGGCCGTCCAGGTGTTACGCGCACACCTGCATGCAGTCGAGGCGGGGCTGCTCGCCGAGATCGAGGCCCGCGACGTCGCGCGGACCGAGCTGCATTGGGGCTCGACCGGGGAGTGGTTCGCCCACGTCGCCGGACTTCGTCGGGGTGCCGGCAAGCGAACCGTCGACAACGCCGTCGTGCTCGCGGCCGAGCGGGCGGCCACGTTCGCCGCCTTGCGCGATGGCGTCGTGAGTCCGGAGCAGGCGGCGGTCGTGATCGACGCGGTCGACGGCCTGCCGGGTTCGGTCGAGCTGCGCGAGCGAGGTGAACGGGTCCTGCTGACCGAAGCCACCCGGCTCAATGCCACCGACCTGGACCGGGTCGGCCGGCATCTCGGGGAGCTCGTCGACCCGTCCGGTTGCGCGCGACGGGCCGAGGCGGAGCTCGACCGGGGCGAGCGCGTCGCGCACCAGCGGCGGTTCCTCTCGATCGCCGACGACGGGGCCGGCGGGATCCGGATCCGAGGACGCGGAAGCGTCGAGGACGGAGCCACGCTGCGCGCCGCCCTGCTGCCGCTCACGGCCCCCACGCCCACGGTCGACGCCGCGACCGGCGAGCAGCTCGCCGACCACCGCGATCACGGGACCCGCATGTTCGACGCCATGGTCGGGTTGGCCCAGCACAGTCTCGACACTCGACTCGCGCCTGCCAGTCACGGGGCGAGGCCACGCGTCGCCGTCGCCATCCACCTCGACGATCTGCAGGGACGGCTCAGGTCTGGTCGAACCGCAGCGGCGAGGTCGGCGGTCACGGAAACCGGAGAGGACCTCTCGGCGGCAACGGTGAGGCGACTGGCCTGCGACGCCGACCTGATTCCGGTGGTCCTCGGAACTGCCGAAGAGATCCTCGACGTCGGGCGATCTGCCCGGCTCGTGACCCCGGCCATCTGGAAAGGCCTCGTGGTGCGAGACCGGCACTGCAGGTTCCCTGGGTGCCGGCGGCCACCCCTGATGTGCCACGCGCATCACATCGTTCACTGGGCTGACGGCGGACCCACCAATCTCGACAATCTGGTGATGCTCTGCGGTCATCACCACCGGGTGCTGCATCACACTCCGTGGCACGTCGAACTCGGCCCGGATCGACGACCGGTGTTCGTCGGACCTGAACGGTCCGGCGCGGCGACTGACCACGCTGACGGCAATCGGTCGCGTGCCGCTCCGCGGCGAGAGTGAGTCGACAGGTCTCGTTGTCCGACGCCTAGCGGCGTGGTCGCTCGGAGGACTCCCGGGCCGGCTGGTCAGTTCGCGTGCTAGCCGGTGCCGATCTGGAGTCTCGTGACGGAGTCGCCCGGGCGTACCGTCCCGGGCACGACTACGCGTGCGTTGAAGCCGCGCAGTCGCAGCTCCTTGCCGACCGGCGAGTTCACGAACGCCGCGGCATCATTGCCGAAGCGCGCCTGGAACTTCGCACAGCCGTTGTGCGGCTTGTCGGTCACCTCGATGACGGCGTCGGCACCGATCGCGAGGCGGGTCCCGGCCGGCAGGTTGGCGACGGAGATGTCGAGGTCGACGTACAGCTGATCGCCGGCTTGCGCTTGCTCCTCGGCAGTTGCTCCCAAGAACGACACCATCCGCGCGCTCATCACGTTGAGCTGGGCCTTGAGGTGGCGGCCCTCTGCGATTGCGTGCGAGGTCGCCCGCGAGAGCCAGTTGTCGCCGACCAATCCGAGCTCAAGGTCCAGAACTCCCTCGCTCAGGATCTCCCGTTCGTCTCTCGCGGGACGACGGACGAGCAGATCCAGCCGACCGATGTCGGAAGGTGCGGACCGGAGCAGGGCGAGGTGGTCTTCCAGTTCGGAGGTGGAGCGGATCGACATGGCAGCATCCTCGCATCCAGGCCGCGGCGGCTGCACCGCAGTTCTTCGAGGCGCTCCCACCCAACCCCGAATTCGTCAAGCAACCACTGAGCCGCCTCACCTGAGCAGCGACCAGCCATCGCGGTCTACGTCAGCGCCGCGGGCGCAGACGCGGCAGCCACGCCGGGACCTCGCGGCGGTAGCGGTCGTACGACGCGCCGAACTGTCGGCTGAGCGTCGGCTGTTCATAGACCACCACGAAGGTCGACACCGCGACCGCAAACACGACGAACCACCAAGCGAGCGGGACGCTGCGGAACATCAGCGCCTGGCCCGCGATCGCGGCTCCGACCCCGACGTACATCGGGTTGCGGACGTAGCGGAACAGGCCGCCGACCACGAGCACTTCGGTGGGGGCGACCGGTGCGGGAGTCCCACGGCCTTCACGCACGAACTGCGCGAAACAGGTAACGACGACCGCCACGCCCACCGCGATCGAGCACGCCACCGAGGACGTCCAGCACGCCCACTCCCGGTGGCGAGCCGGTCCAACCAGTGATCGCCCACGGGATGACGCCCGCCATGGTTCCAGGCGCCAGCAAGAAGAACACCGTGGAGCCGAGGGCTGCCCGCTTCATGTCTCCATGATACTCAACAGTCGTTGAATTCAGGACCCCAGATCCGGACTACTCTCGACACCGTGACGACCCGTCGTCCGATCGACTCCCCACTCCTCCGGGCGATCCGTGAGGGGCTGATCGGTGACGACCAGGTGATGCCGGGCCCGTACGGCGACCGCCGGGTCACCTACGCCGACTACACCGCCTCGGGCCGGTCGTTGACCTTCATCGAGGACTATCTCCGCGAGGAGGTGCTCCCGCGGTACGCCAACACCCACACCGAGTCGTCGGGCACCGGGTTGCAGACCACCCGGCTCCGCGAGGACGCCCGTCGAGATCATCCGCGACTGCGTCGGTGGCGACGACTCCGTCGCCGTGATCTTCGCCGGCTCCGGCTGCACCGGCGCCGTGGCGAAGCTGATCGGGATCCTGGGACTGCGCATCCCCGACCAGCTCGACGCCAGGTACGACCTGAGCTCGCACATAGAACAGCGGCCGGTCGTGTTCATCGGCCCCTTCGAGCACCACTCCAACGAGCTGCCCTGGCGGGAGACGATCGCCGACGTGGTCACCGTGCCGCAGGACATTGACGGGCACATCAGCATGGAGATACTCGAGCAGCGCCTCGTCGAGTACGCCGACCGTCCGCTCAGGATCGGCTCGTTCTCGGCCGCCAGCAACGTCACCGGAATCGTGTCCGACACCGACGGGATCTCCCGGTTGCTGCACGCGCACGGCGCGCTCGCGTTCTGGGACTTCGCCGCAGCCGCGCCGTACGTCGACATCGAGATGGACGGCGGGTCAAGCGATCCCGCCGTACGCAAGGACGCCATCTTCCTGTCGCCCCACAAGTTCGTGGGTGGGCCTGGCACGCCTGGCGTCCTGGTTGTGCGGAAGGAGCTGATGACCAACCGCGTCCCTGTTGTCCCGGGCGGTGGCACCGTGACCTACGTCAACCCCGACGAGCACAGCTACCTCACCGATCCCGAGGCCCGCGAGGAGGGGGGCACCCCCGCGATCATCGAGGCAATCCGGGCGGGACTGGTGTTCCAGCTCAAGCGGGCCGTCGGTGTCGAGGTGATCCGGTCCCACGAGGACGCGTTCCTCGAACGCGCCCTTCACGTGTGGTTGCAGGAGCCGGCGATCGAGGTCCTCGGCAACCTGGACGCCGAACGGCTCTCGATCCTGTCGTTCGTGGTGACCAGCCCCAGCGGAAGGCGCCTGCACCACAACTTCGTGGTCTCGGTTCTCAACGACCTGTTCGGCATCCAGGCTCGCGGCGGGTGTTCCTGCGCCGGTCCCTACGGCCACCGACTACTCGGCATCGACCTCGACACCTCCCACGAGTTCGAGCGCGAGATCCGAGGTGGCTGCGAGGGCATCAAGCCAGGATGGGTCCGGGTCAACTTCAACTACTTCATCTCCGAGCCCGTCTTCGACTACGTCGTGGAGGCCGTGCGGCTCGTTGCACACGACGGCTGGCGACTGCTGGGTGACTACACGTTCGACACCGCGCATGGCCGGTGGCGGCACCGCCGCGGGCTGGTCGAGCCCAAGATGCGGCTCGCCGACATCCGGTACGACGAGCACGGCGCGATGACCTACCCCCGTGACCACACAACGGCGTGGGAGCCGGACTTGGCCGGCTACCTCGACGAGGCGAAGCGGATCATGGCCGACGCCGCATCCTCCGGACCTGAGCGACGGGCTCGAGGACTTCGTGTCCTCCGACTTCGAGCACCTTCGCTGGTTCGACCTCCCACGCGCCTGCCTCACACCCGAGACACCCGAGCAGGGATCGCCAGCAAGCTAGCCGGCAGGCTGCGACCGCGGCGAGGGGACCACTGGACGAGACCGTGGCCACGCCGGCGCCGGGCACCGCCTGGGCGGTCTCGGTCCGCGCACGGCGGAACAGCCGACCCCGTCGGCGTGGCTGCGGGCGCCGGACCCATGGTTCGGCTCGGAAGGTGTCGCGTTGGGCCGAGACCTCGAGCTGGACCCAGGCGACCAAGGGATGTGGACTGGTCATGCCCGATCAGGAGCGAGCAGGCGCGCGCCAGATACCTACCTCGAAAAGATGCGTAAGGCTCAGGTCCAGCGCTCGGCCTGGGACTTGAAGTCCAGGGTCCGGTCGCCGGTGTAGATCTGCTTCGGCCGGGCGATCTTCTGCTCCTTGTCCTGGACCAGCTCCAGCCACTGGGCCAGCCAGCCCGGCGTACGGCCGATCGCGAAGAGGACCGTGAACATCTCCGGCGGGAACGCGAAGGCCTCGTAGATCAGCCCCGAGTAGAAGTCCACGTTGGGGTAGAGCTTCCGCTTGACGAAGTATTCGTCTTCGAGCGCGATCTTCTCCAGCTCCTGCGCGATCGCGAGAAGCGGGTTGACCCCGGTGACCTCGAAGACGTCGTCGCAGGCCTTCTTGATGATCGTGGCGCGCGGGTCGAAGTTCTTGTAGACCCGGTGACCGAAGCCCATCAGCCGCTCGTTGCCGTTCTTCACGCCCTCGATGAACGAGGGGATGTTGTCCTTCGACCCGATCCTGCGCAGCATCCGCAGCACGGCTTCGTTGGCGCCACCGTGCAGCGGGCCGTAGAGGGCACCCACTCCGGCCGCGACCGCGGAGTAGGGGTCGACCTGCGAGGAGCCGACCGAGCGGACCGCGTTGGTCGAGCAGTTCTGCTCGTGGTCGGCGTGCAGGATGAACAGCACGTCGAGAGCCTTGACCAGGCGCTCGTCGGCCTCGAACCGCTGCTCGCTCATCTTGAACAGCATCGAGAGGAAGTTGGCGGTGTAGCCGAGCTCGTTGTCGGGGTAGACGTAGGGCTTCCCCTGGGCGTGGCGGAACGCCCACGCACCCAGGGTCGGCATCTTGGCGATCATCCGGACGATCTGCATGTGCCTGTTGTCCGGGTCGCTGATGTTGCGGGCGTCGGGGTAGAAGGTCGACAGCGCCCCGACCGAAGCCATCACCATGCCCATGGGATGGGCGTCATAGCGGAAACCCTGCATGAAGGTCTTCACGTTCTCGTGCACGAACGTGTGGTAGGTGATCTCGTGCACCCACGCGTCGTACTCCGCCTTCGTGGGCAGTGCGCCGTGGATCAGCAGGTAGGCGACCTCGAGGAACGTCGATTTCTCGGCCAGCTGCTCGATCGGGTAGCCCCGGTACTCCAGGATGCCCTTGTCGCCGTCGATGAACGTGACGGAGCTGCGGCACGAGGCAGTGTTGACGAAGCCTGGGTCGTAGACAGCCAGTCCGGGTTCATCGTCGGTGGTCTTGATCTTCCCGAGGTCGGCGGCCTTGATGGTGCCGTCGACGATGGGGACGTCGTACTCGCTGCCGGTCCGGTTGTCCCGGACCGTGAGGGACCCGCCATTGGATTCAGTGGTCGCGTGAGGAGAGGCCTGTACGTCGGTCACGTCGGCTCCTTGCTACTGTGAAGTCGGTCGCATCCAACCTAGACCGCAGCCGGACTCTCTGTGAATCCGGGGCCGTTTTGACCTCGCTGCGAGCGCCCGCGTAAACTTGGCGGTCGCGCCTGCGCACGGTCATCACCGTGGGTGGCCCGAGCTGGGGATCCCCCCGGTTCAGACATCACGTATTTCAAGGAAGTTGGCTTATCACCGTGCGTACGTACAGCCCGAAGCCCGCTGACATCCAGCGCGAGTGGCACCTTATCGACGCCACCGACGTCGTCCTCGGTCGTCTCGCTGTCCAGACCGCCAACCTCCTGCGTGGCAAGCACAAGCCGATCTTCGCGCCGCACATGGACACCGGTGACTTCGTCATCATCGTGAACGCCGAGAAGGTTGCCCTGACCGGCGACAAGGCGACCACCAAGATGGCCTACCGCCACTCCGGCTACCCGGGCGGCCTGTCCGCCACCCCGATCGGGGAGCTGCTCGAGAAGGACGCCCGCAAGGCGATCGAGAACGCCGTCTGGGGCATGCTGCCGAAGAACCGTCTCGGCCGGCAGATGCTGAAGAAGCTCAAGGTGTACTCCGGCCCGAACCACCCGCACCAGGCCCAGCAGGCCACGCCCTTCGAGATCCCGCAGATCTCCCAGCAATCCAACGCAAAGACTGAGTGAGGAACACCGTGGCTGAGACCACCGAGGCTGAAAACCCGGCCGGGGACGTCGAAGAGACCTTCCAGGCCGACGAGCAGGGCGTCGCCTACAGCTCCGAGAGCGCCCCGTCGGCCGACGCACCTCTGCGCGCGGCCACGATCGCTCCTGCTGGGGCCACCGGCCGTCGCAAGGAAGCGGTTGCGCGGGTCCGCATCGTGCCCGGCACCGGTGTGTGGACCGTCAACGGCCGCACCCTCGACTCGTACTTCCCGAACAAGCTGCACCAGCAGGTCGTCAACGAGCCGTTCGTCAACACCCAGCTCGAAGGCCGCTTCGACGTGATCGCCCGCATCCACGGCGGCGGCATCACGGGTCAGGCCGGCGCGTTGCGCCTCGGTGTTGCCCGTTGCCTCAACACGATCGACATCGACGCCAACCGCGCCTCGCTGAAGAAGGCCGGTCTGCTCACCCGCGACGCTCGCGTGATCGAGCGCAAGAAGGCCGGTCTCAAGAAGGCCCGCAAGGCGCCGCAGTTCAGCAAGCGTTAATCGTCGTCTAGCGTCTGCCTGATGACGCGACTCTTCGGCACGGACGGGGTCCGGGGCCTGGCCAACGGTCAACTGACCGCGGAGCTGGCCCTGGGCCTTTCCGTTGCCGCTGCTCACGTCCTGGCCGACCGCGGGGAGTTCGCGGGGCATCGCCCCGTCGCCGTGGTGGGCCGGGACCCTCGCATTTCCGGGCAGTTCCTCGAGGCGGCGGTCGTGGCCGGGCTCGCCTCGGCCGGGGTCGACGTACTCCTGCTGGGCGTGCTGCCCACCCCGGGCGTCGCCTACCTGACCGACAAGCTCGGCGTCGACTTCGGCGTGATGCTGTCGGCGTCCCACAACCCGATGCCCGACAACGGCATCAAGTTCCTCGCCCGGGGCGGGGTCAAGCTCGACGACGCCATCGAGGTCGCGATCGAGCGGCGGCTCCACGAGACGTGGGAGCGTCCGACGGGCGGCGACGTCGGCGAGGTCAACCACTACCCGACCGCCGTCGACGAGTACGCCGCCCATCTCGTGCGGACGATCGACCACCCCCTCACCGGGATCAGGGTGGTCGTCGACTGCGCCGAGGGTGCCGCCTGGGACTCCGGTCCGCGCGCGCTCTCCGACGCGGGCGCCGACGTGACCGCGATCCACGCCCAGCCCGACGGGCTGAACATCAACGACGGCTGCGGATCGACCTACCTCGGCTCCCTCCAGGATGCGGTGCTCAAGGACCAGGCCGACGTCGGCTTCGCGTTCGACGGAGACGCCGACAGGTGCCTCGCTGTCGACCACGAGGGCAACGTGGTCGACGGAGACCAGATCCTTGCTGTGCTGGCGTTGTCGATGAAGGAGTCCGGGCATCTGGTCAAGGACACCGTCGTGGCCACCGTGATGAGCAACCTGGGCTTCGTGCAGGCGATGAAGGCGAACGGCGTCGGAGTCCGGCAGACCAAGGTCGGTGACCGCTACGTGCTCGAGGCGATGAAGGTCTCCGGTTACTCCCTCGGTGGCGAGCAGTCCGGTCACGTGATCATGAGCGAGCACGCCACCACCGGCGACGGGATCCTCACCGCTCTGCAGCTGCTCGAGCGGATGGCCACGACTGGCCAGAGCCTGCAGTCGCTCGCGTCGGTGATGACGAGGCTGCCGCAGGTGCTGGTGAACGTGCCCGACGTCGACAAGGCGCGGACCGACGCGGACGCCGTACTCGCAGCTGCGGTGGCCGAGGAGGAGGCCGTCCTCGGTGACTCGGGGCGAGTGCTGCTGCGACCCTCGGGAACCGAGCCGCTGGTCCGGGTGATGGTCGAGGCCGCTACGGCCGACGAAGCCAAGGGCGTGGCCGACCGGCTCGCCGAGGTCGTACGCCGGCAGCTCGCCCTCTGAGCAGCTAAACCGGTCGCGGCGGCAGCGGCACCGCTGCCTAGGCTGATTGATCGTGTCGGCCCTCACGATCCGCCGAGTCGATCCTCACGATGAGCCGTCCCTGCGGCAGTGGTGGGAGACCGGCCACGCCGCCGACGCCGAGCGACCCTTTGCCTTCTACCCGCCGTGGGTCCTGAGCCGGGTGGCGCTGCCCCGGGACGACCCGGAGTTCGAGGTTGCCCTGCTGGGGGCCTTCGACAGTCGCAGCACCATGGTCGGCACCGCGCATCTGCGCCTCCCGTTGCACGAAAACCAGCACATGGCGTTCGCCGACATCCTGGTGCCCCCTACGCACCGTCGGCGGGGTGTCGGCAGCCGGCTGCTCGAAGCCACCGAGAACCTACGCCCGAACGGCGGGCCGGAAGGTGATGCTGGTCGAGGCGCCTGCGCCGCTGGGCGAGGAGAACGCAGGGACAAGGTTCGCGGCAGCCAGGGGCTACACCGTCGGCCATCTGGAGGAGATGAAGGTGCTCGACCTGGCTGAGGCCGCGCCGGGCTGGGACGCGCTCCAGGCAGAAGTCGACGAGCGGACCGGCAGCTACCGGATCGTGGAGTGGCGGGTCGAGACACCGGAGGAGTATGTCCAGCGATTCTGCGACCTGCAGAGCGTCTTCATGAGCCAGGTCCCGCTGGGCGACCTGCCGCTGGAAAGCAGTGAGTGGACGCCGCAGCGACTGCGGGCTCATGAGCAACGATTCCGCGCCCTCGGGCGGGACGTGTTCATCGCCGTCTCGTTCGCCCCCGACGGTTCCCTGGTCGCCACCAGCGATGTCCGGGTGGTCGAGGCCGACCCGCGGATCGCGGAGATCGGGATCACGATCGTGCTGCCAGAGCACCGCGGGCACCGGCTCGGCCTGGCGCTGAAGCTGGCGACACATCGCCGGCTGCGGGAGGCGTACCCCACCTGCGAGATCGTCGTGACCAGCAACGCCCGCGTCAACCAGCACATGAACGCGGTCAACGAGCAGCTCGGGTACCGGGCCGTCGAGCGGGTGCTCGAGATGCAGAAGGAACTCTGATGCGGATCGTCCAGGTAGACCCGTTCGACCGTGCGGCGTTCGACGCCTGGCACGCCACCCAGTTCGCCGCCGACCGCTTCGGCCGAGAGGAGCACGCAACCCCGTGGCAGCTGGAGGAGTCACGGGCCGACAAGCAGACCGAGATGGTCAGCCGGTCGACCTCAGCCCACGCCCTCGTGGTGGACGGCGTCGTGGTCACGGCCGCCGAGCTGTGGCTGCCGCTGCTGGACAACCTGGACCTTGCCGAGGTCGCCATCCACACGCACCCCGACCACCGCCGCCTCGGCTACGCCACCGGATGCTGGCCTACGTCGAGGACGTCGCGCGGGCGCAGGGGCGCACGAAGCTGCTGGCCGAGACCGCCTATCCGTACGACGCTCCGGCTGACGGCGCCGGACAGCCCGGCGCGGACTTCCTGACCTCTCGCGGCTTCGAGTTCGGCCTCGCCGACGTCAAGCGCGTCCTGGACCTGCCGGTCAACGACAAGATCCTCGCCGGGCTCGCGGCACAGGCGGCGCCGCACCACGAGACGTACTCGATTCGTTCCTTCGTCGGGCCGGTGCCCGAGGAGTTCGCGGAGCAGTACGCAGAGCTGGACGCCGCCGTCGTCACCGACGCCCCGATGGGCGACATCGACCTCGAGCCAGCCGTTGCCGACGTTCGCGAGGTCCGGGAGAACGAGGCGCTGATGCAGCGCCAGCGCCGTACGAGGTACACGACCTTGGCGCTCGCCGCCGATGGCACCGTGGTCGCCTACACCGACTTGGTGATGGCCGGCGAGGATCCTGGGGCGGTCTTCCAGTGGGGCACCCTGGTCCGTCGCGAGCACCGGGGGCACCGGCTCGGGCTGGCGGTCAAGGTCGCGAACCTGAGGTTCCTGCAGGCGCAGCGCGACGACGGCCGAATCCTCACCACGTACAACGCCGAGATCAACGACCATATGGTGCAGAGTCAACGAGCAGATGGGATTCCGGCCCGTCGAACGGCTGGGGGAGTTCCAGAAGCGGCTCCCCTGAGATTGCGTGGACCCGATAGGTTCGGTGGCACGCCGACTTCGAAGGAGCACCGGTGATCCAGCTGACCAAGGGCGGAAATGCGCCCATCACGGCAACCAACCTGACGGTCACCGTCGACGTCGCGGCGGCCGCCGACCTCTCCGCCCTCCTGGTGACCCAGGCCGGCAAGGTGCGCACCGACGCCGACTTCGTCTTCTACAACCAGCCCAACGGCCCGGGTGTGCAGTGCGTACCGCCCGCCGGAGGACAGCCCTGGCAGGTGAAGGTCGACCTCACCCAGGTTCCCGCCGACGTGCACGCTGTCCGGATCGTCAGCTCGCTCGACGACCAGGGCAAGGTGTTCGGACAGGTCGGACAGCCCGTGGCCCGGGTGGTCGACGCGTCCGGCAGCCCGGTCGCCGAGTTCACGATGGTCGACCTCGACCGCGAGCTGATCGTCGTGGCCCTGGAGTTCTACCGACGCGACGCCACCTGGAAGTTGCGCGCCATCGGGATGGGGTACGCCGGCGGGCTGGCCGACCTGATCACCGACCACGGGGTGTCCGTGGACGACGCGCCGACCACGACCGCGACCCCGACCGCCGCCGCCGCTCCGCCGCCCCCACCCACTCCCGCGGCCCCGCAAGCCCCGCAAGCCCCGCAGGCTCCACCCGCTCCACCGGCTCCACCGGCGCCGCCCCAGTGGAGCCCGGCACCCGCGGCGCCCGCGCCGCCGCCGCCCCAGGCACCGGAATGGGCGCCCGCGGCCGCGGCACCGCCTCCGCCCCCGCCCACTCCGCAGCCACCGGCTGCGTCACCGGGTCAGGCCTCGAGCGGCGAGGTGAGCCTGGTCAAGGGTCGCCCGGTGTCGCTGACCAAGGGCCAGAAGGTCACGCTCACCAAGAACGGCGGCAAGGCGCTGACCCAGGTCCGGATGGGACTGGGCTGGGACCCGATCAAGAAGGGCGGGTTCTTCGGAAGCCGCGAGGTCGACATCGATCTCGACGCCTCCGCGGTGCTGTACGCCGGCGGCAAGCTGGCCGACATCGCGTTCTACAACAACCTCAAGACCAAGGACGGCTCCATCCAGCACATGGGGGACAACCTCACCGGCCAGGGTGAGGGTGACGACGAGGTCGTCGCGGTCGACCTGACCAGGATCCCGGTGCACATCGACACGGTGATCTTCATCGTCACCAGCTACCAGGGCCAGACGTTCGAACAGGTGCAGAACGCCTTCTGCCGGCTGATCGACCACGAGGACGGCGAGCTGGCCAGGTTCGCGCTCGCAGGCGGCATGCCGTTCACCGGTCTGGTGATGGCCAAGCTCTACCGCGAGGGCGGCAACTGGAAGTTCCAGGCCATCGGCGACGGGATCTCTGCCCGGGTCCCGACCGAGGCGGTGCAGCACCTGAGCCGCTACCTGTGAGCCGGCGGTGATCCACCTCGTCGCGGGACAGAACTTCGCCTGGTCCGAGCCCCGGGTCACCGCCTACCTGGACCACCCGGAGGCGAGGGTCTGCGCCCTGCTGCTGGGGTCCGACTTCAGGGTGCGCGACGGTGCCGACCTCGTGGATCGTCAGCGGCCGAGCCGGTCGGGCGTCGACTGGCTCGCCGGCCCGCCCGAGGGCGTCACGGTCGACCTGACCCGGGTCGACCCGACTGTCGAACACATCCTGTGCGTGACGAGTGCCGCCCCGGGTGCGCCCGTTCTCAGCTCCACCGTTCGCCTCGTCACGGCTTCGGGTGCGGTCGTCGCCGAGTTCACGCCGGAGGTGGGTCCCGAGTCCGCGGTGGTCCTCGTGGAGATCTACCGGCGGGGCGAGGGCTGGAAGGTGCGCGCCGTCGGCCAGGGGTACGCCGGCGGGCTGGCCCAGGCGTGCTCCGCACACGGACTGCAGGGCGGCGACTTCGTCGGGCCAGCCTCCGGTCGCCGAACGGTCGTTCGAGGACCTCCTGCGGCAGACCCGGATGATCCTCGACGACGCCTCCCGGACCACCGCCTCGCTCCGGTCGACCCGGGAGTTCGCGCGGCGGCGCTGGGAGACCGAGCTCGAGGAGGTGGTGGCCGACCCGGCCCTGCGGTTGGGGGAGCGCGGAGACGCGGCCCGGCGGGCCGCCCAGGAGCGTCACGATGCGATGGTGGGCGAGGCCGAAGCGCGCCATCGTCGCGACCTCGACCAGCTCACCGCCGAGATCGCCGGTCTGGAAACCGAGCTGCCCGCCCCGCTGGCCCGATGGGAGTCGGCGGCCTGGACAGCCTGGCAGCCGCCTCGCGAGCTCCAGCCGGCCGTTCGGCTCGGCGAGCTCGCGCTGCCCGAGGCACCTCGCTTCGCCATGCCGTTCCTGATCCCGTTGCCGCTTTCGCGTCCGCTGTGGGTCGAGATCGACGTCCAGGACGAGACGAGGGACGAGGTGGCCACCGCGATCCTGCGGACGGTCGCGACCCGGGTCCTGATCGCGACAGCTCCCGCCGAAACCCGGGTCTCGGTCATCGACATCGGTGGTCGGCGTGGGACGCTCGGGCTGCCCGACGTACTCCTCGACGGTCCGCCGGCGACGGACGCGTCGGCCGCCAGCGCGACCCTGACCGCACTCGTCGAACACCTCGAACTGCTCGAGGTCGCGCTTTCCTCCGGCAGCCTCGACGCACTGGACGCCCGTCACCAGGCCCACCGGCTGCTGCTGATCGCCGACTTCCCTGTCGGGCTCGACGAGTCGACGCTGCACCACCTCGTCACGGTCATCGAGCACGGACCGCGGCTCGGTGTTCACCTCCTGGTGACCGGGACGCACGCCGAGTCCCTCGATCTCCCCCTGCTGGACTGGTTGCGCAGTCTGTTCCTCCGGGTCCCCAGCGTTCCGGGCGGAGACCTGGTCGACGGTTTCGGTGGTGTCGACTGGACGTTCCTCCCCGATGCCGGTCCGGCTGACCCGCAGCTGCTGGTCGGCGTACTCGATCAGGTGGCCGCAGCCCGGACCCGGACGAGCGGGTTGGAGAACCCGTCCGCTGGGTAGGGTGCGAGCCATGAGCCCGGGCAACGACGCAGGCCGGACCCGCGCCCTCACCGCCCTGGCCACCGCGGCCGCGGCGGCTGCCGTCGTGATGGTGCTCGTGACCGCGGCCGTGGCCACCCAACAGTTCGCGCGTCGCGACACCGGCGCCGCACGGGTTACCGAGTCCGACCTCGAGCAGCCCCTCGATTGAGTACCGCCTCTCGACACGCCGATGACTGCCGACGGTGTTCGAGGGCGGCCAGATCGTGAGCAGCGACACTGCCAGCAACGCCTACTTCGAGGTGCCACCGAGCAAGGACGGCTGGACGACCAGCTCCCTCGAAGACTGGATCGAGATTCCGGACGTGATCGACGGACCCAAGCCCCGCACCTTGCAGCCGGCGCTCTACGGACAGGGTTACTGCGAGGCCGACCCAGAGGGTGCCCGCGCGTATGTCGGCTTCGGGGTGCCGCCCGAGGACGATTCCGACGACGTCAAGGGCTGGAACGAGCAGCTCCTGAAGTCCTGGCGGGCTGCCCTTGCAGACGACGCGAAAAAGAACCATCTCGCGCGCACCTCGTCGTCCAGCCGGCAAGAGAGCTGACCCTCGACGACGGGACAACTGCCTGGATGTCATCGCTGAGGAGCCCGTGGCAGCCCGCGGAGGACACCTGCGACAGCAGTCGGGTCGCCGTCAGCCTGCTCAGCATCGACACCGGTCGGAGCGTCGCCACCGTGACCGCATTCCGCTACCTCGGCACCGGGGCGGACCTACCGGCCGAGACGCTCCAGAAGATCCTCGAGTCCGTCCGCCCGCTGCCCGCAGACTGGCTCCTAGAGCTTGCGCAACCGCACGTAACGGACCGAGTGGTCGGAGTCCTTGCGCAGCACGAGCGTCGCCCGGGACCGGGTCGGCAGCACGTTCTCGACCAGGTTGACTCCGTTGATCGTGTCCCAGATCCGTTCGGCCTCGCTGACCGCCTCGGCGGGGGTCAGCTCGCCGTACTTCGCGAAGTAGGAGTCCGGGTTCTTGAACGCGGTTTCGCGCAGTCGCAGGAAGCGGTGGACATACCACCGCCGGATGTCTGCGGTCGCGGCGTCGACGTACACACTGAAGTCGAAGAAGTCACTGACAGCGAGCCCGGTGCGGCCGTCCTCGCGGCTGCCGGCGGGCTGGAGAACGTTGAGGCCCTCGACGATCACGATGTCCGGGCTCTTGACCGTCACCTTCTCGTCAGGCACCACGTCGTAGACGAGATGGGAGTACGTCGGTGCCTCCACCTCGTCCTTCCCGGACTTGATGTCGACGACGAACCGCAGCAGGGCCCGGCGGTCGTAGGACTCGGGAAATCCCTTGCGGTGGAGCAGCCCGCGGCGCTCGAGCTCGGCGTTGGGCAGCAGGAATCCGTCGGTGGTCACCAGAGCCACGCTCGGGTGCTCCGGCCAGTGGGCCAGCATCTGCTGGAGCACCCGGGCCGTGGTCGACTTGCCGACCGCAACCGATCCGGCGATGCCGATCACGAACGGCGTCCGCGGAGGGTGTGGGCGGTCGAGGAACTCCTCCTGCTTGCGATGCAGCTGACCCGACGCCTCGACGTACATCGACAGCAGCCGCGACATCGGCAGGTAGACCTGCTGGACCTCGTGCAGGTCGAGCTCGTCCCCGAGCCCCCGCACCCGCCGAATCTCCTCCGCAGTCAGGGGTATCTCGGTGGAGTGGGCGAGCTCTGCCCACGCCGCGCGCTCGAGCTCGACGTACGGTGACGGCTCGCGGGAGCCGTCGGATTCGCCGTTCCCGTTGGGTGGCATGCGCGGCATTCTTCCCCACCGCGTTCGGGCGCCGTCGCCGGGGAGCAGGGCCGAGCCGTCGTTAGACTCCCCGGCATGTGCGGAATCGTCGGGTACGTCGGGGACCAGCAGGCGCGCGACGTGGTCATCGAGGGGCTGCGACGGCTGGAGTACCGCGGCTACGACTCGGCGGGGATCGCGGTCATCGCCGACGGGGCGATCGCCTCCGACAAGCGGGCCGGCAAGCTGGCCAACCTCGACAAGGCGATCGAGGAGTCCCCGCTGCCGCCCGCCAGGGTCGGCATCGGGCACACCCGCTGGGCCACCCACGGCGCTCCCAACGACCGCAACGCACATCCGCATCTGGGCGCGACCGGCCGGGTGGCCCTCGTGCACAACGGGATCATCGAGAACTTCGCCGAGCTGCGCGCCGATCTGGAGTCCAACGGCCACGAGCTGGTGTCCGAGACCGACACCGAGGTGGCCGCGCACCTGCTGGAGGCCGCCGTGGTCGCAGGGCGCGGACCTGACCACGGCGATGCAGTCGGTGTGCCGCCAGCCTCGAGGGCGCGTTCACCCTGGTGGCCGTCGACGCCGCCGATCCGTCGCGGGTGGTCGCGGCGCGCCGGAACTCTCCGTTGGTCGTCGGCATCGGCGAGGGCGAGAACTTCCTCGGCTCGGACGTGGCCGCGTTCATCGAGCACACCCGCGAGGCACTCGAGCTGGCCCAGGACCAGGTCGTCACGATCACCGCGTCCGACGTCGCCGTGACGGGGTTCGACGGGTCGCCGAGCGAGGGCAGGCGCTACCACGTCAACTGGGACCTGTCGGCCGCCGAGAAGGATGGCCACGACTGGTTCATGCGCAAGGAGATCTACGAGCAGCCACGGGCGGTGGCCGACTCGCTGCTCGGCCGTCGTACTCCTGGAGGGTTGCTGCACCTCGACGAGGTACGGCTGTCCGACGACGAGCTGCGCGACATCGACAAGATCATCATCATCGCCTGCGGTACGTCGTTCTACGCCGGCATGGTCGCGAAGTACGCGATCGAGCACTGGACCCGGGTCCCGGTCGAGGTCGAGCTGTCCTCGGAGTTCCGCTACCGCGACCCGATCCTGACCCGCGAGACCCTGGTCGTGGCGATCTCGCAGAGCGGCGAGACCGCCGACACCCTCCAGGCCATTCGCCACGCCCGCACGCAGCGGTCGAAGGTGCTGGCGATCTGCAACACCAACGGCTCGACGATCCCGCGGGAGTCCGACGCGGTCATCTACACCCACGCGGGCCCGGAGATCGGGGTCGCGTCGACCAAGGGCTTCCTGACCCAGCTGGTGGCCTGCTACCTGCTGGCGCTCTACCTCGCACAGGTCAAGGGCACCCGGTACGGCGACGAGATCGCCCAGGTCATGGACCAGCTGGAGTCGATGCCCGCACACATCCAGACCGTGCTCGACAACGACGAGTTCGTCTGCGCCCTCGCGCGCGAGCACGTGGCCGCCCGCTCGGTGCTGTTCCTGGGTCGCCATGCCGGCTATCCGGTCGCGCTGGAAGGTGCGCTGAAGCTGAAGGAGCTGGCCTACCTGCACGCCGAGGGGTTCGCCGCCGGCGAGCTCAAGCACGGGCCGATCGCGCTGATCGAGCCCGGGTTGCCCGTGCTGTGCATCGTGCCGCCGCTCGGGCGCGACCAGCTCCGGGACAAGATGATCAGCGGCATCCAGGAGGTGCGGGCTCGCGGGGCGCCTCACGATCTGCATCGCCGAGGAAGGGGACGAGTCGATCGCGCCGTACGCCGACGTGCTGATCCCGCTGCCCTCCGTGCCGGTGCTGCTCCAGCCGCTGGTGGCCGTCGTACCCCTGCAGCTGTTCGCCTGCGAGCTCGCGACGGCGCTGGGCCACGACGTCGACCAGCCGCGCAACCTGGCCAAGTCGGTCACGGTGGAATGAGGCCCTGATGATTCTCGGAGTTGGCATCGACGTCGTCGACGTGTCTCGGTTCATGGAGTCCCTCGAACGCACTCACGGGCTGCGAGACCGGCTGTTCACTCCCTTGGAGGCGAAGCGAGCGCCGGCCTCGCTCGCCGCCCGCTTCGCGGCGAAGGAGGCGATCGCCAAGGCCCTCGGGGCTCCCTCGGGGCTCCAGTGGCACGACGCCGAGGTGATCTCCGAGTCCTCCGGCCGGCCGCAGTTCGAGCTCCGCGGGACCGTCGCCGCGGCCTGCTCCGCCCTGGGGGCGACCTCGGTGCACCTGTCGCTCTCCCACGACGCCGGAATCGCGTCGGCCGTCGTCGTCCTGGAGGCGTGATTCGCCGACCCGGCTCGTGTTGACGCGTACGGGCCGACCCGGCTCGTGTTGACGCGGAGGGTCAGGACCGATCGGGCGGCGGTGACACCCGGCGTCGGTCGATCTGGGCGTCGAGGCCGAGCTCCCGCATCGCCGACTCCAGGACGCCGGCCGTCTGGGAGAAGCTTCGGTCGCCCACGGCGATCCGGATGCGTGACTCGAGGTCGCGTCGCGAGCGCCGCGCGACGGCGACCGCCCGATGCCCGGAGGCGGTCAGCTCGAGCGGCCGTCGCCGTCGGTCGGCGGTGTCGATGGTTTGCGCAACGTAGCCGAGGCCGATCAGCTCGCGGACACTCTTGGACACCGCCTGCTGGGTGATCTCCAGGGAGTCCGCGATCTCGCCGACCGTGCTGGGGCCGTCGATCAGCCGCTGGACGACGTAGCCGTGGCTGAACCGAAGCCCGGTGAGGCCCTCGGCCCGCAGCGCGGCGATGACGTGCGCGTCGACGGCGTGGCCGAGCAGCGAGAGGGTCTGAGCGAGGTCGAGGTCGTCCCTGGGACTAGACATACAACCATAGTTGTGTATTCTCGGACTCATGACAAGCGATACCGAAGAAGTGGTGCGGCGGTACTTCTCCACCGTCGCTGACCTTGACTCCTCCGACGACGACCTGCTGGCCCTGCTCGACCCAGGGGCTCGCCTGATCGAGCACCCGAACCCCGTCCGGCCCGCGGGCGCCACGTCGAACGTCGAGCAGACGATCGCCGGGTTCCGGGCCGGCAAGGCCCTCCTGTCGCGCCAGACGTTCGACGTCCACGAGGTGCTCGTCTGTGGCGAGCGGGCCGCGGTCCGGACCACCTGGTCCGGGACCATCGCGCGGGACGCCGGCCCCTACCAGGCCGGGACCACGCTGGTTTCCCACATCAGCGGATTCCTGACTGTGCGCGACGGCCGGATCGTCGACCACGAGACGTTCGACTGCTACGAGCCGTTCGCCACCCGCGAGACCTGACCGTCAACACGAGCCGGGTCGGCGGTGTGGGCGTCAACACGAGCCGGGTCGGCGGTTGTGGGGCGTCAACCCGAGCCGGGTCGCTAGTTTGGGCGGATGCGAAGCGCGCACACGGTGGAACAGGTGCGGTCGGCCGAGGCCGCGCTGATGGCAACCCTCCCGGAGGGGACGCTGATGGCCAGGGCGGCGGCCGGGCTGGCAGCGGCAGTCGTCGATCTGCTCGGGTCGGCGTACGGGCGCCGGGTGCGGCTCCTGGTCGGATCCGGTGACAACGGCGGAGACGCGCTGTACGCCGGGGCCCTGCTGGCCCGTCGCGGCTGCCAGGTCGACGCGGTGCTGCTCGGCGAGGCCCATCCGGCGGGTCTGGCTGCACTTCGGCGGGCCGGCGGCAGGGTCGCCAGTCCCGGCGCGGCCCGCCCCGAGGTGGTGGTCGACGGGATCGTCGGGATCGGCGGACGCCCGGGGCTGAAGCCGGAGGCGGTGGCCGCGCTCGCCGAGGTCGCCGGCGCGCCGATCGTCGCGGTGGACGTGCCCAGCGGGGTGTCCGTCGACGACGGTCGCCTCGACGGCCCGCATGTGGAGGCGGCGGTGACGGTGACCTTCGGGACCCACAAGGTCGCCCATCTCGTCGATCCCGCCAGTCTGGCCTGCGGCTCGGTGACCCTGGTCGACATCGGTCTCGACCTGCCGGCTGCGGACGTGACCTCCCTCCAGGCCGCGGACGTCGCCGCGCTCGTGCCGCGGCCCGACCCCGAAGCGCAGAAGTACACCCGTGGCGTGGTCGGCGTCCGGGCCGGTTCCGCGCAGTACCCGGGCGCCGGGCTTCTCAGCGTCGCGGGAGCGGCGTGTGGGCTCGCCGGCATGGTGCGGTACGCCGGGGCTGCCGCGGACCTGGTCCGGCAGCAGCATCCCGAGGTGGTCGCCGGACCGGGGCAGGTGCAGGCCTGGGTGGTCGGCTCCGGAGGCGGCGGAGATGCCGAGGACGCCCTCGCTGCCTGCCTGGCGGACGGGGTCCCGCTCGTCATCGACGCCGACGCCCTCCAGCACCTCACGGGGCCCCTGGAGGTCCCGGCGATCCTGACGCCGCACGCCGGCGAACTGGCCCGGATGCTTGACGTCGAGCGCAGCGAGGTCGAGGCCAGGCAGCTCGAGCACGCCCGGATCGCCGCGGCACGTTTTGGTGCGACCGTCGTACTCAAGGGGCGGCGCAGCCTGGTCGCCGCGCCGGACGGCCGGGTCCGGGTCACCACGACCGGGGTGCCGTGGCTGGCCACTGCCGGTGCGGGTGACGTGCTGGCGGGAGTGATCGGGGCACTGCTCGCCACCGGGCTCGATCCGTTCGACGCGGCCTCGGCCGGGTCCTGGCTGCACGGCGCCGCGGCGACCCTCGCCTCCCGAGGCGGGCCGACCACCGCGACCGAGGTTGCCCGGGCGATCCCGGTGGCGGTGCGCACCCTGCCCGTCCGCCACCTGAGAGAATCGGGCGACATGAGCCACGCACGCGCCGAGATCGTCGTCGACCTCGGCGCGATCCGTGCCAACGTGCGCTTGCTGCGCGAGCTGGCCGGGCCGGGCACGGCGATGATGACGGTGGTCAAGGCCGACGGCTACGGCCACGGCATCCTCCAGTCGGCCCAGGCGGCTCGGGCCGGGGGCGCCGAGTGGCTCGGCGTGGCCACCCTCGACGAGGCGCTGGCCGTCCGCGAGGCCGGTGACACCGGGCGGATGCTCTCCTGGCTGGCGGTGCCCGGCGAGGACTATGCGGCGGCCATCGAGCACGACATCGACGTCACCGCCTACACCTCTGACCGAGCTCGACGAGATCGTCGCCGCGGCGCAGAGCACCGACCGCGTCGCCCGCGTCCAGCTCAAGGTGGACACCGGGCTGTCCCGCGGCGGCTCGACCATCGACTTGTGGCCCGATCTGGTCGAGGCCGCCCATGAAGCCGAGGTTGCCGGAACGGTCACGGTCAGCGGGATCTGGTCGCACTTCGCCTGCAGCGACCAGCCCGACCACCCCGCCAACGACCTCCAGGAGGCACAACTTCCGGGCCGCCCTCGACGTCGCCGACCGGGTGGGCTTGCAGCCTGAGGTCCGGCACCTCTCCAATTCCGCAGCCGCGATCCTGCGCCCGAGTGCCCAGTTCGACCTCGTCAGGTGCGGAATCGCCAGCTACGGGCTCGACCCGGCGCCCGGCCTGACCGAACACGTGGGTCTCACGCCCGCGATGACTGTCCGGGCCGAGCTGGCCGTGGCCAAGCGCATCCACAAGGGCGACGGGGTCTCCTACGGGCACACCTGGATCGCCGACCGCGACACGAACGTGGGAGTGGTCCCGGCCGGCTATGGCGACGGCGTCCTTCGCCACGCCAGCAACACCGCCGAGGTGTGGGTCGCCGGCCGGCGAAGGCCGGTTCGTGGCCGGATCTGCATGGACCAGTTCGTCGTCGACCTCGGCGAGGATGACCTCGCGCCCGGAACCGATGTCGTACTCTTCGGCAGCGGCGACGAAGGCGAGCCCACAGCGCAGGACTGGGCCGTCGCGTGCGGCACCATCAACTACGAGATCGTCACGCGGATCGGTGGCCGGCTTCGGCGCCGCTACGTGGACAGCCAGGACGCCACAGCCGAAGGAGTCACCGGATGACCGCTCGTCGTCGCATCATCGAGATCGCCGCGGGCGCGGCCGGCATCGCCGTCGCCGGGGCTGCGGTCAAGGTCGCCCGCGAGGGGCGGGTGATCGCCCGTCGCGGCTTGGGCGACGTCACCCAGCTGGGATCGCTGCGTTCGGCACCGCACACCGTGGTCGCGGACGACGGTGTCCCGCTGCACGTCGAGGTCGACGAGATCGATACGCCGAGCAACGGAAACCGCAGGCGGCGGAGGTCGAAGAACCCGCCGCCGACGCTCGTGTTCGTGCACGGCTACGCGTTGAACCTCGACTGCTGGCACTTCCAGCGGGCGGCCTACCGGGGCCTGATCCGCACCGTGTTCTACGACCAGCGTTCGCACGGCCGTTCGGGCCGGTCCGACGCCAAGGACGCCACGATCGACCAGACCGGACACGACCTGCTGCGGGTCATCGAGCACCACGTGCCGGACGGGCCGGTGGTCCTGATCGGGCACTCCATGGGCGGCATGAGCATCATGGCGCTGGCCGAGGAGCACCCCGACCTGTTCGGCAGCAAGATCGTCGGCGTCGGGCTGATCTCCACAACGGCGGGGGAGCTCGCCCCGCAGTCGATCATCCTGCCCATGCTGCCCAAGGGGATGGGTGGCCAGGTGGTCACCCGGCTCGTCGCCGGCCTGGCCCGCGGCTCCCGGGTGGTGGACGGCGTACGACGACTCGGCAGGAACTTCGCGATGGTCGCGACCGACCGGTTCGCCTTCGGCGACGAGGTGCCGGCCAACTACGTCAAGTTCGTGGACCAGATGCTGTCCGGCACCCAGTTCGAGGTGCTCGCCGAGTTCTTCCCGAGCTTCGGTGACCTGGACAAGTACGCCGTCCTGCACGCCCTGGCTCGGGTGCCGACCAGCATCATCTGCGGTACCTCGGATCGGCTCACCCCGATCGAGCTCAGCCGCAAGCTGAACGACACCGTGCCCGGATCAACCCTCCTCGAGTGCGAAGGGGCCGGACACATGGTGATCCTCGAACGCCACGAGCAGGTCAACGCCGCCCTCGACCAGCTGATCGCGGCCGCCCAGGCACACGAGCCCGTGGAACCCCAGTGAACGAGGGCCCGTGACGGGTCCCCGAGTCCGGGTTGTCGGCGCGGAGGCGGCCGCCGACGTCCTTGCCGTGATCCACGCCGCCTTCGGCGCCCGCCCCCCGCTCGACCCGCCCACCTCGGCGTTGTCGGAGACGCTGGACTCGGTCGCCGCCGAGCTCGGTGAGTACGGCGGGCTGGTCGCCGAGCTCGACGGCCGACCGGTCGGGTCGCTGATCTTCGAGCCGGTCGGCACGGCGCTCGGGTTGCGGCGGGTCGGCGTACTGCCCTCCGCCGAGGGGTCCGGTGTGGCGGCGATGCTCGTGCGCGCCGCCGATGCGCACGCCCGCGAGCGAGCGGATGACGGTCTCCGCATTGTCGCCCGCGTCGACCTGCCCGACACGATCCGCTTCTGGGAGCACCACGGGTTCGTGGTGGTGGAACGGCTGGGCGTGAACCTCGAGATGGTGAGGCTGTTCGCGCACGAGCTGACCACGACCACGCGGGAGGACACCCAGGCGTTCGCGGAACGGCTCGCGCCGTCCCTCCGGTCCGGTGACCTGGTGATCCTCACCGGTGACCTCGGTGCCGGGAAGACGACCTTCACGCAGGGCCTCGGCAGAGCGCTCGGGGTGCGCGGCGACATCACCTCACCAACGTTCGTGATCGCCCGGAAACACCCCTCGCTCGGCGACGGACCGCCGCTCGTGCATGTCGACGCCTACCGCCTGGGTGGGTTCGACGAGCTCGACGACCTCGACCTGGACACCTCGCTCGAGGAAGCCGTCACGGTGGTCGAGTGGGGAGAGGGGCTCGCCGAGGGGCTGGCCACCGACCGGTTGGAGATCTCGATCCGGCGCTCCCACGGGTCCGATGTCTCCGAGGATCACGACCCGCGGCAGATCGTCGTACAACCCGTCGGACTACGGTGGCTGGGCGCCCTGAAGGAGCTCTGATGTTCACCATCGCCCACGTCAGCGACACGCACTTCGGCAACCGCCCGGAGACCGCTCCGCGCGCCACCGCCGTACTCGACCACCTGCTGTCGCTCTCGCCGTTGCCCGACGTGCTGGTCGTGACCGGGGATGTCGCCGACCACGGCCTGGAGGAGGAGTACGTCGAGGCGCGCGACCTCTTTGCCCGCTGGGACGGCCCGATCATCGTCGGGACCGGCAACCATGACGCGCGCGAGCCGTTCGCCAGCGTGCTCCTCGGACGCGACGCGGGCGGCCCCCTCGACCAGGTGCTCGAGGTGAACGGGTTCCGGTTCCTGATGCTGGACTCGCTCGTGTCCGCCGTCGACGGCCAGCGGATCGACCACGGCGTGTTGACGCCCACGACCCTGACCTGGCTCGAGGAGCAGCTGGACGCGTCCGACCTGCCGACCTTCGTCTGCTTCCACCACTCGCCGGTGACGGTCAACATCGCGCTGATGGACGACATCCAGCTGCGCGACCCGGACGCGTTGGAGCAGGTGCTGTCCCGGCACCCGCAGGTCGTCGCCCTGCTCGTCGGGCACAACCACACGGCCTGTACCACCACGTTCGCCGGGCGGCCCGTGCTCATCGGCGGGGGAGTCGTCTCGACCGTGACCCTCGACGCCGAGCCGCAGCCCGCGCTCTGGTACGAAGCGCCGCCGACCTTCGCGTTCCACATCGTCGACGACGCCGGCCGCCTCACCACGCACTGGCGCTCGCTTCCCGGCTAAGGTCCACCCGTGCTGCTCGCCTTCGACACCGCGACCGCGTGGATCACTGCGTGCGTGTACGACGAGCGCAACGACGCGGTCCTCGCCGAACGCAACGGGGTCGGCCCGATGAAGCACGGCGAGCTCCTCGCCCCGGCGATCGCCGAGGTGATGGCCGAGGCCGGGATCGTCCGGCAGGACCTGACCGCCATCGTCGTGGGCGTGGGCCCCGGTCCCTACACGGGCCTCCGGGTCGGAGTCGTCACCGCCCGCACCCTGGGCTTCACCCTCCAGATCCCGGTCCACGGCGTCTGTTCGCTCGACGCGATCGCGTTTGTGGCCGACCAGGCTGAGCCGTTCCTGGTCACCACGGACGCGCGTCGCAAGGAGCTCTTCTGGGCCGCGTACGACGGCGACGGCCGGCGTCTCGACGGGCCGTTCGTGGACCGCCCGGTCGACATCCCGGTCGACGGCCGCCCGGTCGCCGGCGCCGGGCCGGACCTCTACCCGGGTGTCTTCGACCGGGTGATCGGGCCGCGCGACCCGAGTGCTGCCGCGCTGGCTCGGCTCGTGGCGGGCGAGCGCACGGAGCTGCTGGATCCCGAGCCCGTCTACCTTCGTCGACCCGACGCCGTCGCGCCCGGGAAACCCAAGCCGGTGTCGTGATCCGCCCGGCCACGACCTCGGACGTCGGCGCCATCGCGCAGCCTCGAACGGATCCTGTTCGGCGCCGACGCCTGGACCGAGGCCCAGATCACCGAGGAGCTCGTGGGAGCCGGACGGCAGGTCCTGGTCATCGCGACGGAATCAGGCCCTCGTGAGCGGGCCGGCGAGGCCGGGATCTCCGGCTACGTGGTCACCAGGCTGGTCGACGACGTCGCCGACCTGCAGCGGATCGGCGTACACCCGGACGCCCAGCGGCACGGCCTCGCGAGCGCGCTCCTCGCCGAGGCCCTGAAACGTCCAGCAGCGCGGATGCTGCTCGAGGTCGCGGAGTCCAACGCCGCCGCCCGGGCGTTCTATGCGAGGGCGGGTTTCGTCGAGATCCATCGGCGCCCGAACTACTACCGCGACGGCTCGGACGCGCTGGTGCTCGAGCGAGTGTCTGGATAGTCCGAGAGGAAATGGTCCTCCGAACGGCGTGTCGGGAGCCATTTCATCTCGGACTATCCAATCTCGACACACTGTCCGGATGGACGACTGACCGCTCGTGCTCGGGATCGGAGACATCTTGTGGCGAGACCGGCGGGTTCAGGCCGCGACTACACCCTCGATTGCGAAGAGCCCAACAACCTCGAGTCCTTGCTCACCGGTGAGGTGCACCAGTTCGCGATCGGCCAGGCCTCGACCGGCATCTCGGCGTACCGCTGAGCCACAGTCCAGCGCGATCTCGTCCCAGCCCGCCCCCGAAGGAGGTCACGGGATCCTCACGCCATCTCGATGCGTTGCCTGCGCCGCTTTCGGACCCAGACGAGAACCGACCAGCCCACCCCAAGGACGAGTGCTGCCACCAGGCTGGCGATCTCGAGTTGCCAGCCGGGCGGCCGGAAGGTGACCGTCACGGTGGTGCCCACGTCGTCCGGCGAGAGGCTGACGCGCAGCAGGTGCCCGCCCACGGGTGCGGCAGGGTCGGCCCCCTCCACCAGGTAGCCCGGCCACGCGATCCGGCTGAGCACGACGCTGGGGTCGGTGCCGCCCACGCGGTCCACGACGAAGGTGATGCTGGTCGCCGTCTGCCCGACCTGGTGTACGCGGGTCCCGGGGGACGTCCACGCCACGCCGCCGGCGGTCGGGAGAACCTGGTCGCGCACCCAGGTCACGACGTCGTCCTCCCGGCTTGCCTCGTGCCAGCCGGGAGGCGGGTCCGCCATCCGGTCGCCCGGGAGGTCGACGAGCACCAAGGTGCTGATCGAGTGCAGGTCGACCCACGGCAAGCCGGTCACCGGCTCGGTCTTGAACATCTCCCTCAGGGCAGCGGGACACACGTCGCCGTTGTACCTGATGCAGAAGCGGAAGTTGTAGTCGCGGAAGCCCAGGGTCGTGTAGCCGTTGTGGACGGGCTTTCCGGTGAGGTCCCACAGGCTGCCGGGCAGCAACTCGGCGGCGAGCTCGGGGTGCTCTGCCACGACGCCGAAATTCAGCCCGATCACGAAGACGTCGCCCTCGGCGTCAGGAAGAACGTCGGAGTACGCCGCGAGTGGGCCCGGCGAGTCGCGCTGCCCGCCGACCCCCTCCGGCTGGACCGTGAACTGGAACATCGCGACCCCGACGGACGCGACGATCATCACGACGGGCAGGAGCCGTGGCCGCGAGGCCGCCCACGCCGAGGCCAAGACACAGACCACGACGACGGCACCCCCACCGACCTGGAGCAGCGCCGTGTCGGGATACACCAACGCCGCCCCGGCCGCCGCGAGCGCGACCCAGAGCAGGCTCAGCCCCACCCGCAACTGTCCGGGCCGCCCCTGAAGGGTTCGCTCGAGGAGCACGGTCAGGAGGAGGATCGCGGTCAGGCTGACGATCGACATCACGCGGCCCGGCATCCGGATCGGGCCCATGTTGTAGGGAAGGAGCGTCCACGCGACCGTGAGCACGAAGGGGACGACGAGGGACACGAGCGACGTCGACTCCCGCCGAAGCCGGGAGAACCCGACCCAGCACAGGAGCGGCAGGAACCATGCGACGTAGGTGAAGGAGACCTGGGCGGCGGCCTCCTTCTCGTTCGCCTCCTGGCCCACCGACGGCGGCACCGTCGTGGGTTGTCCGGTCAGGGGCAGCGTGACGGGATCCATCTGGAGGAACCCGTTGCCCCCGATGTCCCAGCCGTCACGCCAGGTCACTGGCGAGGTGAGGATGCCCGGCAGGTAGACGGTCACGGAGAGCAGGCCGCAGTAGACGCCCAGCAGCAGGAGGCGTCGTACACCCGCCCAGTCGCGGGTCAGCAGGACCTCCAGCAGGAGCCCGCCGAGGACCAGGATGAAGTACATGGTCCCAAAGACGTAGCCCGTCGTGACCAGCACCCCGCTCGCGACCAGGGCGGGCCAGGGGTTCGCCCCGGCGAGCATCCGACGAGTGGCCCACCACGCCCAGGGCAGTAGCGCGGCCACGAGCTGCCCGGCCACCCACCGGGGCGCGTCGGCCGACAGAGTGAAGCCACACAGCTGGATGGCGACCGCGGCCACCGCCGCGAGACCCGGGCGGACGCCGTAGTCGCGCGCGAGCAGGTAGCACCCGATGATGGCGATCGTGGCGATGCCGAACTTGACCAGGGCTGCGTAGACGACGATCTGCGGGGCAACCGCCGCACCGATCGCGATCAGGGCGGAGAGTGGACTATAGAGACCCTGCTGCCCCTCCGCGAGCGGGTTGCCGGCCGAGCCGGTCTGCGCATCCAGCATCGGCCATTGGCCATTGAGCAGCGCGACACCGAAGTGGTGGAACCAGCCGTAGTAGGCGTTCTGGCTGTCGCCCTGGAAGTAGTGGCGCGCGTCCTGGAGCAGGGGGAAAGCCCACGCCAGCCAGACGGCACCGATCGCGAGCAGCAACCATCGCAGGTCCGTGCGGTACCGGCTCAGCACCGCGGCCGCGCCTTTCCGGCGAGCACCTGCGCGGCGATGTCGGCCTCGGTCGCGCCCAGCCCCGCGGGCAGGGGCGTCCTGGCCAGCCTGTCGACCTGCGGCCACACCACCGACCGGAGCCGGAGGTCGCGGACCTGGGCTCCCCCGGCCGGCCGGCTCGACAGATGTGGGCGTCGGCGGAAGACCCGGGTCGTCTCCCCGACGACGGCAGCGACCGAGTGCGCCCGCCCTGAGGCGAAGATCTTGGTCACCGTCGAGCCAGGCGCCTGGTCCTCGAGCAGCTCCAGCGCATCGGCGACCATCGCCGCGGCATCGGTCACGAAGAGGTAGTCCCGCAGGGTGTCGAGCGAGACGTGCAGATTCAGTGCCTGGCCGGTCTGCTCGGCCAGGCAGAGCTGGGAGATCAGGCCCTGCGGCTTTGTGAGGTCCTGTCCGGGGCCGTAGAGGTTGGCGATCCGTCCGACCAGGAGTCGGGTTCCGCGCGCGGTCTGCCCGCGGGCGATCCGCTCCATCTCGAGCTTCGCGACGCCGTACGGCGAGAGGGCGGCGACCCTCGACCGCTCGGTGAAGGGGGGCCGGTCGGGCGAGCCGGCGTACAGGCCGCCCGCGGAGGACGCCAGGAACATGCTCGCGGGCGGGGCCGGGAGGCCGCCGAGAAACGCATCGAAAAGCCTAACCTCTGCCTCCAGCTCCGCAGGCGGGGTCGCGATGACGCCGGCGCCGGCACACCACAGCAGCCGCCACGACCGCGACTCCCGCGCGACCGTGCCAGCGGCGTCCAGCAGCGCCCGGAGCGCGGCGTCGTGCCGGCCCCAGGGCACCTCGACCGTGCGCACGTCGGCGCCCGACCGCCGCAGCCGCGCCTCCACCTGCCGACCCAGCAGGCCCCGGCCGACGAGCAGGGCCGTCACGGTGGGTCCGCCTCGTCGGATCCGGGTCCGAGGGGGCCGTCGTGACCGTCTCCGACGATGACGTAGAGCGGCTTGCCCATCGCCATGTTCACCGCGACCCCGACGTACTCCGCGACCACGCCGAGTGCAAAGAGGATGAACCCCGAGCTGATCAGGGAGACGACGGCCAGGGACGTCCAGCCCTCGACCACGATGCTGTCGGCGAACCGCATCCAGACGATGGCGACCGCGAGCACGAAGCCCAGGGTCGCCAGCACGAAGCCGACCAGGGCCACGATCCGGAGCAGCCGAGTCCCGCCGGTCAGCACCATGCGCCAGTAGTGCGACATCAGGGTGCGCAACCGGTAGCCCGACGGGCGGCCGCCTTCCGAGCGCAACCGGACCGGACAGGTGCTGACCCGCCGCGCCACCCAGCCGAGGGCGAGGTCCAGGTAGACGCCCGGTCCGGCGTACGCCGCCACGCTCCGGGCGATCTCACCCAGCACCAGCCGATAGCTGTGGAAATCGCTGACCTGGCGGTTACCCGTCAGCAAGCGCATTGACCCCTTCGCCTGGCGCGAGGCGACGTTGCGGAGCAGGCCATGAGGCGCCGGGTTGACCGGGGCGGCGTACACGACGTCCGCCCGCTCCGCGACCGCCCGGTCGAGCATCGCGCCCAGGTAGGCGGGGTCGTGCTGCCCGTCCTCGTCGATCGAAGCCACCCAGTCGCCGGCTGACGAGGCCATGCCGGCCAGCGTCGCCGCATGCTGCCCGTAGTTGCGGCTCAGCCACACGGGGCGGACCCACTCATGGGTCGCCGCCAGCCTGCGGATCACGATCTCGGAGTCGTCGGGGCCGCAGTCGTGCACCAGCAACACCTCGTCGATGCGCGCGGAGTGCCCGGCGGGCGTCCGGAACGGGGCCACGAGCAGGGCCAGCTCGTCGATCAGCGCGTCGAGTGTCGCGGCCCCTCGGTAGACGGGAACCACCACAGACAGTGTGTGCTCTCGCCCCGACGACCTCACGACGTCCTCCTTTCCCGGCCTGGCTCGACGGGCTTGCGGGCGGCCACCACCACCGAGGAGCCGAAAGGCAGGTCGCAGTGCGGCAGGAGGCTCCGGTCGAACCGGGTCGCAGACATCAGGACCTTCTCGACCGTCGGGCTGGTCTCGGGCAGCTGCGGCACACCGTTGGACACCGCCACCGTTGCCCGCGCACCGCGCTCGCGAAACCTCGTGCGCAACCGGTCGGCGGCGAAGAACGGGAACGTTCCCGTGAAGCAGGTACGACGCCCGGAGCACCTCGAGCCCCTGGGCCCGGACCGCAGCGACCGCGCGGGGACGCGTGTAGCGACGGTGATGGTGGTTGTGCTCGTCGAAGTGGGTCCACGCCCACTGATAGGCCGGCACGCTCAGCAGGAGCCGGCCCCCCGGCGCGAGGACCCGGGTCATCTCCGCCAGCGCTGCGGCCTCGGGCTCGCAGTGCTCGATCACGTCGAAGGCCGCGACCACGTCGAAGGAACCGTCGACGAACGGCAGGTCGGTCGCCGACCCGCAGACGTCGCCGGGTCTCAGGCCGCGCGGGTCGACGTCCAGGGCGACGCGCTGGGCGGCTCCGGACAGCCAGGCGACACTGGGACCGTCGGCGCTCCCGACGTCGAGCAACCTGGCCGGCTGCCCGACGTACCGTTGAAGCGCGACTCGGAGCAGGTCGGCCCGAGCCCGGTACCACCAGTAGTCCGGGCGGTCGATTGACGGCGACCCAGCGGTTTTCACGTCGACATGCTCGCATGCGACCCCAGCCCCGGGCCCCGACTGGGAGCTGGTGTCGACTCCTCTTCGGTGCGTAACCGGGATGTTGGGCGCGCGCCGACGCTGATCAACGAATTCCTCGGCCTGGGGGCTAACTGCCCGAGGTGGTCCGTGGCGTCGCCGGCGCCCTCCCGGGCGCCGGACCCTCGGGCTCGCTCGTCGCGCTGCTCGTGGTGACAATGTCTGCGGGCAGGCCCTCGACATCCGGGCCAGCCGACCGACGTAGTCGCCTCGGCCCTTCGAGCAGGTGCATGATCGGGCCTATGGGCAACGTTGACGACCTCCGTTCGATGATCACCGGCTTCCGCGTGTCGATGGCGCTGAGCGCGGCCGCGGACCTCGGCCTGTCCGACCAGCTTGCCGGCGGACCGCGGACCGTCGCCGACCTCGCCGACGCCGTGTCTGCGGACGAGGACACCCTGCACCGGTTGCTGCGGGCGCTGGCCACCCTCGGGGTGTACGACGAGCAACCGGATGGGACGTACGCGAACGCATCCCTCGGCGAGGGGCTGCGCTCCGACGTGTCCGGAAGCCTGCGACCGCTGGCCAGGACCCTCCAGGACCCGGCCATGTGGGCGGCCTGGGGCAGTCTCAGCGACAGCGTGCGCACCGGCCAGAACGCCTTCGAGGCGCTGCACGGCGTCGACGTGTGGACCCACCGGCAGGGACACCCTGAGCACAACGCGATCTTCAACGACAACATGACCGCGCTGAGCTCGTCCGTCGCCGGCGCGGTCGCCTCGGCGTACGACTTCGCGGGGCTCACCAGCGTGGTCGACGTCGGCGGCGGCAAGGGCATCCTGCTGGACGCCGTCCTCACCGGTCACGAACACCTCACCGGCACGGTGTTCGACCTCGACCATGTCGTGGCGAAGGCGCCGATGTCCGATGCCTTGTCCGGACGATGGGCGGCGGCGACCGGGAGCTTCTTCGAGTCGGTGCCGGCGGCGGATGCCTACCTCCTCAAGTCGATCCTGCACGACTGGCCGGACGACCGTTGCGTCGAGATCCTGCGCACCTGCGTTCGGTCCCTTAACGCCGACGGTGTGGTGCTCGTCGTGGAGACGGTTCTCGGCCGGCCGGGCTACGAGGTCGAAGCCGCCTTCTCCGACCTCAACATGCTGGTGCTGCCCGGCGGCCGCGAACGCAGCGAGGAGGAGTACGCCGCCCTGTTCCACGCCGCCGGCCTCCGCCTCACCCGGGTCATCGACACCGGCACCCGGATGTCCATCGTCGAGGCCAAGGCGGGATAGTCCGAGACGAAATGGCCCCTCCCACCGGCGTGTCGGGGGCCATTTCGTCTCGGACTACCGATCCCGCCCTCGCACACCCCGGCACAATGACGGCATGGACGGACCGCTGGTACTCGGGATCGAGACATCTTGTGACGAGACCGGGGTGGGGATCGTGCGGGGGCACACGTTGCTGGCCGATGCGGTGGCGAGCAGTGTCGAGGAGCACGCGCGGTTCGGGGGCGTCGTACCCGAGGTCGCGAGCCGTGCGCACCTCGAGGCCATGGTGCCGACCATCGAACGGGCCTGCCGGACCGCCGGCATCGAGCTGTACGACGTCGACGCGATCGCGGTCACGAGCGGACCCGGGCTCGCCGGGGCACTGCTCGTCGGTGTGGCGGCGGCGAAGGCGCTGGCGATCGGGCTCGGCAAGCCGATCTACGGCGTCAACCACCTCGCGGCCCATGTGGCGGTCGACCAGCTCGAGCACGGTCCGTTGCCCGAACCGTGCCTGGCGATGCTGGTCAGCGGCGGTCACTCGAGCCTGCTGCGGGTCGAGGACGTCACCGTGGGTGTGGCACCGCTCGGGGCGACCATCGACGACGCGGCCGGTGAGGCGTTCGACAAGGTGGCCCGCCTGCTGGGGCTCGGCTTCCCGGGCGGGCCGTACATCGACCGAGCCGCCGCGAGCGGCAACAGCGTCGCGATCGACTTCCCCCGCGGTCTCACCAGCCGGCGCGACCTCGAACGGCACCGCTTCGACTTCTCCTTCTCGGGCCTCAAGACGGCGGTGGCGCGGTGGGTGGAGACCCAGCAGCGCAACGGCGTCGAGGTGCCCGTGGCGGACGTCGCGGCCAGCTTCCAGGAGGCGGTGTGCGACGTCCTCACCCGCAAGGCAGTGGACGCCGCCGCGAGCGAGGGCATCGACGACATCCTGATCGGCGGGGGAGTGGCCGCGAACACCAGGCTGCGGGCGATGGCCGAGGAGCGGGCGGCCGCCAAGGGCATCCGGGTCCGGATCCCGCGGCCGGGGCTGTGCACGGACAACGGCGCGATGGTCGCCGCGCTCGGGACCGAGCTGATGGCCCGCGGACGCGCAGCCTCGTCGCTCGACCTGCCCGCCGACTCGTCCCAGCCGATCACCACCGTCGTGGCTTGAGACCACGAGCTCCTCAGCCGTCGTACGGGACGTGGACCGTCCATTCCTCGTCCAGACGCATCGTGGCCGCGTAGAGCGCGTCCGCGACCGGCCCCGGGGAGAACGGCCCGTCCGGGCCGAGGGTGCCGTTGATCTGGACCGCGACCGCGCGGATGCCCTCCGGTGCCAGCGTTGCGTCGATGCTGATGACGAGGTTCCGCACGGCGGCCTTCTGTACGCCGAGCGAGGCAGCCTGATTCGACGGCCGGTCCGCGGCGGCACTGCCCGTGACGAGGATCCGGCCACCGGCGGACATGAACGGGCGGGCCGCCTGGACCGCCGGGAGCAGCGGCGCGACGCCGAGGCGGAGGTCGTCGAGCAGCTCGATCGGCCGTCAGGTGGAGCGGATCCTTCTGCCGGAACGCGCTCGGGTTGAAGTGGAGGACGTCGATCCGCCCGGCCTCGGTGCCGATCCGGGTGACCAGGTCGGCCACGGCGGCCGGGTCGGTGAGGTCGAGCGGCGTCAGCACCGTCCGCACACCGGCCTCGCCGAGCGCCGCACCCAGCGGCGCGAGGGTGTCGGCCGACCGGGCCACCAATGCGACGTCGTAGCCATCGGCACCGAAACGACGGGCGACAGCCAGTCCGAGACCGGGGCCGGCGCCGAGGACGAGGAGAACGGGGTTCGACATGGTCCTCAGCGTAGGGCCCGCGGATCACCTCGTCGGCAGGATGAACGGCTGGTCGCCCTCCCGACCCGGGCGGGGCGCCACGGCGTACTCCGAACTGCCGTCGACACCCAGCCGGACGACCGACCACCGCTGCCCGTCATGGACCACCGCGAGGGCGTGGTCGTCGTCCTCCCAGGCTGTCTGGAGGATGCTGGCGTCGCCGCCGGGCCCGAAGTGCGCCAGCACCCGACCGGCGTCGTCGAGGAAGGCGAGCTCGGTCTGCGCGGATGTGTCGGTCCGCGCACCGCCGGCGAGGATCCGGGTCTCGTCCGGTGAGAACGCACCCAGGGTGAGGTCGCACGTCGTCCAGCCGAGCCTGCCGCTGGACTTCCACAGGCCCGAACAGGATCCGTGGTCGGTCGTGGAGACGAGTCCGGTCACCCTCCCGTTGCTGGACGCGTCGGCGACGTGCAACGCCGTACCGGCGCTGTCCACGAGGCCGTGGGACGCACTCACGAACGCGCCGGACCCGCCGGCGCGTTGACGAAGATGGCGCAGCCGTTGCCGTCCACGCCCTCCTTGCAGGTGCCCGCGCCGAGGACGGCCGCGATCTCGGCGCCGTGCTCGACCACCGGCAGGTCCCAGGTCCGGGAACCTCCGCCCTCGACCACGCGTGGCGCTCCGTCGTCGCCGAGCCAGCCCACGATCGACCCGTCGGGCGACGTGGCCAGCCTCGAGCCGCTCATGGGTTCCCGACGCACCACCTCGCCGGCTCCGTCGAGGACCACCACGTCCGATGTCCCGCTCGAGATCCCGACCAGGCCGTTGCCCATCAGCCCGAACGCCGAGAGCCCGGGCTCCGGGAGCTCGAGAGTCGACCCGTCCGCCCGGATCAGGGTCGTCCCGTCGAGGTAGGCCAACCCGGGAGCCCGCCCTTGCACCAGGCCGGCGGTGTCGAGCGGGACTCCGCCGGACACGAACGTCGTCGCGGCCGCGTCCGTCGGAGGGCTCTCCAACGGCTTGACCGACGGGTCGTCCGGCGCGGTCGACCGGCTGCGAGGGGACTTCGGAGGACGTCGCGCTCGAGGAAGGCGTCGACGCCCGCCGGGGGTTGGTCGCCACAACCCGCCAGCATCGAGGTCGCGACTGCCGTCGCGGCCACCCAGACGAACGGCCGGCTCCGGACTCGCTGCGTCTCCATGCCCGTACGACGCGCCGACCCACCCTCTGGTTGGAACCCGAGTCGGTGGTGGGTCAGCGGGTTCAGGGGGTGGCGAAGCCGAACGGGTTCTCGACGTCCTCGGCCCGGACGGGTTCGACGGTGTTCTCGACCGAACCGTCCAGGCCGATGCGGACGATCCCGAACATGCGGTCAGCGCTGCCCGCGATGGGCGTCGACGTGATGGCCAGGACGTGCTCGTCGTCCTCCCAGCGGGCATCCATGAACGTGGCGTCCGTCTCGAGCGACTGGACGTAGTGGACCAAGGGGGGCGGATTTCCGTTGAGGTGGTCACGGGGGACCACGGCCAGGACTCCGTCGCCGTAGCCGCTCCGGTACTCAGGGCCGGCCAGGACGTTCGCGCCGTCGGGAGAGAACGAGTCGAGCGTGAAGTCGCACGTCTCTCCGACGGTGTTCCCGTGCGGTGCGGTCGTCTGGCTGCAGTTGCCGTCGTCTCTCACCTTCGTGAGCGCCGCCGACCAGCCATCGTTGGTGGAGTCGGTGTAGATGTATGTCCCTACCGGCTCCGGGTCGTGCTCGGGCCCGCCCGCCTCGATCCAGCGGCCGTCGGTTCTCGCCGTTGCCGCGCTGGATGTTGTAGAGCGCGCGTCCCCGGAGAACCCGATCGGCTCGGTGTCGTTGCCGACTCCCTCGAGGAGGACCTCGGTGTCTCCCCCGTTCACATGGACGACCAGGTCACCGTTGTCGACGTACAGCACTCGCGATGCCGTCGTCGGAGATCGCGAACCCAACTCACCGGTGGCGAACGGCTCGCCGACGGGAGTGCCCTCCGAGTCGAGGATCGTGGCCGAGTAGCCGCCGCTGTCGGTCGACCCCAAGGCGAGCCACCCGTCGTCGTACGGCACGACTTGGAAGTAGGCAGCATCGAGCGTGACCGTCCCGCCGTCGGCGGTGTGAAGGGTGGTGCCTTCGAGCCAGTCGATCTTCGGGGCGTCGCCGAGCGCCAGGCCATCGGTCTGCAGCCGCTGCGGCCAGGCGATGGCTGACGGGGTCGGTCGACGGCTGTTTGATCGGCCCCCGGCTGTCCGGCTGGTTGTTGCCGAGCATCAGCCCGATGGGCGCGATGATCGCCACTGCGGCGGCCGCCGCGACGCAGGCGGCGATCCGGCGGCGGCGCTGGATCCGCTTCGCCCGCGTCTGTACGTCGCCCAGGGTCAGCGGAGCGGTGTCCAGGTGCTCCACCTGGTGCTCGAGGGCACGGTTCAGGTCGTTCTCGTTGTCGATTGGGCTGTTCATCGCTCCTCCTCTCCGGGAATCAGTGCATTGGGGACTCGTTGACGCAGGGCGGCCAGCGCGCGGCTGGCCTGGGACTTCACGGTGCCGGTCGAGATGCCCATCGTGTGGGCGATCTCGGCCTCCGAGAGCTGTTCGTAGTAGCGCAGCACGATCACGGTCCGCTGCTTGCGGGGAAGCGTCTTCACCAGCTCCCACACCGCGGCGGCATGCCCATCGTCGTACACGTCGACCACGGAATGGTCAGCCACGACCTCGCTGGCCACCTCGGTGCGTTTCCACGCCCGCCGCCACAGCGAGTTGTGCTCGTTGATCATGATCCGGCGTACGTAGCCGTCGATCGACTCGCGGTTCAAGACCTTGTCCCAGCTCAGGTAGAGCTTGGCCAGTGACGTCTGCACCAGGTCCTCGGCGGTGGCCCGGTCTCCCGCCAGCAGGAACGCGGTGCGGATCAGCGCAGGTTGGCGGGCGGCCATGTACGCCGAGAACTCGGCATCCCGAGTCGCCCCGGACATCTGTACCCCCGAAGTCACGGTTGCTTGCATCGGCGTACTCACCACCTTTCCATGTCCAAGACGCGGATCCGTGGCATGGGGTTGCATTTCGAGCCCGACTCGGCGTTGATAGCAGTCGTGCCCCAGACGATGCAGCTGATCCGGTTCGCCGACCTCGCGCCGGTCCCCTGGCGCAACGGTGGTGGAGTCACCCGCGAGATCGCGACCGCGCCGTACGACGGGGAGCCCGGCTCGTTCCGGTGGCGGGTGAGCATCGCCGACGTGACCAGCGAAGGTCCGTTCTCCGCGTTCGAGGAGGTGGACCGTCAGATCGTCCTCGTCGAGGGTGCGGGGATGGTGATCTCCGTCGACGGGAAGCCGCACCTGCTGAACCTTTTCGACGTGCTCGCCTTCCCCGGTGACGCACCCTGCGTCGGCACCCTCGTGGACGGCCCCACGCGCGACCTCAACGTGATGACGCGCCGCGGCCAGGCTGCGGCCGGCGTCCAGATCGTGAGCGTCGCGGGCGTCCATGCCGTGCGGGCCGAGGCGGACGCCGAGTGCCTGGTCGTCGCGCTGACCGGTTCGATGAGCGTGGCGACCGCCGAGGAGGCGATCCACCTGGACCGCTTCGACACGGTCCGCATCTCCGGCCCGGCCGCGGTCGAGCTCACGGGTACCGGACGGGTCGCGGTGGTCGACGTACAGGCATGATGACCCGGTCGGTGGCCCGCTCGCCCCCGACTTCGTGACGGAACCAGCAGAAGGAACGCGACATGAGCCAGCAGGTCCGCGCCGTGGTGGCGCGCAGCAAGGGTCAGCCGGTCTCCCTGGAGACCATCAACGTGCCCGACCCCGGCCCGGGCGAGGCCGTGGTCAAGGTCCAGGCCTGCGGGGTGTGCCACACCGACCTGCACTACCGCGAGGGCGGCATCAACGACGAGTTCCCGTTCCTGCTCGGCCACGAGGCGGCCGGTGAGGTCGAGTCCGTGGGCGAAGGCGTCACGCGGGCTCGAGCCCGGCGACTTCGTGATCCTCAACTGGCGGGCGGTGTGCGGCAACTGCCGGGCGTGCAACCGGGGCGAGCCGTGGTACTGCTTCGCCACCTTCAACGCCACCCAGAAGATGACGCTGGAGGACGGCACCGAGCTCTCTCCCGCGCTGGGCATCGGAGCGTTCGCGGAGAAGACGCTGGTGGCCGCCGGCCAGTGCACCAAGGTGGACGCGTCGGCACGGGCGGCTGCGGTCGGCCTTCTCGGGTGCGGCGTGATGGCCGGCCTGGGCGCCGCCCTCAACACCGGCAACGTCAGCCGAGGCAAGACCGTCGCGGTCATCGGCTGCGGAGGGGTCGGCAGCGCGGCCGTCGTCGGGTCGGCCCTCGCGGGAGCGTCGAAGATCATCGCGGTCGACATCGACGACCGGAAGCTCGACGGCGCCCGCAAGCTGGGCGCAACCGACGTCGTCAACTCGTCGTCGACCGATCCCGTCGAGGCCATCCAGGCGCTCACCGACGGGTACGGCGCCGACGTGGTCATCGACGCCGTCGGCCGGCCCGAGACCTGGAAGCAGGCGTTCTATGCCCGCGACCTGGCCGGCACGGTCGTCCTGGTCGGCGTCCCGACCCCGGACATGAAGATCCCCGACATCCCGCTGCTCGACGTGTTCGGTCGCGGTGGAGCGCTGAAGTCCAGCTGGTACGGCGACTGCCTGCCCACGCGTGACTTCCCGATGCTGGTCGACCTCTACCGACAGGGCCGGCTCGACCTCGACGCGTTCGTGTCCGAGGAGATCGGGCTCGGCGACGTCGAGGCGGCGTTCGAGAAGATGCACCACGGCGACGTGCTCCGCTCGGTCGTGATCTTCACGCCCGAGGGCTCCGCCTGATGTCGGGCCTGATGCCGGGCCCGATGCCGGCGCGGGTCGACCACGCCGTGGTCAGCGGCACGTTCAGCCTCGACGGCGAGACGTTCGACGTCGACAACAACATCTGGGTGGTCGGTGACGACGAGGAGTGCGTCGTCATCGACGCGCCTCACGACGTCGACGCGATCCTGGCCGTCGTCGCCGGCCGCAGGGTGAAGGCGATCCTGTGCACGCACGCGCACGACGACCACGTGCGGGTGGCGCCGGCGCTGCGCGAGCGGGTGACCGCCCCGATCCTCCTGCACCCCGCCGACAAGCCGCTGTGGACGCTCAGCCACGACGACCACCTCTGGGACGTCGACCTGCACGACGGCATGACGCTCGACGTCGCCGGCACGACCCTGGAGGTGTTGCACACGCCCGGACACGCCCCGGGAGCGGTTTGCTTCCACGCTCCGGATCTCCGGGCCGTCTTCACGGGCGACACCCTCTTCCAAGGTGGCCCGGGCGCGACGGGCAGGTCGTTCAGCGACAGCGACCTGATCGTCGAGTCGATCCGGGCCCGGTTGCTCACGCTGCCCGACGACACCGTCGTACACACTGGGCACGGCGCCGACACCACGATCGGCGCCGAGCGAAGCAACGTCTGAACCCGGGAGGCACCATGAGCGAGACCGATGCCAAGATGCTCGCCGCGGCAGCGCAGTATGCGCAGGCCGCCGCGGACGCTGCCAGCAAGCTGAAGCCCGGCACCTATGAGGCGGTGAAGGCGTGGCCCTCGCCTCGATCGCGCTCCGGATGTCCGCGGAGCCCCCGGCCTCCTGACGAGACCGGGCGCCTCAGCTGAAGTAGAAGCTGTCTGGGCTGCAGCGGTTCATCACGGTATGCAGGCCAACTGGTGGTTCCCATGGTCTGTGCAGCACGGGAAGTGGATGCTCGCCTGCATACCGTGATGAACCTGTGACGATCAACTCAGAACGGCCGGACCAGCAGCGCCGTACCGGCATCGTTGACCCGGGTGAGCACCAACGTCGCGGCGTTGTCGCCCTTGAGGGCCAGCCGCTTGCGCAGGGTCTCGGGGACGACGTCGACGCCGCGGGTCTTGATCGTCAGCTTCCCGATGCTTCGTTCGCGCAGGGCGGCGCGCAACGGCTTCTCCCGGAACGGCACCTCCTCGAGCACCTGGTAGCCCTTCGCGAACGGCGTGTGGAACGACGAGTCCGAGGTCACCCAGGCGATGTGCTCGTCGACGAGCCCGCCGTCGACACCGGCGGCCAGCGCGGTGACCAGTCCGGCCCGGATCACCGCACCGTCGGGTTCGTAGAGGAAGCCACCGAGCTCCGCGAACCGGACGTTCCCTGCCCTGCCACGGATCGTCGGCGTCGGTGAGGGTGGCCAGGCCACCGGAGCCGATGACCGTTGCCCGGCGAGCCGTCGAGGCGAGCTGGCCCGACCAGAGCGCTGCCTCCTTGACCTCACCCTCGTCGCTGACCCACTCGGCCTCGACGCCCTCGGGCAGCAGGTCGTGCGGGATGCCCGGCGCGACCTTGACCACGGCGGCCCGCTCCAGCAGGGACCGGACGAACGACCACGGGGGAGTCCAGTCGTCGACCCGGAAGGTGCGGCCCCGGCCGCTGCGCCGCGCCGGGTCGGCGAAGGCGACGGCGAACCCGGACAGGTCGATCGTCGTCGCGTCGGACACCAGCACCGCACCCGGCAGGCCGAGTGCCTCCAGGTTTGCCGAGGCCATCGCGACCCGGACCGGGTCGAGGTCCACCCCGGCGGCGGTCAGGCCGGCCCGTGCGAACGCGAGCAGGTCGCCGCCGATGCTGCAGCCGAGGTCGATCACGCTCGCCGGCTGCGCGGCCGCCAGCCGGGCGGCCCGGTGGGTGGCGACCCGGCTCCGGGTCGCCTGCTCCAGCGCGTCCGGGGTGAAGTACATGCGCGCGCCGTCGTCGCCGAACTTCCCGAGCGCCTTGTGCCGCAGCTGGACCTGCGTCAGCGCAGCCGCCGCGCGATCAGCGTCGGGCTCGATCTTGCGCACTGCCGCGGCGGCGCGGACGGGGTCGCCCGCGGTGTCGACGTACACGCTGGTCGCCCGCTCCAGCAGTCGCTGACCGTCGGGCGTCAGCAGCCACCGGAAGGTCTCGAGGTCCACGCCGCCCATCCTGTCAGGGCCCCTTCTAGCACTCCGTTGGGGCGAGTGCTAACGTCTGTTCTGGCACTCTCGACCCGAGGGTGCCAGCGCTTGCGACGAAGTACGACCCCCGCGACGGCGTACCGAAACCGCAGGCACCAAACGTTCCCAACGAAGTGTGCAGAAAGTGGAGGTCGACATCGTGTCGGTCAACATCAAGCCTCTCGAGGACCGCATCGTCGTCAAGGCGCTCGAGGCGGAACAGACCACGGCTTCCGGCCTGGTCATCCCGGACACGGCCAAGGAGAAGCCCCAGGAGGGCGAGGTCCTGGCCATCGGTCCGGGTCGCATCGACGACAAGGGCAACCGCGTTCCGCTCGACGTGAACGTCGGCGACAAGGTGATCTACAGCAAGTACGGCGGCACCGAGGTCAAGTACGCCGGAGACGAGTACCTCATCCTCTCCGCGCGCGACGTGCTCGCTGTCGTTTCCTGATTTCCTCGTGATAGTCCGAGGTCGAAAGCACGCGGTTTCCCTTCTGGGGCGTGCCCTCGGCCTCGGACTATCCATTTGAGCGGAAGGAGCATCCACCGAGATGCCGAAGATTCTTGAGTTCGACGAGAACGCCCGGCGCGCCCTCGAGCGTGGCGTCGACGCGCTCGCGAACGCAGTGAAGGTGACGCTCGGCCCCCGAGGCCGCTACGTCGTCCTGGACAAGAAGTGGGGCGCCCCCACGATCACCAACGACGGCGTCACCGTCGCCCGCGAGATCGAGCTGGACGACCCGTTCGAGAACCTGGGTGCGCAGCTGACCAAGGAAGTCGCCACCAAGACCAACGACGTCGCCGGTGACGGTACGACGACCGCAACGGTCCTCGCCCAGGCGATGGTCCACCACGGTCTGCGTGCGGTAGCCGCCGGCGCCAACCCGATGAGCCTCAAGCGCGGCATGGACGCCGCGTCCGAGGCCGTCGGCAACGCCCTGCGCGACGCCGCCCGTGAGGTCGACTCCCGTGAGGACATGGCGTCGGTCGCGACGATCAGCTCGCGCGACGCCCTGATCGGCGACCTGCTCGCCGAGGCCTTCGACAAGGTCGGCAAGGACGGCGTGATCACCGTCGAGGAGTCCAACACCATGGGCACCGAGCTGGAGTTCACCGAGGGGATGCAGTTCGACAAGGGCTACATCTCCCAATACTTCATCACCGACCCGGAGCGCATGGAGGCCGTCCTCGACGACCCCTACATCCTTCTGCACCAGGGCAAGATCTCCGCGATCGCGGACCTGCTTCCCCTGCTGGAGAAGGTCATCGCGGCCGGCAAGCCCCTGTTCATCCTCTCCGAGGACGTCGAGGGCGAGGCCCTGTCGACGCTGGTGGTCAACAAGATCCGCGGCACGTTCAACGCCGTCGCCGTGAAGGCGCCTGCGTTCGGCGACCGCCGCAAGGCCATGATGGAGGACATCGCGACCCTGACCGGTGGTCAGGTCGTGTCGCCCGAGGTCGGGCTCAAGCTCGACCAGGTCGGTCTCGACGTCCTCGGCCAGGCTCGTCGCGTGGTCATCACCAAGGACAACACGACGATCGTCGACGGCGCCGGTGACTCGACTGCGGTCACGGGTCGGGTCAACCAGATCAAGGCCGAGATCGAGAACACCGACTCCGACTGGGACCGCGAGAAGCTCCAGGAGCGCCTCGCGAAGCTGGCGGGCGGCGTGTGCGTGATCAAGGTCGGCGCCGCCACCGAGGTGGAGCTCAAGGAGAAGAAGCACCGCATCGAGGACGCCGTCTCCGCGACGCGCGCCGCGATCGAAGAGGGCATCGTGCCCGGCGGTGGTTCGGCTCTGATCCACGCGGTCGCGGTCCTCGACAAGAACCTCGACCTCACCGGCGACGAGGCGGTCGGCGTACGCATCGTGCGCAAGGCCTGCGACGAGCCGCTGCGCTGGATCGCCGAGAACGGTGGCGTCAACGGTTACGTCGTCACCACGAAGGTCCGCGAGCTCGGCATCGGCAACGGCTACAACGCCGAGACCGAGGAGTACGGCGACCTGGTCGCCCAGGGCGTCCTGGACCCGGTCAAGGTCACCCGCTCGGCACTGGTCAACGCCACCTCGATCGCGGGCATGCTGCTCACGACCGAGACGCTGATCGTCGAGAAGCCGGAAGAGGAAGAGCCCGCCGCCGCGGGCGGTCACGGCCACGGCCACGGTCACTGACCCGGCTTGAACTGACAGAAGAACAACGCCGACCCGGCTCTTGTTGACAGCGACACGTCAACACGAGCCGGGTCGGCGGCATTTCGGCGTCAACACGAGCCGGGTCGGCGATGCGGGCCGGTCGAGTGGCGTTCAGAAAGCCAGCTTGTCGCAGTCGACGCTCAGGTCCTCGCGAGCGACCCCGCTGCGGACGTAGACCGCGACGCCGCAGACATCGTCGCCGCGGACGTATCGCTGTGTCCAGGACCGGGCCGAGCACCCGTTCCGCCACTCCGTCCCAGGAGTTCAGCGGGGCGTAGCGACGAACCAGGTCGGTGCGTCCGGCCCTTCGAGCAGGCCCTTCAACTCCGTCAGGTCGGGGTCGAGCGTGCGCATCGGCAGGCTCCACAGGTAGCTGGTAGGGAGAGGGCAGCCCCGAGGTGTACTGGATGTCGGCCCGGCCGCCGTACACGACCAGCGTGTCGCCGGGCTCTGAAGAGGCAGCGATCGACTGACCCGTGTACACCTCGGTGGGCGGAGGCGGTTGCCGTCCGCGGTCTGCGTGACGTAGCCAGACGCCGAGACCGCGGTGGCGACGGTCGCGACGCGACCAGCGCAACGACCTCGTGACCAGCCTCGCGACCGCGCCGCGAGCGGCCCTCCGGCCGGCGGGACTCCTCGATGTCGAGGACGAGCATCAGGCACAGCACTACTCGGGATCGGCACAGAAGGCGTACGCCGACCAGGAGCTGCCGCCCAGGACCAGGCCGGCTGAGGACCAGGACCAGCCGCCAGCGCTGCGAGCGTGAGGATTGGCGCGCGGCGCAGCAGGCCGGGCAGGTTCAGCAGGAACCAGCCATCACCAGCAGCATCCCGGAGGCCACGAGCACGACGCAGCAGCGTCAAGGCGCGGGGCGTGTTCGTCTGCGACGTGGTGGCGCTGATCACGTGCATGGCATCACAGCGGAACCCGAAGACGGCGTACCAGACCGTCCTCGAGATGGACGCCGGCGACGAGGGCCCAGGCGACCGTTGCCACGACAGGGATGGCCGCACCCGCGACCGCGGCTGCGGCCATCCTCGCCGAACTCGCTCGACGGGTGATGCGCCCGGCCAGCGCAGCGAGCCGAGCAGCATGATCCCGCCGAAGACCAGCCCGGCCACCATGTTCTGCTTCAGGCCGACGGCGAGGAGGGCGAGCAGGCCGGCACCGAACGCCGCCTCCGCCGAACGACGCTCGAGCGCCCTCAGCGAAAGCAGGATGCTGCCCATCACGAACGGGATGCCGAGGATCTCCCCCTTGGCCGCGGCTGGGTCGATGATACATGTTGCCGACCAGCATCGCGGCGGGCACGACCGCGGTCCAGCGGCCGCTCGCTCGGCGCCTCGGCGTGGCCAGCGCGGACCGTTGCACGAGGAGTACGCCGTGCGCGCCGCCAGCAGCACGAGCAGCATCGACAGGCCGCGGCCACGAACCGGAGGAACAGCGCCCTCCGATCCAGTCGGAGAGCTTGATGAGGGCGATCAGCTGGGCGGGCGGTCCACCCAGTAGGTGCCGTACATGCTGTCGGGCTCGGGGTCCCAGTTGCGGGCCACCAGAGTAAACCCGGCCTCGTCCGGCTTGATCGGCCAGAGGAACCCCGGGAACCGCAACCCCGCAGCCAAGATCGCCGCGCCCCAGATGATCCCCCGTCCGCGCACGTGGCGAATGTTAGCGGCCGGGAACGGCCAGCCGTGCATCCCCGCGGCTCGCAGGTCCCCGCTTCCGGCCGCCGGCACGCGGTCCACTGCACGTCTGACCGCCTGTCGGGGCGGGCGCGGGTCGCCGATAGGATGGGGGAGTGGAGCTCCCGGAGAAGTTCGCCGCCCTCGGTCTGACGTACGACGACGTGCTGCTGTTGCCCGGGGAGTCCAACCTCGCCCCGTCCGACATCGACACCACGACCCGCCTGACCCGGGGGATCTCGATCCGGGTGCCGCTGGTCAGCGCCGCGATGGACACCGTCACCGAGTCCCGGATGGCCATCGCGATGGCCCGGCAGGGTGGGCTCGGCGTACTCCACCGCAACCTGTCGACCGACGACCAGGCGCTCCAGGTGGATCTGGTCAAGCGCACCCAGACCGGCATCATCTCCAACCCGGTCACGATCGGTCCGGACGCGACGCTGGAGCAGCTCGACCAGATCTGCGGCGAGTACCGCGTCTCGGGGCTGCCCGTCGTCGACAGCGACAACCGCCTGCTCGGCATCATCACCAACCGCGACCTGCGCTTCACCCCGGTCGCCGAGTGGGCGAGCACCAAGGTCGACGAGATGATGACCCCGATGCCGCTGATCACCGGCCCGGTCGGCATCTCCCGCGACGACGCCACCCTGCTGCTGCGCAAGCACAAGCGCGAGCGGCTCCCACTGGTCGATCCCGACGGTCGGCTCGGCGGGCTGATCACCGTCAAGGACTTCGTGAAGTCCGAGCAGTTCCCGAACGCGTCCAAGGACGCGGACGGCCGGCTCCTGGTCGGCGCGGCGGTGGGCTACTTCGGCGACGCCTGGCAGCGCGCCACCACGCTGATCGACGCGGGTGTCGACGTCCTCGTCGCCGACACCGCCCACGGCCACGTCCAGATGCTGCTCGACATGGTGCGCCGCCTCAAGACCGACCCGGCCACCCGGCATGTCCAGGTGATCGGCGGCAACGTCGCCACGCGCTCCGGTGCTCAGGCGTTCGTCGAGGCGGGCGCCGACGCGGTCAAGGTCGGCTTCGGTCCGGGCTCGATCTGTACGACTCGCGTCGTCACCGGCTGCGGCGTACCCCAGATCACTGCGGTCTACGAGGCCTCGCTGGCCTGCGGCCCGGCTGGCGTGCCCGTGATCGCCGATGGCGGCCTCCAGCACTCCGGCGACATCGCCAAGGCGATCGTGGCCGGAGCCGAGTCGGTCATGATCGGCTCCCTCCTCGCCGGCTGCGAGGAGTCGCCGGGCGAGCTGGTGTTCGTCAGCGGCAAGCAGTACAAGGCCTACCGCGGCATGGGCTCGCTGGGGGCGATGTCGAGCCGCGGCAAGAAGTCCTACTCCCGCGACCGCTACTTCCAGGCCGAGGTCGCCAGCGACGACAAGCTCGTCCCGGAGGGCATCGAGGGCCAGGTCGCCTACCGCGGACCGCTCGCCGCGGTCGCCCACCAGCTCATCGGTGGCCTCAACCAGTCCATGTTCTACGTCGGGGCGCGGACGATCCCCGAGCTCCAGGAGAAGGGGAAGTTCGTGCGGATCACCTCGGCCTCGCTCAAGGAGAGCCACCCCCACGACATCCAGATGACCGTCGAGGCCCCCAACTACTCGGGACGGTGACTGCCGCTCATGACCGAGATCGAGATCGGCCGCGCCAAGCGAGCCCGCCGGGCCTACTCCTTCGACGACATCGCGATCGTGCCGTCCCGGCGGACCCGCGACCCCGAAGAGGTCAGCATCGCCTGGCAGATCGACGCCTACCGCTTCGAGCTTCCCGTGCTCGCGGCGCCGATGGACTCGGTGATGTCGCCCGCGACGGCGATCGCCTTCGGCAAGCTCGGCGGCCTCGGCGTCCTCAACCTCGAAGGTCTCTGGACCAGGTACGACGACCCCTCCGACCTGCTGCGCGAGGTGGCCGGCCTTCAGGGCGTCGAGGCGACCCGGCGGATGCAGGAGATCTACGCCGTGCCGATCCGGCCGGAGCTGATCACGGCCCGCCTCCACGAGATGCGCGAGTCAGGGGTGACGGTCGCCGGATCGCTGTCGCCGCAACGGACCAAGGAGTTCGCCAAGTGCGTGGTGGACGCGGGCGTCGACATGTTCGTCATCCGCGGGACGACCGTCTCGGCCGAGCACGTCTCGTCGCAGTCCGAGCCGCTGAACCTCAAGGAGTTCATCTACGAGCTCGACGTGCCGGTCATCGTCGGCGGCTGCGCGACGTACCAGGCGGCGCTGCACCTCATGCGCACCGGCGCGGCCGGAGTGCTCGTCGGGTTCGGTGGCGGAGCGGCCCACACCACGCGCACCGTGCTCGGCGTGGCGGTGCCGATGGCCAGCGCCGTGGCCGACGTCGCCGCCGCCCGCCGCGACTACCTGGACGAGTCGGGCGGCCGCTACGTGCACGTCATCGCGGACGGATCGATCGGCCGCTCGGGTGACCTGTCGAAGGCGATCGCCTGCGGCGCCGACGCGGTGATGGTCGGGTCGCCCTTCGCCCGCGCCTCCGACGCACCAGGCCATGGCTTCCACTGGGGAGCCGAGGCACACCATGCCCAGCTCCCTCGGGGCGAACGGGTCGAGTTCTGCTCGGTCGGCACCCTGACCGAGATCCTCTTCGGCCCCTCGCGGGTCGCCGACGGGACGATGAACCTGATCGGGGCACTCAGGCGGTCGATGGCCACCACCGGCTACACCGACCTCAAGGAGTTCCAGCGCGTCGAGGTCGTCGTCGAGCTGGGTGCTCGTTCCGTGCTGCCGGAACCACGGCCCGTCTCAACGGATTGACCTACGCTCAGTCCATGAGCGCCCAGAATCCCTCGCCCGACGGACCGCTCGTTGACGGCCCGTCCGACCCCGAGCACGATCCCGCAGCGAGCTACGCCCTCGAGCCCGAGTACGCCGAGCGGCTGACCGGCCGGATCGCGTCCAGCACCGGGGAGACGGTGCCGACGACCTCGCCGATCACGGGGCAGCCGCTCGCACACATTCCGCAGTCCAGCGTGGCCGATGTCGAGGCGGCGTTCGCCAGCGCCCGCAAGGCCCAGCAGTCCTGGGCGCGGACCTGTCTCAGCGACCGGGCAGAAGTCTTGATGCGGTTTCACGACCTGGTGCTCGCCCGCCAGTCCGAGATCCTCGACGTGATCGTGTGGGAGTCGGCCAAGTCCCGGCTCGACGCCTACCAGGAGATGCTGCACGTCGCGCTGACCGCGCGCTACTACGCCCGCACCTCGTGCGGGCATCTGGCGAGCGAACGGCGGTCCGGCGCCTTCCCCTTGATGACCCGGATCGACGTCAACCGGGTGCCGAAGGGAGTCGTGGGGATCATCTCGCCGTGGAACTACCCGTTCACGATGGCGATGTGCGACGGTCTTGCTGCGCTGATGGCCGGCAACGCGGTCGTCGCCAAGCCGGACGGACAGACCATGCTCACGGCGCTGCTCGGCGCCGAGCTGCTCGAGCAGGCCGGTTTCCCGAAGGACCTGTGGACCGTCGTGGCCGGGCCCGGCCCCGTTGTCGGTACGGCGCTCATGGAGCACGCCGACCACGTGTGCCTCACCGGGTCGACGGCAACCGGCCGGATCGTTGCCGCCAAGTGCGCGGAGCGCCTGATCGGCTGCTCGCTCGAGCTGGGCGGCAAGAACCCGTTCCTGGTGCTGCGCGACGCCAACCTCGACAAGGCGGCGGCGGGCGCCTGCCGCGCCTCGTTCTCCAACGCCGGCCAGCTGTGCGTGTCGGTGGAGCGGATGTTCGTCGCCGACCAGGTCTACGACAAGTTCCTGCACAAGTTCGTCGCGAGGACCGAGGCGATGAAGCTCGGCGTCGGGCTCGGCTGGGGCAACGACATGGGATCGCTGATCTCTCAGGCCCAGCTCGACACGGTCACTGCGCACGTCGAGGACGCAGTGGCCAAGGGCGCCCGGGTGCTCACCGGAGGCCGGGCCCGTCCCGACATCGCGCCCTACTACTACGAGCCGACGATCCTCGAGGGCGTCACGCCCGACATGACCTGCTTCGGGCTCGAGACGTTCGGCCCGGTGATCTCGGTCTACCGGTTCCACGACGAGGCTGAGGCGGTCGCTCGGGCCAACGACGGCGACTTCGGCCTCAACGGTGCGATCTACAGCCGGGACGGCAAGCGGGCCCGCGCCCTGGCGCGACAGATCAAGTGCGGCACCGTCAACGTCAACGAGGCGTACGGCGCAACCTTCGCCAGCATCGACTCCCCGATGGGCGGCATGCGGCACTCGGGCATCGGCCGGAGGCAGGGTCCCGAGGGCATCCATCGCTTCACCGAGGTGCAGACGGTGGGCACCCAGCGGGTCATGCCGCTGGGCCCGTCGTACGGCCTCAACGACGAGCAGTGGGCCAGGTTGATGACGATCAGCAGCAAGCTGCTCAACAAGCTCGGTCGCGCATGAACGACCATGACGGCGATGACTGGGACTACGACGTCCTGGTCATCGGGTCGGGGTTCGGCGGCTCGGTCACCGCGCTCCGCCTGACCGAGAAGGGCTACCGGGTCGGCGTCCTCGAGGCAGGTGCCCGGTTCGCCGATGACGAGCTACCGGACACGTCGTGGGACGTGAAGAACTACCTGTTCCGCCCTGAGGTCGGCTGCTACGGCATCCAGCGGATCGACGCGCTGGCCGACTGCATGATCCTGTCCGGTGCCGGCGTGGGCGGTGGCTCGCTGGTCTACGCCAACACCCTCTACGAACCGCTGCCCGCCTTCTACGACGATCCCCAGTGGCGCGACATCACCGACTGGAAGGCCGAGCTGGCGCCCTACTACGACCAGGCCAAGCGGATGCTCGGCGTCGTCGAGAACCCGATCCGGACCCCCAGTGACGACGTGATGCAACAGGTGGCCGAGGAGATGGGGGTCGCGGACACCTTCCACCCGACGCCGGTCGGCGTGTTCTTCGGCGGCCCCGGCCAGTCGTCCGACGAGCTCGTGCCCGATCCCTACTTCGGGGGCGCGGGTCCCGATCGGAACCCGTGCCGGTCGTGCGGCGAGTGCATGACCGGCTGCCGGCACAACGCGAAGAACACCCTGGTCAAGAACTACCTCCACCTCGCCGAGCAGAACGGCGCGAGGATCCTGCCGCTCACCACCGTCGTACGGGTGGCACCACGCACCGACGACGAGGGCTACGACGTACACGTCCGGTTCACGAAGTCGCGCGGCCGCAAGCCACAGAAGGTGCTCACCGCCCGCCAGGTTGTCGTCTCCGCCTCCGCGCTCGGGACCCAGCGCCTGCTGCACAGGATGAGGGACGAGGGTCACCTGCCCGGCCTGTCCGACCGCCTGGGCGAACTGTCCAGGACCAACTCCGAGTCGATCCTCGGAGCGATCGCGCCCGACCTGGACGTCGACTACAGCCGGGGCGTCGCGATCACGTCGTCCTTCCACCCCGACGAGCACACCCACATCGAGCCGGTGCGCTACGGGCGCGGCAGCAACTCCATGTCGCTGCTCCAGACCGTGCTCACCGACGGGGACGGCCCGGGTCCGCGCTGGCAGACCTGGCTCAAGACGATGTGGACCGAGAAGCGCAACCTCCGTGCCCTCTACGACATGAAGCACTGGTCCGAGCGCACGGTGATCGCGCTGGTCATGCAGAGCGTCGACAACTCGATCACGACGTACACCACGAAACGCGGACCGTTCCGCTACCTCACCTCGAAGCAGGGGTACGGCGAGCCGAACCCGAGCTGGATCCCGGTCGCCAACGAGGCGGTGCGCAGGATGGCCGAGCTCATGGGCGGCGCGGCCGGCGGCTCCATCGGCGAACCCTTCAACCGGCCGCTGACCGCGCACTTCATCGGTGGCTGCGTGATCGGAGCCTCGGCGGACGACGGGGTGATCGACCCCTGGCAGCGGGTCTACAACCACCCGGGTCTGCACGTCGTCGACGGCTCGGCGATCTCCGCCAACCTCGGCGTGAACCCGTCCCTGACGATCACCGCCCAGGCGGAACGCGCGATGGCGTTCTGGCCCAACAAGGGCGAGGTCGACACCCGGCCCGCACTCGGATCGGTCTACGCACCCGTCGCGCCGGTCGCGCCCCACCGGCCGGCGGTCCCGGCCGCGGCGCCAGGAGCGCTGCGGTTGCCGATCGTGGACATCGGGCACGGCTGATCCACTGGACGATCTCCGGTGACCGGTGTAGACCGATGGCGCATGACTCGGATACGGACGACTCGCACTCTCCTGATCGGTCTCGCCACTGCGTTGCTGCTCGTGGTCGCGCTGCTGACCCCGACGGTCACGCAGGGAACAACGGCGCAACCTGAGGCCGGCAGCGCCGGCAATCCCCGGCTGCAGGCGTTGCTGGACGAGCTGGTCGACAGGGGAGCGAGCGGCGCCATCGCCCGAGTCGACGACGGCAGGCACACCTGGCGGCTGGCCAGTGGAGCGGCCCGGCTGGACCCGCGGGTGCGGATGCGGCCATCGGCGAGGTTCCGGGTCGCCAGCGTGACGAAGACGTTCGTTGCGACGCTCGCCCTCCAGCTTGTCGGGGAAGGAAAGCTTCGGTTGGACGACACCGTGGCGCGCTGGCTGCCGGGGCTGGTGCCCAACGGTCGAGCGATCACGCTGCGGATGCTGCTCAACCACACCAGCGGTCTGTTCGACTACGTCGAGGATGAGGACTTCGTTGCGCAGGTGATCGCCGATCCCAGCCGGGTATGGTCACCGCGTGAGCTGGTCGCGATCGGCACCTCGCACCCGCCGACGTTCCCGCCCGGGCAAGGGTGGTCGTACTCCAACACGGGCTACATCGTCGCTGGGCTGATGATCAAGGCCGCCACCGGCCACGGTGTGCAACGGCTCCTGAGGAACCGAATCTTCGCGCCTCTCGGCCTTGACCACACCTCCTTCCCTCTCCGGCGCCTGGGAATTGGCGGCTACCACGCACACGGCTACCTGCCGCCGTCGCTCACCGGCGGGGGATATCAGGACATCACTCGGATCTCGCCGTCGATCGCCTGGGCCGCGGGCGGGATCGTGTCGACCGTCCGCGACCTGGACCGGTTCTACGCTGCCCTGCTGGGCGGCCGGCTGCTCCGTCGCAGCCTTCTGGCCCAGATGCAGAAGACCGTCGAGGTGGCAGCCGACCTTCAGGTACGGCCTGGGCATCTTCGCCCTGCGCGGCCCTTGCGGCACGGTTTGGGGACACGACGGCGGCTTCCCCGGCTACGTCAACATTGCCTTCCACGATCGAAGTGGACGGCGCAGTGCGCTGGTGGTGTTGCCCACCGAACCGGATGAGCAGCTTGGGTCCCTGTTCGAGCTCACCGTCGACACGGCGGTGTGCCAGATGTTCGGACGAGTACCCCCGACCTCAACGTCGCCGGGTCATCGATCCTGCCGCTGGACAGACTGATGCGAGAATTCCGTTCGGACCCATCAGGTAGCGCGACCCGGCCGGACCGGCTGGACGCGCTGCGCCGATAGACTGCGCGCACCAAGCCCGTCGAGGTGAAAGGGCAGGCATGACCCACGATCTGGTCCTCGTCGTCGACTTCGGGGCGCAGTACGCCCAGCTGATCGCCCGGCGCATTCGTGAGGCGCGCGTCTACTCCGAAATCGTGCCGCACACCATGTCGGTGGCCGAGATGGTCGAGCGCGAGCCCGCCGCGATCGTGTTGTCCGGAGGGCCGTCGTCGGTCTACGCGGAGGGTGCTCCGGCGATCGACCGGGCGGTGTTCGAGACCGGGATTCCGGTCTTCGGCATGTGCTACGGCTTCCAGCTCATGGCCCAGGGCCTGGGTGGCGAGGTCGCGCACACGGGGGCCCGCGAATACGGCCGTACGCCGGTCACGGTCACCGCGAACGGGACGCTGCTGGCCGACGTACCTTCCGAGCACACGGTCTGGATGTCCCACGGCGACACGGTCACCCGGGCACCCGCCGGCTTCTCGGTGCTCGCCGGCACGGCGGCAACCCCGGTGGCGGCGTTCGAGCACCTCGAGACCCGTCAGGCCGGCGTCCAGTGGCATCCCGAGGTGCTGCACACCGAGCACGGCCAGCGCGTACTCGAGCACTTCCTGCACGACATCGCCGGCTGCCGCCCCACGTGGACGATGGTCAACATCGTCGAGGAGCAGATCGGCCGGATCCGCGCACAGATCGGCACCGACGGCAGGGCCATCTGTGGTCTCTCCGGCGGTGTCGACTCGGCGGTTGCGGCCGCCATCGTCCAGCGGGCCATCGGCGACCGGCTCACCTGCGTGTACGTCGACCACGGCCTGATGCGCAAGGGCGAGACCGAACAGGTCGAGCGGGACTTCGTGGCCGCCACCGGCGTCGACCTCAAGGTCGTCGATGCGGAGAAGCGGTTCCTCGACGCGCTGGTGGGCATCAGCGACCCGGAGGAGAAGCGCAAGGCGATCGGCCGCGAGTTCATCCGGGTGTTCGAGGCTGCGGAGGCCGAGGTCCTCGGGGACACCGTGGTGTCCGAAGGCGGCAAGGTCGCCTACCTGGTGCAGGGCACGCTCTACCCCGACGTCGTCGAGTCCGGCGGTGGTGCCGGCACGGCCAACATCAAGTCCCACCACAACGTCGGGGGGCTGCCGGACGACCTCGAGTTCGAGCTGGTCGAGCCCCTGCGCACCCTGTTCAAGGACGAGGTCCGGCTGGTGGGCGAGCAGCTCGGCCTCCCCTCGGAGATCGTGTGGCGGCAGCCGTTCCCCGGTCCCGGCCTCGGCATCAGGATCATCGGCGAGGTGACCCGCGAACGCCTCGACATCCTTCGCGAAGCCGACGCGATCGCCCGCGAGGAGCTCACCCGCGCCGGCCTCGACCGAGACATCTGGCAGATGCCGGTCGTCCTTCTGGCCGACGTACGCTCAGTCGGAGTGCAGGGCGACGGGCGGACCTACGGTCATCCCGTCGTCATCCGCCCGGTGACCTCCGAGGACGCCATGACCGCCGACTGGGCACGCCTGCCCTACGACGTCCTCGAACGCATCTCGACCCGGATCACCAACGAGGTTCGCGAGGTCAACCGGGTCGCCCTCGACGTCACCAGCAAGCCGCCCGGCACGATCGAGTGGGAGTGAGCCACCCACTCTGATGCGATGAAGGGGCGGGGCTCAGTACGCCCCGCGTCCGGCGACCACGGCGACCACCGTACGGGCCATGAGCTGGAAGTCGAGAGATGTAGACCAGTTCTCGACGTAGTAGAGATCCAGCCGAACCGACTCTGCCCACGACAGGTCCGACCGACCGCTCACCTGCCAGAGCCCTGTCATCCCAGGCTTGACGAGCAGCCGGCGGTGTACGTCGTGGCCGTACGCGTCGGCCTCGCTCTTCAACGGCGGCCGCGGGCCGACCAGCGACATCGAGCCGCCAAGGACGTTGAACAGCTGCGGGAGCTCGTCCACGGAGTAGCGGCGCAAGAGCCGGCCGACGCGGGTCACCCGTGGGTCGGCGCGGATCTTGAACAGCACGCCGTCGGACTCCGTCGCCAGTGCGGCCAGCTCGCGGTCGGCTCCGACGCCCATCGTGCGGAACTTCAGGCACCAGAAGGCCCGGCCCCGCAAGCCGAGCCGCTCCTGGCGATAGAACGCCGGGCCGGGCGAGTCGATCTTGATCAGGACTGAGATGGCCAGGATGACCGGGCTCAGAAGCACGGCGAGCACGAACGCGAGAAGCCGGTCCGTCGAGGCCTTCAGCAGCCGCTGCCCGCCCTCGAACGCCGGTGCCTCGACGTGCATGAGCGACAGCGCGCCGAGCGGCCGGAACGTGATGCGGGGGGTCGCCACGTCGGTCAGTGACGACGCGAAGAAGATGTCGACTCCCGTGCCCTCGAACTCCCAGGCCAGACGCCGGAGCGCGTGGCGGCTCAGCAAGCCCTGGCCCGCGACGACGACGGTGTCGACCACGTGCCCGTGGACCGCCTCGAGTACCTCGTGCGGCTGGCCCACCACCGGAATGCCAACCGACAGCAGCTGTTCGGTGTCCGCCCGCCGGTTCGACTCGGTCCGCCGGTCGCCCTCGTCCTGAAGGTGGGTCGGGGCTGATGCGCCGCGACGCCGACCACCGCCGCCGCCGCCGACTCGGCCCGTCATATTGGGGTACGCACGCGGCGATGACCTGAAACCCGGCACTCGGGCTCTTGGCTGCCTGTGCCACCAACTCGAGGACGTCGACCACGGTGCCCACGACCAGGACCCGGTGGAAGCCATGACCTCGGCGCCGGGACGCGGCGGTGACCACCCGAGCGAACGCTCGACCGAGGACGAGCAGACCGGTGCCGGCCGGAAGCATGATGAACACGACGTCCCGGGCCGGGTCGCTGCGCAACAGGTACGCGAGCGCGATCACAGCGAGCGCGACTCGGAGGGACGCTCCGACGACAACGGCGAACTCGGTGCTGCCGCTCCCGATGTGCCGCCGGTCGTACGCACCAACGGCGGCGAGCCAGATCATCCAGATCGGGATGACCGCCAGGCCGAGCATGCGCCCGGTCTCGGTCGCTCCGGCGAGCACCCCGAGCCCGGTCGCGATGACGAGGGCAAGGGCGTCGAAGCCGAGCAGGAGCCCTACGTGCGCTCGGTCCCACCGCCCGGCGGCGGCGCGGGCGTCCCGCCGGGCCTCGCCGGCTGAAGCGGCGATGGAGGTGCAGCGGTGCCTGATGCGCTGCTCTACGGTGGCGTGCGCAAAGTCGTCGGCTCTGCCGAGGCGCATGTGCTTGAGTCCTTGCCTCGACGATCCGGGTTCTCCGTAGTGTAGGTTGACGGACCACTCTCCGTAGTCGAAATTCGGAGTCGGTCGTCGCGGCCTTGCCGCAGGATCGCCACGCAGCCGCTTGGCTCGATCCTGGCACGTCACCAGATGCGTGCAGAACTCGAGCTAAGCGCATAGTTGCCGGGAAATCACGCTCAGGCCAGGCTTCCCATCGGGTCCCAGGCCGGGAGCACGATCGGCTCGTCGTCGAGACGCTCCGCGAGGTCCAGTGGGAGCAGGCGCTTCGGCACGGCGATCTCGAAGACGTACTCGTCGAACCACGAGTCGTTCATGGTCCAGTAGCCCTTGATGCCCTTCTCGTCGCCCCAGCTGTTCTCCACTCTCCAGCGGCGGGGGGCACCGTCGACGACGTCGACCCCGGTGAAGAGCATCGCGTGCGTCATCTGGCTCTCGCGGTAGACCAGCCGGTCAGCCTTGGCCAGGCCGAACTGATGGTCGTACACGCTCGCGTAGTCGTAGAGCGCCGCATCCCAGATGCCCAGGTCCATGCTCATCTGCGGACCGACGTCGCAGCCGAACCACACCGGCTCACCAGCGACGATCTGCTGCTGGGCAAGGCGCTTGAGCAGGCCCATCTCGACGTTGAGGTACTTCACCGGCGGACCGCCGACCACGTTGCCGAGGTAGTCGACCGTGAAGGTCCGGCCGTACGGGCTGGTCGAGCGCGGGTCGTGGACGAGGCAGACGTACTCCTCGATCGGCAGCGCGACGTACCGCTCGGCGAACTCCTGAGGCGTCAGCTCACCGTCGCGGTGGAACTTGCGGTCCTTGTCCGTCCACTGCCAGTCGAAGCGCTCCGGCGGGGTGCCGAGATGCAGGCACAGGATCCGGTGCACCACCGTGAGGACCTCTTTGCGCGCCTTGTCCAGGACGTCCTCGCCGCCGTCGACCTCCCGCAGGACCTTGGCACCCTCGCGGAGCACGTTGCGCAGAACCTCGTTCATCCGACTTGTCTCCGCCGAGCTCTTCGTCTCCGGCATGACCGCCTTCGGCACGAGGCCGTGCTTCTGGACCAGCGAGATGAACATGTTCCACTGGCCGCCGTCGTCGGCGACGCTGCCGAGCAGATGCGCGACGGTGCGGTCGTCGATGTCGCGCTCGCGGGTCTCGATGACCGCGTTGAGGAAGTAGTTCGCCCGCTCGAGCTTGTCCCAGAACATGATGTGGTTCTGCGAGAACTCGAACTCCTTCAGGTTCATCGCGCTCATCGCCCCGACGCGCAGGAGGTTGAGGCCGGCGAACAGCCAGCAGCGACCGCTCTTCTCCTGGTTCGTGACCTTCCAGTCGTCCAACAGGTGCGACACGGAGTGGTCGGTACCGGTCACGACGGCACGGTCCAGGGCGACGTCCTGGATCCCGACCTTCGTGACCGCGTTCTGCGTGATGCGGTAGGCCGGGTTCGCCGCGAAGTCGGTGCGGAGGGAAGAAAGATCGTCTGGGGTCAGGGGGTTCGGCATACGTCGACCCTAATCCGAACGGCCAAGCGCGTCACAACGGTGCAAGGGCGCCGTTGCGACGAGTGAATTGCTTCGACGTCCAAGTCGTGCATGCGGCGAGTTTGTGCGGGCGACTGGCGTGCGTTGCGATGTGCGCGGTGCAGACCTACGGTGATCCGGACAGGCGGGACGAACTCATGCACGAGCTTGCGATAGCCGAAAGCGTCGTGTCGTCCGTGCTCGAACGGACGGACGGCAGGGACGTCAGCGTCGTACGACTCTGCGTCGGACAGCTGGCCGGAGTGGTGCCGGACGCGTTGACCTTCTGCTTCGAGCTGGCCGCGGCCGGCACGCTCCTGGAGGGTGCGACTCTCGAGATCGAGGAGAAGCGCGGCCGGGCGCACTGCCGGACCTGTGGCGAGGACTTCTCGCTCGCCGACCCCTTCCTCCTGTGCGACTGCGGCAGTGCCGACGTCGAGCTGTTGTCGGGTCGTGAGCTCTTGGTGACGTCCGTGGAGGTGGGGTGACGTGTGTTCGACCTGCGGATGCGGTGAGGCCGACGTCCGGCTGACCACGGTCGGTGTAGACGCACCGACGGCACATCAGCACGCCCACGACCACGCACCACGAGCACGATCACCGCACGAGCACGCCGACGAGCACACACCCACACCCTCGACCTCGAGGTGGCCGTCCTCGCGAAGAACGACGCGCTGGCCGAGCGGAACCGCACCTGGCTCGCCGACCGGAGGATCACGGCGGTGAACCTGATGAGCTCGCCGGGCGCGGGCAAGACCACGCTCCTGGAGCGGACGATCAAGGCTTCAGCACGACCGGTCACCGTGATCGAGGGTGACCAGGAGACGCTGTTCGACGCCGAGCGGATCCGTACGGCGGGGGCGCGGGCCGTCCAGGTGAACACCGGCGCAGGGTGCCATCTCGACGCGAGCATGGTGGCCCGCGCGCTGGAGAGCCTGAAGCCGGAGGAAGACAGCGTCCTGTTCATCGAGAACGTCGGCAACCTGGTCTGCCCGGCCCTGTTCGATCTCGGGGAGGCGCGCAAGGTCGTGGTCATCTCGGTGACCGGAGGGTGACGACAAGCCGCTGAAGTATCCGCACATGTTCGCCGCGGCGGACCTGGTCGTCGTGAACAAGACCGACCTGCTGCCCTACGTCGACTTCGACCTGGACAGGTTGTGCTCGCGACGCCCGCAAGCTGAGGCCCGGTCTAGACGTGATCGCCTTGTCCGCGCGTACGGGCGAGGGCATGGAGGGCTGGCTGAGCTGGCTCGGACGGCACCCCAGCAGGTGCTTGACACCAGCAAGGAGTCGGAGGCTGAATGGAATCCAGCGTTGCGCAAGCGGACCCCACCGAGAGGTCCCGGCAACTGATGGGAGCCAGCCCTGCTCTCGCTCCCGGAAACGGTGGCGGACATGCCCACTGCCGAGGCGGTCAAGGCTGAGGAAACGCTCATCCACGTCCTGTGGATCAATGCCGGGCTGAGCTGCGACGGCGACTCGGTGTCGCTGACCGCGGCGACCCAGCCCAGTATCGAGGAGATCGCCCTCGGCGCGTTACCTGGCCTGCCGCAGATCGCGGTGCACTGGCCGCTGATCGACTTCGAGTGTGGTCCCAACGGCGGCGCCGACGACTTCCTGGAGTGGTTCTTCAAGGCCGACCGGGGCGAGCTCGAGCCGTTCGTGCTCGTGGTCGAGGGCTCGATCCCCAACGAGCAGCTCCACGACGAGGGCTACTGGTGCGGGTTCGGCAACAACCCGGCGACCGGCCAGCCGATGACGACCAGCGAGTGGCTCGACCGGCTGGCTCCCAAGGCCACCGCGATCGTGGCCGTCGGCACCTGCGCGACGTACGGCGGGATCCACGCCATGGCGGGCAACCCGACCGGCGCGATGGGGGTGCCCGACTATCTCGGCTGGGACTGGAAGTCCAAGGCCGGCATCCCCATCGTCTGCGTGCCCGGATGCCCGGCCCAGCCCGACAACATGGCCGAGACCTTGACCTATCTGCTCTACATGGCCACCGGCCAGGCCCCGATGATCCCCCTCGACGACGCGCTGCGGCCGACCTGGCTGTTCGGCCAGACCGTGCACGAGGGCTGCGACCGCGCCGGCTACTACGAGCAGGGCGACTTCGCGACCGAGTACGGCTCACCCAAGTGCATCGTGAAGCTCGGGCTGCTGGGGGCCCACGGTGAAGTGCAACGTTCCCAAGCGCGGGTGGATCAACGGCGTCGGCGGCTGCCCCAACGTGGGCGGGATCTGCATCGGCTGCACGATGCCGGGCTTCCCGGACAAGTTCATGCCGTTCATGGACGAGCCGCCCGGCGGGAAGTTCTCGACGGCGACCGTCGGCCTCTACGGCAACACGATGCGCCGACTGCGCGCTGTCACCACGGGAACCCTGGACAAGGAACCCAAGTGGCGAAAGCGCGGCAACGCAGCTCACCACCGGCGCAACCCGTACCTGGTAACCCTCCCGCACCATGACGACTAGCAGGAAGAGGCGTGGCATGACGTCGACGATCCCATCGCCGAGCAGCACGAAGGAAGGCCCCGACGGACTCGTCGAGATGGCGTGGGACCCCATCACCCGGATCGTCGGCAGCCTCGGCATCTACACCAAGATCGACTTCAACCAGAGGGTCGTCGCCGAGTGCAAGAGCACCAGCTCGATCTTCCGCGGGTACTCGATCTTCATGAAGGGCAAGGACCCCCGGGACGCGCACTTCATCACCAGCCGCATCTGCGGAATCTGCGGCGACAACCACGCGACCTGCTCCTGCTACTGCCAGAACATGGCGTACGGCGTGAAGCCGCCGCATCTCGGCGAGTGGATCGTCAACCTCGGCGAGGCCGCGGAGTACATGTTCGACCACAACATCTTCCAGGAGAACCTGGTCGGGGTGGACTACTGCGAGAAGATGGTCGCCGAGACCAACCCGGGTGTGCTCGAGAAGGCCAACAACACCGAGGCCCCGCACTCCGCCGAGCACGGCTACCGCACCATCGGCGACATCATGCGGTCGCTGAACCCGTTCACCGGCGAGTTCTACCGCGAGGCGCTGCAGGTGAGCCGCTGGACCCGGGAGATGTTCTGCCTGATGGAGGGCCGGCACGTCCACCCGTCCACGCTCTACCCGGGTGGTGTGGGCACGGTGGCCACGATCCAGCTGATGACCGACTACATCACCCGGCTGATGCGCTACGTGGAGTTCATGAAGAAGGTCGTGCCGATGCACGACGACCTCTTCGACTTCTTCTACGAGGCGCTGCCGGGATACGAGGAGGTCGGCAACCGCCGCATCCTGCTCGGCTGCTGGGGCTCCTTCCAGGACCCGGAGTACTGCAACTTCGCCTACAAGGACATGACCGAGTGGGGCCGGAAGATGTACGTGACCCCCGGCGTCGTCGTGGACGGCAAGCTCGTCACCACGGACCTGGTCGAGATCAACCTCGGCATCCGGATCCTCCTCGGGTCGTCGTACTACGACGACTGGGAGGACCAGGAGACCTTCGTGACGCAGCGACCCGCTGGGCAACCCGGTCGACCGGCGGCACCCCTGGAACCAGCACACCAACCCCAAGCCGCAGAAGCGCGACCTCGACGGCAAGTACAGCTGGGTGATGTCGCCGCGCTGGTTCGACGGCAAGGACTACCTCGCCCTCGACACCGGCGGCGGGCCGCTTGCGCGGCTGTGGTCGACGGCGCTCGCCGGCCTCGTCGACATCGGCTACGTCCAGTCGACCGGCAACTCGGTGAAGATCAACCTTCCGAAGACCGCGCTCAAGGGACCGGTCGAGCTCGAGTGGAAGGTCCCGCAGTGGAGCAACACGATCGAGCGCAACCGGGCGCGCACCTACTTCCAGGCGTACGCCGCCGCGTGCGCGCTGCACTTCGCGGAGAAGGCGCTCGTCGAGATCAGGGCCGGCCGCACGAAGACCTGGGAGAAGTTCGAGGTCCCCGACGAGGGGATCGGCTGCGGGTTCACCGAGGCGGTCCGCGGCGTGCTGTCGCCACCACATGGTGATCCGGGACGGCAAGATCGCGAACTACCACCCCTACCCGCCGACGCCGTGGAACGCGAACCCGCGGGACTCCTACGGCACGCCCGGACCCTACGAGGACGCCGTCCAGGGGCAGCCGATCTTCGAGGAGAACGACCGCGAGCACTTCAAGGGGATCGACATCATGCGCACCGTGCGCAGCTTCGACCCCTGTCTGCCCTGCGGGGTGCACATGTATCTCGGCGAGGGCCAGAAGCTCGAGCTGATGCATTCGCCCACCCAGTCCGTCGGCGGTTAGGCGACGATGGACTCCCGACGCATCCGAGAGGTTGCGGGCCACCGGTGAGCGGATCGACGTCCTGCTCGACGCCTGTGGCGCCGGGGGAGTCGTGGCGCGCGAGCGCGCCGAGGAGCTCGTCCGGCTGGTCGGCCGATCTCTACGGCGCCGGCATCGAGCGCATCCTCGAGATCGTCTATGACGCGCGGACGGCTCGACGACGACGTCCTGGCGGCCCTCGCCAACGACGACCTGGTCGCGAGCCTGCTGCTCGTGCACGGCCTGCATCCCTACGACGTGGGGATGCGGGTCGAGCAGGCGCTGGACGAGCGTGCGTCCCTACCTCGGCTCGCACGGTGGGGACGTCGAGCTGCTCGACGTCACCGACGAAGGGGTGGTCCGGCTGCGGCTGCTCGGCAGCTGCGACGGCTGCCCCTCGTCCTCGGTCACCCTCAAGCTGGCGGTCGAGGGGGCGATCGAGGCGGCCGCGCCCGAGGTCACCACCATCGAGGTGGAGGAGGCCACGCCCGACCCGCGAGCCGCAGGGCGTGATCCCGGTCGCCGCGCTGCGGTCGCGGCTCGACGAGCCCGGCGGCTACTCACGGCGCATCCTGGGAGCCGCTGCCTGAGCTGGCCGACCTTGCCCCGGGTGCGGTCACGATCGTCGAGGTGGGTTCCACGAGCGTGCTGGTCTGCCGGCTGGGCGCCGACCTGTTCGCCTACCTCGACCAGTGCGCGCGCTGTGAGCGCCTCGCTGCGCGGCGCCGCCCTCTCCCGCCGGCTGGGTGCGGCCGTCGGCGAGGCGGTGCTGCGCTGCCCGGGCTGCCAGACCCACTACGACGTACGCCGGGCCGGCGTCTGTCTCGACGACGACAGCGGTCTGCACCTGACTCCCGTTCCCGCTGCTGACCGACGGCGGGATCAGCTCGGTCGCCGTCGCCGCGCCGGTCTCGGCATGAGCAGCCGCATGACCCCCAGCGGCCGGGCCCCGTTGGCGTCGCTGCGCCGGATCACCTCCACCCGGCCGCAACCGGTGGCAGGGGAGCGGTGCGACATGTGCGCGGAGCCGATCGCCGAGGAGCACCAGCACGTGGTGAACCTCGAGAGCCGGTCGCTGATGTGCACCTGCCGCGGCTGCTACCTGCTGTTCACCGCCGAGCAGGCCGCGCTGCGCTACCGCGCCGTACCCGACCGCTACCTGTCGTTCCCCGACTTCTCCTTCGGCGCCGGCGAGTGGGACGACCTGCAGATCCCGGTCGGGCTCGCGTTCCTGTTCCAGCAACTCCGTGCAGGACCGCGTCGTCGCGTTCTACCCGGGCCCCGCCGGGGCCACGGAGTCGGAGCTGCCGCTCGACGCGTGGGACACGGATCGTCGACGCCAACCCGCAGCTGGGCCATGCTGCGCGCCGACGTCGAGGCGCTGCTCGTCCGGGGCCCGGACCGCGAGCACCCCGGCTTCAGCTGCTTCGTGGTCCCGATCGACGCCTGCTACGAGCTCGTCGGCCGGCTGCGCTCCCTGTGGCGCGGCTTCGACGGCGGGCAGGAGGCGCGCGCCGCGATCGACGAGTTCTTCGCCATGGTCGCCGAGCGCAGTCGGCCCGGCGCCGCGCCAGCGACGCCGGGGAGACGCCATGAGCACCTACGACGTTCTCGGTGGTCGACATCTTCGCCGAGCCGTACGCCGCCGCCCCGCAGCTGACCGCGCGGCTGCGGATCGAGGAGACGAGCGGCGAGCGCGATCCACGCGATCGCGCTGCGCTGCCAGGTCCGGATCGAGCCGCAGCGCCGCCGCTACGACGAGGCCGACGAGACGCGGCCTGCGCGGCCTGTTCGGTGACCGGGACCGCTGGGCCGACACGCTGAAGCCGTTCCTGTGGATGCAGTGCAGCGCGATGGTCCAGGGCTTCACCGGGATCACCGAGGTCGACCTCGCGCTGCCGTGCACCTACGACTTCGAGGTCACCGGCTCCCGCTACCTGCACGCCCTGGGCGACGGCACGATCCCGCTGGCGCTGCTGTTCTCCGGCACCATCTTCACCAAGGGCGAGCACCGGGTTCGGCGTCCAGCAGGTCCCGTGGGACTGCGAGGCGCCGCTACCAGCTCCCCGTCGCGGTGTGGCAGCAGATGATCGCGTCGTACTTCCCGAACACCGGCTGGATCCGGCTCGACCACGACGTCCTCGACGCGCTGGCCGACTACAAGTCCAGGCACGGCCTGATCAGCTGGGAAGAGACCGTGCAGACGCTGCTGGGCTCCCGCGACGGGGCGACGTCATGACCGCCCAGAACGCCGAGCGACCGGGTCTCGACCAGGTCCGGGCGATCGCCGACGCGGTGCTCTACGAGGGCTACCTGCTCTATCCCTACCGCGCGAGCTCGTCGAAGAACCAGTCGCGCTGGCAGTTCGGCGTGCTCGGGCCCGCCGAGGGCGGCCGCCGAGGGCTTCGGCGAGGAGCCAGGGATGGCGATGCAGTGCCTGCTGGAGCCGACCCGACGCGGCGACGCCGACCCACCGAGGGTCGACGTCCACCTGCGGTTCCTGCAGCTGCAGATGCGCTCGGTCGAGCGGCTCGACGGGGGAGCAGCTACGTGCCGGTCGACGAGCTGGTCGTCGACGGCCGGTCGATCCTGAGCTGGGACGAGGCGGCCGAGTGCGAGGTCCCGGTGCCGGCGTACGACGTGTCCGGCGTCGCTCGCCGGCGGTGGCGACGCTCCCGTCGAGACGCCGGTCGAGGTTCCTGCGAGCGAGGAGGTCGAGCCGATCCTCGACGCGACGGGTGCGCCTGTCGGCCGGATCGTCCGCCGCCGGTCGCGGCTGGTCGCCGGCAGTCGCGATCGGAGCCGAGCCCGACGACGGCCTGGCGCGGCTGACCGTGCGCGTGCGACAACGTCCACCCCGAGGAGGCCCGCACCAAGGACGACGCGATCCGCGCTCTCCCTGATCGGCGCGCATCTCCTCGTCGGGCCGACGGCGGCGCGCGGTTCGTCTCCCTGCTCGACCCGCCCGACGGCGCGCTGGCGGCCGCGGCCCGCTGCCGACAGCACCGCTGCTTGCCCGTGCTGGCCGGGCCCGTCGGGACCAGCGGACATGGTCCTGGGCTCGCCGATCATCCTGTACGACTACCCGGAGATCGCCGCGGAGAGCGCCGGCGCCCTGTTCGACTCGACCGAGATCGACGAGATCCTGACCCTGCGGGTGATGACCATGACCGACGACGAGAAGGCCGAGGCCCGGGCCACCGACCCGCGGGCCGCGGCGATCATCGACCGCTGCGACGCCATGTCGCCGCGACACGCTGCAGAACCTGCACGGCGTGCTGCGCGACCCGCACGGGCCGCTCCGACCGCCGGCGCGGGCGACGTCGCAACCTCGAGCCGCCGCTTCGACACCGGGGACGTCCCCTGGTGGGATCCCGCCGCCGACGAAAGCGTCCGGCCGGAGGCCGACAGCGTGGTCATCGACGGCGTGCCCGTCGCCAAGGGCAGCCTGGTCCGGATCCATCCGTCCCGGCGGGCGGACGCGCAGGACCTCTTCTTCGCCGGCCAGGTGGCCCGGGTGACGGCCGTGCTGTCCGACGTCGACGGCGAGCACCCACGTCGCGCTCGTCCTGGTCGACGACCCGGCGGCCGACATGCACGAGTGGTACGGCCGCTACCTGTACTTCGCCCCGGACGAGCTCGAACCACTGGATCAAGCACGAGAGGAGAGCCGCTCATGAGAGCAATGGGCATGATCACCACGGTGGTGGTCGCCGCCGTGGCCGCCGCCGCCGTGGCGATCGGGGTCCGTTCACTCCCCGACATCAAGAGATACCTGAAGATTCGCTCAGATGTAGCGCGCTCCGGCACCAGGAAGGGGTCAGTCATGAGTGACAAGCCAGGCGAGCAGCTGGACGAGGAGCCGCAGGAGGAACGCGGCCCCGAGGGTTCGCGCGACACCGGTTCCGACGAGCCGGCCGGCGGCCCGGTCGACCGGCCCGCGGGCACCTCCGACGAGGAGTCCGACACCTCGGTCGCAGCCGCAGGAGCCGCAGGATCCGGACGCACCGGACCTGCAGTCCGGCGGCGGCTAGAAGGCTGATGCACAACGAGAGAGGAGCAAGACCATGACCAGTGGCCCGAACGCCAACGAGGACCCGGACACCGAGGGCTCGACCGTCCCGCCGTACGAAGGACGCAGGGAGTCCGCCGACGTCGACGGCCCCGACGAGGCCGTGAAGGACGGCGCCAAGACCGGCGGGGCGACCGGCCCGGTCGCAGACCGACGAGACCGAGGTGGACGACCCGAGGACACCGAGCGCGGTCGCACGCGTCCCCGGCCGACGAGCAGCCGGCCGCCGAGTCGTCGGGCGACGAGTCCGGCCCGGACTCGACGGGTCCGGCGCACGACCCCGGCATTCCGCGAGCGGAGGACCAGCCCTGACGGCCCGCGTCCTGGTTGCCGGCATCGGCAACCTCTTCTGCAGAGACGACGGATTCGGCCCCGAGGTCGTCCGGCGGTTCGCTCGCGTCCGCCGACCTGCCCGAACCGGTGCGGGCGGTCGACTACGGGATCCGCGGGATGCATCTCGCCTACGACCTGCTCGACGGGTACGACGCGCTGGTCATCGTCGACGCGCTGCCCGGCGACGGCGACCCGGGCGACATCAGCGTGCTCGAGGTCGGCCCGGACGATCTCGGCCAAGGCGACTTCGACCCGCACGGGATGGCTCCGGTCGCCGTACTCGCCAGCCTGCAGCAGCTCGGGGGGCGGCTCCCTCCGACCTACGTCGTCGGGTGTCGGCCGGCAGACCTCGACGAGGGCATCGGCCTGTCGGCCCCCGTCGAGGCAGCCATTCCCGAGGCGATGGCCGCCGTTCGCGCCCTGCTCCACGAGCGCATCCCTTCCCTGGCCGCGGTCGAGAACGGAGGCGACTAGAGATGTGCCTCGGAATCCCCGGAAAGGTCGTCACGGGTCCTGGAAGGCAACGCCGGGCATGCTGGCCCTCGTCGACGTCCTCGGCGCGGAGCGACCGATCAACCTCGGCATGCTCGAGGACGCGGCGGTCGAACCGGGGCAATGGGTGCTGATCCACATGGGGTTCGCCCTCGAACGCATCGACCAGACCAAGGCGGACGAGGCGATGGCCGGCCTCGAGCTGATGGGCCAACGCCGCGAGACCGAGCCGCTCGATGGCTGAGTTCGCGGTCGGGTCCTCGGTCGACCACCGTCCTACTGACCGAGTGGTTCCCGGGCCCGTGCTCTTCGCCCGCTACGCGTTCCCCCCGAACTCGCATGGCTTCTGCGGGCCTGGCGACCCCACGGCGTTCTTCGAGTACGGCGTCGCCGGTGCCGACGACCGCGGGCTCCGTGCGATGTCGCAGCAGTTCGCCGGGGCCTGGCCGTATCTGGAGCTGATCGCCTCGGCTACCGGCCTCGACGACCCGCTCGACCGCCGCGTCGTCGAGGCCTACTGGGTGGGGAGCCCGCGTCTGGATCACGTGGACACCCGTGCCGTCGGGGGCTCGATGGAGGACCGGTTCCGGTTCATGACCGGACCGAGGTTTCCGACCCTGGCCGAGAGCGTGCTCGCCGGAGGGGTTCCGCACCACAGCTTCGCGGTGTTCTGCATCTACCCGTGGACCGGTCTGCTCAGTGACGGTCGCAAGGCCGAGCAGGCATTGACGGTCCTGGACCGGTGCCGGATCCGGTGGGGCAAGGTGGTCGCGGTGCAGGGTGACCAGGTCGTCGTCGAGTTCCGCCCGCTGACCTGGGACGGCAAGCAGCTCGACCTCGGAGAGGCGGAGACCGAGACCGCCGTACGCTCCCTCGACGGCGTCAGCATGATCGCCGACCTCGAGCCGGGCGATTGGGTCTCCCTGCACTGGGAGTGGGTCTGTGATCGGCTGACGGAGCGGCAGGTCGGCTTCCTTCGCTCCTACACGCAACGGCACCTGCGGATCGTCAACGAGGGCAACCTTCACTCGGGGCCGGCGACGTTGCTCGACGGCTGAGCCGGGACGTCGGCCGGACCACTCAGCGGCCAGGAGTGCTGCAGGGTCCAGGTCACCTGGTCTCCACGAGCGTGCCGCGCGGGTCCGGGCTTGCGGAGCAGGAGCCTGCCGCCGGGGGTCTCGAGGAGATAGTCCGAGTGCGGTCCCCGGAACCACACATCGACGACCCGGGCAGTGCGATCTCCTTCCAGGCTTGCCCACTCGGGCCTCACGACGACTGATCCCGCGGGAGTGCTGAGCACGGACGCGGGACCGGTCATCCGGGCCGCCCACAGGTCCACAGGTCGTTCGTAGACCTCCTTGGGCGCACCGACCTGGACCACGCCGCCCCGCAGCGAGCAGGGCAATCCGGTCCGCAACCCCGAGCGCCTCCTCGGCGTCGTGCGTCGCGTACAAGGCGGCCGCTCCGCTGTCCCGCCGCCGGGTGAGCAGCTCCTCGAGAAAGACCCCTCGGACGTGCGTGTCCAGGTGGGCGGTCGGCTCGTCGAACAGGTACAGCGACGCGTTCCGGGCCAGGGCGCGACCCAGCCCCACCCGCTGCTGCTCGCCTCCCGACAGCTCCGACGGGTACCTGTTCGCGAGGTCGGCGATGTGCAGTCGGGCCAGGATCTCCAGGGCGTCGCGGCGGGCCGCCGTGCGGTGTACGCCGCGGCGGCGCATCGGATAGGCGACCGTGTCGAGCGCGGTCAGGTGCGGCCACAACGCGTAGTTCTGGAACACCATGGCGACGCCGCGGGACTCGGGCGGCTGCATCCGCTCCGGTGACGCCACCCGTCTCCCGGCCAGCCAGACCTCCCCGGCGCTCGGGGCGTGGAACCCGGCGACCGTGTGCAGGAGCGTGGACTTTCCGGAGCCGGAGGGTCCCAGGAGGGCGAGCATCTCTCCGGGCGCGACGCTCAGGGCAACCTCGGACAGCGCCCGGCGTGGCGCCGTACGAGACGGAAAGATCCCGCAGCTCCAGTGCATCGGGCCCGGAGACAGCCGGGGCATCAGCCGACACGGGCAGCCCTCGCTGGAACGCCGTGACCCACTCACGTCGAGGCGCCGGATCCCCAGCCAGCACAGCCCCGCAGGCAGCAGGATCATCGCCGTCAGGAGTACGGAGAGGGCCGAGGTCCGACCGACCTGGCCGAGCTCCGCGCTGTTCAGCACCACGACGGCGAAGGTCTCGCTGCCCGGGCCGTACAGCAGGACCGACATGGTCACCTCGTGCAGCGCGGTCAGGAAGCACACCAGCCAGGCGACGAGGAGCGCCGGCGCGAGGGGGCGCAGGACGACGGTACGGATGGCGACCGGAAGCGATGCCCCGCTGATCCGGGAGGCGGCCAGCTCATCGGGCGGCAACCGGTCCAGGGCGCCAGAGATCGGTCGGTGCGCGAACGCCCACAGCTTGGCGAGGTAGGCGAGCAGGATGATCAGGAGGGTGCCGCCGATCCACCTGCCGTAGGTGATCAGCAGGGCGATCGCCAGCGTGGAACCGGGCAGCACGAACGTGAGAATCACCAGGGATGCGGTGCCGCGGCCGATGCGCGTGCGCTCCAGCGCCGCCACGCAGCCGCCCAGCACGATCAGCACCGAGGCGGCCACCAGGGCCAGGAAGACGGTACGCCCCAACGCCTCCCCGGTCCGGACCGAGAGGGCGTACCGGAAGTTGTCCGTGGTCCAGTTGGACGGGACGGGTGGCAGGCCGACCGCCTTCGTCAGGGCAGTCGCCACCACGCCGGTCAGGGGGACCACGACGGCCAGGACGACGAAGCAGGCGACCGCCGCCGCGGCCCACCAGTCGGAGACGCGGCTGGCACCCGTTCTCGTGGCCGGATCGGTGGTGGATGTCCGCACCACCCGCAGCCGCGGGCCCAGCAACAGGTCCACCGGCGCGACGACCAGGACCGCGATGAGCATGAGCAGCAGCGCGAGCATGATGGCCTCCACGAACGCGGCGGGCTCGCTGCTCCGGGCCAGGTCGGCGTAGATCCGGGTGGTGACGGTGCTGAAACCGGCCGGTGAGCCCATCACCTGCGGGATCGCGAAGGAGCTCAGGGTCAGCGCGAAGACGAGCACCGCCGCCGTGGCCAGGGCGGGCCGCAGCAAGGGCAGGGTGATCGTGCGCAGCACGGTCAGTGGACCGGCGCCGGCCACCCTGGCCGCCCGGTCCAGAGCCGGTTCGGCGCGGGCGGCCAGCCCCACCGCGACGACCAGGTAGGCGACCGGGTACCGCGTTCACGGCGAGCACCACCGCCACCCCAAGCGGGCCCTGGATGCCCTGCCAGGCGAAACCAGCGACGTCGTCGGAGAACCCGGCGCGCCCGTAGGCTCGCAGCCAGCTGTAGGCCAGGACGAAGTCCGGGACCAGCACGGGCAGCAGCACCGCCAGCTGCAAGGCCTTGCGAGCCGGAAGGTTCGGCCTGCGCAGCAACAAGGCGATCCCGCATCCGATCGGAACGGCGACCAGCGTGACGGCAAGGGCGAGCAGGATCGAGTTCGCTACTGCCTGACCGAGCCCTGGCCGTTCCAGGATCGATCCGAGGTCGCCGCTTCCCTCGGTCCAGACGGTCCGCACCATCCTGGCGAGTGGCAACAGAACCAGCATCACGACGGCCAGGGTGACCAGCAGCAGGGCAGCCCACCCCGTGGTGGGGAGGCGCCGAAGGACGGTGTCCGGCCTACCCACCGAAGATCTTCTGGTACCGCGCCAGCAGGTCGTCCTGCTCGCTCGAGACCTTCGACCAGTCAGGGGCGACCACCGCGGCATCGGCAGGCTTCGTGGGTCCAGGCACGCCGGCGAGGGTCGGGTAGGAACCGGCGTCGGCTATCACCCGTTGTCCTTCCTCGCTGGTGACGTAGGAAATGAACTGCTTGGCCGTCGCGGCGTTCGAGGCGTCCTTGGCGAGCGCGACTGGGCCGTAGATCGAGATGGCACCAGGGGCCGGCCAGGAGACCTTGATCGGTGAGCCGGCCTCGATGGCGGCGTAGGCGGAGTTCGCGGTCGTCATCCCCGCGGCGTAGATGCCCTCGGCGACTCCCGTGACCACGTCGTCGGGTGTGCCCACCTGGGTCGCGCCGTTGCTCTTCAACGCCTCGTAGAACTCGGTGCCGTAGTTGGGGTTGTCGGCGAAGTAGCCGAGGGCGCCAAGGCCGAGGCAGCCAGGCCCGGGTCGGGCACGGCAACCCCGTCGGCGTACTCCGGCCCGGTCAGGTCCGACCAGGTCGCGGGAGGCTCCTGGTCCTGTGCCGGCAACCGCGACCATGTAGAGAAGGGCTACGCCGACGTAGTCGTCGGTTCGGAACTCGGCGCCGATGGACGTGGTCGGGGTCCAGCCTCCGACCAGCCCCTGGTCGACGTAGTCCTGCATGGTCAGCGGGTCGCACGCCCAGACGACGTCGGCCTTCAGACCGCCGGACCGGACGTCACCGGCCACCCGGGCGTTCAGGTCACCGGTCGGGGCGCGGTAGAGCTCGACCTTGGTGCCGGGGTTGGCGTCCTCGAACGCCTCGATCACCGGCCCGATCGTGGTGTCACTCACGCAGGTGTAGAGGGTGATCGAGTGGTGTCGGACGAGTCCTCCGAGCCGCCGCAGCCCGAGGACAGCGCCAGCAGGAGAAGGATCGCGACCTGGGCCATGCGTCCCCGGCTGCTCATTTCCTCAAACTACCCAAGGGCAGAGGGTCGTGTCATCGTCACGGCGGGACGTGTCGGGATCATGCTCCGGACCGATAGTTTTGCTCCGGTCGGAGTCCTCACCGAGAGGGACTCCGTGAAGTCGACGGAGGGTGAGGGAGCCGATGAGCGTGGAGGTCACCGACAACGCCGAGCGCAGCCGCTACGAGGCGCACGTCGACGGCGAGCTGGCCGGGTTCTCCGCGTATCGGCTGCGCGGCGCCGACATCGTGTTCATCCACACCGAGGTCCACCTCGAGGGCCACGGGGTCGGAAGCACACTGGTGCGTGAGGCGCTGGACGACGTACGTCGCAAGGGGACGTTGAAGGTGGTGGCGCAGTGTCCGTTTCGTGAAGGCCTACATCGAGAAGCATCCCGAGTACGCCGACCTGACCTGATGCGCCACCGGATCGAACCGACCCGCAGGACGCGGCTGTCCCGGCGCCTTGGCGCTCCTGCCGCAGCCCTGCTCCTCGCAGCGGGCCTGTCCGGCTGCCAGAAGCGAGGATCGCCAGGTGATTGCATTCCTGCTTCCCGACAGCGCGTCCTCCCGCTGGGAGAACGTGGACCGGACGGCGTTCGAGGCGGCCGTCGAGGCGAGCTGTGCGGACTGCCAGGTCAAGGTCTACAACGCCGGCGGCGACGCGGACACCCAGCAGGACCAGCTGGGGCAGGCCAAGGAAGACGACGCCGACGTCTTCGTGCTGGCCGCGGTCGACACCGACGCCGGGGAGTCGATGGTCGAGGCAGCGGGGGACACCCCGGTGATCGCCTACGACCGGTTCGTCAGCGGGGCCGACTACCACGTCTCGTTCGATGGCAGCCGGGTCGGGACCCTCCAGGCCGAGGCGCTGCTCGACGCCAGCCGCAAGGCACCCCGGATCCTGATGCTCAACGGTGCCGTCGGCGACACCAACGCGACGGCGATGAAACTGGCCGCCCACGAGGCGTTCGACGACGCGGGCGTCGAGATCCTGGCCGAGGAGGATCTGGCCGACTCGGATCCGGACGCGGCCGAAACCTGGGTCACCGAACAGCTCGAGGCTCTCGCGGATGACCGGATCGACGCGGTCTACGCCGCCAACGACACTCAAGCGGAAGGCGTCGCAGCAGCCTTCCGGAAGGCCGATCGCAGGGTCCCCGTCATCACCGGGCAGGACTCCGAGCTGACTGCGTTGCAGCGGATCATCACGGGGGAGCAGACGATGACGGTCTACAAGTCGTTCCCGGACGAGGCCGACCGGGCCGCCGAGATCGCCGTCGACCTCCTCGACGGGGACGACGTCGAGGGCGTCGAGGACTACGAGGGTGTGCCGTCGGTGATCTTCGATCCGGTGCCGGTCACCATCGCCAACCTGACCAACACCGTGGTGCGCGACGGCGTCGTCACCATCGACGAGATGTGCACGCCCGAGCTTCGCCAGCGCTGCGAGGAGCTGGGAATCAGCTGAGCAGGTCGGTGCGTTCCGCTGCCAGGAGAACCGCGCCCACCATCGACGCCCGCTCCCCGAGCTCGGAGAGTACGACGGGCGTCGTGGCCGCGTCGGCGAGGGCGTGCCTGCGCAGGCCGAGACGGGCCGAGTCGAGCAGCAGCTCGCCCGCCCGGGCCATGTCGCCGCCGACCACGATGATGCCGGGATTGAGCAGGTTGACCACGGTTGCCAGGCCCCACCCCACGTGGAGTCCGGCATCCTCGAGCAGGCGCATCGCGGCGACGTTGCCCTCGCGGGCAACCTTGAAGATGTCGTCGATCGTGGCGTTCGGCAGCTGCGCGGACATCATCGCGATCGCGGTCTCCGTGGACGCGTAGGCCTCCAGGCAACCCCGGCTCCCGCAGCGGCAGAGTGGCCCCTGCTCGTCGAGGGTGAGGTGACCGATCTCGCCCGCCGAGCCGTGGGAACCGCGGAAGATCTGGCCGTCGACGATCAGCCCGGCGCCGACACCAGAGGAGATCTTCACGAACACGACGTCGGTCTCGTCCTGCGCCACACCGACCCGGTGCTCCGCCAGGGCGCCGAGGTTCGCGTCGTTGTCGATGTGCACGGGCAGCCGAACCTGGCCTGGGCGACCTCGACGGCGTTCACGCCGACCCAGCCGGGCAGGATGGCCGACGATCGGACGACGTCGTCGCTGATCGGCGCGGGCAGACCCAGCCCGATCGTTCGGACGTCGCTGCTGGCGAGGCCGATCTTCTCGAGCAGGTCGTCGAGCAGGGATGAGGCGAGGTCCAGCCCGTCGCCGTACGCATGGTCCGACGCGAGCGGATGCCGGACCTCCTCGATCACGCGGCCCGACACGTCGGCGACGGCCACCGCGAGGTGGGTGTGACCGAAGTCGATGCCGGCGACCACGCCAGCGGCCCGGGCCAGGCGTACGACGGTGCCTCGGCGCCCGCTGCCGGGCTCGGTCTCGATCAACCCGACCGAGACGAGCTGGCGCACGATGTTGGAGACGGTGCCCGACGCGAGACCCGTGACCCGGGTGATCTCGGCCTGGGTGATCTCGTCGTCGCCGTGCCCGCGCAGCAGCTCGACGACCCGGCGCTGGTTCGCCGGGCGCAGCGACGCGGTGGATCCCGGGGAGGGCAGGGCGCCGCGCGCGTCGGTCATGGCAGAACTGTGCTCGAAGGCACCCACAGCAGTCAAGAGTTGAAGGAAACAGCGCCAAAATAACGAATTTCAATCGGTTTGCTTTCATGTCTTGACCATTAGCCGTGTGGTGCAGGACACTTTTGGCGTTCGATACCCGCATCCCCCTGGGCTTCGTGCCCACTCCCGAGGAGGACCCCCGTGGCTTCTGTATTCACCCGCACCGCGGCCATCGACCGCCGCCGTGCTCATCGGCAGCGCGGGCCTGGCCGCCTGTGGCGCCAACGAGGCACAAGAAGGCGACGAGGATGGCGGCAAGACCATCGCCCTGCTGCTGCCTGAGTCCGAGACCACCCGCTACGAGGCGTTTGACCGACCGCTGTTCGAGGCGAAGGTCAAGGAACTCTGCTCCGACTGCACGGTCAACTACTACAACGCCGACAAGGACGAGCAGAAGCAGGCCCAGCAAGTCGAAACCGCGATCACGGACGGCGCGAGCGTCATCGTGCTCGACCCCGTGAACGGTCCCGGTGCCGGGGGCATGGTCAAGTCCGCGCAGGAAGGCGGAGCCCAGGTCGTGGCTTACGACCGGTTCATCGCCGACGCCGACTACTACCTTTCCTTCGACAACGAGACGGTCGGCAAGTTCCAGGCTCAGGCGCTCGTTGACGCGATGGGCGACAAGGGCAACATCATCGTCCTCAACGGCGACCCCAAGGACCCGAACGCCGCACAGTTCAAGGCGGGCGCCCACAGCGTCCTCGACGCGTCGGGCCTGAAGATCCTTGCGGAGTTCGACAACCCGGACTGGAGCGCAGAGGAAGCCCAGCAGTTCACCAACGACCAGATCACCAAGTTCGGCGCCGACAAGATCGAGGGTGTCTACGCAGCCAACGACCAACAGGCCGGCGGCGCGATTGCGGCCCTGACTGGTGCGAGGCGTCTCTCCCGACGCCCTTCCCCCGGTCACCGGGCAGGACTCCGAGGTCGCAGCGATTCAGCGAATCCTCGCCGGGGAGCAGTACATGACGATCTACAAGTCGTACAAGATCGAGGCAGAGGGCGCCGCCCAGCTGGCGGTCGACCTGGCCAACGAAGAGGAGCCGGCTGACACCACGGACTTCGAGGGTGTCGCGTCCTACATCTACGACCCGATCGTGGTGACGAAGGACAACGTCGCCGACACCGTGGTCAAGGACGGGCTCTACACGGTCGACGAGATCTGCACCGCTGACTACGCCGACGCTTGCGCGGCTGCCCAGCTGCAGTGATGACAAGTCTGGCGAAGGCGCCGGTCGGGGAGAGCGTGCTCTCCCTGACCGGCGTCGCCAAGCGATTCGGTGCCGTCCAGGCGCTCACGGACGTCCACCTCCACGTGGCCGCCGGCGAGGTGGTGGCGTTGGTCGGCGACAACGGCGCCGGCAAGTCCACGCTGGTCAAGATCATCGCTGGCGTCTACCAGAATGACGCCGGAACGATCTCGCTGAGCGGGCAGGAGGTCAAGGTGGGCGGCCCGAGCCAGGCGCAGGCTCTCGGGATCGCGACCGTGTTCCAGGACCTCGCCCTGTGCGACAACCTCGACGTCGTGGCCAACCTGTTCCTCGGACAGGAGCGGACCCAGGGAGCGGTTCTCGACGAGGTGCAGATGGAGAAGGAGTCGTGGCGATTGCTGCGCACCCTCTCGGCGAAGATCCCCTCGGTCCGGATCCCCATCGCCAGCCTCTCGGGTGGGCAGCGGCAGACCGTGGCGATCGCCCGTTCGCTGGTCGGCAAGCCCAAGGTGGTCATGCTCGACGAGCCGACCGCCGCCCTCGGCGTCGCCCAGACCGCCGAGGTGCTCAACCTGATCGAGCGGCTGCGCGAGACCGGGCTCGGCGTAATCCTGGTCAGTCACAACATGGCCGACGTCCAGGCGGTGGCGGACCGGATCGTCGTCCTCCGCTTGGGCCGTAACGCCGCCGAATTCCGGGTGGAGGACGTGTCGACCGCCGAGCTGGTGGCTGCGATCACCGGAGCGTCAGACAACGTGGTCGCGGAGCGAGCCGCCAAGAACAAGGACGGAAGTCATGGCTGAACCCGTGTCGCAGATCGCGGCTGATCTGCTCGACGAGCGCCTGATCAAGACCCAGGGCTTCGTCGGATATGCCAAACAGGAATGGAACCGGCTCGCGGTCGGGTGAGCTCGGCAGCGTTCCGGTGGTCTTCGGCCTCGTGATCATCAGCATCGTCTTCTACTCGGCCGAGCCCATCTTCCTGTCCTCGCGCAACCTGGTGAGCATCATGCAGTTCGCCGCCCCGATCGGGGTGATCTCGCTCGGCATTGTGCTGGTTCTGCTGCTCGGCGAGATCGACCTGTCGGTCGGCTCCGTGAGCGGGCTCGCTGCCGCGAGCATGACGGTGCTCGTCGTACGCCACGAGCAGTCCATGGCACTCGGCTTGCTGGTCGGCATCGGTGTGGGGGTGGCGGTCGGACTCTTCTACGCCCTGCTCTACACCCGAGTGGGCGTCCCGAGCTTCGTGTTCTCCCTGGCGGGCCTCTTGGGCTTCCAGGGCCTCCTGCTCTACGTGCTCGGGAAGGAAGGGACCCTCAACCTCCCCGGCGAACTCCTGGCTGATCGACTTCGCGCGCTTCCAGTTCCTCCCTGTCGGCGTGTCCTACGCGCTCGTCGTGCTGATCGCCCGCTCTTCCTGGGAGGGCAGCTCTGGACCTACCGCACCAGGCAACAAGCCGGGCTCAGCACGCCGTGGGTGCCCCTGATCATCGCCAAGACAGTGGCCCTGGCGGCCGGGCTGGGCTACCTCACGTACTACCTGAACATCGACCGGGGGTGGGGCTACCTGTGGGTGTTCTTCGCGATCCTCGTCGTGGTCATGGACTTCGCGCTTCGACGTACGACGTGGGGCCGGCACCTGTTCGCGGTCGGTGGCAACGAGGAGGCGTCTCGGCGCTCTGGCATCAAGGTGGACCGGGTCTACCTGTCCGGCTTTCGTGCTGTGCTCCACGTTCGCTGCGCTCGGCGGCATTCTCGTCGCGGCGCAGGTGACCTCGGTCTCGCAGGCCAGCGGCACGACCGACACCAACCTGACCGCGATCGCCGCCGCCGTCATCGGTGGCACCAGCCTGTTCGGTGGGCGTGGGTCTGCTTACTCGGCCATGCTCGGGATCCTGGTCCTCCAGGCGATCCAGTCCGGGCTGAACCTGATCGGCGTCGACTCGTCCGTTCGGTTCATGGTGACCGGCGCGGTGCTGCTGCTCGCAGTCGCCATCGACTCGGTTTCGCGCAGGGCAAGAGCCAGCAGCGGACGGGGTTAACGACGGGCAGTTGGAGTTACCATCATTTTTGCCGGGGGGTTGCGGGGCCTGGGAGGGGCCGCAGCCCCCCGTGCTTGATTTCGTGGCAGGGTGATCTCGTGGCGCGTGCGGTACATCACCTCGACCTCTGGGTCAGCGATCCGGTCGAGGCCGCAGGCGAGTGGGGCTGGTTGCTCGGGGAGCTCGGCTGGGAGGACGCCTCCGGTACGACGGGCTGTTCCTGGGCGCACCCCGACGGCACCTACGTGTTCATGCAGCGCTCTCCCGACCAGCTCGACGAGCCCCACGATCGGCTCCGGCCGGGCCTGAACCACCTGGCTCTGGTGACCGACGAGCGGGCGTTGCTGGACCGGATGCGGGCCGAGTCGTCCGCGCACGGCTGGCACGAGCTGTACGCCGACCGCTACCCGCACGCGGGAGGCGACCAGCACACGGCCCTGTTCCTCGAGAACTCCGAGGGCTTCGAGGTCGAGATCGTCTGGGAGTCGTGACGCGCTCCGGGGGATTCTGGGGGGTGTCCCTGATCCGTCTGGGCTCGGCAGGGGTCAGACTTAGGGTCGGAACCGTCCGTGATCGGCAGGGGTACACAGTGCGCAAGGCAGCACAGGCATCGATACGACGGCTACTCGTCTGGGTCGCGGCCCGGCGTGGTGGCGGCATCGACCTGACGCGATGGGACAACGTGCCCGACGCCTTGGCCTGGCCGCTGCACCGCGACGGGATGGACCCGCCGGCGCGGCTGGCCGAGGTCCGGGCGACCGACCCGATCCACAAGCTGACCAGTTTCATGGGCATGAACGTGTGGCTCGTGACCGGACACGACCTGGCCCGCGAGGTGCTCGGCGACATGTCCTCCTACAGCACCGACATCCGGCCCTACGTCGGCAAGAGCGGCGCCGTTGGCGGCGACATCGGGGGCCTCGGTTTCACCGACCCACCCGAACACACCAAGTTCCGCAAGCTGCTCACGCCGGAGTTCACCATGCGCCGGCTCGAGCGGATCCGGCCGATGGTCACCCGGATCGTCGACCGCCAGCTGGACCAGATCGCCCGTCAGGCCGAGGAGACGGAGGTCGTCGACCTGGTCCCGACGTTCGCGTTCGCGGTTCCGTTCCTGGTCATCTGCGAGCTGCTCGGACTCCCCGACGAGCGCCGCGAGATCTTCCGCAAGCTTGGCTCGGCCAGGTTCGACGTCACCAAGGGTGGTGCCGCGTTCGGGGCGATCTCCGGGTCCCGCGAGTTCCTGCTGGCCGAGGCCGCGCGCCAGCGGAACGACCCGGGTCCCGGCCTGATCGGCCAGATCGTGCGCGACCACGGCGCCGAGATCGGCGACCACGATCTCGGTGGGCTCGCCGACGGGGTGTTCACGGGCGGGATGGAGACAAGCGCCGGCATGCTGGCCCTCGGCACCGCCGTACTCCTGGACAAGCCGGAGTGGTGGCAGCGTCTCCAGACAGATGAAGCCCCGGTTGACCCGATCGTCGAGGAACTGTTGCGCTACCTCTCCGTCGTTCAGGTGGCGTTCCCGCGCTTCGCGAAGCAGGACGTCGTCGTCGGTGGCGTCCCGGTCGCCAAGGGCGACGTCGTGCTTGCCTCGCTACCGGCAGCCAGTCGCGACGACGTGTACGGCGCCGATCCCGAGTCGTTCGACCCGACTCGCCCGATGCGGCCGCATCTCGCGTTCGGCTTCGGGCTGCACCGCTGTGTCGGGGCCGAGTTGGCCCGCATGGAACTGCGCGCTGCCTACCCCGCGCTCGCCCGACGCTTCCCCGAGATGCGCCTCGCCGAGCAGGACATCCCCTTCAACGCGAGCTCCATCGTCTTCGGAGTCGACTCCCTGCTCGTCAGGCCCGGGACCGATGCGGCGGCCCGGCTGTAGCTGCTTGATCTGGGCGGTCGCGACGCTCGAATCCGCCACCAACGTCGATGTCGGTGGTCGTCCCTACGATCGCCAGCATGACCATCACATCGCACGACATCCCCGGCTACCCACCGATCGCCGAGGGATTCGCCCATGCTGCGTCCGCACCTGCGGGACGCCTGGTTCTGCTGTCCGGACAGACGGGCGCCGACGCGTCCGGATCACTGGCCGAGGGGCTCAGCGCCCAGGTCGAGCAAGCGCTCGTCAACGTCCGCCTCGCGGTTGAGGCCGCCGGGGGTGCGGTCTCGGACGTGGTTCGGCTGCGCTTCTACGTCCCCGGCTGGGACCCGTCCAAGATCGAGGAGTTCATGGCAGGTGGCGCTGCCGCGTTCGCGCGGCTGCCCGGTCTGCCCCGCACCGCGGTGACGGTGATCGGCGTTCAGGCGCTCTTCACCCCGGACATGCTCGTGGAGGTCGAGGCCGAGGCCGTCCTGGCCTGAGGTACGCCGCTACCGACAGGTCGCCCCGGCACAGTCCTTCAGCGCGTCGAGCCTCGCGATCAGGGCGTCACGTTCCGCGACGGTCTCGGTGCCGCTGACCCGTCCGTCGACCTGGAACGGGTCCTCGTGGAGGTCGTAGTACTCCACGGCTCCGGTGTGCCACACCAGCAAGGACAACCCGTCAGGGGTGCGGATTCCGGTGTACAGCCGCTGACCGCCTGTCCGCGGCGTCGGCCCGGCCTCGAGCAGGATCGACCGGTGGCTGGCGACCCGGGGGTCGCGGCTGAGGGCCTGCAGCGGCCGACCGTCCTGCAGCAGAGTGGGGACGGCGCCGGTCGCCTGCGCGATGGTGCTGGTGAGGTCGGCCAAGGTCACCAGCTGGTTGCGCCGGACCCCGGACCTGAAGCCAGGACCACTGATGATCAGCGGCACCCGGACGGACTCCTCGTAGCCCACGACCTTGCCGAAGCCGCGGTGCTCACCGACGAGGTGCCCGTTGTCCGACGCGAAGATGACCAGCGTGTGCTGGGCCTCGCCGGTGGCCTCGAGGGCGTCCATCATGCGGTTCACCGCCTTGTTCACCGAGAGCAGCGACTCCAGGCGTTGCTGGTAGGCCTCCCGGAACTCCCAGCGCGGACGGTTCCGCACGCCGGGTCATCGACGGCTTGTCCGACATGTTGCGCTCGAGGATCGACGGCTTGGAGGGCAGCGGGAGCCTGGCGGAAGACGTCTCGGTACTCCGGTGCCACTCCGGGCGTCTTGAGGGCATCGCGGACCGTTCACCGCGATCGGGTCGCCCGGTTCGACCGGCCCCCCGGTGTGCGGAGCCAAGAACCCCGCCTGCAGGAAGAACGGCTTCTCCTGCGCGGCATAGCGCTGGATCAGCTCGATGCCCTCGGTCGCGGACGTGGTCGACCGGGTTGCGACGAGTAGTGGACGAGCCGGCCGTTCTCGTTCATCGTGAAGGAGCGGTAGTTGTAGATGCCCACCACCGGGACCTGCCACTGCGCCCACCCCGGGGGCAGGTAGGTCCTCGTCGCAGGGCGCCTCGTAGCCGTTGAGGTACTTGCCCAGCAGGAGCGTGTTGTAGCCCGCTCGCGTGAGCCACACGGCCAGCGTCTCGTCATCGTCGAACGCCTGGAAGCCGCCATGCGGTGGTGTGTTGCCCATGACCCCGTGGTTGTGCGCGTACTGGCCGGTCAGCAGGGTGGCCCGCGCGGGGCAGCACAGGGGGTACGACGAGAAGGCGCGGGAGAAGGTGGTGCCGACGCCCACCGATCCTGCGCTTGACGGCACTCAGCACGCGCATGTCGGACAGGGTCTGGTCGTCGGTGAGGAACAGGATCACGTTCGGCTTGCGCGATCTCGTCGACGTTGTTGAACCTGACCGCCGGATCCGTCGGTGCCGCCGCCTCGGGGGCCGGCGAGCCGAGTGGCATGCCCGTCGAAAGCAGGCCCAGCAGGGGGACGAGGATCGCCACCAGCGCAACCGCCAGTCTCGGATGCCCCATCGCGCTTCCCTTCCCCCGTCGCGCGGCCGCCCTGGTCAGATGCCGAGGGAGCGGCCGATGATCTCCTTCTGGATCTCGGTGGTCCCACCGTAGATGGTCTGGACCCGGCTGTTCACGTAGGCGCGGGCAATGGGGTACTCGGACATGTAGCCGTAGCCGCCGTGCATCTGGACGCCCTGGTCGACGAGCTTCTTCTGCACCTCGGTGATCCACCACTTGGCCATCGACGCGGTCTTGGGGTCGAGCTCACCGGCAACGTGGCGTTTGAGGCAGTCGTCGACGAAGACCCGGGCGATGTGGGCGTCGGTGGCCATCTCGGCGAGCACGAAGCGGTTGTGCTGGAACCTGCCGATCGCCCGGCCGAACGCGGTGCGGTCCTTGGCGTAGTTCAGGGTCAGGTCGAAGATCGCCTCACACGCCGCTGCCGCGCCCACCGCGATCGAGAGCCGCTCCTGGGACAGGTTCGTCATGAGGTGCAGAAAGCCGGAGCCCTCCTCGCCCAGCAGGTTCTCCTTCGGCACCCGGACGTCGGAGAAGAAGAGCTCGGCGGTGTCCTGGGCGTGCTGGCCGATCTTCTCCAGGTTGCGGCCACGGGTGAAGCCGTCCATGCCGCGCTCGACGACCAGCAGGCTGATGCCCTTGTGCCCGACGTCCGGATCGGTGCGGGCGACGACCACGACGAAATCGGCCAGGATGCCGTTGGAGATGAACGTCTTCTGCCCGTTCAGCACGTAGTGATCACCGGCATCGACCGCGCTCGTGCGAATCCCCTGAAGGTCGGAGCCCGGCGCCCGGCTCGCTCATCGCGATCGCCGCGATCGTCTCGCCGGAGCACAACGAGGGGTACCACCGCTGCTTCTGCTCGTCGCTCGCGCTCGACGCGAGGTAGGGGACGATCATGTCGTTGAACAACGGGAACGCCGCGCCGTAGACGCCACGGCGCGCCATCTCCTCGCCGATCACCGCGTTGTAGCGGAAGTCGGGTGTCCCGCCGCCGCCGTACTCCTCGTCGAGCTGGAGGCCGAGGAGGCCCTGGGCGCCGGCCTTGACCCAGACCTCGCGGTCGACGACGCCCTCGACCTCCCACCTGTCGTGGTGCGGCACCACTTCCTTGTCCAGGAAGGTGCCCACGGCGGCGCGAAAGGCCTCGTGCTCGTCGTCGAAGATGTCGCGCCCAGTCATAGCGGGGTCATAGCGGGGTCATGCAGGGCGCTCACGACACCCATTCCTTGAGCTGCCGAATCGTGGCGGCCGGGTCCTCGGTGGCCGGCGAGACCTGCAGGTTGGTGATGCCCGCTTCCTGGAAGGCGGCGAGCCGCTCCTTGACGTACGACGCCGGGCCGACCAGGTTGCCCAGCTCCAGCCATTCGAGCGGGACTTCGGCCTCGGCGTCGCGCTTGTTGCCACCGAGGTAGAGGTCCTGGATCTTCTTGGCCTCCTTCTCCCAGCCGTACGCGCAGGCGAGGTCGTTGTAGAAGTTCTTGCCGCGGGCGCCCATGCCGCCGACGTACAACGCGTAGGTGGGGCGGGCCAGGTCGAGCAGGCCCTTGACGTCCTCGCCGATGGCGACCATTCCGCCGGCCGAGATCTCCAACGGGGCCAGGCCCTCCTGGCGCTTGGCCAGTCCCGACCGCAGCGAGTCGCCCCAGACCTGGTCGGCCCGCTCGGGCAGGAACAGGAACGGCAGCCAGCCGTCGGCGTAGGTCGCGGCGCCCTCGACGCTCTTGGGGCCGAGGGCCGCGATGTAGAGCGGAATGCTCCGACGCTCGGGCTTGGTCAGCAGCTTCAGCGGCTTGCCGAGTCCGAGGCCCTGTCCCTCGGGGAGCGGCAGCTTGTAGATGCCGTCGCTGGTGAGCGTCTCGCGCCGCAGGCCGCGCCGGAGCAGGTCGATGATCTCTCGGGTGCGGCCCACCGACCGGTCGTAGGGGACCCCGTGGAAGCCCTCGATGACCTGGGGCCCGGACGCGCCGAGCCCGATGATCGCTCGGCCGTTGCTCACGTTGTCCAGTCCCGCTGCGGTCTGCAGGAGCGCCCCGGGGGTGCGGGAGTAGATGTTCAGGATGGCCGAGCCGATCTCGACCGTCTCGGTCTTGGCTGCCAGGTAGCCCATCAGCGTGGGTGAGTCGAAGCCGTAGGCCTCGGCCACCCACACGGTGTCGAGCCCGGCCTTCTCGAGCTCCGCCACCTGGTCGGCCGCCTCGCGGGGGTTTCCGGAATACATCAGCGGCGTCGAGAGCTTCATCCCGCAACCGTGTCAGAACCGCTGTCACAACGGCAAGCGACCCCACCCCCGGCACCCAGACCCAAAGGCGAAAACTCCCCCATCCCTGGCTGGGATGGGGGAGTCTCAGGTAGCTGCGATGATCAGGCCGACACTTCCCTGGACTCCTCCTCCTCGAGGACGGGCGACCCGCTGTCCAGCTTGCTCGGCCACCAGATCTTGCCGCCGAGGTCGAGGTTGAGCGCCGTCACGAGGACCGAGCGCACGATCATCGTGTCCAGCATGACGCCCAGCGCCACGGCCACCCCGAGCTCGGCCAGGAAGACCACGGGGATCGTGCCGAGCAACAGGAACGTCGCCGCCAGCACCAGCCCCGCCGAGGTGATCACGCCACCGGTCGAGGTCAGCGCCACCAGCGAGCCCTGGCGGGTCCCGCGGTGCATCGTCTCCTCCCGGACCCGGGTCATCAGGAAGATGTTGTAGTCGATGCCGAGCGCGACGAGGAACACGAACGCGAACAGCGGGAACGACGGGTCCGAGCCCGCGAAGCCGAACACGTACTCGAAGATGCAGTGCGGACAAGCCGAGCGCGGCGCCGAACGACAGCACCACGGTCGCGAGCAGGATCAGCGGCGAGGCGAGCGCGCGCAGCAGCACGATGAGGATCAGCAGCACCATCACCAGCACGATCGGGATGATCACCACGTTGTCGCGGTTGGCCGCGATCTTCGTGTCGAGGTAGACCGCCGACCAGCCGCCGACGAGCGCGTCGGCGCCCTCGACCCCGTGCACGCTGTCGCGGACCTGCTCGACGATGTCGAACGCTGTCTGCGACGCGGCGTCGCCCGCCATCGCGGCCTCGATGAAGGCCACGCCGGACTTGGCGCCGACGCGGCTCGCTGCGGCTCGCGCGAGCCCGTCGATGCCGGTCATGGCCTCGCGGACCGCATCGGCCTGGTCGGCGTTGGCCACCACCTGGACGGTGTTGGACTGGTCGAAGAGGCCGTGCTCGGCCAGGACCTTCTGGCCCACGATCGAGTCGAACTCCTTCGTGTAGCTGTCCTCGGTGGAGAGCCCGGAGGCCTCCAGCCGGAACAGTCCCAGGCAGGCCACGGCCAGCAGGAGAGCCGTCACCACCCAGACGGCGCGGGGGCGCTTCGACGATCCGCCGACCGACGCGGGCCCACAGACCGGTCTGGGTGGGCTCGGGCGAACCGAACGTCGGACGCTTCGGCCAGAAGACCCAGCGGCCGAGGATCACGAGCAGCGCGGGCAGGAGCGTGATCATCACCAGGAGCGTCACGCCGATGCCGATGGCCGCCACCGGGCCCAGGCCGGCGGTGGAGTTCATCTCGGCGAACAGCAGGCAGAGCATGCCGAGCATCACCGTCACCGCGCTGGCCACGATCGCCGGCGCCGCCCGGTGCAGGGCGAACGCCATCGCCTCGTGCCGGTCCTCGTGGCGGCGCAGCTCCTCGCGGTAGCGGGCGACCAGCAGCAGGGCGTAGTCGGTGCCGGCGCCGATCACCAGGATCGTGAGGATCGCCTGGCTCTGGCCGTTGACCGTGAGGTCGGCGTACTTGGCGAGGAAGTAGATCAGCGCCTGCGCGACGAACAGCGCGAAGCCGGCGGAGAGGATGGGCAGGACCCAGAGCACCGGGCTGCGGTAGGTCAGCAGCAGGATCACGATCACCGCGCCCAGGGTGGCCAACAGCAGCGTGCTGTCGATGCCCTCGAACGCCTCCGCGGCGTCGGCCGCCTGACCACCCGCGCCGGCGATGTGCGTGGTGACGCCGTCGATCTCGGTGAGCGTCGCGCAGCTCGTCGGCCGCGTCAGGCATGTCGTTCCAGCCGTTGACGCCGAAGTTGAAGGTGACCACGGTCTGGGCGACCTGGCCGTCCTCGGACACCTGCGGCCCGAACACCTCGCCCTCGACCCCGTCGAGGTTCGCCATCTCCGTCGCCTGCTCGCGGGCCGCGGCGAGGTCCGCCTCGGTCAGGCCGGAGCTCGCGCTCGTAGACGACGACGGTGGGGATGTCGTTCTCGTCCTGGAACGGACCCAGCTTCTCGAGCGCCTTGGTGGACTCGGCGCTGGCGGGCAGCCAGGAGGAGGCTTCGTTGTTCTGGACGTCGGTCAGCTTCTGGGCGAAGCCCGGCAGACCCGACGAGGAGGATCAGCCAGAAGGCGAGGACGATCCACTTGGTGACGCGACCGGTGAGTTTGCCAGCGATTTGTCGGTGCATGAACATATAAGACCACCAAGCTCCGACAATTTCATCGGGGTTTTCCCCGAGGGCTCCCCGACGGCGCAGGGGTCAGGAGTCGCGCTGTGTGACCGTTCCAGGAGTCCCAGAGGGCGGCGTACGAGCCACCGGCCGCGACCAGTTCGTCGTGTGAACCGAACTCCGAGATCACGCCGTCCTCGACCACTGCCACCCGGTCGGCGTCGTGTGCCGAGAACAGCCGGTGGGCGATCGCGATCACCGTCCGGCCATGGAGTACGGCGGCCAGACCGCGCTCCAGGTGCCGCGCGGCCCGCGGGTCGATCAGCGACGTGGCCTCGTCGAGGACCAGGGTGTGCGGGTCGGCCAGCACCAGTCGCGCCAGGGCCAGCTGCTGCGCCTGGGCGGCCGTCAACGCGCGCCCGCCAGACCCCACCACCGTCTCGATGCCGTTCGGCAACGCGCACACCCACTCGTCGGCGTCGACCGCCGCCAGGGAAGCCCAGATGTCCGCTTCGGTCGCGCCGGGAGGCGCGGCCAGCGCAAGGTTCTCGCGCATCGTGCCGACGAACACGTGGTGCTCCTGGGTGACCAGGGCGACGTGTCCCCGCAGGTCGTCGAGCGGCAGCTCGGTCAGTCCGACGCCGCCGACGGTGACCGATCCGGTGCGCGGCGGGTGGATTCCGGCCAGCAGCCGGCCCAGGGTCGACTTGCCGGCACCCGAGGGGCCGACCATGGCGATCCGCTCGCCGACGCCGACCGAGAGGTCGACGCCGTGGAGGACGTCGCGTCCCTCGACGTACGAGAACCGGACGTCCGCGGCGTCGAGCTTCTCGCCGAGGGGCTGGGCGCCGGAGACCTCGCGGTCGTCGGGCACCTCCGCGACGCCGAGCAGCCGCGCCAGGGACGCCTGGCCGAGCTGGAGCTCGTCGAGGATCGACACGATCCGGTCAACCGGGTCGATCAGCATCTGCACGTAGAGGGTCGCTGCCGTGACTTCCCCGAGCGACACCGAGCCCTGGGTGTACAGCCAGCCGCCGAACAACAGGGTCGCCACCGTCGGCAGCAGGTAGGACACCTCCATCGACGGGAAGAACACGGTCCGGAGGAACAGGGTGTAGCGCTCCGCGGCGTACGAGTCGGCGCAGTCGTCGTCGATCGCCGTGACCCGCTCCTTCTCCAGGCCGAGCGCCTCGATGGTGCGGGCGCCCTCGACGGTCTCGGTGAGGGTCGCGTTGATCTTGGAGTACGTCGCACTCTCCCGCAGGTAGCCGTCCTTGGCGCGGGCGAGGTACCACTTCAGCCCGATCACCAGCGCCGGGAGGCCGAGCAGGCACGGCAGGGCGACCCACCAGCCGACGAACAGGGCGGCAGCGAAGGTGAGGACGGCCGTGACGACCGCGATCGTCCACTCCGGCAGGGCCCAGCGCACCGACCAGCCCAGCTGGTCGACGTCGCGGCTGGTGCGGGTGAGCAGGTCGCCTGAGCCGGCCGACTCCACGACACCGACGGGCAGGGCGAGGGTGTTCTCGACGAAGTCCTCGCGCAGCTCCGCCAGGATCTCCTCACCCAAGGACTGCGACACGTAGCGCGCGTAGCGGGTGAACACGGTCTGCAGGACCAGGAAGAACGCCAGCGCCGCGATGATCTTGTCGACATGGCCGGCGGTGGTGCCCTCGTCGACGGCCTGGACGAGTCCGCCGAGCAACGCCGGAGCGGCCAAGCCGGACAGCGCGGCCAGGATGTGCAGCCCGAGGGCAAGGCCGAACGTGCGCGGGTGCCGACGCACGAGCCGGCCGGCGTAGCGACGTACCTGGCGGCTCGACGAGACTGGCAGCGCGGTGTTCGCCGAGAGGCTCATCGAACCTCCTCCAGCTCGGTCTCCCGCGTCACGACGCGGCGGTAGTCGGAGTTGGTGGACAGCAGCTCACCGTGGGAGGCGGTGTCGACGATCAGGCCGTCCTGGAGGAACGCGACCCGGTCGACGGCGTCGAGCATGAGCGGGCTGGTGCTGGTCACGACGGTCGTGCGGCCGGCACGGTGGGCCCGCAGGCGGGCCGCGATGCGCGCCTCGGTGTGGGCGTCGACCGCGCTGGTCGGCTCGACCAGGACGAGGATCTCGGGGTCCGCGGTCAGGGCCCGCGCCAGCACCAGCCGTTGCCGCTGCCCGCCGGAGAAGGTCCGGCCGCGCTCGGCCACCTCGGTGTCGAGGCCGTCGGGCAACGCCTCGAAGATGTCGTCGGCACTGGCCGTCTGGAGCGCCCGGGCCAGCTCGTCGTGACCGCTGTGCCGGATGTCGATCCGGTCGCCGAGCCGGCCGGAGAACAGGGCGGCGCCGGTGTCGGACACGACGATCCGGCGGCGGACCTCGGCGCGCGCCAGCGAGGTCAGGGGTACGCCGCCCAGGCGTACGTCGTCGTCCGGATCGGCGGAGTAGAGACCGAGCCGGTCGGCGAGCGCGGCCGAGTCGTCCGGCCGGTCCGACACGATGGCCACCAGCTCGCCGGCCGAGACCCGCAGGCCGGTACGGCCGTCGTACAGCTCGGATCCCACGGGCGGCGAGGGGGAGGGGAACGCGGGCTCGACCAGGTCGGGGGTCAGCGCCATCACCCGGCAGACTCGATGAGCCGACACCCTGGCCCGGATGAACTTGTTGGCGAACTCGGTGGCGGTGCGCAGCGGAATCATCAGGAAGGCGGCGTACCCGTAGAACGCGACGAGCTCTCCGGGACTGATCGTCCCGGCAACCGCATAGCGGGCACCCACCCAGACCACGACCACCACGAAGAAGCCGGGCAGGAAGACCTGGAGGGCGTCGAGGACCGACTGCAGCCGGGCAACCTGGACGCCGGCGCTCCGGGTGGTCTGCGACTGGCGCTTGTAGCGGGCCAGGAAGACGTCTTCGCCGCCGACGCCGCGCAGCACCCGCAGGCCGCCGACGATGTCGCTGGCGGTGTTGGACAACGATCCCATCTGCTCGCGCTGGATCTGGCTGCGCGACTGGAGCGGCCGCAGCAGGGGACCGATGATCAGCATCAGCACCGGTACCCCGATCAGCACGAGGAGGCCGAGGGTCACGGACGTCTGGAGCAGGATCACGGCCACGAGGACGAACGACACGATGGCGCCGGAGAAGCGGGCCGTCACGTCCATGACCTGGCCGAGGTTCGACAGGTCGGTGGTGCCGATCGCGACGACCTCGCCGGTCGACACCTTGCGCGGCAGCGCGCCACCGAGATGGGTGGCCTGGCGGCGCGACGAGCTGCACGGTGCGGTAGGCCGCGGTCAGCCAGTTGGTGACCGCGAACCGGTGCCGGATGATGCCGCTCGCCGCCTGGACCAGGCCGATGACGAGCATCACCCCGGCCCACAGGGTGAGCTGGCCGAAGTCGTGGGCCGCGACGCCACGGTCGATGGCGGTGCCGATGACGGCCGGCATCACGGCCTGGGAACCCATCCAGACGATGCCGAAGAACATGCCCCCGAGCAGAGTGCGCAGCTGACCCCGGGCCATCCACCAGAGGAACCGGCCGGGGGAGCGATGATCGGCGATCCCGGGGTCGTCGAGTGGGAGTCTGCGCACCTCCCCACGTTACGGACGAGGCACCTGCGTCCGCCAAGGGTTTTCCCAGATGCGTCGGGATGCTCACACCGTGCATGGCATCGTTGTGACGAGTGAATGCTGAATTTCGATGTCGAAGTCGTGCACAGGGCGAGTTTGTGCGGTGGGAGCACCAACCCGCTGTGGTTGCGGTTCAGACCAACCCGCCTGGGTTGCGCCCGTCCCACGGTTACGCAGCTGCCTCGGACGGTGGTCGCGGATCCGGACGTCCGCAGTCGTCGCGGGCACGCTGCCCCCGTGCGACAGCGGTCCAAGTCGCGCTCCTCCGCTTCGCGCCGGGTCGGCTCCTCCGGCGCGTCGGCGATACCGCTTGTCCGTGCCTAGTTCGCGAGGCCCTCGATCACCTCGGCGCCGGGCAGGTCGCCGATCCGTTTGCCGGGCAGGAACAGCTTCGAGCGGCGGACGCCGCTGCCGATGATCGCGTGTTCGATCTCGGCAACCCTCGAGTCGACCAGCAGGCGCCAGCCGGCAGGCAGGCCGACCGGCGTGATCCCGCCGTACTCCATGCCGGACTCCTCGACCGCCCGCTCCGTCGACAGGAACGACGCCTTGCGCACGTCGAGCAGGCGCTTGACCACGTTGTTGACGTCGGCCCTGGTGTCGGCGCGAACGACACAAGCGGCGATCCGCTCCTCTCCGGCCCGCTTGCCGGCAACGACCACGCAGTTGGCGCTGTCGAGCAGGGACAGCCCGTACGCCTCCGTGAACGCGGCCGTGTCGGCAAGGGACGGGTCGATCTCGGCGACCTTGACCTCGGCTCCCGGCGGCCAGGCAGCCAGTGCGGCGGTGACCGCGTCACCGACCAGGTCGGGGTGATCCAGGGCCGGGAAGTAGGTCAGGTCCATGAGGTCATCATGCGACATTCACCCTGACGACACCGACCGGACGGCTCGGGCCACGACGATGGCCCGCGTGACCACTGCCTCCGTTGTCGCCCGCCGGACCGAATCGCTGGTGGTGACTCCGGCGATCGTCGCGCACCGCGGGGCCAGCGGCTACCGCCCCGAGCACACGCTGGACGCCTACCGGCTGGCGATCGCGATGGGCGCCGACGACATCGAGGTCGACCTGGTTCCGACGAGGGACGGCGTGCTCGTCGCCCGGCATGAGAGCGAGCTCAGCGGCACCACGGACATTGCCGAACGCCCCGAGTTCGCGGACCGTCAGACCACCAAGGTCATCGACGGCTCGACCCTGACCGGCTGGTTCGCCCACGACCTCACCCTGGCCGAGCTCAAGACGCTGACTGCCCGAGAACGGTTGCCGGGCATCCGGCGCGCCAACACGGCGTACGACGGGCAGGCGGGCATCCCGACCTTCAACGAGATCCTGGCGATGGTCCAGGCCGAGTCGACCCGGCACGGACGGACCGTCGGGGTGATGGCCGAGCTCAAGCAGGCGTCGTACTTCGACTCGGTGGGGCTGGCGCTCGACGCACCGCTGCTCTCCGACCTGCGGCGCCACGACGTCGACCACGCCCGCTCACGGATCACCGTGATGTCGTTCGAGACCGCGATCCTGCGCCGTCTCGCCGGTCGGCTGCGCCTGCCGGTCCTGCAGCTGATGGGTGCCGCGGACACGCACGCGGCCGACCTCGTCGCCGCCGGTGACCTGCGCACGTACGCCGACCTGGCGACGCCGGAGGGGCTCGCGTCAATCGACGAGTACGCCGACGGCATCGGCGTGCACAGGAGCCTCGTCCTCCCGCGCGACGCGGAGGACTCGATCGGGATGCCTTCGCACCTGGTGCGCGACGCGCACCGGCAGTGGCTGACCGTGCACGTGTGGACCCTGCGCGCCGAGAACCGCTATCTGCCGGCCAACCTGCGCCTCGGCGACGACCCCGACGGGCCCGGCGATCTCGTCGCCGAAGCGCGGGCCTTCCTCGACGCAGGTGTGGACGGCCTGATCACCGACCACCCCGACCTGCTCCTCGACGTGCGTTGACCCGACATTCATCCTCCCAATAGCGTCTCCATCCCCGACCAGTATTGGACCAAGCGATGAAGCCAATCTCTCGGATCGTCGGCGCGATCCTCGGACTCACCACTCCTCTTCTCTTCCGTCCCTCCGGCCACGTCGGCCCCGCCGAGCACTCCCAGGGCATCACCCAGCAGGCCCAGCCCATGGTGATCGGGCATCGCGGCGCCTCTGGCTATCGGCCCGAGCACACGCTCGCGTCGTACCGGCTCGCCATCCAGCTCGGCGCTGACTTCGTCGAACCCGACCTGGTGTCCACCAAGGACCACGTCCTGGTCGCCCGGCACGAGAACAACATCACCGCCACCACCGACGTCGCCGACCACCCGGAGTTCGCCGCCCGCGAGACCACCAAGGAGATCGACGGGGTCGAGCAGACGGGCTGGTTCACCGAGGACTTCACGCTCGCGGAGCTCAAGACCCTGCGCGCGAAGGAACGCCTTCCCGACGTACGCCCGGACAACACCCGGTTCGACGGCCGCTACGAGGTCCCGACGTTCAACGAGGTGCTCGACCTGGTCCGGCGGGAGTCGCGGAAGGCCGCACCGCACGATCGGTGTCTACCCGGAGACCAAGCACCCGACCTACTTCGACTCGATCGGCCTCTCGCTCGAGGAGCCGCTGGTGCGCACCCTCAAGCGGCACCACCTGGACAAGAAGCGGTCCAAGGTGATCATCCAGTCCTTCGAGACCGGCAACCTGCGGGAGCTGAACCGGAAGACCCCGGTCTTCCTGGCCCAGCTGATCGACGCCACAGGGGCGCCGTACGACCTCGTGGCCGCCGGCGACCCGCGAACCTACGCGGACCTGATCACCCCGCGCGGCCTGCGCTTCATCGCGAGGTACGCCGACGGGCTGGGCACGCACAAGGACCTCGTGCTCCCGCGCGACCCGGCGACGGGCGCGACCGGTGAGCCGAGCGACCTGGTGCCGGACGCGCATGCCAAGGGGCTGCGGGTGCACATCTGGACCCTGCGCGCCGAGAACCAGTTCATGGCGACGAACTTCCGGCGCGGCACCGACCCGAACGCCACCGGCGACCTGTACGCCGAGGCGTTGGCCTTCCTGGACGCCGGAGTGGACGGGATGTTCTCCGACAACCCCGACATCGTCGTCGAGGCGCGGGACGACTGGGTGTCGGCCAGCTAGAGGATGCGACGAGCATTGATGTAAAGCACCCTTGACATCCCGATCGATGTGTCAAGCACCCTTGACACATGGAGAACCACGTCCGGCAGCGCCGGCTCGACCGAGGGCTGTCGCAGGCAGCGCTCGGAGACGCGCTTGGCGTGTCGCGGCAGACCGTCAACGCGATCGAGACGGGTCGGTACGACCCGTCTCTGCCGCTGGCGTTCACGTTGGCGCGGTTCTTCGCCACGACCATCGAGGAGTTGTTCAGCCCCGACGGGGCAGACCAGGGAGTGTCGGCATGACGACGCAGCGGCAGGACGAGTGGCGCGTGGACGTTGGGTGGTGGGCGGCCTCGGCCGTGCTCACCGGCGTCGCGTTCGGGATCGGGCAGGGCCTCACGGCGGGACTGCTCATCGGGGGCGCGATGGTGGCCCTGGTCGTGGTGCTGCACCTCGGCCGTCGACGCATCGACGCCGTCCGCGTGGTCGGAGGAGCGGGCGATGAGCGCAACCAGCTGCTGTCCACCCGAGCGACCGCGGTCACCAGCGGTGTGGTCGTCATGGTCATGACCGGCTGGTTCCTCGTGTCCGCGGCGCTCGGAGAGCCGAACGAAACCCTGATGATCCTGCTACCGCTGTATCTGGTCGTGCAGGTCGTGAGCTCGGCGTACCTCGCCCGGCGAGGCTGATCGCCATGCGCAGCTCCTGGCGCCCGGCGGCCGGCCTGTTCCTGATCGCACCGATCGTGGCCGAGTTCTTGCACGGCAACCTGCCGGCGACCCTGCTGTGGCTTCTGCTCTTCCTCGCGCCGCTCTACGGCGGCGCCGCGGTCGTCATCCGTGAGGTGTCCCGGCGTCGGCGAGGTGGCTGGCCAATGATCATCACGCTGTCGACGGCCTTCGCGCTCGTCGAGGAGGGCCTGACCACGCAGTCGTTGTTCAACCCTGACTACGCCGACGCCAATCTTCTCGAGCCCGCAGCGATCCCGGTGCTCGGCATCGGCGGGTGGTGGACGATCTTCGTGGTCGTACTCCACGTGGTCAGCCTCGGCGTCAGCATTGCGCTGATCGAGGCGCTCGTGCCGGAACGGGCGGCTGTCGCCTGGCTCGGAGGACGGGGTTTGGGGATTGCCATCGGTCTGTTCGTCGTCGGGGCGGTCCTGACCACGGCGATCACGCTTGCCGAAGACCCGTACGTCGCTGCTCCGGCCCAGCTGCTCGGGGTCGCCGTCGCCGTCATCCTGCTGGTCGATGGGCGCGCTGCGCCGCAACTGGCACCCGAGCCGCCCAAGAGCGTCTCGTCCCTGCTCGATCGGACGCGCCCGACACCCGGCTCCGGCAAGGTCGGGGTCATCGGCGGCGCGCTGATCGCGACGTACCTCGCCTCGATCATTGCGCTCGAGGCGGCACATTGGGCGGCGCTGGCGCTCGAGGTGGTGGCAGTCGCCGTGCTGGCGATCGCGCTCCGGCGGTGGTCACGCCGTTGCGGCTGGTCGCTCCGGCATGTGCTGGCTGCGGCGACCGGCGCGGCCACGGCGTACGCCTGCTTCGGTCTGCTGACCCCGCCCGTCGTCGACAGTGACCCGGTGGCCGACCTGGTGTGCAACGCGCTGGTCGCCGGTGCTGTGCTCTGGCTCTGCCTGGTCGGCCCGGCGGCGCTGCGCCGTCCATGCTGACCTGCGACGGTTGGTCGACGCGTGACATGTGGAGCGTCCGGGCGGACCTTCGGATCCCGAGCTAGCGGCCGGGCATCTCGAACGGCGGCGGGCCGAGGATCTGGATCGCGTTGGTGGCGGCCGCGGCCTCCTGCACCCGCCCGAAGTCGACGGGGGTGGGCGGCTGACCCTCGACAACGGGCTCGCTGGCCATCCGGTAGAAGGCCTCGCCCGAGCCGGGCGTCTGCAGGCACCACATCCGCGCCTGTGCCGAGGTGACCATGAAGCGTGCGGGACGCCGCGCGGGACGAATGCGACCCCTCCGGCTCCAAGGACTCGGCGCTCGCCGTCGATGAAGAGCGCGATCTCGCCCTCGAGCATGCAGAACGTCTCGTCTGCGTCGGGATGCAGGTGCAACGGGCGTGACCTTGCCCCCGTCGAGCAGGTCCTCGAACAACAGGAACGCGCCGCCGGTCTCCTGCCCGGTCGCCTTCAAGGTGATGAGTCCGCCACCACAGAACCAGCGTTGCTCTCCCTCGCCGCTCTCACGGACGGTGGCGGTCAGTGTCTTCATGGCGACTCCCCTGTTTATGGGACGCATGTCCCATGATGAAACTAAGGTACCATGAGCGCCGTGTCAACAGGCTATGAGCAGTCCGGTCGGACCAGGCAGAAACAGCGCACCCGTGATGCGCTCGTCGCCGCGGCCCGTGACCTGGTCGCCCGCGACGGATCCGCCCCCACCGTCGAGCAGGCCGCCGCCGCGGCGGCCATCTCGCGGACGACGGCCTACCGCTACTTTCCCAGCCAGAAGTCGCTGCTCCTCGCAGCCCATCCCGAGACCGGGCAGACCTCGCTGCTCCCTCCGGACGCCGGCGATGACCCCGAAGAGCGGCTGCTCGCCGCAGTGCAGGCGTTCCACGAGCTCATCCTCGACACCGAGCCACAGCAACGGATCATGCTGCGGTTGTCCCTGGAGCCGGAGACGACCGCCCACGACCTGCCGCTGCGGCAAGGCCGCGCCGTGGGCTGGTTCGAGGATGCCCTGGCCGTGCTGAAGCCTCGCCTGAGCGACGCGGAGGTGCATCGGCTCGCGGTTGCGGTCCGCAGCGCGACCGGGATCGAGGCGCTCGTCTGGCTGGTGGACGTAGCGGGGTTCAGCCGCGACCAGGCGACCGAACTGCTGCGGGGTACGGCGCGGGCGCTGCTGCAACAGGCTCTGCTCCGCATCGAATGATGCGTACGCCGCCGCCCGTTGCCCGACGCCCACGGTGCGTATCGTCCTGCGTGTGGGCGATCCTCACGATGAAACAGCGCTGCAGCCGGCAGAGACGCTGCAGGTCGGTCCGTCTCGACCGTCGTGGTTCGAGAAGGTCCCGCCCAAGTGGCGACAACGCGGCATGCCCTTCTTGCCTTCGTACTCGGCGTTGCGGCTGGCGGAGGCGCGGTGCTGTGGTGGCAGGATCGACCGTCGCCACCGCCGCCCTTTCGTGCAGATGAACACGCCGTCGAGCTCCTGCTGTTCAAAGCCGAACCGCCCCGGGCAGCGACCAGCGGTCGGGGAATCGAATTCAGCCCGCTTCAAGTCGCCAGCGGCGTCCTCTTGTCCGGTGCGGTCGCTTCGACCGTCTTGAGGATCCACCCTCCCGACGCCAGTCTCGAAGTCCGCGCTCCTGCCCTGCCAGTGACGATCTCACCAACCGCTCGATTCCAGGTGGTCAATCTCAAGATCATCGTCCGAGACTGCAAGGCGGCAACGCGATGGACGCCCGTCGATCGGCCTTTCACCATCACCTGGCGAGACGAGTACGGCAGGGAACACGTGGACAGGGCCGGCGACTTCGAGAAGTCCATGGCCATCTCGTTGGTCCGCTACGTCGATGCCGTTGCGACGAACAGTGAACATGCACGATTCGTTCAAGCGCACGCACGCACATCCTCCTAGCCTCAGAAGCACGATCGATATGGCCCGGGCCCGCGCCGTACTAGATGGCGAGTTTGCCCAGCATCGCTACGAGATGAGGTACGCATGAGCACACCGATCCGTCTCTACATGTCGATGTCGCTCGACGGATACATCGCCGGACCGGACGACCGTGAGGGCCAGGAGCTCGGCCGCGACGGCGGGCGGCTGTTCAACTGGCTCGACGATCGGAAGTCGGATGGCCCGAACGGACAGGTGTACCGCGAAGCGCTGGCCACCGGCGCGGTGATCTCGGGCCGGCGCACCTTCGAGCTGGCCGGGCGCTGGCAGGGTGATCACCACGACGGCGTGCCGATCTTCGTCCTCACCCATCATATCGACGACGGCGATGTACCGCCCGGCAGTGCGCAGTTCGTCACCGACGTCGAGGACTGCGCCGAGCGGGCCCGCGCTGCAGCCGGCGATCGTCCGGTGATGGTGCACGGCGCCGGCGCGGCGCAGGCGCTGCTGCGAGCAGGGCTACTCGACGAGATGGAGATCCACCTCGTGCAGGTCCTGCTCGGCGGAGGGCGACGCCTGTTCGACTCGCTCGGACCCGACCACATTGAGCTTGAACTCGTTCGCCGACTGGACGCGCGGGACGTGACGCACCTGCGATACCGAGTCCTGCAACAAGAACTGCCCCGCATCGAGTGATGCGGAGCAGCTCAAGGTTGGGCGTGGCTGGATCAGTCCTGCGGCATCAGCAGCCACGCGATGACGTAGACGACAAGGATGGAACCGAAGCCGAAGATCGTGCCGAGCACGGCGAGCAGCCGGACCAGGTTGGCGTCGACGCCCGTGTATTCGGCGACACCGCCGCACACGCCGCCGATCATGGAGTCGCTGCGGCTGCGGGTCAGGCGCTTGTGGGCTGCGGGCGCCTGCGTGGGGGTGGGATGGACGTTGCTCATGAGGTGGTCTCCTGGTTGTCGGTGTTGGTAGTGGTGTCCGTAGAGGTGTTGCTCCGGCTGGTCACTCCGCGGAGGGCGAAGGCGACCAGGCCGATGACGCCGGCTGCGACGAGCATGACCGGCAGGACGTAGTTGTTGCCGTTGGTCCAGCCGGCGTGGTCGGCCGTCCATTGCCCGGCGATGCCGAGCAGGACGAGTCCGACCACGAGGTGGCTGACGTTGAGAGGGTGCATTACTGGGTCCTCACGGTGATGGTGCCGAAGTTGAGGTCGGCATCGATGGTCAGGTGGGGTGCGGCGATGCCTCCGTCGTGCGCACCGGTCAGACGTGGGCTGTCGCCGTCCTCGTTCACGCCGAAGATGTCGACGTCTCCCCCACCACTGACGTCGCCGGTGGCGGTGACGTCCATTCCGTCGGGCACGATCACCTCGATGCTGCCTACGTTGCCGTGCACGCGGATCGTGCGACCGGCGAGGGCCTGCACGTCCGAGACCTCGCTCAGGTCCACCTCGATCTGGCCGATGCCGATGCTGTAGGTCGAGTCGACGCTCGCGGACGTCGTCGGCCGGTGCAGCTCGTCGGCACCGACGCCGTTTTCTGCCGCGTTGGCCGCGCCGAGGCCCAGCCCGGACAGCATGGCCAGGAACAGCACCCCACCTGCCCGTCCGTACCAGGCGCCCAGCACCAGCATGCCGCCACAGATCCCGAGCGCCAGCGCCGGGTAGGCGCCGTCCGGGACCCCGGTTCCGGAGAGCTCGACGAGCCGAAGGACACCGAGGGCGGCCGCGATCAGGGCGACCGACGCCCAGAACAGACCGGGGCCGCGGTAGGGCTTGGGAGGCGGCAGGAGCCGGTTGCCCGACCGACTGTCCCGCCGATTCCCAGGGCTGGGTCGGCATGCCCCGCGTGCTGTCGGTGGTCGGCCCTTCCGTGGCCGGCCCGTCCTTCGTCAGGGAGACCCGGCCACCGTCGCGTCGGTCCTTCCGGCTCATCATGATCGAGAGCACCACGACACCGAGGACCGCGAGCGGCCACGGGAAGTCGAAGAAGCCCGACGAGTCACCGACCATCATCAGCGCCGCGATGACGGTGAAGGCGATCAGCACGATGGACCGGGTGGACGGTTCGAGGTTGACCCGGGCCCGCTCGTCACCCTCCTCCGGAACGAGCAGCCAGCCCACGCCGTACAACAGCAGGCCGGCGCCGCCGAAGAAGGCGAGAACGACGAAGGCGACCCGGATGATCGTGGGGTCGACGTCGAAGTGGCGGCCCAGGCCGCCGGACACGCCGGCGATCTTGCGGTCGGTGCGGCTGCGACGCAGGCGGCCGAGTTCGCGCATCTCTTGGTGAGGAGACGCGCGGGCCGGTGGCGGCTTGCTGTTCCGGCGCAGGTGGAGGTGTCGTGGTCATGCCTCAATCGTGGCGGTGGCCGGACCTCCGCACCATCGGGGACTGCCCTGATTCCTGCGTCGTCGTGCGGCTCGGGCCTCGGGGTTGACTCAGGGGTCTGCCTCATGGGGCGGCGCCGTCGACGGTGAGAGCATGGGAGCACGATGAGCTTCCCGACTGAATCGCCACGCCGGGCCACTCGCGACACCCACGACGTCTGGATCGGTGGCGTGGCGTCGGGACTGGCCCGCCACCTCGGCGTACCCGTGATGTGGGTGCGTGCGGGCTTCCTCGCCTTCGCCTTCCTCGGCGGTGCCGGCGTCGCGTTCTACGCCGGCCTGTGGATGACGCTGCCGACGGATGCTCGGCTTCGACCGCGAGGCTCCGGGTCTGGAGTCCGCCACTCGCACCGGCAAGCGACCGCGCAAGAAGCGCAAGCTGTCGGAGCTGGGGCCGATCGTGGCGATTGCCGCCCTCGGCGTCGGACTGGTTCTCCTGCCGCAGGCGATCTTCGGGCGGGGAGTGCTGTTCTGGCCGCTGCTGTTCGGGATCGGCGGGGTCGCCTTCCTCTGGCGCCAGGCCGACGAGGCCCAGCGTGAGCGCTGGCTCGACACCTCGAGCCGGGTCAACCCGGTCCAGGCGCTGGTCGGCTCGGGCGGGTGGGCGTCGTTCGCGCGGATCGCAGCCGGGGCCGGGCTGATCATCGTCGGGATGGTCGTCTTCGCGCTGCGCAGCGGCGACGTACAGGTCGCCCGCGACGTCCTCCTGGCAAGCCTGCTGGGTGTCGCGGGCATCGCGCTGACCGTCGGACCCTGGGTCTTTCGACTGGCCAGCGACCTCACTGAGGAGCGCGCCGAGCGAGTACGAACCCAGGAGCGGGCCGACCTCGCTGCCCATCTCCACGACTCCGTGCTCCAGACCCTCGCGTTGATCCAGAAGAACTCCGGCGACAGCGCAACGGTCAGCAAGCTGGCCCGGGCCCAGGAGCGCGACCTCCGGTCCTGGCTGTACGACGACCCGGCGCCGGCCGACAGCAGCCTTGCCAGTGCGCTCAAGTCGCTGGGCGCCGAGATCGACGACGCGCACGGGATCGCCGTCGACGTCGTGTCCGTCGGCGACGCACCCATGACCGAACGGCTGCGCCCGCTCGTGCTGGCCACCCGGGAGGCGCTCACCAATGCTGCCAAGCATGCCGGCACCAACCGGATCGACGTGTACGCCGAGGTCTCGCCCCAGCGTGCCGACGTGTTCGTCAGGGACCGCGGCAAGGGTTTCGAGCAGGACACGATCGCCGCCGACCGGCAGGGCGTGCGCCGCAGCATCATCGACCGGATGACCCGCCACGGCGGGACGGCCGCGGTGCAGTCCGCACCCGGCGAAGGGACCGAGGTCCGTCTCGGGATGTCACTGGAGGAGAAAGATGACTGAGCTGACCAAGGTGCTGATCGTCGACGACCACGCGATGTTCCGGGCCGGCGTACGCGCCGAGCTTGGTGGTGCGGTCGACGTGGTGGCCGAAGCCGAGAACGTCGGCACCGCTGTCGCCGCAATCCGCGCGCACAAGCCGGACGTCGTCCTGCTCGACGTGCACCTTCCCGGCGGCGGAGGAGTCGAGGTGATGCGGCAGGCGCACGAGCCCGACGTGCAGTACCTCGCGCTCAGCGTCTCCGACGCGGCCGAGGACGTCATCGGCACGATCCGCGGCGGCGCGCGCGGCTACGTCACCAAGACCATCACCGGCGACGAGCTGATCGCCGCCATCGGCCGGGTCAGGGGCGGCGACGCCGTCTTCTCGCCGCGCCTGGCCGGTTTCGTCCTCGACGCGTTCGCCGGGTCTGTCGAGATCGCGGCGATCGACGAGGATCTCGACCGGCTGACCGAACGGGAGCGCGAGGTGATGCGGCTGATCGCCCGTGGCTACGCCTACAAGGAGGTCGCCAAGGAGCTGTTCATCTCGATCAAGACCGTCGAGACCCACATGTCCAACGTGCTCCGCAAGCTGCAGCTGTCCTCGCGCCACGAGCTCACGCGGTGGGCTAACGACCGAAGACTCCTCTAGGTCGTGCGCCAAGGGTGCGGCAACGACCGCAGGCTCCTCTAGTGGCGAGCCGTAGCTCAAACTAGTTCGACTGCCCCATTCATCCCAGTTTGCGCTGGGGACCCCAGCGTTCTGGTTGATGTCACCAGCTGGGGGGCACCATGGGGGGATGAGGGAGATCCCCCGACACGCTTTTCCGATGGAGTTCCGCAGCCTTGACTGCTTCCGCGACCTCAGCGTCGTCGAGGTGCGGCGGGTCTGGGGTCTGGGGCAGCAGGTACACATCCCGCAAGGCTGGTCGTTGATCCTGGAGCCGGGGCCGGGAGACAGCGTGCACCTGATCCTGAGCGGAACGATGGAGATCATCGAAAGCGGTGACGAGGTCAGCGAGCGCGGTCCGGGCGAGGTCATCCGCGCGCTGGCCCCGGCTGGGCAGCCCTTCCGGACCGCTGTCGTGACGGCGACGTCGAACGTCCAGGCACTGCTCTTCCCAGCTGACGACTTCCGAACCGCCATCGACGAGGTGGCAGGGTTCGGCTCCGCGATCAGGCGCATGGAGTCGACCCGGCGATCGGCCGACAGGCCGTCCACCTGACGACCTCCGCCGAAGTGGGCGCGGGTGAACAGACCGCTGCCACCGTGGTCTACACCGACGGGGCCTGTTCCGGGAACCCGGGACCGGGTGGCTGGGCGTGGGCGATCGACGAGCACAGGCACGCTTCGGGTGCAGATCCCGCGACGACCAACCAGCGGATGGAGATCCGGGCCGCGCTGGAAGCAGTCACCGCCTTGCCGGGCCCGCTGGTCGTGGTCAGTGACTCGACGTACGTCGTCAACTGTTTCCGGGACGGCTGGTGGCGCGGCTGGCGCAATCGCGGCTGGACCACCAGCGCCCGGAAGCCCGTGGCCAACCGTGACCTCTGGGAGCCGTTGATCGACCTGGTGGAGGCGCGCGGCGACGTCACGTTCCGCTGGGTCAAGGGCCACTCCGGGGATCGGATGAACGACCTCGTCGACCGCCTTGCCGTGGCCGCCTGCCTCGACCAGACCTGATCGGCCGCCGACAACTCAGACGGTGGTCTTGTTCTTCGAGCTCATGCCCTCCGCGACTCCGATCAGGAGGACGGCAGCGACCACGGCGAGAACGAAGCCGAGGAAGTCGAGCTCCCAGATACTGCCGGTGCCGATGAGCCAGGCGATCGTGCCGCCGATGATCGATCCGACCAGACCCAGTCCCAGGGTCATCAGGATGCTGAGGTTCTGCTTGCCGGGCTTGATCAGGCGGGCGAGAGCTCCGATGACGAGCCCCGCGACGATAGATCCGATCATGAGCTTCTCCTTCGTTGGGACGCGTTCACGCTGTCCTCCACGGTACGCCGCGGGTCCGCATCGGCCACGCTGCCGCTCCGCGATGCGGCGTCAACGCGTGAGGTGCGCGCTCCAGCGCTCGTCGATCCTGCCGAGCTTCCAGATCGCGACCGAGGCCGCCCAGGTGACCACGAAGAGGATGACGATGCCGTAACCGACGTAGTCGAGGTCGAGGTCGGCGATCGCGGCGACGGGGCCGCCCTGGATGCCCGCCTTGTCGGCGAGCAAGCTGACGATCTGGATGCCGCCGATGATCAGCGCGACCGCGACCGAGAGCGCGGTCACGGTGATGTTGTAGTAGATCTTGCGAACCGGCCGCGCGAACGCCCATCCGTACGCCACGTTCATGAACGCTCCGTCGAGAGTGTCGAGCAGCGACATGCCCGCGGCGAAGAGGATCGGCAGGGTGAGCACCGCCCACCACGGGAGGTTCGCGGCGACCGCCCCGCCGGCGATCACCAGCAGGCCGATCTCGGAGACGGTGTCGAAGCCGAGGCCGAACAGGAAGCCGGTCGGGAACATGTGCCACGGCTTCTTGACCGCCTTGGTGACCTTGCCGAGGATCCGGTTGAGGAACCCGCGCTTGTCGAGCTGGCGCTCGAGCTCGGACTCGTCGTACTGCCCATGCTTGAGCTGGCGGAACACCTGGACGATGCCGATCAGTGCAGCGAGGTTGATCAGGCCGATCAGCAGGAGGAAGACGCCGCTGATCGAGGTGCCCCAGACACCGGTGATCTGCTGCAACGAGGAGTTTTCGTTGTCGATGCCTTGGGAGAGCGCGCGTACGCCGAACGCGATCGCGAGCACCATCACGAAGACCACCGAGGAATGCCCGAGGCTGAACCAGAAGCCGACGCTCATCGGGCGCTTGCCGTCGGCCATCAGCTTCCGGGTGGTGTTGTCGATCGCGGCGATGTGGTCGGCGTCGAAGGCGTGCCGCATGCCCAGCGTGTACGCCGTGAGGCCGAGGCCGACTGCCGAGAACCTGACCGCCGACGTGGTAGTCATGGGGCGCGACGACGCCGATCAACAGGCCCCAGCCGACCACGTGCAGGAAGAGCACGAACCCGAGCGTGCGCACCAGGCTGAGCTTCTCGTCGGGCTCCAGCTTTCGCCGGGCCGGGCGGTCGATGGTCGTCGGAGTCATCGCTCAGACCCTACCTTCCTGCAAGTCATGTGCAACTAGGTGTGGTTCGCAGAGCCTCGCGGTTCGGATGGGTGCCCGCCAAACTGGTCTAGACCCGCCGAAGGCGGGTATCGCCGACTCGTCGGAAACGGACCGGAGGAGCGAAGCGGGGGAGGACGTATTGCGACGTGTCGGCGCACGCGGGCAGGGCCCGCAGGTCGTACGCCGACCGCAACCACAGCGGGTTGGTCTGAAACCGCAACCACAGAGGGTTGGTCTGAACCGACAGGACCACAGCGGGTTGCGTCTGCAACCGCAACCACACCGGGCTCGGGCGGAACTGGTGCCCCGCGCAGCGAACCATGGATACTTGCACCGCCGCTCCACACAGTGAGCAGCCAGGATGTCAGGGGCAGGGTGCGCCAATGACGAGCCAGGAGGAACCGACCAGCGGCCGTGGCCGGGGGCTGGGGCGCGCGCGCAATCGCCGGCCCGACCGGCGCCGGGCCCGCGGCCTGGCTGGCACCCTGGGCGTGACCTTGATGGGCGCGCTGGCTCCGGGGTCTGGCTATCTCTTCACCGGCCGCAGGCTGCTCGGGTTGGCCGTCCTGCTGCCGACCCTGCTGCTGGTGGGCGCGGGCGCGTGGTACTTCGGGCGCGACCTCGACACCGCGATCGACGTCGCCTTCGACCCGGCCCGGTTGAAGATCGTCGCCGCGGCCCTGACCGTTGGGCTGCTGGCCTGGGTGACCGTCCTCGTGTCGACGTACCTCATGGTCCGCCCCGCGCAGCGAACGAGGGTGCAGACGTTCCTCGGGGCCTCGTTCGTCGTCGTCCTGGTCGCCTGCGTGGCCGCCCCGGTCGCGATCGGCGCGCGCTACGCCATGGTGCAGGCCGACCTCGTGTCCACCATTTTCGAGCACAACCAGAGCGCCACCGCACCACGAGACGTGAGCGAGGAGGACCCCTGGGGCGGCCGTCCCCATGTGAACGTGCTGCTGCTCGGTGGCGACGGCGCCCCGGGTCGGTACGGCGTCCGCACCGACTCGGTGATCCTGCTCAGCATGGACACCCGCACCGGACGAACAGTGATGTTCAGCCTGCCGCGCAACATGATGAACGCCCAGTTCCCAGCGGGCAGCCCGCTCCACGACATCTACCCAGACGGCTTCGCCGGCGAAGGCGACCCGGGCCTCTGGATGCTCAACGCGATGTACGACCAGGTTCCAGCCCTCCACCCCGGCATCCTCGGCCACAGCGACAACGAGGGCGCGGACGCCGTCAAGCAGGCCGTGTCCGGAAGCCTCGGGCTCTCCGTCGACTACTACGTGCTGGTCAACCTGGCCGGGTTCGAGGAGATCGTGGACGCGATGGGCGGGGTGACGGTCAACATCAACGTGCCCGTTCCGATCGGGGGGAGGCCCGGCTTCGGCGATCCCGCCCGAGTCGTATCTGGAGCCAGGCCCCGACCAGCGGCTCGACGGTTTCGAGGCACTCTGGTTCTCCCGCGGACGCTACGGCTCCGACGACTACCAGCGGATGGAGCGCCAACGCTGCATGATCGACGCCATCATCGACGAGGCGGACCCGCTGACCTTGCTCCGGCGCTATCAGTCCCTGGCAGACGTCGGCAAGCGGATCGTCCGGACCGACATCCCGCGAGCAGCTGATGCCGGCGTTCGTGGATCTTGCCTTGAAGATCAAGGACGCCCGGGTGCGCTCGGTGGTCTTCCGTTCCTCGGACAAGTTCTTCTCGGGGGACCCCGACTTCGAGTGGATGCGGTCCGTCGTACAGCGTGCCCTGACGCCGCACGCGCACTCTGGGCCTCGCGAGGGACCACCGGACCCGGGCACTGCGGTCGATGCGGAGGACGTGTGCGCCTACGCCCCGGTGGACTGAGTCTGCCGAAGGCGCCACTACCCTCGACCGCATGGAGATCGTGCGTCATGCGCTGTTGGTCGTGCACCTGCTCGGCTGGGCGGCGCTGTTCGGCGGTCTCGTCGTCCAGCTGGGCGAGCCGGAGAAGAAGGTCAACGCGGCGATGCGCGACGGGATCGGCACCGCGGTCCTGATGGGCCTGCTCCTGGTCGGCGTGCTGGAGGCCGACGACCAGGAGGTGAACCACGCGAAGATCGGCGTGAAGCTGGTGGTCGGGGTCGTCGTGCTGGTGCTGGTGATGGCGAACATGCGGAAGCCGCGGATCCCCGACGGCCTCTACTACGCCCTGCTCGGTCTCACGATCGCGAACGTCTGCGTCGCGGTGTTCTGGTAGTCCGGTCAGCCGCCGGGGCAGAACGCCTCTCCTGGTCCGAGATCCGGGTGGATGGCGCCGTCGCGGTCGCCGATGGAGCTTGACGGTTGACCCCGCACCGCGTCGTACGGCGACGATCTCGGCCAGGATCGACACCGCGATCTCGCCCGGTTCGTCCGCGCCGATGTCCAGGCCGATGGGCGCATGCAGAGCGCCGAGCGCCTGCTCACCGACGCCGTTGGCCAACAACCATTCGCGTCGACGCGCCTGGGTACGCCGCGAGCCCATTGCTCCGACGTACATGGTGCCGGCGGCGAGCGCGGACTTGATCGCCGGGCCGTCGACCTCGTCGTGGTGGCTCGTGACGACCACGGCATCGACCCCTGCCTCGAGCTGGGCCTCGACGGAAGCGACCGAGACAGCGGTCGTCGGCGCCCAGCCGAGGGCGGACAGCATCGGGCCGAGCGCGTCGGTGACGGGACCGTCGCCGACGACCAGGACGTTGAAGGAATCGGCCATGAGGCCAGTATCGCTCGCCGAGTCGCCTCGACGACAGGTCGTTGATTCTCGACGCTATGTCGAACAGAATCGACACGTGTCTACTCCTGGGGTGCGCCGAAGCAAGCCGAGCAAGGGCGACCGGACCTCGCAAGCCATCCTCGACGCCGCGACGGCGCTCCTCGCCAAGCGCGACATCACCGAGATCACGATCGACGAACTGGCCTCGCGTGCGGGGATCTCCCGATCGGCGTTCTACTTCCACTTCGAGTCCCGGGAGGCGGTCCTGCACCTCCTGTCCGAGCAGGTCGTCGGCGACCTCTACACGATCGCGGGGGCCTGGACCGAACGAGGTGGGGAATCGGCCGAAGACGCCCTGCGGCGCGCGACCGGCGAGTCGGTGGACTACTGGCGGTCGCACGGTCCGGTGCTGCGCGCCGCGGTGCGAGCCCGCGGAGTCAATCCCAACATGCAGGCGTTCTGGGACGACGTCGCGAGGAAGTTCATCGGGTCCGTCGCCGACCGGATCGAGGCCGAGCGAGCGTCGGGTGCGGCACCGCCTGGTCCTCCCACTGCGCGGATGTTGGCCAAGGTGCTGGTGTCGATGAACGACGAGGTGTTCTACGAGCACTCGCGGTCCCGCCGCTCACGGGCGGCTGACCGGGAGATCGTCGACACTCTCACCACGGTCTGGCTGCGCTCGATCTACGGCAGCTGACCCTGAACCGGGTTCTTGTTTTTCGACAGAGCGTCAATTATTGTCGACGTCATGTCGCGATTCCAAAGTCGGGTCGCCGTCGTGACAGGCGGCGCATCGGGGATCGGCGCAGCCACCGTGCGCCGGCTGGCTGCCGAGGGAGCGGCCGTGGCGGTCGCGGACGTCGACTCCGACCGGGCCAAACACGTTGCCGACGAGGTGCAGGGGTGCGCAGTCCTGATCGACGTCACCGACCTGGACTCCGTCCGGGACGGTCTCGATGCAGTCGAGCGTGAGCTCGGTCCTGTCGACGTCCTCGTGAACAACGCCGGAGGTGACACCTCGGCGTTCTTCGTCGACACCAGTCCCGCCGACTGGGATCACTGGCTGGCGGTGAACCTTCGCGGCACCATGGCGTGCACCCACGCCGTACTGCCAGGCATGCAGGACCGTCGCCGCGGCGTGATCGTCAACATGTCCAGCGAGGCCGGCCGGGCCGGGTTGGCCGCGGGCGCGACCTACTCCGCGGCGAAGGCCGGGGTGCTCGGCTTCACCAAGGCGATCGCGCGCGAGGCCGCGCGGTACGGCGTCCGCTGCAACGCTGTCGCTCCGGGCCCGGTCGACACGCCGATGCTCGACGAGCTCGCACGCACCGAGCTCGGCGCCCGGATCCGCGACGTGATGGTGGCCGGCACCATGCTGGGCCGGTGCGGGACCGCCGAGGAGGTGGCCGCGGCAGTGGCGTTCCTGGCTTCGGACGACGCTTCGTTCATCACCGGTCACACCCTGTCGGTCAGCGGCGGCGGCTATGTCGCCTAGTGCCGCGATGGGTCTCACGCTGGTGCCGCTGGCCACCATGGTCGCCGAGCTGCGGCCGCCGAGAGTCCTGCCGAACACGCCTGCGGGCACCCGGATGATCTACGAGGTCGTCTCCGGATCCATCTCCGGCGAGCGGCTCAACGCCCAGCTCGTCGGAGACTCCGCGGCGGACTGGCTGCTCGTCGGACCGGACGGCACCGGCACCCTGGATGTCCGATCCCTGGTCGAGACCGACGACGGGGCCCTGGTGTTCCTCCAGTACCACGGCCGCGTCGACCTTTCCGGCGGCGCGGACGCCCCGCTCTTCTCGACCCCGCGCTTCGAGACCGGCGACCAGCGGTACAGCTGGCTGAACAAGCTCCAGGCAGTGGGCAAGGGATCGTTGGTCGGCACCACGCTCACCTACGAGCTCTACGAGCTTCGGTGATCAGCCGTGGACCCACAGACCACCACCGGCAGGCCGGCGATATCCGAGAGTCGCGTACGTCGCGTCGACCAGCGCCTGGCCGCGCTCGCTGAGGCCGACGCCCGCGCCCTGACGGTTCATCGTGTAGGCGAACGACAGCCGTGCCCGGGGGTCGGCGAAGCCGATCGAGCCGCCGAAGCCGATGTGGCCGAAGGCCTCTTCGGACAGCAGGACGCCCTCGGCGTCCGCGGGGGGCAGGTGGCTGTTGTCGGCGGCCTTGACGAAGCCCAGGCTGAAGCGGCTCGGCACGAGGACGACGGCGTCGACCGAGGACGCCGAGCTGACCGCCCCCATCCGCGCGATCTGGAACTCGTCGACGAGGCTGCCGCCACCGTTCGCGAGGGGTGCATACATCCCCGACAGGCCGCGAGCGTTGGTGATCCCGCCGGTGGCGCCGATCACGGCGGCGTGCGCGTCGCGGGTGTCGGCCTCGCCCGGGTCCATGTAGCCGCCGTTGTTGAGCAGCATCGTGCCGGCCAGCGACGAGGGGTCGGTCATCGCGGCGACGTACAGGCTGGGCACGGGAGTGCCAGGCGCCATCAGGTCCGCGGGGATGGTGTGCGCGACGCGGTGCTCCTCGGAGCTCGGGGAGCCCGAAGAAGAAGTCGAGGCCCAGTGGCTCGGCGATCTCGCTGCGGAAGAACTCACCCAGGGGTACGCCGGCCACCCGGCGGACGACCTCGCCGACCAGGAAGCCGAAGGTCAGTGCGTGGTAGCCGTGCCGGGTGCCGGGCTCCCACAGCGGTTGCTGACGGGCGAGCGTGCTGGTCATCAGCTCCCAGTCGTAGAACGCTCCCCGCGGGAGCGGCTCGGTGACCGCGGCGAGTCCGGACTGGTGGTTGAGCAGCTGTCGCACCAGGATCTGTTCCTTGCCCGCCTGGGCGAACTCCGGCCAGTAGTGCGAGACCGGCAGCTCGAGGTCGAGCTTTCCCCGGGAGGCGAGCACGTGTGCGCACAGGGCCACGGCTCCCTTGCTACCGGACCAGATGTGCACCAGCGTGTCCCGCTCCCAGGGCGTACCGGCCGCGGGGTCCTGCAGCCCGCCCCACAGGTCCACCACGGGTACGCCGTCGACGGTCGCGTGCACCGCGGCCCCGACCTCGGCGTACTCGGCGAAGTTCCGTTCGAACGCCTCGCGCACGGCCGCGAACTCGGGTGCACAGGTGCCGTCAATCGTCATGCTTGCCTCCTGGGTGTTCTGACGTGTTCCCAGCAGAGCACTGTCGTGGCGCCGGCGACAGTAGGGTTTGCCCAACAGTCTGAAGGGCGGGGACGTCGATGAGCCTCGCGCAGGTGCTCGTGGTCGGCGAGCTGGACGATGCCTCGGCCGCGCTGCTGGCCAGCACCCTGGCCACGTTCCGGCGCCGGTGCCCGCACGTCTCCGTGCAGATGTCGAGCTCGACGGCCGCACCACCAGCGGCCGAACCGACACCGCGGGTCCTGGACATCGCCGTCGAGAGACTGGATCGGCTGACCGCCGCGGAGGCGCGAATGGCTCGCCTGGTGCAGCAAGGCCTGCGCAACCGTGAGATCGCCGCAGCCCTGCACTACGCCCCACGCAGTGTCGAGGTATACCTGTCCAGGATCTACGCCAAGCTCGGCATCTCGTCACGGCTGCAGCTGGCCCGCACCCTCGACGCTGCGTCAGTCACCCAACCGGAGGAAACGACATGAAGGCCATCCAGATCTCGGAGTTCGGCGGACCGGACGTCCTGCAGTACGTCGACCTGCCGGAGCCCGCTGAACGACCCGGACACACCCTGGTCCGGGTGAGTCGGGCCGGGGTGAACTACGCCGACACCCACGCGGCCGAGAACACCTACCTGACCCCGACGAAGCTGCCTACCGTCCCGGGTGGCGAGGTGGTGGGGACGACGCCGGACGGCCGTCGGGTGGTCGCCCTCGTCGCAGGCGGCTACGCCGAGGTGGCGCTGGCGAGGGACAACCTGATGTTCGACGTGCCCGACGGGGTGTCCGACGTCGCGGCGCTGGCGCTGGTTCTCCAGGGTGTGACGGCCTGGCACCTGCTGCACACGTCTGCCCACCTGGCCCGGGGCGAGTCCGTGGTCGTGCATGCTGCGGCAGGCGGCGTCGGGACGGTCGCCGTACAGCTGGCCAAGGCGTTCGGTGCGGGCCGGGTGATCGCGACGGCGTCGTCCAGCGACAAGCGGGAGCTGGCGCAGGAGCTCGGCGCCGACGTCGCGATCGACGCCGGCGAACCGGAGCTCAAGGACCGCCTGATCGAGGCGAACGACGGCCGACAGGTGGACGTCGTGCTGGAGATGGTCGGCGGGTCGGTCTTCGACGACTCGCTACGCGCCCTGGCGCCGTTCGGGCGACTGGTGACCTTCGGGATGGCTTCTCGTACGCCGGCGCAGCCGATCGATCCGGTGAAGCTGATGTCAAGCTCGCGCGGCGTCCTCGGCTTCTGGCTGGGGCACTGCTTCGCGCAGCCCGCGCTGATCGGCGAGCCGTTGGCGGAGCTGTTCGCCTCGACTCTGGACGGGACGCTTCGCGCGATCTCGGGAGGCGACTATCCGCTCTCGCAGGCCGCCCAGGCGCATCGGGACATCCGCGGCCGCGGCACGGTCGGCAAGCTCGTGCTCAACCCGCAAGAAGAGTCGTGACCGGCGGCTAGCCCAGGTGGTGCACCTCCGGTAAGCCGTAGACCGGCGTTTCGAGGCCCACGCTGCGGGCCTTGAGCTGCAGCGCCAGGTAGAGCGAGTAGTGGCGGGACTGGTGCAGGTTGCCGCCGTGGAACCACAGGGCCTCCTGCTGGGTCGGCTTCCACATGTTGCGCTGCTCGCCCTCCCACGGGCCGGGGTCCTTGGTGGTGTCCGAGCCCAAGCCCCAGACCTTCCCCACCCGGTCCGCGACCTCTTGGCTGATCAGGTCGGCGGCCCAGCCGTTCATCGAGCCGTAGCCGGTCGCATAGACGACCAGGTCGGCCGGCAGCTCGGTGCCGTCGGCGAGCACCACCGAGTTCTCAGTCAGGTGGTCGACCTGGCCGTGGGCGAGCTTCACGTCACCGTTCGCCACCAGGTCGGCCGCACCCACGTCGATGTAGTAGCCGGAGCCGCGGCGGAGGTACTTCATGAACAGCCCGGAGCCGTCGTCGCCCCAGTCGTGGTCGAAGCCGGCCCTCTCCAGGCGGTCGTAGAAGTCCTTGTCCCGCTCGGCCATCTGCTGGTAGAGCGGGATCTGGAACTCATGCATGATCCGGTAGGGGAGCGACGCGAAGATCAGGTCCGCCTTCTCGGTGGTCATTCCGGACGCGACGGCCCGCTCCGAGTAGAGGGCGCCCAGGCCGATGTCCATCAGGGTGTCGCTCTTCACGATGTGCGTCGAGGAGCGCTGCACCATCGTGACGTCGATGCCGTGCTCCCAGAGGGCCCCGCAGATGTCGAAGGCCGAGTTGTTGCTGCCGACGACCACGACCTTCTTGCCGACGTACGCGTCGGGTCCGGGGTGCGCGGACGAGTGGTGCTGGTCGCCGCGGAACACGTCCTGGCCGGGAAGGACCGGGATGTTCGGCTTGCCGGACATCCCCGTCGCCAGCACGAGCTGCTTGGGCCGAAGCGTCAGCGGCTTGCCCTCGCGCTCGATCTCGACCGTCCACTCGCCGGTCTCGTCGGAGTACGACGCACTGGTGGCGACCGTGGAGGACCAGTAGGGCACCTCCATCACCTTCGTGTAGGACTCCAGCCAGTCGCCGATCTTGTCCTTCGGCGAGAAGACCGGCCAGTTGTCGGGGAACTTCAGGTAGGGCAGGTGGTCGTACCAGACCGGGTCGTGCAGGCACAGCGACTTGTAGCGGCCGCGCCACTGGTCGCCGGGCCGCGCGTGCTTGTCGATCACCAGACTGGGTACGCCGAGCTGTCGCAGCCGGGCGCCGAGGGCGATCCCACCCTGGCCGCCACCGATGACCAGCACGTAGGGGTGGGTGCCGACGCCGAGCTCGGCGTCCTCCCGCTGGCGGCGCTCGAGCCACGTCGCCCGGTCCCGGTGGGCACCGTGCTCGGTTCCCATCGGACGCGCGTCACCGCGCGGCTCCTCGTGGCCCTTGAGCTCGTACATCGTGGTGAGGAAGGTCCACGCCTTCGCCTCGCCGTCCTCCTCGACCAGGCGCAGCAGGCCGTTGCCGCGGCCGACTGCCGTCTCGAACGTGAACCACGCCGTCGTCACCCCGTCGCCCTCGGTCGGCGGCTCGTCGGTGACGAAGGACGACGGGTCGGTCCGGTCAAGGGTCTCGGTCAACAGGTCGGCAACGCCGGCCGGGTTCTCGACGGTGGTGATGTTCCACGAGAACGAGATCAGGTCGCGCCAGTAGCTGGCCGCGGCGAACAGGCCGGCGGCCCGCTGGACGTCGCGCGCCTTCAAGGCGGCCTCGAACTCACCGAGCCACGAGTCGACGCGCTGCTGCGGAGTTGTCGCGGTCTTCTTGGTCAACTGTCTGGGTCATGGTGTCTCCTTCACGAGCGCTGTGTGATCGAGCACACAACGCCGGAGCCCTGCTTGCGCAAGGGGTTGCCGGAACGTGCAGCACCCCGCCTTCGTTGTCCCCGGCGCAACGTAGGGTTGGAGACGAGATGAGCACCCCTTTCACCCTGTCCGCTCCCGAGACTGCTCCCGAGTCAGGCGACGACGAGCTGGCCCCAGCCCCGCGTCGTACCCCCGATGCCGACGAGCTCCTCGCCGGGCTCAACGAGCCTCAGCGCGCCGCCGTCGTGCACGCAGGTGCTCCGCTGCTGGTGGTGGCCGGCGCCGGCTCCGGAAAGACCCGCGTGCTCACGCGTCGGATCGCCTGGCTGATCTCGCAGCGCAAGGCACATCCCGGTTCGATCCTCGCGATCACGTTCACCAACAAGGCCGCCTCGGAGATGAAGGAGCGGGTCGAGGACCTGGTCGGCAAGCGGGCCCGGATCATGTGGGTCTCCACGTTCCACTCGGCCTGTGTGCGGATCCTGCGCAAGGAGATCGACAAGGTCGGGTTCAAGTCCAACTTCTCGATCTACGACTCCGCCGACTCCAAGCGCCTGATGTCGATCGTGGTCAACGACCTCGAGCTCGACCCGAAGCGCTACCAGCCGCGCGCCGTACTCAACTGGGTCTCGAACTGCAAGAACGAGCTGAAGGACCCCGACGACGCCGCCAAGGACACCCGCAACAACTTCGAGGAGGTGTACGCCGCCGCCTACGAGAGCTACCAGCGGCGGCTGCGGGACGCCAACGCCCTCGACTTCGACGACCTGATCATGACGACCGTGCACCTGTTCCAGCAGTTCCCGGAGGTGCGCGAGACCTACCGCCGGCGGTTCCGCCATGTGCTCGTCGACGAGTACCAGGACACCAACCACGCTCAGTACGCGCTGATCCACCAGCTCTGCGCCGACTCCATGGAAGATTCGTGGTCGAGCCGGTGGTCGAGCCTGACCCGGTGGTCGAGGCTGGCGCTCGGCGGTCGAGCCTGTCGACCGTGCTGGACCCGGCGGTTGAGGAGGGCGCTCTGCGCCCGTCTCGAAACCAGAGGGCCGAACGCGTCGAAGCAAGCGAGCTGATGGTGGTCGGTGACGCGGACCAGTCGATCTACGCGTTCCGCGGCGCCAACATCCGCAACATCCTCGACTTCGAGCAGGACTTCCCCAACGCGAAGACGATCATGCTGGAGCAGAACTACCGCTCGACGCAGACGATCCTCAACGCCGCCAACTCGGTCATCGGGCACAACAAGGGCCGCAAGCCCAAGAAGCTGTGGTCCGATGCCGGCGCGGGCGCGCGGATCGTGGGGTACGTCGGCGACGACGAGCGAGACGAGGCCCGGTTCGTCTCCGAGGAGATCGACCAGCTGACCGACGGCGGTGGCGCCCGAGCCGCCGACATGGCCGTCTTCTATCGCACCAATGCGCAGTCGCGGGTGTTCGAGGAGGTGTTCATCCGGACCGGCCAGCCCTACAAGGTCGTGGGCGGGGTTCGGTTCTACGAGCGCCGCGAGGTCCGCGACGCCTTGGCCTACCTGCGGATGCTGGCCAACCCGGCCGACGAGATCTCGCTGCGGCGGGTGCTCAACACCCCCAAGCGCGGCATCGGCGAACGGGCCGAGGCCTGCGTCGCCGCGCTGGCCAGCCGCGACCGGATCACCTTCTGGGAGGCGCTGGTTCGCGCCGACGAGGCGCCCGGTGTCGCGACCCGCTCGCTCAATGCGATCAACGGCTTCGTGGCCCTGGTCATGGAGCTCCAGTCGATGGTCGACGCGGGGGAGCGGGCCGACGTGATCCTGGAGACGGTGCTCGAACGCTCCGGCTACCTCGCCGAGCTCGAAGGGTCCGACGACCCTCAGGACGAGACCCGCGTCGAGAACCTCGCCGAGCTCGTCGCCGTGGCCCGCGAGTTCTCCGACGACCCGGTGGCCGGGCCCTCCGCCGATCCCTCCGACGTGGAGGCAGGCACGGTCGCGCCCGGCCTCTCCGACTTCCTCGAGCGGGTGGCGCTGGTGGCCGACGCAGACCAGATTCCCGACTCGCCCGACGGTGACGACTCGGGTGTGGTGACGCTGATGACGCTGCACACCGCGAAGGGACTGGAGTTCCCGGTCGTGTTCCTGACCGGTCTCGAGGACGGCGTCTTCCCGCACGCCCGGTCGCTCGGCGACCAGCCCGAGCTCGAGGAGGAACGCCGGCTGGCGTACGTCGGCGTGACGAGGGCGCGGGAGCGGCTCTACCTGTCCCGGGCCGTCGTCCGGTCCGCCTGGGGTGCGCCGTCGCACAACCCGGCGTCACGGTTCCTCGACGAGCTGCCGGTCGACCTGGTCGACTGGCGGCGCACCGAGGCCGCCCAGACCCAGTGGAACCGGCCCGACTACGGGTCGACCTCGCTTGCGTCGCCGACTCAGGCCGGGCGCCGCAACTTCGGCTCCGCGGCGCTCCGGATGGATGCCGCAGCCAAGGCCAAGCCGGCCCGGCCGATCCCGTCGCTCGAACCCGGCGACCGCGTGGTCCACGACTCGTTCGGCATGGGCACCGTCGTGGCCGTCGAGGGGATCGCCGACAAGTCGGTTGCCTCGATCGACTTCGGATCCGAGGGCGTCAAGCGGCTACTGCTCCGCTACGCCCCCGTCGAGAAGCTCTGACCGACGCTCGCTACGGGGTGACGCCGTGGACGCCGAACGCCGGGGCAGGATCAACAGGGTCCCCGCCGCCGGGGCGGACCTCGACGTGGAGGTGGGGTCCGGTGCTGTTGCCGGTCGAACCGACGTAACCGATGACGTCGCCCTGGCTGACCTCGTCGCCGACGCTGAGGCCGGAGGCGTAGCCGGTCTGGTGGCCGAACCAGATCTCGGTGCCGTCATCGAGGGTCATCACGGTCATGTTGCCGTAGGAGCCGTCGTACCTGCAGGTCGGAGATGACGCCGTTCGCGATGGCGTGGATCGGGGTGCCGCTCGCGCACGCGAAGTCAAGACCGGTGTGGGTCGAGGCGTAGTAGGAGGCGGCCACGCCGAACGTGTTCGTGATGTGGTAGCCGGACACCGGGAGGATCCAGCGGTTTTCCTCGATCTTGTCGGCCTGCTTCTCGGCGGCCGCGGACAGCTCGGAGAGAGCGGCATCGCGTTCCTGCGCCTGTTCCTCGACGGCGGCCTGGAGGCTCGCTGTCGGTGGCGTCGGAGAGTGCGGTGCGGGAGGAGTCACGGCTGGCCTCGGCGCCGCGGTCCGATCCGACGCTCGAGGTGCCGCTGGTGCCGTTGAGGGCGTTGACCTGCGACGAGACCTGGAACTGATCGGCGCCGGCGTCGAGGACGCCCGACTCGCCGGCAGTCACGGCACCACCGGCGGAGATGGCCAGAGCGGCCACCCCCATCAGGATCGGTGCCGACGGCAGACCACGGAACAGCGAGCGACGCCGGGCGGAATGCTCAGGCGCCTTGTGCTTGCCGAGGGTGGTCTGGTTCGCCGAGGAGTCGCGACGGGGGGCGCGACCGTATGCTCGGTGGGTGGCCATAAAGTGAGGTCTCCAGCTGTTCGGGGGCAGGACAGCGAACTGTTCAGGGGCAGGACAGCGAAGGCACGACTGTAACGGAATCATTACGACGGCCCGAAATCGGCGGCGGCCGGATTGTGGATAAAGTCGGCGACTTTTTTGTGCGGACTCTTGACAACTGGCCGTCTTTCATGGCAGGGCCGCCACCGTCGGTTAGCCTGCTCAGCATGGCCTCGACAAGCTCGACCCAGCGGATGCGCATCGTCGTGGGCAAACCGGGGCTCGATGGACACGATCGCGGCGCAAAGATCGTCGCCCGCGCGCTACGCGACGCCGGCCACGAGGTGATCTACACCGGCCTGCACCAGACTCCGGAGCAGATCGTGGAGACCGCGATCCAGGAGGATGCCGACCTGATTGGCCTGTCTGTGCTGAGCGGAGCGCACATGACGCTGTTCAAGAAGCTGCTCGAGCTGCTCGCCGAACGTGATGCTTCTGACATCGTCGTGTTCGGCGGCGGGATCATCCCCGACGAGGACATTCCCGTCCTCGAGGAGCTGGGCGTCGCCAAGGTGTTCACACCGGGTGCGACCACCACGGACATCACCGGCTGGGTCGCCGAACACTTCGGCTCCGACGCTCAAGCCTGACGTGCCGTCGAGCCGTCGAGGACCAGTCGCAGCGACCGTCCCGCGTGACGAACCTCACGCAGGGTCAGCCGCTTCGAGGTGATCCGCCGCGGGAGCAGCGGTGCCCCGCGCCGAGGAACACTGGCCGCCCACGACCCTCGCTGCTGGCATCCCGTCCGGCGACCCAGCCTCGTCGGGACCCCGGTAACGGGTCTAGGGTGCCGAGTGGAATCCCGGACTTCAACGACACGAAAAAGGACTGGGTAGACGTGGACCTCATGGAATACCAGGCGAAGGAGCTCTTCGCCAAGCATGGCGTAGCGGTGACGTTGGGCATCGTCGCGAACACGCCGGAAGAGGCGAAGAGTGCCGCCGAGCAGCTCGGCGTCGTCGTGGTCAAGGCACAGGTCAAGGCCGGTGGCCGCGGAAAGGCGGGCGGAGTCAAGCTCGCCAAGACCCCCGATGAGGCGTTCGAGCACGCGACGAACATCCTCGGCATGGAGATCAAGGGCCTGACCGTGAACCGGGTGCTCATCGCCCCCGCAGCCAGCATCGAGGAGGAGTACTACTTCTCCTTCCTGCTCGACCGCGCCAACCGTCGCTACCTCTGCATCGCCAGCGTCGAGGGTGGTGTCGAGATCGAGGAGGTCGCGAAGACCAATCCCGACGCGGTCAAGCAGATCCCGATCACTCCCGGCGCCGGTGTCGACGAGGCCAAGGCCCGCGAGATCGTCACGGACGCCGGCTTCCCCGAGGCGCTGACCGACCAGGCGGTGCAGTTGGTGCTCGACCTGTGGAAGGTCTTCGTCGAGGAGGACGCCACCCTGGTCGAGGTCAACCCGCTGGCCCGCCTGGCCGGGGACAAGCTCGAGGCGCTCGACGGCAAGGTGTCGCTCGACGAGAACGCGGACTTCCGTCACCCCGATCACGCGACCTTCGAGGACAAGGACGCAGCCGACCCGCTCGAGGCGAAGGCCAAGGCCAAGGGCCTCAACTACGTCAAGCTCGACGGCGCCGTCGGCATCATCGGCAACGGCGCGGGTCTGGTGATGAGCACGCTCGACGTCGTCGCCTACGCCGGGGAGAAGCACGGCGGCGTGACCCCGGCCAACTTCCTGGACATCGGTGGCGGTGCCAACGCCCAGGTGATGGCCGACGGCCTCGACGTGATCCTCAACGACGAGCAGGTCAAGAGCGTGTTCGTGAACGTCTTCGGCGGCATCACCGCCTGCGACGAGGTCGCCAACGGCATCGTCGGCGCGCTGGAGATCCTCGGCGACAAGGAGTCCAAGCCCCTCGTCGTACGCCTCGACGGCAACAACGTCGACGAGGGACGCCGCATCCTCACCGAAGCCAACCACCCGATGGTGACTCTCGTGGACACCATGGACGGGGCGGCCGACAAGGCCGCCGAGCTCGCGAACGCCTGAGACGGAGAGAGAACGATGTCTATCTACCTCAACAAGGACTCCAGGATCATCGTCCAGGGCATGACGGGCGGAATGGGCTCCAAGCACACGACCCTGATGGTCGAGGCCGGCTCCAACATCGTCGGCGGCGTCAACGCCCGCAAGGCGGGCACGTCGGTCGAGCTGGGCGGCAAGGACCTGCCGGTCTTCGGCAGCGTCAAGGAGGCGATGGCCGAGGCCGGCGCCGACGTCTCGGTCGCGTTCGTGCCGCCGGCGTTCACGAAGGCGGCCTGCTTCGAGGCCATCGACGCGGGCATCGGCCTGCTCGTGGTCATCACCGAAGGCGTTCCCGTGCAGGACACGGCCGAGGTGTGGGCACACATCGAGGGCACGGACACCCGGATGATCGGGCCGAACTGTCCGGGCATCATCACCCCGGGTGAGGCACTCGCCGGGATCACGCCGGCCACCATTGCCGGGAAGGGCCCGATCGGTCTGGTGTCGAAGTCGGGCACGCTGACCTACCAGATGATGTTCGAGCTGCGCGACCACGGCTTCTCGACCGCGATCGGAATCGGCGGCGACCCGATCGTCGGTACGACGCACATCGACGCCCTGGCTGCGTTCGAGGCGGACCCCGAGACCAAGGCGATCGTGATGATCGGCGAGATCGGCGGCGACGCCGAGGAGCGCGCGGCGACGTACATCAAGGACAACGTGACCAAGCCGGTCGTCGGCTACGTCGCGGGCTTCACTGCTCCCGAAGGCAAGACGATGGGGCACGCCGGCGCGATCGTGTCCGGTTCGTCCGGCACCGCGGCGGCCAAGAAGGAGGCCCTCGAGGCCGTCGGCGTGAAGGTCGGCAAGACGCCCTCCGAGACCGCCTCCCTGATGCGGGAGATCCTGAAGACCCTCTGACCATCGCCGAGTCCACACTGCCGAGTCGTCGCACTTCGACGACTCGTCGTAAGTCCCGACGACTCGCGGAATTTGCGACGACTCGGCACTTCAGCAGCCGGACTCGGTGAAGACGCACATGGCGGAGACGACATCGACCGTGGCGTTGGTCTGCTCCTGGATCTGGGCGGTCCCGTCGGGGCCGGACCCCTCGTTGGAGGTCATGTCGATCAGCACCGCCCGGCCGAGCCGGATGACATGGACGACGGTGAGACCGACAGCCGGGGCGCCGTCGAACTCGTAGTGCGTCACGACCGCCCAGGACTCGCCACCCACGGCGGTGCGGTTGACCTTGTGCACGATGGAGTGGAGCCGGCTTGGCCGCCGTCCTCCTCGGGACAGGAGCGGTAGAAGTCCGTCAGCCTCTGGACGTAGGTCACCGCCTGGGCGGCGTCCTCGAACGTCGTCAGCTGACGATCCCGGTAGTCCTCCACGTTGGTCCAGGAGGCCCGGAGCTGGTCGACGTGCGGCGGCTCATCGAGACTGCTGCCGCAGGCCGAGAACGACAACGGCTCCAATGTCCGGTTCGGACCCTGCAAGCCCGGCTGACCGGGCTCGGCGCCGCCGTCCGGCAAGCCGTCGGCAAGGGGAAAACCTTCGGGGATCTCGATGGTCCGGCCGGCTGGTTGGTCGGCTCCGAGGCGGAGGGGTCCGTGCCCGGCTCCGCGCCGACGAACTGCGCCATGGCTGCCACCAGCTGTGCCACGCCGGTCCCGGGTCTGCTCGAGATCGGCGGGCCCTCCCGCGTAGGAGGACGTGAGCAGCAGGGCGGGACCGGCCCGGACGACGTGGACGAACCGCGCCGTCGGGTAGGCGGTCGCCTCCCCACGTCGACTGGATCGTGCGGCCTGGCCAGTCGGCCGACTCCGGGATGACCTCGTGCTCGATGCCCCCCGCGGTGTCGCCCTCCGTGGGGCAGGCGGCCGCTGCGTCCAGGAGCGCCTGCTCGGCGTTCGCGGCCGCTCGCTCGTCGTCGAGCAGCAGCAGGGTCCGGGTCTCGCTGGTCTCGCCGCCGCTGAGCTCGGCGCTCAGGGCGTCCAGCGGCTCGACCGAGCTGAGGGGGCGCTCGTCGCAGTAGGTCAGCCTGGTCCGCCAACAAGGCGTTGTCGGGATATCTGCCACTTGCTCGAGTCGTCGAGGCCTGCCGCGATCGGGAAGTCGTCGGGAATCGCGGTAGCGCCGGACTCGACGGTGATTTCGAAGGTGACACCGATGGGGACACCGATTGGTTGGTGACCGGCGGCTCCGCGTGGTCACGTCCGCCGGCGAAAACGGCCAGCGGCGTGACGATCACGGCGATCGCGGCAGCGGCTCCGACAGCGGCGAACGCGGCGTTGCGCCGGCGCATCCGGTCGCCGAGCCGGCGTACCTCTGAAGGCGGGAGCGGGTTCACGTTCAGTCCTTGCTGGTTGAAGTCTTCGAGGTCCTTGATCGGGTCGTCAGACATGACTCGCTCCTTCCTGGAAGCCGTTGGTGCCGGCGGAGAGTCGTCCGCCAGCAGGGCGGCCAGCGCCGTACGGCCCCGGCTGAGGCGCGCCTTGACGGTCCCTTCGGGGACTCCTACCTCACGGGCAACCTGCTGGACGGGCAGGTCACAGAGGTGGTGCAGGACCAACGCTCGTCGTTGCGGCTCCGGGAGCTGCTTGAGCGCATTCACCAGGGCCACGTGGGTCTCGCTGATGCTCGGCGTGGTGACGGCAGCTCCGACTGCCCGGTCCACGGGGCGCCTGCCGCGTTGGGTACGACGCCAGCGGCTCACCGCCAACCGATAGGCCGTGGTGCGGACCCAGGCCTCGGGGTGGTCGGCCCGGTCCAGCTTGCGTCGGTGGGCCCAAGCGCGGACGAACGCCTCCTGGACACATTCCTGCGCCTCGTCGTGGTCGCCGATCATCGCGTAGAGCTGGCCGGTGATCCGCTTGAAGGAACCGGTGTAGAAGTCGTCGAAGGTACTCTCGTCCACCGATCCCAGCCTTTCCGTCGCCGTCCGTATCTGCAGTGGATACGCTCGGCTCACGTTCAGGGTTGCACGACGGTCGGACCTATTTCCGCAGGTACGCAAGTCTCTCGGCGGCCCGCTCGGCCAGCGCCAGGAACGTACGAGGGGCGAAGCTGGCGCCCTCGGCAGTCACGAAGCCGATCTGGGCGACCGTCTTGCCCCGACGCACGATCGCCATCAGGACGTCGAGGCTCTCGGAGTCGTTGACCTCGGTCACCACTTGCCAGGCGGCGATCTCGACTCGCCTTGCCGGACTGGTCCGACAGCTCGGTGACGGTGCTGGCCGGGTCGTCGTCCTCGCAGCCGGCCATCCGGCTCCGTACGGCGTCGAGGAACTGACCCGCCGCCCGTCGGACTGGGCAGGATGCCGGCGGTCTCGGTGATCCCGAACTGCTTGGGCAGACGGCCATCCAACATCAGGAAGGTGCGGGTCATGCCGTCGCTGACCGGGTCGCCGCTGAAGTCACTGGTGTCGCACGCGATCGTCGCGAGGTTCTCGGTCGCCTTGCTCGGTTCGGTGCCAGTCCAGGCGCCGTTGACCGAACCCGCCTGCGGGAAGTCGACGGTCTGCAGCAGTCCCGGCGCATCGCCGACTGGCGGTGGCACGGATGCCGACCAGCCGTGGCGGCGCGGCGCAGCTCCCGGCTCCGGGTGTGCCACAGAGCCGGTTGACGGCAGCGGCCAGCAGGCTGGCCACCGGAGCCACCTCTGGTCCTCGCTCGACTTCCGCGGCCCCGCGGACAACCGTGGTGGTGATCAGACTGGTGCGCGCGACCGCAACCGCGAGCGTGCCCGGCCTCCTACCGTAGGTCTGCAGCAGAAATGCCGAGGCCCGGTCGCCGACGCCCGGCACGGCGTACGTCGCGACGAGCTGAGTGCGCGGTGCCGCGCAGGCGGCGTACCAGCCTCGCGTCGTGTCGTAGGCCTCCTTGGCGCTGCGAGGGTTGCGCGACAGCTCGGTGGCCTGGGCGCCCCGCACGCGAGCTCCGCCGCTGCGGGGTGTCGGAACGGAAGGTGCGAACCAGGGCCTGGGCCCCGTCGGGGTCGGCGAAGCGCGACTCCTGACAGGCGCTGTAGAGCCCGCTGCCGGAAGTGTTCGGAGTCGTTCTCGCCTCCTGCCAGGTCCTCGTCGGCTCGAGGCGGGTGGCTTGCTCTGGGGTGAGGAGCTCCGCCTCCTCCAGCCGCGCCGGCTCGGGTCCGGGCTCGTCGACGGTTCCGACCAGCTCCTCGTCGGGGAGCTTCGGGGACACGCCGGTCTCGTCGGTCACGAACAAGCCTGATCCGACCAGGCTGGCCACGGCGACCCCGATGCCCAGGCTGGTGAACGCACGGCGGCGTACGGCCCCGGCCCGGCGGATGATCGAGGCCCGCGGGAAGGGGGAGCCCGAGGTCACGGAGGCGAGACCGGCCAGCTCGGCATTGATCTGCGTGGAAGCGGAGTCGCGATGTAGCGCGTACTTGCTGGTGGCGGTCTGCAGGGTCCGTTCCGTCGCCTCCCGGGTGAGACCGACCTCGCGGGCGACCTCGGGCATCTCGGCGGCAGTGAGGTAGTTGAGCAGCAGCACTCGGCGCTGCTGGTGGTTCAGCTTCGCGAGGGACGTCGAGCGTGGCCTTGTTCCCGGGGTCGAGACCCTTGTCGCGATGCCAGATGCGTGCGGTGTGTCGGCGCTGCGCGCCGGCCCACGCGTGGCGCAGGACCCATGCCTCGGCGTCCGGCTGCGGGCCGAGCTTGCGCCGGTGGTGCCAGGCGGAGACGAAGGCGTCCCGGACGGCGCGGCGCGCAGCCGGCAGATCGCCGGTCAGGGCAAACGTCTGCAGTAGCAGCCGCTCGCGGGTGGCCTTGTAGAAGGCGTCGAAGTCGTCGGGGTTGCGCATGTCGCGTCAACGTTACCGATCTTGGGGATCGCCCGGGAAAATGGACGGCCCGGCGTGGCCTGCGGGGGTCGGCCCTCGGATCGGGTGAGACTGGGGCGGTCATGACGTCGCTGCTCACCGGTCTCCGCCAATCATCGGGCCAATCATCGGGCCAACCATCGGGCCAATCATCGGGCCCCCCGATCGGTTCCACCGATCTCGCCCACCGTCGTCCGCTGGCCCTGATCGCGACCCTTGGAGGTGCGGCAGCGGCGCTGGCCCCTCTGGTCGTCTGCCTGGCCCTGGGCGTCGTCGGCTGGTTCGTCAGCGATGCCGGCGCCCACGGCGCTCCGCGCGACGGGCTGCGGGTCGGGGCGACGGGCTGGTTGATGGCTCATGGTTCCGGCGTTCACGTCCAGGGCGCGCAGGTGAGCGTCGTACCCCTCGGGCTGACGGCCCTGTGTGCCTGGGTGATCTGGCGGCTTGGCCTGCGCGTGGGCGAGTCCGTTTCCGGACACGGTCCCGACGCCGACGCCATCTCCGACGGCGAGCGCGACTGGACGGTCCCGGGTGCGGTGAGCCTGTTCGGTGCGGCGTACGTCGTCGTGGCGATCGTCACCGGGCTGCTCGCCAGCACCCCCTCGACTGCCCTGTCCATGGGCCGGGTCGTGCTCTGGTCGGTGGCGCTGACCCTGGTCGTCGCTGCGCCCGCCATCGCGATCGGTTCCGGGCGGGCCGCGATCTGGGCTGCTGCGATCCCCGTCTCGGCTCGGGCCGCGGTGTCCACGGCGGGTCGCATCGTGTTCCTGTTCGGGGCTGCGTCCGCGGTCGCCCTCGCCGTCTCGTTCGCGATGGACTTCGGGACTGCTGCCAACGTTCTCTCCCGGTTGCACACCGACGCCGGCGACTCGGCCTTGTTCACCCTGATCACCGCCTCGGTCGATACCCAATGCGGTGGCCTTCTCCGGGTCGTACCTGCTCGGCCCCGGTTTCACGGTCGGCGTCGGAACGCTCGTCTCGCCGACCGTGGTGTCGGTCGGGGCCGTCCCCGCCTTTCCGTTGTTGGCCGCACTGCCGGACAACGGCCCGGCTGCGTCCTGGGTGCTGTCGCTGGTGTCCGTGCCGTTCCTGGTCGCTGCCGTCGCGGCAGCCAGGACCCACCGTCGCTTCCCGACCACGCGCTGGGACGTGGGCGCCCTCCGTGGTTGCGTCGGTGGCGTGATCGCAGGTGTGGCGTTCGCTGTCCTCGCGTTTGTTGCCGGTGGTTCGGTCGGCCCGGGTCGGATGCGCGACGTGTCGCCGTTCGTCTTCGACGTCCTGGTGCATGGCATCGCCGCGTTCGGCATCGGTGGGCTGGTCGGTGGCCTGTTCATGACCTGGCGCAACCGGCGCCAGGTCATGAGCAAAGCCTCGACCAGTGCCGCCGTCGACGAGGCGTGAGCTGTCGATAAACTCCGCGTCGTGCCCACCCCGACCTCTGCTACTCCTGCGCGCCTCGTCGTGCTCGTGTCGGGTGCTGGCACCAACCTCCAGGCGTTGCTCGACGCCTGCTGCGGCTCCGGAGTACGGCGCTCGGGTCGTCGCCGTCGGTGCCGACCGCGACGACATCGAGGGCCTGGCCCGCGCCGACCGGGCCGGCGTGCCGACGTTCGTGAAGCAGGTCTCCGACTTCATCTCGCGCGACGTCTGGGACCGCGCCCTCGCCGAGACCGTCTCCGGCTTCGAGCCCGACCTGGTGGTGCTCGCCGGGTTCATGAAGCTCGTGGGCCCTGAGTTGCTGGCCGGGTTCGGTGGACGAGTCGTCAACACCCATCCGGCGTTGTGCCCGTCCTTCCCCGGGACCACCGGTCCGGCCGACGCCATCGCGTACGGCGTGAAGGTCACCGGCGCCACCCTGTTCGTCGTCGACGACGGTGTCGACACCGGCCCGATCGTGGCGCAGACCGTCGTACCGGTCGAGGATGACGACGACGTCGAGAGCCTCCACGAACGGATCAAGGTCGCCGAGCGCCGGATGCTCGTCGACAGCGTGGGCCGGATCGCCCGCGAGGGACTCACCATCACCGACAGGAAGGTGCGGTTCGGCAGATGACCTCCCCAGCCGACGAAGCGCGGATCCCGCTGAAGCGGGCACTGATCTCGGTCTACGACAAGACCGGTCTGGACGAACTCGTCCGCGGACTGCACGATGCGGGCGTTGCGCTCGTGTCCACCGGCGGTTCCGCGGCCAGGATCGACTCGCTCGGAATCCCGGTCACCAGGGTCGAGGAGCTGACCGGCTTCCCCGAGTGCCTCGACGGCCGGGTCAAGACCCTGCACCCACGCGTGCACGCGGGGATCCTGGCCGATCGCCGCCTCGAGACCCACGTCCAGCAACTGACCGACCTCGAGATCGAGCCGTTCGACCTCGTCGTGTCGAACCTCTACCCGTTCACCCAGACGGTCGCCTCCGGAGCGACGCCGGACGAGTGCGTGGAGCAGATCGACATCGGCGGGCCGTCGATGGTGCGGGCCGCGGCCAAGAACCACCCGTCGGTGGCGATCGTGACCTCGCCTGCGCGCTATGCGGACGTGCTGCGCGCGGTCGTCGAAGGCGGTTTCACGCTCGACGAGCGCAAGAGGCTGGCGGCCGAGGCGTTCACCCACACGGCGTCGTACGACGTGGCGGTGGCGTCGTGGATGGGCAGTGTGCTGGCCGACACCTCCGACGGGACCGGCTTCCCGGCGTGGACCGGCGCGACCTGGCAGCGAGCCGCCGTGCTGCGGTACGGCGAGAACCCGCACCAGCCGGCGGCTCTCTACCGGCACTGGCGCGGGGGGCTGGCCGCGGCGGAGCAGCTGCACGGCAAGGAGATGTCCTACAACAACTACGTCGACACCGATGCGGCGCGGCGGGCGGCGAACGACTTCGACCTGCCCGCGGTCGCGATCATCAAGCATGCCAACCCTTGTGGGATCGCGGTCGGCGACGACGTGGCGCGAGGCGCATCGGAAGGCGCACGAGTGCGACCCGGTCTCGGCGTTCGGCGGCGTCATCGCCGTCAACCGACCGGTGTCGAAGCAGCTGGCCGAGCAGGTGGCGGAGGTCTTCACCGAGGTGATCGTGGCGCCGGCGTACGACGACGGCGCGGTCGAGGTGCTGCAGGGCAAGAAGAACATCCGGATCCTGGTCTGCCCGATCGACGAGCACCCGGACCCCGTCGAGTTCCGCGCCGTCTCGGGCGGCGTCCTCATGCAGCGGGTGGACCACGTCGACGCCGACGGCGACGACCCGAAGACGTGGACGCTGGCCACCGGGGAACCCGCCGACGACGCGACCCTGGCCGACCTCGCGTTCGCCTGGCAGGCCTGCCGTTCGGTGAAGTCCAACGCGATCCTGCTGGCCTCCGGCGGCGCGTCGGTCGGGATCGGCATGGGCCAGGTCAACCGCGTCGACTCGTGCAGGCTCGCCATCGACCGGGCGGGGGAGCGAGCCACCGGATCGGTCGCCGCGTCGGACGCCTTCTTCCCGTTCGAGGACGGGCCGCAGATCCTCATCGACGCCGGCGTGAAGGCGATCGTCCAGCCCGGCGGCTCGGTCCGCGACGAGCTCACGATCGCGGCAGCGCAGAAGGCCGGGGTGACGATGTACTTCACCGGCACCAGGCACTTCGCCCACTGACAGGATGGCCACGTGACCGCACAGAAGCTCGACGGCACCGCCACCGCGGCGGCCATCAAGGACGAACTCAAGGCCCGCATCGCGGCATTGCGGGAACGCGACGTCGTGCCCGGACTCGGCACGGTGCTCGTGGGTGACGACCCCGGCTCGCGCTGGTATGTCAACGGCAAGCACAAGGACTGTGCCGAGGTCGGCATCGAGTCCATCCGCATCGACCTGCCCGAGGGGGCCACGCAGGAGGAGATCGAAGCCGCAGTCCGTCGACTCAACGACGACCCCGACTGCACCGGCTACCTCGTCCAGCTGCCGTTGCCCGCCGGGCGGGACGTCAACCGGGTCCTGGGTCTGATCGACCCCGCCAAGGATGCGGACGGGTTGCATCCGACCAACCTCGGCTGGCTGGTGCTGGGCAAGGAGGCGCCGCTGCCGTGTACGCCGCACGGCATCGTGGAGCTGCTGCGCCGACACGACGTACCCATCGCCGGCGCCGACGTGGTGGTCGTCGGTCGCGGGGTCACCGTGGGTCGGTCGTTGGGACTGCTCCTGACCCGACGTTCGGAGAACGCGACGGTCACGCTGTGCCACACCGGCACCGTCGACCTGGCGGGACACGTGCGACAGGCCGACATCGTGGTCGCCGCTGCGGGAGTGCCAGGCATCGTCACCGCTGACATGGTCAAGCCGGGCGCGGCCGTTCTCGATGTGGGGGTATCCCGCGTCGACGGCAAGCTCGCCGGCGACGTGGCCGCCGACGTCTGGGACGTCGCCGGCTGGGTGTCGCCGAACCCGGGCGGCGTCGGGCCGATGACCCGCGCGATGCTGCTGTCGAACATCGTCACCATCGCCGAGAAGACCCTCCACGAGGGCCCGACGGCGATATCGACCAGGACCTGGCCTGACTGTGGCCGATCCGCCCGACAACCCCGCTCAGGAGCCGGAGGAGCCCGAGGAAGAGCCCGAGCTCTCGGAGTTCGCCCACCCTGACCTCGAGGTCCCGCAGGAGTTCGACCCCGAGGCACGCCGGTATCCCTCGACGATCGGCGGCGCGGCGTACCTCCTGGTGCTCGGCGTGACCCTGGCCGGTCTCGCGGTCATCACGACCGGTCGGTGGCGGCTCGGTGTGCTCTGGATCGGGTGCGCCCTGCTGGGCGCCGCGGCGGCGCGGCTGGTCCTGCCCGAGGAGCAGGCCGGCATGCTGCACGTACGACGCCGGCTCGTCGACGTGGTCCTCCTCGTCGGGCTGGGTGCCGGGCTCCTGATCGCCGCCGCCGCGATCCCCACCCGCTGACCCGGGTCGTCAAGAAGAGCCGGGTCAGATCAGGCCGAGCTCGGTGACGGCCTGACGTTCCTCGGCCAGCTCGGCAGTGGAGGCGTCGATCCGGGTGCGCGAGAAGTCGTCGATGGCGAGACCCTGGACGATCTCCCAGTCGCCGCCCGCTGTCGTGACGGGGAACGAGGAGACCAGGCCCTCGGGGACGCCGTAGGAACCGTCGGAGACCACCGCCATCGACACCCAGTCGTCATCCGCCGAGCCCAGCAGCCAGTCGTGAGCAGCGTCGATGGTGGCCGACGCGGCCGAGGCGGCCGAGGATGAGCCCCGGGCCTCGATGATCGCGGCGCCACGCTTGGCGACGGTGGGGATGAACTCGTTCTCCAGCCAGGCTTGGTCGTTGACCGTCTCGGCGGCGTTCTTGCCGGCCACCTCGGCATGGAAGATGTCGGGGTATTGAGTCGCGGAGTGGTTGCCCCAGATCGTCATCTGCTTGATCTCGGAGACAGGCGATCCGGTCTTCGCCGCGAGCTGCGAGATCGCGCGGTTGTGGTCGAGGCGGGTCAGCGCCGAGAACCGCTCGCGCGGGATGTCGGGAGCGTTGGTCATCGCGATGAGCGCGTTGGTGTTGGCGGGGTTGCCGGTGACCCCGACCCGGACGTCGTCAGCCGCGACCTCGTTGAGGGCCTTGCCCTGCGCGGTGAAGATCGCTCCGTTGGCAGACAGCAGGTCACCGCGCTCCATGCCGGCTGTGCGCGGCCTGGCGCCAACGAGCAGGGCGAGGCTGACGCCGTCGAAGACCTTGTTGGCGTCGTCACCGATCTCGACACCCGCCAGCGTCGGGAACGCGCAGTCGTCGAGTTCCATGACCACACCCTCGAGGGGCTTGAGCGCCGGGGTGATCTCCAGCAGCCGCAGCTCGATCGGGCGGTCCGCGCCCAGGAGTGCGCCGCTGGCGAGGCGGAACAGCAGGCTGTAGCCGATCTGGCCGGCGGCACCGGTGACGGCCACCTTGAGGGGAGTAGGGCTCACGTCGATCTCCTGGATGAGTGTGGGTGGTGGTCCGATCCGACGCTAGCAGCGTCCGGCATGATGGAAACATGCCCCCCAACGCGCTGCGTAGGACGCTTGCGCTGGCAGTGGTGGGGAGCCTTTCCGTGGCCTGTGGGTCGCAACCGCCGACGAGCCCACCGAGCGGTGTCGACGAGCTCGTGATCCCGACTCCGACACCAGATCCGAGTGACTTCGTCGACCGGATCGACAACCCGTGGCTGCCGCTGGCACCGGGCAACGAGTGGGTCTACGCGTCCACCACCGACGACGGCGACGAGACCATCACGACCTCCGTCCTCGACCGAGACCAAGGTGGTCGCGGGAGTCACGACGACCGTCGTCCACGAGCGTCGCGACCGACGGCCGGGACCGAGTCGTCCGCGACACCTTCGACTGGTACGCCCAGGACCAGGCCGGCAACGTCTGGTACTTCGGCGAGGACACCACGTCGTACGACGGAAAGCGCGCCAGCACCGACGGCTCCTGGGAAGCCGGCGTCGACGGTGCAATGGCCGGGGTCGTGATGCTCGCGGCCCCAAGGCTCGGGGACGGCTACCAGCAGGAGCACCTGGCCGGGGTCGCCGAGGATCGGGCGACCGTGCTCTCGCTCCAGGCCACGGCGGACGTGCCGTACGGCGCCTACCGGGACGCGCTGCAGATCGAGGAGACCTCACCGCTCGAGCCCGACCTCGTCGAGCGCAAGGTGTACGTCGAGGGGGTCGGCGAGGTGCGAGAGCAGGACGTTGCCGGAGGCGTCGACCTGGTCGAGCTGGTGTCGTTCACCAAGGGGTGAAGCGGGTCAGGCCGGCCCCTCCGGCGGGCGAATCTGGGTACGACCGTCTTCGCCCTCCGCTTCCCAGGGCTGCCGCGGTGCATTGGGGTCGGGCTGCCGCCAAGGCTGCTGCTGGGGCTGCTGCGGTGGCTGGCCTGCGGGGCTGCTGCGGCTGTTGCTGGGGCTGTTGTTGGGGTTGCTGCCAGCCCTGGTCCGGGCTGTCCGCCCGCCCACTGCTGCTGGGCGTTCGGGTCCGGCTGCGCCCAGCGGCTGCTGCGGCTGCTGCCAGCCGTGGTCCTGCGCGCCACCGACCCACTGCTGCCGCTGCGGGTCCCACTGCGGCGCCCCAGCCGCCACCGGCCCGGGCGCGCGAACCGGGCGCTCACGGTCCCAGCCGAAGATCGCCGGGTAGCCGAGGCCGGCCACCGCGGCGCCCGCCAGCGGCGCCAGGATGAAGACCCACTGCTGCTGCAGGACGTCCCAGCCGGCGAACAGTCCAGGACCGATCGACCGGGCCGGGTTGACCGACGTGCCGGTGAAACCGATCAGCGCGAAGTGCACCAGGGTCAGGGCCAGGCCGATCGCGATCGGGGCCGGGATGCCGGTGCCGTCGCGACGCTTGTCGGTGGTGGCCAGGATGATCAGCACGAACACCGCGGTGCCGATCATCTCGACCAGGAACCCGCCGAGGAAGTCCGTGTCACCGCCTCGGTCCCACTGGTTCGAGACGCCGGCCAGCGATCTCGTCGAGCTCGTAGAGCTGGCCGACCAGGAGCAGGAGAAGGGCGGCCACGATGCCCGACCCCACCTGGACCGCTGAGTAGAGGCCCGTGTCGCGCCAGGACATCCGTCCGGAGAGCGCGGCGCCGACGGAGACCGCCGGGTTGAAGTGTCCGCCGGAGATGTGCCCGACGGCGTAGGCCATCGTGAGCACGGTCAGGCCGAACGCCAGTGCGGTGGCGACGTAGTCGCCGCCGGACGCCAGGGCCGTGCCGCAGCCGAAGAACACCAGCACGAACGTGCCCAGTCCTTCGGCCGCCAGCTTCTGCGCGAGCGTGTGAGTTGCTGCTTCATCCATGACCGGAGCCCCCTAGACGTGATTACGGCCCAAGGTCGCAGGGCCTGCCCGGCACTCTAGTCCCGGCTCGGCTCGAAGCCGCCGGCCCACCCCGATAGGCTCACTCGCGTGACGGACTCCAAGATCATCTACACCCACACCGACGAGGCGCCGCTGCTGGCGACGTACTCCTTCCTCCCGATCATCTCCGCCTACGCCTCCACCGCGGGCGTGGACGTCGAGACCCGCGACATCTCGCTGGCCGGCCGCATCATCGCGAGCTTCCCCGAGCGCCTGACCGCCGAGCAGCGGATCGACGACGCCCTTGCCGAGCTCGGCGCGCTGGCGAAGACCCCCGAGGCCAACATCATCAAGCTGCCCAACATCAGCGCCTCGATCCCGCAGCTCAAGGCCGCGATCAAGGAGCTGCAGGGCCAGGGCTTCGACCTCCCGGACTACCCGGAGGATCCCAAGTCCGACGAGGAGAAGGACACCCGCGCCCGCTACGACAAGACCAAGGGCAGCGCGGTCAACCCGGTGCTGCGCGAGGGCAACTCCGACCGCCGCGCCCCGGCGTCGGTCAAGCAGTACGCCCGCAACCACCCGCACTCGATGGGGTCCTGGTCCGGCGAGTCGAAGACCAACGTCGCGCACATGACGGCCGACGACTTCCGGTCCAACGAGAAGTCCACCGTCATCGCGGCGGACACGTCGCTGCGGGTCGAGCTCGAGGCAGCGGACGGTACGACGACCGTGCTGCGCGAGTCGATCCCCGTGATCGAGCACGAGATCGTGGACGCCACCGTCATGCGCGTGGGCGCGCTGCGTGCGTTCCTGGCGCAACAGATCGAGCGCGCCAAGGAAGAGGACGTGCTCTTCTCGCTGCATCTGAAGGCCACGATGATGAAGGTCTCCGACCCGATCATCTTCGGCCACGCGGTCGAGGTGTTCTTCCCGGAGGTCTTCGCCGAGCACGGCGCAGCGCTCGCGGCCGCGGGCATCGGCGCCAACGACGGGCTGGGAGCCCTGCTCGGTGCGCTCTCCGAGCTACCGGACGACGTCCGGGCCTCCGTCGAGGAGGGCATCAGGAAGGGCATCGCAGACGGTCCCGCGCTGGCCATGGTCGACTCCGACCGGGGCATCACCAACCTGCACGTGCCCAGCGACGTCATCGTCGACGCCTCGATGCCGGCGATGATCCGCACCTCCGGCCACATGTGGGGGCCCGACGGCAACGAGGCAGACACCCTGGCCGTCATCCCGGACAGCAGCTATGCCGGCATCTACCAGGTCGTCCTCGACGACTGCCGGGCACACGGAGCCTACGACCCGGCGACCATGGGTTCGGTGTCCAACGTCGGACTGATGGCCCAGGCGGCCGAGGAGTACGGCTCGCACGACAAGACGTTCGAGATTCCGGTGTCCGGCACGGTCCGCGTGCTCGACGAGTCCGGCACCGCACTGCTCGAGCACTCTGTCGAGGCCGGTGACATCTGGAGAGCCTGTCAGACCAAGGACGTGCCGGTTCGCGACTGGGTCAAGCTGGCCGTCACCCGGGCCCGCGCGACCGGCGTACCCGCCGTGTTCTGGCTCGACGAGGGCCGCGCTCACGACGCGAACCTGATCGCGAAGGTCAACGAGTACCTCCAGGAGCACGACACCAGCGGGCTCGACATCCGGATCATGGCGCCCGTCGACGCGATCGCGTTCTCCCTCGAGCGGATCCGCAAGGGCGAGGACACGGTCTCGGTGACCGGCAACGTGCTGCGCGACTACCTGACCGACCTGTTCCCGATCATGGAGCTCGGCACGAGCGCGAAGATGCTCTCGGTCGTCCCCCTCATCAACGGCGGCGGCCTGTTCGAGACCGGCGCGGGTGGGTCGGCGCCCAAGCACGTCCAGCAGCTGATCAAGGAGAACTACCTGCGCTGGGACAGCCTCGGCGAGTTCCTGGCCCTGGCCGTGAGCTTCGAGCACCTCGCCCAGAACGACCGGCAACGCGCGGGCCCAGGTGCTGGCCGACACGCTCGACCGGGCGACCGCCACGTTCCTCAACGAGAACAAGTCGCCCAGTCGCCGGGTCGGCGGCATCGACAACCGGGGCAGCCACTTCTACCTGGCCCTCTACTGGGCCCAGGAGCTGGCGAAGCAGACCGAGGACGCCGAGCTGGCGGCCGGCTTCAGCGAGATCGCGGAGGCGCTGTCGACCAACGAGAGCGAGATCACCGAGGAGCTGATCGCGGTCCAGGGCTCGCCTGCCGACATCGGCGGCTACTACCGTCCCGATGCCGAGAAGACCTCGGCCGTGATGCGCCCGTCGAAGACCTTCAACGACATCCTGGCCGTGCTCGGCTGACCGGCGCGGGTCACACGAAGCGGCGTGAGCAGCAGCCGCGAGCCCATCCCGACCGTCCGGGCCAGCCCCGCCTCGTACGCCTTCCTCAGGATCTCGATGCGTCGCAGCTCCCACAGCGTGCTGGTGTTGACCCACGCGACGTCCCGGGCCTTGTCGATGTTCCAGGAGCTCACGAGGTGGACGACCGGGGCGAGGGAGTCATCGGCAGCCTGGGCGGCCTCGCTGAGGAAGGACCGCCGGATCTCGGCCTCGATCTCCGCGAGCAGGTCGTTCACCTTCTCGTAGTCGTCGCGAACGCCGGCGACTCGTCGGCTTTCGTCCGCGCGCCGCGCAGGTCGCCACCACGGCGAGTGGGAGGTCGTGCTCGATGTGGGCGTTCATGCCGGCGAGGGCGAACTGGATCGGCAGCAGGCCGCCGCTCTTCCGGCGCTCGAAGAGCGGCTCCCACGCATGCGGGATGTCGCTGGACGGCGCGTCGTGCGCCGCCAACCAGAGCATCGCGAAGCGGACGTCGAGCTCGGCCATGAACGCGTCGTCGTGGAACGTGCCGCCCGAGAGCCGAGCCTGCACCAGCCGGGTGACGCGCAGGTAGACGTGGTTGAACACGGCCACGCCGTCGCGTGCGTCCAGCGCATCGTCGATCGCCAGCATCCTGGCGACGACGTCCTCCACCGTCTGCAGATCGTTCACGGCCCCATCACACCAGAGCGCGCCGCGCGCGGCGCGAGCGTCCGGCCTCCGGCCGGGTCGCGCGAGCCAGGCGCGGGCGGGTCAGCCCTGGGACTCCGCGAGCACGCTCCACATGTGGCCGTCGGGGTCCGCGAAGGTACCCGTGTACCCCCATTCGTGCTGCGTCGGAGTGCTGACCACCTCGGCACCCGCCGCGCTGGCCCGCTCGATCAGCGCGTCGACCTCGGCGGCCGAGGACAGGCTGACGCCCAGCAGGCATTCCTGGGTCCCGGGCTCGACGAGGTCACGGCCCTCGAGTGCCCAGCCGAAGCCCCCATGCGGCACCAGCATCAGCCGCACCCCGTCGTTGACCACGAACTGCAAGGGTTCCGGTACGCCGTCCTCTGCGGGCTCGCCGACGGCCTCCAAGCCGAGTGCCTCCTGGTAGAAGGCGTGGGCCCGGGGCCGGTCTGCGGTCGGCAGGCTGATGACGATGGGTTGCGAAAGCATCTCGTTCCTTCCGTCGGGTAACTCATGGTGACCCGACGTCGCCGGCGAACTCATCGCAGACCACTGGTCGGGAGGCCCACATGCTTGGCGTTTACGCGGAATGCAATCGTCTGATTTATTGTTGGGCGCATCGTGACGACACCAACTCTGGACCAGCCCGCCAACCGGCAGGCGGAGAAGTGCGCCCACTTCGGGTTGGCCGTCCTGGCCCTGGCGATGGGCGGGTTCGCGATCGGCACGACCGAGTTCGTGACCATGGGCCTGCTTCCGCAGATCGCCCGCGGCGTGGACGTCTCGATCCCGAGCGCCGGCCACGTGATCTCGGCGTACGCCGTGGGCGTGGTGGTCGGCGCTCCGATCCTTGCCGTCTTCGGCGCGAAACTGCCGCGTCGCGCCCTGTTGGTCGCGTTGATGGTGGCCTTCGCCTTCGGCAACGCGGCCAGCGCGCTGGCCACCTCCTACGGCCTGCTGACCCTGGCCCGGTTCCTTGCCGGGTTGCCCCATGGCGCCTACTTCGGCGTCGCCTCGCTCGTCGCCGCCAGCCTGGCCGCGCCCGACCGGCGCGGCCGCGCCGTCGCCATGGTCATGCTCGGCCTGTCCGTCGCGAACGTGCTCGGCGTACCGGCCGCGACCTGGATGGGCCAGAACTTCGGCTGGCGTTCGGCGTACGTCGCCGTCGCCGTGCTCGGCCTGGTGACCGTCTCGATGGTGCTGGCGTTCGTGCCGTCGATCCCCGGCGACCGCGAAGCGACCGGACGGCGCGAGCTCGCGGCCCTCAAGCTCCCGCAGGTCTGGCTCACCCTGCTGGCCGGAGCCATCGGCTTCGGCGGCATGTTCGCGGTCTACTCCTACATCGCACCGACCGTGACCGACGTCGGAGGCCTGGCCGAATCCGCCGTCCCGGTGTTCCTGCTCTCGTTCGGCCTCGGCATGGTCGCGGGCACCTGGCTGGCCGGCGAGCTGGCCGACTGGTCGGTGTTCCGGTCGCTCCTCGGGTCTGCGCTCGGGCTCGGCCTCGTGCTGGTGGTCTTCGCCGCGGTGGCGCCCGGCTGGCTGGTGGGCGCTGCCCGTCGTCTTCCTGATCTCGGTGATCGCGTCGGTTCTGGTGGTCAACCTCCAGCTGCGGCTGATGACGGTCGCCGGTGACGCGCAGACCATCGGCGCCGCGATGAACCATGCGTCGCTCAACATCGCCAACGCGCTCGGCGCCTGGCTCGGCGGCCTGGTGATCGCGGCCGGCTTCGGCTACCGCGCGCCCGCTCTCGTCGGCGCCGCGCTGTCGGCCGGCGGGCTGGCCATCCTGATCGTCTCGGTGGCCCTGCACCGGCGGCATGCCGCGCCTCAGGTCAGCTGAGCTCGTCGACCGTCACGTCGTAGCGGGCGATGTCGGCGTACCCGTCGCGCGTCCGGGTGGCCCGCCGCTCGGTGCCCGCAAGCGTGAAGCCGGCCGCCTCGAGGACGTGCCGGCTGGCGGCGTTCTCGATCGCCGACGAAGCCCTGATGATCTGCAGCCCCAGTCGTTTGAAGCCGTACGTCGCCACCTGCCGGCACGCCTCGGTCATCGCTCCGCGGCCGCGAGCCGCCGGATGGGTCCAGTAGCCGATCACCCCCTCGGCGCCCGGCACCAGGTCGAAGATGGTGATGGCGCCGATCAGCAGATCGGAGCCCGGGTCGGCCAGCGCCCAGCTGACCTTGTGGCCGGTGGCCATGCCCTCGGTCATCGACTCGAGCCACGCCAACGCATCTTCGACGGAGTAGGGCGACGGGAGACCACCCAGCCAGTGCGCCGTTCGCGCGTCGGAGCAGGCCTCCACTATTCGGGGGACGTCGGTGTGTCGTAGGGGCCGGAGATTGACCGCCGTTCCCGTCAGGGTCGGAGCCTCCAGCCAGCTGCCGCGCGGCTCGCGAGGGTCGTCCTTGAGCAGGGTCCCTACCCAGGCGTCGGTGAGGACGCCACGCTGGGGCAGCCATCGGCGTACGGTGCCCTCGAACGAGAAGCCCAGCCGCCACGCCGCCTTGCGGGACGCCCAGTTGCCGCGGTTCGCCCACCAGATGACCGTCTCGAGGTCCTTCTCGGCGAAGCCCCAGTCGACCAGCAGCCGCAGCGCCCGGCCGAAGTTTCCGCTCCCGCGGACCCACGGGTGGGAGCCGTAGGCAAGCTCGGCTCGCCGCTCACCCTGGTTGCGCAACGACATCGTGCCGGCGTACCTGCCGTCGACTTCGACTGCGAAGCCCCACTCCTGGTCGCTCGCCCAGCCGCCGGGCATGATGTCGCGGACGAAGCGTCGGGCATCGTCGGCGCCGTACTCGAGCGGGATGGTGGTCCAGCGTCGGCTCACCGGGTCGATGCTCTGCTCCACGACGTCCTCGATGTCGGCATCGGAGTGCTTGCGGAGGGTGACGATGCCGTCGGTGAGCCTGGGTACGTCGACCATGCGCGAACCCTTCCGAAGATCGGCCAGCCGGGCAACCCGGCTGCCGTCCGACTGCGGCCCGACTGGGTGTCGGCCGACCTCCGGCATTTGGCACAATGCCGCCCATGGCCACGACAACCGCTCCCGAGGTTGCCGTCTCGGCCGCCGCCTCCGGCACCGCGCGACCGCGGGTGCTGTCCGGGATCCAGCCGACCGCGGACTCCTTCCACTTCGGCAACTACCTCGGCGCGCTCCGGCAGTGGGTTGACCTGCAGGAGGACCACCAGCCGTTCTTCTTCATCGCCGACCTGCACGCGATCACGGTCGAGCAGGACCCCGGGGTGCTTCGCGAACGCACCCTGCGGGCCGCTGCCCAACTGTTGGCGATGGGCATCGACCCGCAACGGTCGGCGATCTTCGTGCAGAGCCAGATCCCCGCGCACGCCCAGCTCTGCTGGGTGCTCCAGTCCCTGACCGGGTTCGGCGAGGCGCGCCGGATGACCCAGTTCAAGGACAAGTCCGCCAAGGCCGGCGAGGGCGCAGCCAGCGTCGGGCTGTTCACCTATCCGGTGCTCCAGGCGGCCGACATCCTGCTCTACCGGCCGCATTTCGTACCCGTGGGCGAGGACCAACGACAACACCTCGAGCTCACCCGCGACCTGGCCCAGCGGTTCAACCACCGCTACCGGAAGACGTTTCGGCTCCCGGAGCCGTACATCCTCAAGTCCACGGCGAAGATCCTCGACCTGCAGGAACCAACCGCCAAGATGTCGAAGTCGGCGTCCTCGCCGCAGGGCATCATCGAGATGCTCGACGACCCCTCGGTGAGCGCCAAGAAGATCCGCAGTGCCGTCACCGACTCCGGGACCGAGATCCGGTTCGACCCTGACGGCAAGCCCGGCATCAGCAACCTGCTGACGATCTACTCCTCACTCAGCTCGCGCTCGGTCAGCTCCCTCGAGGAGCAGTACGAGGGGCGTGGCTACGGAGACCTGAAGAAGGACCTCGCCGAGGTCGTCATCGACTTCGTCACCCCGTTCCGCGATCGCACGCTGGAGCTCCTCGACGACCAGGCCTACCTGACCGACGTACTCAGGAAGGGGTGCGAGATCGCGGGCGCGGTGGCCACGGCGACCTTGCAGGATGTCTTCCGGCAGGTCGGGTTCGTGGCCCCGGCACAGTAGGGTCCTCCCGTGACGACCATCGGTGTAGCCGTCGCGATTCCCGAGCCCTGGGCCAGGGAGCTGCAGGACTACCGAATCTCCATCGGGGACGAGACAGCCCAGATGATCCCCACACACATCACCCTGGTGCCTCCTGTGGAGCTGCGCGATGGCGAGCTGCCCGTCGTCGAGGAGCACCTGGCCGGTGTCGCAGACTCCTTCGAGTCCTTCCGCATCCATCTGCGCGGAACGGGTACCTTCCGACCCGTGTCACCAGTCGTGTTCGTTTCCCTCGTCGAGGGCATCTCGCAGACCGAGCTGCTCGCCGACGCCGTACGACGGGGTCCCTTGGCGCACGAGCTGAGCTTCCCCTATCACCCGCACGTCACGATCGCGCACCACCTCGACGACACGACCCTGGACCGGGCGTTCGCGGAGCTCGCCGATTTCGAGTGCGTCTTCGGGGCGGAGGAGTTCCAGCTCTTCGAGCACGACGAGCTCGTGGGCTGGCAGCCCACGCGAGCCTTCGAGCTCCGACTGCGCCCTGATCGCGAGCGGTGATCCGCAAGGTGTCCCTCAAGCAGAAGGTCACCGACAAGGTCGACGAGGTCCGGTTGCGCCGGCCGTTCGTGGACCACGTGATCCGGATGGTGCAGCACTACGGCGCGGTCAAGGGCAACCTCCAGGCCGGCGCGGTCACCTACTTCGCCTTCCTGTCGTTCTTTCCGATCCTGGCCCTGGCGTTCGCGGTCATCGGCTGGGTCGCCAACGTGTATCCGAAGGCGCAGAAGAACCTCGTCGACGCCATCAACGAGGTGCTGCCCAACCTGGTCGGCCCGGACCCAGGACAGGTGCAGCTCAGCTCGATCCAGGACGCCGCCGGCGCCGCCGCGGGCATCGGCCTCGTCGCGGTCCTCTACTCAGGCCTCGGCTGGCTCTCGAGCCTGCGCGAGGCCCTGACGGTCGTGTTCGAGGAGACCAAGGACGAGGCGCCCGGCTTCCTGACCGGCAAGCTGCGCGACCTGACGGTGATGGTGACCATCGGTGTCGTGCTCATCCTCAGCGTCGTCGTCTCGGCCGTGGTCACCAGCCTGTCGGACCACGTCCTCGACTGGCTCGGGCTCGGTAGCGGATTCGGCTGGCTCCTCAACCTGCTGGGCATCGCGGTCGGCCTGCTGGCCAACATGGTGCTCTTCTTCCTGTTCTTCAAGCTGCTGGCCGACCCACCGCTGCCGGCACGGTCGATGTGGTCGGGCGCGCTGCTGGGCGCGGTGCTCTTCGAGGTGCTGAAGCAGGCGTCGCGGTTCCTGCTGCAGGCCACCGTCCGAGAGTCCGGCCTTCCAGGCGTTCGGCATCGCGCTGATCCTGGTCGTCTGGATCAACTACTTCTCCCGGGTCGTCATGTACGCCGCGGCCTGGGCGTACACGTCGCCCGAGGCTCGCGAGATCCGCGATCGCGAGGAGGCCGAGGAGGCTGCCCGGATCGCTGCCACCAGGGTCGACCTGAAGAAGACCCCCGAAGCCGAGGTCCTGTCCGACAAGGGCGCCCTGGTCAGGGCGTTCGCGCTTGGCAGCCTGTCGGCGCTCGGCGTGGTCGCCGTGCTGAGGAGGAAGTCATGAGACTCGAGCGCAGACACGCCTTTCTCCTGATCGGGGTCGCGGTGTGGAACTTCGTCATCTGGGCGACCTTCGCCAAGAACCTGTACGCCGCGCACGCGGACGGTGAAGACCGACCCACCGGCTACTGGGTCGCCCACACCATCCTGATCATCGTCAACATCATCCTGGGCGCTGTGCTTGGCCGGCTCGGACTCAAGATCCTGAAGCACCGCTGACCCGATTTCGGAGAGCATTCTGCTCTGTGGCGTGCTGCGCTCCACGCCGCGCACGAAGTCCGTTGGGCCATTTCGCGCCCGGCGCCGCTCTGGCGTGGTGAACTGGAGCCCGTCGGCTGGAGGAACCATGCTCGGGATCAGGTCGGCAACAGCGTTGTTGTCGGCGGTGTGTCTGGCCGCTTTGACCACGGGGGCGGGCCTCGCTCCGCCCGGTGACGCCACGGGTTTCCTCGCCACCGACCACGTGTGACGGGGAGCCGATCACGATCCTGGGCACGCCCGGGCACGACACCATCCACGGCACCGCGGGTCCCGACGTCATCCACGGGCAGGAAGGCAACGACGTGATCCTGGGTCTGGGCGGCGACGACGTGATCTGCGACGACGCCGGCATCAACGTGCTGCGCGGCGGGTCCGGTGACGACCGGCTGTTCAACACCTCCTCGGCGGACACGAGCCGGCTCAGCGGTGGCCCGGGCGACGACCTGCTGTCCCTCGCCGAGCCCGGCGACTGCTCGACTACAGCGCTGGCCGCCGGCCCCGTGACCGTGGATCTGCGTGCCGGCACCGCGGTCGGGGAGGGGAACGACACGATCGTGAGCGATCGAGCACGGCGGTCTGGGGCTCAGCCTTCGACGACACCCTGCTGGGCGGGCCCGATGATGACCTGCTCTCCGGCCTCGGCGGTGCCGATTTCATCGACGGTCGAGGAGGTGGCGACGTGCATCACGCCCGACAACCGAGACGGCGGGGACGATGGGGCTGTCGACCGGGTCATCGGCGGGCCCGGTGGCGACCTGGTCTCCCTCATGCCGGGGGCGGTCCCAACGTGATCGACCTGGGCGCCGATGCGACGATGTCTTTGGCACCTCAGACGGCTCGGTCCTCCGCCTCGGCGCCGGCCGACGACATCGTCCAGGTCGCCGGCACCGGTCAGCCGTCCACGCGGGAGCCGGCAACGACTCTCAACGTCGAGGACGGCGGTGGCGGATCCCGGCGTGGTGCGCGTGTGGGGCGACGACGGCGACGACATCATCATGATCATCCTCTCGGCCCATCCCCGCGCCCTGGTCGACGGCGGCGCCGGCAGCGACGACCAGCTCTAGATCTATCTGCCGCCCGGCATCGACCCCGGGGAGCAGGTCGCGGTCGACCTCGGCACCCCGGCCATCGCCCTGCCCGGCCAACCGTCCAGGACGCTGCAGTGGTCCGGGATCGAGGCCTACACCCTCGATTCTTCTTCGCCCGACTGGCGCTCCGTCTCACCGGCACGCCGGGTCGCGACGTCGTCGCCGTCGCGGCGAGCACCATCACCGCCGACCTCTTCGGTGGCGACGACGTGCTCTACGCCACCGCCCACCGGATCCCGACTGGCTCCGGGTACACATGGGCGAGGGCAACGACCGCCTCCGCTGGTGTGCCGACGGCCCGGTCATCGGCGATCTCGGCGGGGGCGATGACGTGGCGCAGGCTCGGCCTCGGCAACGACGTCGTCCACGGCGGGGACGGCAACGACGAGATCAACGGCCGCGGCGGTGCCGACTTCCTCTACGGGGGCATCGGGACCGACGCGTTGTACGGCGTCGCGGGACCCGATCACCTCTACGGCGGCCTCGGGTCCGACCTGCTGAGCGGCCTCTACGGCGGCGACTTCCTCGACGGCGGCGACGGCACTGACGACGGCGACGGCGGGATCGGCACCGACCAGTGCGTGGCCCTCGAGACCAGCGTCAACTGCGAAGGCTGATCGCAGGCCCACACCTCGAGGTGGGCCCAGTTCATTCTTCGATGGCTCCGCCGGTGGATCGGAGGTGCTGGCGGAAGGTCGTGCCGTTCTGCTCACGTGCGATGAGGAAGTCGGCGAACCGTGTCTGGTCCCGAAGACTGGTCCCGAGGTTCATGCGTGCGGCCTGGTGACGCTCGGTGTCGCGGATCGTGGCCGCCAGCTCAGCGATGTCTGCGGCTCGGTCGAGGGGCAGGAACAGCACCCCGTCATCGTCGCCGAGCACGAAGTCCTCGATCCGTGACGACATGCGATCCGAACCATGCGGCGGTGAGCGCGTCACGCTCCTGGGGGTCAAGACGCTGCGGGCCCGCCGGAAGGGTGCCTTGGCTGAACACGGGCAGGCGGATGCTGCGTAGCTCGCGGGAGTCGCGGTGCAGCCCCCAGATCACGATCCCGGCGAGTCCTGCATGTTGGGCTTCGAGGGTGACGAGGTCTCCGACGCACGCCTCGTCATCCCGACCTGAGTTGTCGACCACGAGGACGTCGCCGGGTTCGGCGCGCTCGAAAGCTTCGAGGAACACATCGACGCTGCCCGCGTGGCGGGCCGGGCGGGCGCGGCCGACGAGGTGCGTGCCCTCCCAGAGCGGGCCAACGGTTGCGGGGGCCTGCCGGATCGGGATGTCCAGGCGCAGCATCGCGTCGGCAACGTGGGGAGTCGTCAGGTCCAGGTAGGCGCGTTGCAGGTCAAGGGTTCCATAGGCGTCATTCTCCTCACACACTGGTCCGGCGTGTCACCGACCAGGATCAGGAGGCGCCGTGGCCGGCGTGAGCGACCGGCGCCCCACGGCGGACTCGACCAGCCGACGAGCGCGGCGCAGGGTGTGCCTCTCGTCCCCGCCCGGGTAAGGAGGCACAACCGACACGTCGATCGCGATCAGGTCCGTGTACGCGTCTTGGCGCAGCCGCGTGACGAGTCGCTGGGCGGCGCTCTGGCCCCGCGCCAGCACGCCAGCCACCACGAACGCGCCCAGTCCACCAGTAGCCAGCAGCGACGATGCCCAGCCGGGGGCGCTGTCACCCAAGACCCCCAGAAACGCTGCGACCAGACCCAGCGCGACCAGAACCAACAGCAGTTGAGGCCAGAAAGCGCGCAGCAACCGACCGAGGTCGCGACTACGCGCCAAACGGGCGTACGGACGAATCAGCGTGCTCGGGTCCTGGTCGAAGACCAACAGCTGGTACCAGCGCCGTGCTTGCTCGTACAAAGCGGTGGGGAGCTCGTTCGAGCGCACCCAGGTGGGATCGGCCACGACCGCGCCCCAGGCCTCGAGGCTCCCCGAGAGTGCAGCAGCCGTCAACGGGTCCCGCTCATCGGGGTGCAGCCGTCCCAGCATCCGGGTCAGCTCTCGGCGACGATCCTCGCCGAGGAGAAACAGCGGAGAGACCGCGGTGTCTGCGCCTTCATGGGTCCATGTCGATGGAGCTCCGTGCCCCCAGTAGCACTCGGCAAGGCCTCGACCCAGCAGGTACGCGTTGGCATGGTGGTCGTCGCGGCGCGCCAGTTCGTCCTGCACCGATCGGTCCCACTCGCGGATCAGGGTCGCCGTCGCCGCCCACCGCTCGTCCTCGGACGATTGGCTGCCCGATCCCGCACGCCGGTCTCCAGGTCAGGAACGGTCTCGAGCGCGGCTTCACGCGCGAGGGACGCCAGCGCCGTGACCGAGGCTGCCTGCGCGTCCTGCGCCGATCGTTGCGAGCGGAGCGGGAGAGCATCAGGCGGCCAGGGCGGCAGCGGGCTGCTCACCGGCCGCGGCCCATCGGGCCATAGCCGGCCGCGCACCTCGGCCAGCGTCCAGCCCAGCCGAAGCATGGTCCTCGTGGCGTGCTCTGCCGCTGGCTCGACCTGGCCACGGTCGTGCTCTGGCACCGACGGGAGATCAGGAATCGGACCATCCACGAACTACTCCTCGCCGTTGGAACTGGGTTTACCGTTCTACCCCTAACCCGGCCCGCCCACACCTTGAGCCGACCCTGACCAAACGGTGCACGTGCACGGTTGTGACGCCGGAATTCGCCGAAGGTCATGTCACAACCGTGCTGAAGCACGATTGTGACGGATCGACGCGTGGCTGTCGCGGTCACGAACAGCACCAGTAGGCGAGATGCGAGCGATGCAGCCATGCCAGTCGTTGACATGTGACCAAATGGTCACCTATTGTCGAAGACGTGGACTCGGTATTCAAGGCCCTTGCGGACCCGACCCGGCGCGACCTGCTCGACGCCCTGTTCGCCCAGGACGGTCAGACCCTGACCGCCCTGGAGGAGCAGGTGCCGATGACGCGCTTCGGAGTGATGAAGCACCTCAAGGTCCTGGAGGAGGCCGGCCTCGTCGTTGCCCGCAAGCGCGGGCGCGAGAAGTTGCACTTCCTCAACCCTGTCCCGATCCGGCTCATCCACGACCGCTGGGTGAGCAAGTACGCCGAGCCGTGGGCCTCCGCGCTCACCGAGCTCAAGACCCAGCTGGAGGACACACCATGACCACCAACGTCACCGCCGTCTCGTTCGCCCAGGGCACCGCCCCGGTCGGGGACACAGCAGTGTTCGAGATCTACATCAAGGCCACCCCTGAGCGAATCTGGGAGGCCATCACCGATCCGGCGCAGCGCGCCAAGTACAGCTTCGGGGTCCAGACCCAGTCGGACTGGGCGACCGGCTCGACGTACCGCGCGGGTGTGCCCGGGGTCGTCGACATCGCCCAGGGCGAGAACCTCGTCGTCGACCCGCCCCGCCTGCTCGTCCAGTCGTTCAACGCTCTGTGGAGCGACGAGGTGAAGGCGCAGGGGACGACGCGGGTCACCTGGGAGATCGAGCCAGTGGGGGACTCCTGCCGGCTCACGGTCGTGCACGACCAGCTCCCGGACAGCGCGAACGCCGAGCTCTACGGCGGCTGGCCGATGATCCTCTCCGGCCTCAAGACCCTGCTGGAGACCGGCGAGCTGCTCACCACGCCGGGCTCGCTCATGTACGGCCAGGGCTGAGGCACGACGGGCGAGCTACGCTGTTGGGCGTGTGGTCGCTTTGGTCAGAGAACTCGATCCTCTCGATCTGCTCCCAGGACTCGGTCCTCTCGATCGGCAGCGCTGCATCCATCGCGTCGTTCGCGAGCGTCGGATCGTTCGCCTCGGCCGGATCGATCGGGTCGGCGATGTCGGCTGCCTCGCTGCTGTCGTACCAGAGCGCGGGCTCGGCCCTGTCTCATCAGAGCAACGGATCCGTCTCTCCAGCCAGGCCAACCACGCGCTCCGCAGCCACCAGTCCCATGGGCGGGTCCCGTCGGGGACGGTCGCCGCGGGCGTGCTGGCGGTGCTTGCGGCTATCGCCCTGCATCGCGCGCGCCGCTGAGTGGCGCGTGGTCTCGGACTAACGCCTAGCGCAGACAGGCCTCTCAGTCCTGGTCCAGCCCGGCCAGGTCATCGGCGCTCTCGTTGAGCAGGAGCATCGCCTCTTCCAACCGAGACGCCGACCTTTTCATCCGATCGAGCAGCTGTCGATGCATGTGTTTGCGTACGGCGCGGCGTCGCCAGCGCGTCGTACGTTCGCCGCGAAGCGGTCGGTTCCGTCGCCACGGACTGGACCGGGCTCAGGTCCACCAGTTGCGCGGGGGTGACCACGACGGTGCCTTCAAGGGTCAACAGCTTGACGCCGAGCAGGCGTGCAAGCACCGAGGTTTCGATGAGAACCCCGTCGGACAGTTGCTTACTGCTGTCCGGAACCACCGTCTGACGTGTCATCGGTACTGGTCGATCTACCGTCCGACTGGCGGCCGCCATCGAAGTAGTCTTCCAACCGCTGCGACGCGCGCTGAGCCGCGGCAACAATTTGCTCATAACGCTCACGTCCCGCCCTTGTGCCCAACACGTAGCCAACCCCGAAGATGGCAATGCGGGTCAGTTTCACGTCCTCTCCCTGCGCTGGCGGACCGCCGAAACGGCCGCGCTGGCGAGGGAAATTCCTATGAATGCACCAAGGGCTGTTAGTCCGGACTTCGCTGCCCCCGCGGGCGCACCGTGAGACACCGGCTCGATCAGCTTCTCCCACCTACTCTGCTTGTGAAACAGGCCCATCATTATTGCCTCCCAAATTGTTTGTCGGCATCAGCGCGAAGTCTTTTTGAGAACGCTGACGAGGTCCTGCTTTGTCATTGACGATCGACCGTCGACACCCTTGGCCGCCGCGAGATCGAGGAGCTCCTGCTTCGTCAAGCTGCCGAGATCGGTAGGTGTCGACGCCTTCTTGACTTCCTTGACGACGGTGGTCGCGCTCGTTGATGCATGACCTCGGACCTTCTCGGCCTCGGCAACCAATCCGTCAGCACTCTCTGCCTCGTGCCGGGCGTTTGCGGCCAGCTCCTCAGCTTGCTGATGCGCCGCGTCGGCTGCTGCCTTGGCCGCCGTGGTGGCCTCGTCGGCGAGCTGTCGCGCCTCGGCCAACCTCGCGGTAGCTTCGCTCAGATCGGCACGGGCCTTCTCCTGGGCGGCCTCAGCTTCATCGCGTGCCTTCTCGAGCCGCTTCTGCGCGTCCGCTTCTTCCCGGGCAACTACCTTGTCTGCATCGGACTGTGCCGCCGCATGCTCCTCCTCGACCTGGGCGTCGGCGGCCCGCCGGGCTTCGGCCAGCCGCTGCTCGACCTTCTTGGTCTGCTCCCGCCTGACATCGCGAATCAGCAGCTTGTCGCGTTCCGCGGTTCTCTTGGCCTCGTCGGACCTGGCCTTGGCTTCCTCGGCCGATTGGAGGGCCTTGTTCTCTGCCTCTCGTGCTCGATCCGCGGCAGCACGAGCACGCTGCAGGCGCAGCTCCACTGAGTCGCTGGATCCGGGCAAGGCATCCTTGACGGACGCACCGGCCGCCCGCATCGTGTCCATGATTCCGCTACCCGCGGCGCTGCTGGCACTGCCGGCAGCGTTCTTTGCCCCGCTGGCAGCACCCTTGGCCCCATCGACCGGGTTCAACGCCTTCGAAAGCAACCAGGAGGTGTTGCGCGGTAGCTCCTTGACCCCGAGCGCCAAGAGGCTCGGAAGCCTTCGACTCGATCCCTTGTTCGCCACCCTTGCTCCTCCTCAGATTCGTCGCCAAACCCGAGATGGTCCCTTCGGTACCCACACCGGCGTGATGCATGTGCCGGACCAATTCCAGAATGTGGCGTCATGGGGACGTGGTCGCCGCGTCTCCTAGATGTGACCCACGGACGGAACTCAGGACAATGACCACAATCGGAGCCACCATCTCGCGGCCTGGACTGGCCACCGCGTACCTCGTGGCATCGACGTGCACCTGCGGTCAGGACCTCGACGTCTCCAAAAGCAAGCATTGTCCCCGGTGCGGCATCACCCTGCACCGCAGCCAGACCCTCGTCCCTGCCGCGTAGCAGCCGCGACCACTCCACACGTTGGGGCACGCCCGCGGGGCCGGGTAGCACGACACAATCAGCCACATGGATCTTCAGGACACGTTGGAAGAGATCAGGGCGGAGATCGCGCCGTACATCGGTGGGGGTGCGGTTGCTGACTACATCCCGAGCCTGGCATCGGTCGACCCGCATCAGTTCGGGATGGCCGTCGCTCTGAACGACGGCCAGGTCCACGTGACCGGGGACGGCGATGCCTCGTTCTCCGTCCAGAGCATCTCCAAGGTGTTCAGCCTCGCTCTGGTGATTGCGAACGACGGCGACCGGATCTGGCGACGAGTGTCACGCGAGCCCTCGGGCAACCCGTTCAACTCGCTGCTCCAGCTCGACCAGGAGCATGGCAAACCACGAAATCCGTTCATCAACGCCGGTGCGCTCGTTGTCACAGATCGGCTGCACGGCCTGACCGGTGACGCCGCTGCCTCCATGCGCGCGCTGGTGCGCCGCGAGAGCGGCAACCCGGACATCGACGGAGACCCGCAGGTCGCGCAGTCGGAAAGTGAGCAGGGGCATCGCAATGCCGCGCTGGCGCACCTGCTCGCCAGCTACGACAACCTCGAGTGTCCGGTGGACGAGGTGCTGGAGCAGTACTTCTGGCAGTGCTCGCTGGCGATGAGTTGTCGAGAGGTCGCCTTGGCTGGCCGCTTCCTGTCGCGTGGCGGCGTACTGGACGACGGCACCCCGTTGCTCTCGCCCAGCCATGCCAAGCGCATCAACGCGGTCATGCTGACCTGCGGTACCTATGACGCGGCGGGCGAGTTCGCCTATCGAGTCGGGGTGCCAGGAAAGAGCGGAGTGGGCGGCGGCATTCTGGCCGTCATCCCTGATCGCTGCACGATCTGTGTGTGGAGTCCCACCCTGAGCCCGTCAGGGAACTCGACAGCCGGCATGGCTGCCCTCGATGCGTTCGTCTCCCGCACCGGATGGTCGATCTTCTGACGGGGCGCCCACCGGACCCCGCGGACGCGGCAACCGAACCCTAGGTTCCGAGCCGGTTCCTTCCCAGCGCCGACGCCGGGTCCCTAGGGTCGCGAGAGTAAACCGTGCGGGGCACGGCGCCTCGCGACCTTCTCAGGGGAGGCAATCGATGAGTGTTCGGCGAAGTATGGGTTTGGTAGCAGCGGTCGCTGCGGGAGCGCTGGCCGTCAGTGGGATGAGTACGGCGAGCGGGAGCATCCGCGCAACCTCGAGTGACGACGTCGACCGAGCGCTGGCGGCCGGCAGCCCAGGGGGTCGGCAAGCACACCAAAAGGCCGAGCGTCACGATCAACGGGGTCAAGGCCCGGGCCGCCAACCCGTACGTCGGGCTGGTGCCGGATCCCTCCAAGATCGACTGGGCGTACTGGAAGTCGTACATGGCCAAGCAGGCCGAGAAGCGGTACGCGTCGCTGAAGCCCCCGACCCCGTTCGTTCGCGACGAGCAGGAGCCCGAGGGCACGCTGGGCTCCAACGACTCCCCGGCTACCGCCGAGGGCATCCCCCGCTTCGGCACCGCCAAGCGCAAGCATCAGGCGGTGCGGATCCTCGGCGAGCTGTCCGCGCCGGACATCGAGGCTCCCGACGTCGGCACGACCGAGGACCAGGGGTCGATCACGCTGGCCACCGACACCGGAATCCCCGCAGACGCGGACGGGGCAACGATCACCAGCGAGATCGGCGACGGACCGCACGGCGAGGCGGGCACCGGCAACGGCGACTTCGACTTCTTCAAGGTGACGGCGGCGGCAGGACAGACGCTCACCGTCAACACGGCGGGTAGTGAGCTGGACACGGTGGCGGCTGTCTGGGACTCCGTCGGGCACGCTCCTCGCGTTCGGCGACGACGTGTCGTTCCCGGACGACGTGACCACAAACATTCGCTTCGTGGTCCCGGCCGACGGCGACTACTACGCGATGATCGGAGGCTTCTCCTTCTCCCCGTTGCCCGATGACCCGTTCGACTCCGGGAGTGGCGGGGGCGCGGGCGCCGAGGGTGACTACGTCGCGAAGATCACAGTCGGCCATTCGGACGCCGACTACTACGCCGTACGGATGAGGTCCGGAGACGTGCTCGGTGGCGTGATCCAGGGCGGCTCGCCCGACATCACGGTGACCAAGCCCGATGGCGTCCAGGCCATCGGCTCGACCCAGGACGCATCGTTCATCTACCCAGCGGCCTCGCTGTTGCCGGGCGGCGGCAACGCCACGTTCGCCTATGTCGCGGAGAAGCCCGGCTGGTACAAGGTCTCCACCGCTGCGGGCATCGGAGACTACGACATCCTGCTCGAGGTCTACCGGCCCGGCTCGGTCACGGCGAAGAAGAAGACGGTCCAGACGGTCTTCCTCGACTTCAACGGCGAGCGGGTCAACACCGCCGTGTGGGGCGGCCCCGGGGTCCGGACCCTGTCACCGTTCTCCTCGTTCCTTGGACGGTGGGGACTCACCAACGCCGACCGCAACGCGGTGATCAACCGGGTCATCGCGACGGTGCGGGAGAACATCCGTACGGACCTCATCGCAGAAGGGCTCAATGACCGGGTCAGGGTCAAGATCAGGAACTCGCGCGACCACAGAGACCCGTTCGGCCAACGGAACGTGTCCCGCGTGATCGTCGGCGGAACCATCGAGCAGTCCGGCATCGGCACGATCGGCATCGCTTCTTCGATCGACCCCGGCAACTTCGAGGGCGCGGACCAGGCACTGGTGCTGCTCGACGTGCTCAGTGGGCCCGACGACGACGACGCGTCGCTGAACTTCTACCTGGACGGCAGCAGCAACCGGGTGAAGTTCGTCGGCACCGCGCTCGGCAACGTCGTGTCGCACGAGATCGGGCACTACATCGGCAGCTTCCACGTCGACCAGTTCAACGACATTCTGAACCTGATGGACCAGGGCGGGAACTTCCCGCTGCTGTACGGCGTCGGGGACGACGGCATCGGCGGCACGGCCGACGATCCGGATGTCGACTTCGGTAGGGACGTCTACAACCCGGGCGAGGGCTTCACCGGGATCGAGAACACCCTGAACAACAGTGCCTGGGCGTTCGTGAGAGGGCACGGCGGCTGATGACCGGCTCCTGACCGGATCAGGAAGTGCCGGGCCCGGGGGTGCTTTCCCCCGGGCCCGGTTTCAGTCTCTCCGTACCATTTGAGCACCAGCAATTGCAGGGCAACCACGGGGGAAAGTGAGCGAATCGATGCAGCACGGAACCGAGAGTTTCTTCATCCAGGGCGAGGGGTTGGTCGACACCAGCCTGAGCGGGCGGTCGGGGCACGATGCGGACCGGGTCGACAATCCAGAGGCGCCGCCGCCCAGTCTTCCGAAGGGTGAGGCGCCGCCGTTCCGCTTCTCGCGGCTGGGCCCCAGAGGGACGCCAGTTGAGTGAGGCCAACCGGCTCAAGATCGCCTCCGCAATGATCAAGGCAGGCAAGGATCCGGGCGACATCCCCGCCGGGTTCACGTATCTGGGCCAGTTCGTCGACCATGACCTGACCTCGGACCGGACCAAGGTCGAGCTCGGTGAGCATGTCAGCCCCGGTGAGCTCATCCAGGGCCGGTCACCGAGCCTGGACCTCGACTCGTTGTACGGCGCGGGCCCGCTCGACGAGGACTCGGAGCGCTTCTACTCCGACGGCGTGCACCTGAAGGTGGGGCGCACGCTGGAGGCGGAGCCGGGCGCTGGCTTCGACCTTCCCCGAGTCGGCACGGGCACCGACCGTCAAGCCCGCAAGGCGAACATCCCTGATCTGCGCAACGACGAGAACCTCGCGGTCGCCCAGACGCACGCGGCGTTCATCCGCTTCCACAACCGCGTGGTCGACAGGCTGGACACGGTGCCGGAGAATCTGCGGTTCCAGCGGGCGCGCCGCAAGGTGGTCAAGCACTACCAGTGGATGCTGCGCACCGACTTCCTGCCGCGGATCATCGATCCCTCGGTCGTCGACGACGTGTTCGCGAACGGCCGCCGAGTGGTGGAGCCGGACGCGACCCCGATGGATGTGCCGACGATGCCAGTGGAGTTCTCCGTTGCCGCGTACCGGCTCGGCCACAGCATGGTGAGGTCGAAGTACAACTGGAACGCAGTCTTCGACGATGGCGGGGGAACTCTGGAGCTCCTGTTCGACTTCTCGGCCACGAGCGGCACGCTCGGCGGAAGCAAGCGGCTGCTGAACATCTGGGTCGCGGACTGGCGGCGGATGTACGACTTCGGCGAGGCCGGCCGCGACGACCTGGTGGTGCCCGAGGCGAAGGCGAATACGGCGATGCGGATCGACACCCGCCTCGTCAACCCGCTCTCCCACCTGCCTCAAGGCTCGTTTGGCGGACCCCCCATGCGACGACGACGACCCACGCCGCAACCTCGCCTTCCGCAACCTGACTCGCGCCATGATGCTGCGGTTGGCGACCGGCCAGCAGATGGTCGAACTGCTCGCCAGTCGTGGCGTGCCCGTGAAAGCCCTGTCGGCGGAGGAGATCATCGAGGGTCGCGGTGGCGCGGCGCTCACCGAGCTGAACAGCACCGAGCAGGAGAATCTGGCTGAGCACACGCCGCTGTGGTTCTACATCCTCCGCGAGGCCGAGTTCAACCGAGGACAACTCACCGGCGTCGGGGGTCGGCTGGTCGCCGAGACGTTCCACCGCGCCATGGAGGGCAGCCGGTTCTCCATCGTCCGGGACCCTGCGTTCAGGCCGACCTTGGGACCTGACGACGCGACGTTCCGGATGGTCGACCTACTGCTGTTCGCATTCGAGGGAAAGAAGAAGCTGCTGAATCCGAACGGCTAGTTCAGGCGCCGATCATGACTGCGCGCCTGCCACTGAGGGCAACCCGGTCCCGCGCCGGGCCTGGGACTGGGCGGTGGTCACCGGAGACGAGGCGGAGTTTCGTACCTGGGCAGCGGCTGAGGCCTTGCCTGGAGCGGTTGCCAACAGGGTCTGCGCCTGCTTGTCGATGAGCCTGGTCAGGATCTGCTGCGCAACGCCGAAGCAGAATGCGTAGGCGAGGATCTGCGCCTGCGAGTCCAGGTCGGAGAAGCCTGGGATGAACCCGCCCCGGATGGCGATCAACGCGCCGACGGCACTCAACGCACCAAGGGGCAGTTTGAGGATCGCCAACGCCTTGGGGACGTCGTACGGGACAGAGGTGCCGTGGAGGTCCTTGATGGCCAGAACCGCAGCCAGCATCCCGCCTAGCGAGCCGATCAGGATCACCGTCACGACGTCGTGACCATTCGGCGACGAGGCTCCCGAGGCACACACCACGGTCTTGCCGGCGGGGGAGAAACAGAACGGCACGTCGCCAGCATTCAGGGAGACGTACCAACCGAAGACGACCAGCACCACCGACAGCGTGGCTGCGGCGCTCAGGACCGTGTTGCGGAAGTTGCGCAGCCGGCCGTGCTCGGCGTCGGCGGCGCCGAACCCGATCTCGATCGCCTTGGCCAGCCGTTCGCGACGAGCCGTCTCGCTGAGGTCACTCTCCAAGAGCTCAAGGGCAGCGGCGTGCCGAGGATCCTCCGCCGGCAGCCCGGCATCGATCCGCGCAACCGCCTCGGGGACATCCGCCTCCACCTGCTCCGGGCTGTACAGCTCCACGATGAGCGACTCTGCGGCGTGGAGGTGGTGGTAGGCGGCCTCGATGAGGGTGCCCCGCCACCAGTTGCTCAGCCTCCCGGGCACGGGGTCGCGCCGCGAGGTCGCGGCCCGAGCCTTCTCCAGCTGGGCTCGTACGCCGGCCTCGACAGCCGCGTTCGCAGCGCTCCAGTCGGCAGATCGTGCCTTGGTTGCATTCAGCCTCGTCTCGAGAATGTCCGCGCTGACGTACACATCTTGTGCCCACCGACGTTTGCACTGCACGTCACCAGCTGCGGTAAACGGCCACATGACTTCCCCACAATGCTCGAAACCGACGACCTCCTACGAAGAAGATGCGCACCCAGGCCGCCTGATACGGCCGGGCGCTCCGGCTCGAGACGCGAAGGGCGCTGCTAGCTCGGCAGCCAGGACACGTGCCCGGCGAGGAGTGCGTACCCGACGAACGCGCCGACATCGAGAAGGAAGTGCGCGATCACAAGCGGCGTGACGCGTCCCCAGCGGGTGTAGAGCCAGCCGAAGAGCACTCCCATGGCGAGATTGCCGAAGAAGCCGCCCAGGCCCTGGTAGAGGTGGTAGCTGGCCCGCAGGGCGGCGGCGAGCCCGATCGCAGCCGGCCGGGGGAGGCCGAGCTGGCGAAGGCGGACGAGCACGTATCCGACGACGACCAGTTCCTCGAGCAGGGCGTTCTGCGCGGCTGACAGGAGCAGCACAGGGAAGCGCCACCAGACGTCCGGAAGGTCCTCGGCGACGACGGTCAGGTCGATGCCCATGGCGTGGGTCAGCAGGTAGAAGGCGATACCGGTCGCAGCCCACCGCACACGCGAGAAGGAGTCCCCGCGAGGGCATCGACTCGGAGCCGGCGACTGCCGAACCACAAGGCGCGGGGGCTGGTGCCGGAGCGAACCAGCAGGTAGGCAACCAGGAACACCGGCACCAGACCGAACCCGATCGCGAGCAGCTGCAGGCTCAGGTCGAGCCAGGCCCGCCCAGGTGCCAGGCTCCCGTTCAGTACGGCGACCTGGCCCGACAGGCTCCCCGGTGCCGTAGCGGCTGCGATCAGATCGACGAGCGCGTAGACACCGGACTTCCCGAGCGACAGGGCGAGGACCAGGAACAGCTCCGCAACGAGCAGTGGCCGGCTGAGGTGAACCGGGCCGCCGGACCCGCGAGGTCTCCGGCAAGCCTTCCTCGCGGGTCGGCAACCGTCATGCCGTGGGTTGGTCGCTGCCCAGGGTCGCGGTCGTGGTTTGCGAGGAACCGTTGCGCTCGTACGTGAGGGTGACCTTGGCGCCGGGAGACTCCGCATGGATGGCAGCGATCAAGGAGTCCGCGTTGTCGAGGGTCTGGGTGTCGACCTTGGTGATGACGTCGCCGTGCCGCAGCCCGGCATCGTCCGCAGCCGAGCCCGGCGTGACGTCGCCGACCAGAGCGCCTGCGGGGTTGGCGGAGTCTCCGACCGAGACGCCGAGCAGAGCGTGGGTTGCCGGGTCGCCGGACTTGATCTGGTCCGCGATCCGCTTCGCCTGGTCAATCGGGATCGCGAACCCGAGACCGATCGACCCCGCCTGGGCTGCCCATCGATCCGCCCAGGCTGGCGATGGCAGAGTCGATGCCGACCACGCGTCCGCTCATGTCCACCAGCGGTCCGCCGGAGTTGCCCGGGTTGATGGCGGCGTCGGTCTGGATGGCGTTGACGACGGTGGCCTGACCCGACTCACCCGTGCTGCTCACCGGGCGGTTCAGCGCGCTCACGATCCCCGTGGTGACCGTGCCCTGCAGGCCCAGGGGAGCGCCGATCGCAACGACCGGTTGGCCGACCTCCAGGGCCGATGAGTCGCCCATGGTTGCTGGGGTCAGTCCGCTGACTCCCTTGGCGCGGACCACCGCCAGATCAGTCACCGGATCGCGGCCTTCGATGGTGGCCGGTGCGGTGGTGCCGTCGCTGAACTCCGCTCGGATCTGACCTCCCGAGGCCGCAGCCTGGACGACATGGTTGTTGGTCAGGATCAGGCCGTCCGAGGACAGGATGATCCCGCTGCCCTCGCCGGAGCCTTGGGATCCCTGGACCTGAAGCAGCACCACGCTGGGGGTCACGGCCTTGGCGACCTGTTCCACATTTGTCGGACTGCTGTGGCCGGACACCGGCACGCTCACCGGCGCGCCGGTGCGTGGCCGTGCTGGTCGAGTCGCTGGACGGTTCGGGCCCGAATGCGGCGTACGCGGTGGCGCCGACACCTCCCCCGACGAGTCCGGCGGTGACGCCGACGAGGGCGAGCGTCACGGCGGTCCGTCGAGAACGCGGCGCGCGACCGGCGACGGCAGGGGTGGGGCCGGCGTCTGCTTCGTGGGGTTCCTCGGGGCCAGGGACTGGGTTAGTTGTACTCATGACTCGAGAATGCCCAGCCTTGCTGAGGCCGGATTGAGCGGTGGCTGAAGAGTGGCGAAAGCTTCTCGGTGCTCCGTGGCGTCGCCCGTGTCAACCCGAGCCGGGTCAGTGACCGTGGCGCATGGCGATGCGGAGGTCGCGGTTGAGCTGGGAGATCACGTCGAGGGGGATCTCCTTGGGGCAGGCGGCCGTGCACTCACCGATGTTGGTGCAGCCGCCGAAGCCCTCGTAGTCGTGCTGGGCGGTCATCGTCACCACCCGGCTGTCCCGCTCGGCCTGGCCCTGGGGCAGCTCGCCGAGGTGGGTGACCTTCGCGCCGACGAACAGGGAGGCCGAGCCGTTGGGGCAGGCGGCGACACAGGCGCCGCAGCCGATGCAGGTGGCGACGTCGAAGGCCCGGTCCGCGTTCTCCTTCGGCACCGGAGTGGCGTGCGCGTCCGGAGCGGCGCCGGTGTTCACCGAGATGTAGCCGCCCTGCTGGATGATCCGGTCGAACGCGCGACGATCCACGCACAGGTCCTTGATGACGGGGAAGGCGGTGGCCCGCCAGGGCTCGATCGTGATCGTGTCGCCGTCGGCGAACGAGCGCATGTGGAGCTGGCAGGTGGTGGTGACCTCCGGACCGTGCGGTTCCCCGTTGATCATCAGTCCGCACATGCCGCAGATCCCCTCACGGCAGTCGGAGTCGAACGCGATCGGCTCCTCGCCCTGAGCGTGCAGCTTCTCGTTGAGTACGTCGAGCATCTCGAGGAAGGACATGTCCGCCGAGACGTCGTCGAGATCGTAGGTGTGCATCTGTCCTTGCGTCGCCGCGTCGGCCTGCCGCCAGATCTTCAGAGTAAGTCTCACTTGTAGCTCCGCTGCTTCATCTCGACGAACTCATAGGTCAGGTGCTCCTTGTGCAGCACCGGTTTCTCGTCCTGCCCCGCCCACTCCCAGGCCGCGACGTACGCGTACTGGTCGTCGTGGCGCAGGGCCTCGCCCTCCTCGGTCTGGGACTCGGCGCGGAAGTGGCCGCCACAGGACTCGCGCCGGTTGAGCGCGTCGATGCACATGAGCTCGCCGAGCTCGAGGAAGTCGGCGATCCGGCCGGCCTTCTCCAGCGACTGGTTCATGCTGTCGGCCGTGCCGAGCACCTTCACGTTGCGCGAGAAGTCGTCGCGCAGGGTACGGATCAGGTCGATCGCCTTGCGCAGACCGTCCTCGGTCCGCTCCATCCCGCAGTACTCCCACATGATGTTGCCGAGCTCGCGATGGTAGGAGTCGACGCTGCGCGTGCCGTTGACCGTCATGAAGTGGTCGATCCGGCTCTTCACCGACTCCTGTGCCTCGACGACCGCCGGATGGTCCTCGGGAATCTTGTCGAACGGACCATCTGCGAGGTAGTCACGGATCGTGTTCGACAGCACGAAGTAGCCGTCGGCCAGCCCCTGCATCAGGGCCGAGGCACCGAGGCGGTTGGCGCCGTGGTCGGAGAAGTTCGCCTCGCCGGTCACGAACAGCCCGGGAATCGTGGACTGCAGGTCGTAGTCGACCCACAGGCCACCCATCACGTAGTGCACGGCGGGATAGATCCGCATCGGCACCACGTAGGGGTCCTCGCCGGTGATCCGGGCGTACATGTCGAACAGGTTGCCGTACTTCTCCTCGATCGCGTCCCGGCCGAGCCGCGCGATCGCTTCCTCGAAGTCGAGGTAGACACCGCGGCGTACGCCTTCCACCTCGGGGCCGACCCCGCGACCCTCGTCGCACATGTTCTTGGCCTGGCGTGACGCGATGTCGCGCGGGACCAGGTTGCCGAACGACGGGTAGATCCGCTCCAGGTAGTAGTCGCGGTCCGCCTCGGGGATGTCCCGGGGGTTCTTGGTGCAGTCGGAGGCGTTCTTCGGCACCCAGATCCGGCCGTCGTTGCGCAGCGACTCACTCATCAGGGTCAGCTTCGACTGGTGGTGGCCGGTGACCGGGATGCAGGTCGGGTGGATCTGGGTGTAGCAGGGGTTGGCCATGTAGGCGCCCTTGCGGTGCGCCCGCCAGGTGGCGGTGACGTTGCAGCCCATCGCGTTGGTGGACAGGAAGAACACGTTCCCGTAGCCGCCACTCGCGAGTACGACGACATCCGCGAAGTAGGTCTCGATCTCGCCGGTGACCATGTCGCGGACGATGATCCCGCGGGCGCGGCCGTCGACGACGATCAGCTCGACCATCTCGTGCCGGGTGTAGGTCCGCACGGTCCCGGCCGCGACCTGCCGCTCGAGCGCCTGGTACGCGCCGATGAGCAGCTGCTGGCCGGTCTGGCCGCGGGCGTAGAACGTCCGCGACACCTGGACGCCGCCGAAGGAGCGGTTGTCGAGCAGGCCGCCGTACTCGCGGGCGAACGGGACGCCCTGGGCGACGCACTGGTCGATGATGTTCCGGCTGACCTGGGCGAGCCGGTAGACGTTGGACTCGCGCGACCGGTAGTCGCCGCCCTTGATCGTGTCGTAGAACAGCCGGTAGACCGAGTCGCCGTCGCCCTTGTAGTTCTTGGCTGCGTTGATGCCTCCCTGCGCGGCGATCGAGTGCGCCCGGCGTGGGGAGTCCTGGTAGCAGAAGGACTTCACGACGTAGCCGGCTTCGCCGAGCGTCGCGGCAGCCGAGGCGCCCGCGAGGCCGGTGCCGACGACGATGACCGAGAGGCGGCGGCGGTTGGCGGGGTTGGCGATCCGGGCCTCGAACTGGCGGGTGTCCCAGCGCTCGTCGATCGGGCCACCGGGAGCCTTGGTGTCCTGGAGCGGCGTGCCCGCGACGTAGTAGTCAGCCGCGTCGTCCGAGAAGCCGTCGGCGGGCGCGTCCAGCGATGGGTGGGCGGTGCTCGTGGTGTCCGGCATGTCGGTCATGTCAGGGCCCGTCTACTTTTCGATGACGCCGGCAAGGATGAAGATCGGCACGATCGAGAACCCGACCGTGATGATCAGCGCGAGGGTGAACGAGAACTGCTTGGCGAGGGTTCGGGAGCGCACGTTGTTGGTCAGGCCGAGGGTCTGGGCGGCGCTCCAGGTGCCGTGGTGCAGGTGGGCTCCGAGCATGGCCATGGCAACCAGGTAGATCAGGGTCAGCCACCACGTGTCGAAGCTGTCGACCATCAGGTTGTAGGGGTCGTCGGTCGCGCCGCCCTGCACGTTGACCTTGCCGACCGTGAAGTTGAGCAGGTGCCAGACGATGAACAACAGAATCGTCACCCCGCCCCACCGCATCAGCCGGCTGGCGAACGTGGCGCCGGTGTGCTTCTTCACGACGTACTTCACCGTGCGGGCCCGCTGGGCTCGCCGCCACAGTGTCGCCGCCGCGTAGACGTGCACCACGAGGGAGAGGATCAGCACCGCGCGGAGGATCCAGAGCAGTCCCTCGTGCGGAAGCATCGGCTCACCGATCTCCCGCAGGTGGTGGGCGTACTCGTTGAAGGCGTCATGGCCACCGAAGGCCTTGAGGTTGCCGTACATGTGCAGGAGCACGAAACCGATGAAGATGAAGCCGCTGACGGCCATCAGGAGCTTCAACGCAATGGTCGAGCGCGAGGCGCGCGCTCCCTGGACCAGGGTCGGGGTTGCCACGGACGTCACGCTACCGCTCAGCCGGAGGCGCTCGTCTGCCAGGGGAGTGTGACAAATAACCGGTGTCGCCGAGTCAGGCTGTTCGGGCCGCTGATGTCCTTCGCGAGAGCGCGGCGTAGTGCACGCCGATCAGCTCGTCGGCGGCGACCGTCCAGTCCCGCGCCTCGGTCGCGGCCCGGGCCTGGTCGCCGAGGACTGACCGTTGCGCCTCGTCTCCGGTGAGTACGGCGACCGCACGCCGCAGGCCGTCCTCCTCGGTCGGGTCTGTAGAGGAGACCTGTTCGTCCGTGCCGGACGACCTCGGGCGCGCCACCGGCCTCCGGCGCGACGACCGGAACCGAGCTTGCGGCGGCCTCGCGCAACACGTGGCAGTCGGTCTCGTGGACGCCGGGGTGCACGAGCACGTCCAGGCTGGCGATCGCGATCGCCAGCTCGCCGCGTTCCATCGCGCTCAGGAACTTGGCGCCAGGCAGATGCGCCCGCAGCCACGTCTTCTGGGGGCCGTCGCCGATGACGACCAGCCGCACGCCGGGGATCTCGGCGAGTTCGGGGAGCCGGCGTACCCCGTTGCGCTTGTGCAGGCTGCCGACGTACCCCACGACCACGAGCGGTCCTTCGGGAGATCGGGCCCGGGACCACTTCCGGTGCAGCCAGTCGTCTCGGAGCTGGGCGCCGAATGCCGCCGAGTCGACGCCCGGAGTCCAGACCGCCGCGTCGACTCCCATCTCGGCGAGGCGGGACCGCATCCAGGAGCAGGTCACCAGGAGCCGATCGGACCGTTCCGCCACCTTGGCACGCCAGTAGTCGCTGCTCTCGCCCACCACCGACTGTTGGACGGTGAGGGTCGGGATGCCGAGCCGCCGGGCCTGCTTGAGGGCGCTCCGGCCGAGCGCGCCGGGGGAGGTCACGTGCACGAGGTCCGGACCGTAGCCCGTGAGCGCGTCGCGGACCTCCCGCCCGGACGTGCCGAGCCCATCGCGTCGCAGGCGGGTCCGGACCACCCTGCAGCCGCGGTAGGTCGCCAGTCCTGGCCCCGGAGCCACGAGCAACACGTCGTGTCCGGTGTCGACCAGGCGGTCGGCGATGTTCTTCACGGTCGTCGTCGCGGCGTCCACGGCTGGGTAGAACGACTCGGTGACCAGGGCGATCCGCATGGCTTCAGCATGGACGGGCGGATCGAAGCGCAGGCCGCCACCGCATGGCAGCGGGAGTGAACATCGGTCGACGGGGAGGACCCGACGGGCTGCCAGCGGGCACCCCCGGCCGTTCGGACGGGCCGGGCTCTCCCTTACGGTGCCTTCCGGGACAGACGCGGATTCTGTCCCGGAAACCCGACGGAGGTGGCGATGGCGTCGACGGACGCAGGAGTGACCGGGCCCACCCGGGCCCAGATCCAGGACAAGACACTGCGCGCCGATCGGTGGTGGCTGGCCCCACTCGTCACGTTCATCGTGTTCTCGGCGTTCGTCGTCTACGCCACCTGGCGCGCCTTCGCAGGCAGCCACTTCTACTCCTCGCCGTACCTCTCGCCGTTCTACTCGCCTTGCCTGACGAACGACTGCGTCGAGGGCTCGTCCGACTTCGGCCAGCCGTTCAGCTGGTGGCAGCTGTCGCCGGCACTGATCATCCTGATCTTCCCGCTGGGCTTCCGGATGACCTGCTACTACTACCGGAAGGCCTACTACCGGGCGTTCTGGCTCTCCCCGCCCGCCTGCGCGGTCGCCGAGCCGCACGGCAAGTACACCGGCGAGACCCGGCTGCCGCTGATCCTGCAGAACATCCACCGCTACTTCTGGTACGCCGCCGTCGTGGTCGCGCTGATCCTGAGCTACGACACCGTGCTGGCGTTCCGCAACGCCGACCACGAGTGGGGCCACATGGGCCTCGGGACCCTGTTGATGCTGGTCAACGTCGTCCTGATCTGGCTCTACACGCTGTCGTGCCACTCGTGCCGGCACGCGGTCGGCGGACGGCTTCGGCACTTCTCGAAGCACCCCGTGCGCTACCAGCTGTGGACCTGGGTCTCGAGGCTGAACGCCGACCACGGCAAGTACGCCTGGTACTCCCTGTTCTCGGTCGCGCTCGTCGACCTCTACATCTACCTGCTCGCCGCCAACGTTTTCGACGACCCGAGGTTCTTCTGAGATGAGCTCGACAACTGGGGACCGTCACCCCATGACCGGGAACCGGATGTCCGGTGAGGAGGCGACCGGCATCCACGGCATCGAGCAGCATTCGTACGACGTCGTGGTGATCGGGGCCGGCGGGGCCGGCCTGCGCGCCGCGATCGCCGCTCACGACTCCGGAGCCCGGACCGCGATCGTGTGCAAGTCGTTGCTGGGCAAGGCGCACACGGTGATGGCCGAGGGTGGGATCGCCGCCTCCATGGGCAACGTCTACCCGGACGACAACTGGCAGGTGCATTTTCGCGACACCATGCGTGGCGGCAAGATGCTCAACAACTGGCGGATGGCCCAGCTGCACGCCCAGGAGGCCCCCGAGCGGGTCATGGAGCTCGAGGACTGGGGCGCCCTCTTCGACCGCACCGAGGACGGCCTGATCTCGCAGCGCGACTTCGGCGGTCACCGCTACGCCCGACTGGCCCACGTCGGCGACCGCACCGGCCTCGAGATGATCCGCACCCTTCAGCAGCGCGCTGTCGCACTCGGCATCGACGTGTTCATGGAGTGCACCGTCACCGACCTGCTCAAGGACGGCGAGAAGATCTCCGGTGCGTTCGGCTACTGGCGCGAGACCGGCCGGTTCGTCGTGTTCGAGGCGCCCAGCGTGATCCTCGCCACCGGAGGCATCGGCAAGTCGTTCAAGGTCACCAGCAACTCGTGGGAGTACACCGGGGACGGCCACGCCCTCGCCCTGCGGGCCGGCGCCTCGCTGATCAACATGGAGTTCGTCCAGTTCCACCCGACCGGCATGGTCTGGCCGCCGTCGGTCAAGGGGCTGCTCGTCACCGAGTCCGTGCGCGGAGACGGTGGGATCCTGCGCAACTCCGAGGGCAAGCGGTTCATGTTCGACTACATCCCCGAGTTCTTCAAGGCGGAGACGGCCGACACCGAGGAGGAGGCCGACCGGTGGTACGAGGACAAGAAGAACAACCGCCGGCCACCCGAGCTGCTGCCTCGTGACGAGGTGGCGCGGGCGATCAACTCCGAGATCAAGGCGGGCCGTGGATCACCCCATGGCGGCATCTTCCTCGACATCGCATCCCGTCGTACCCCCGACTTCATCCGGCGCCGGCTGCCGTCGATGTACCACCAGTTCAAGGAGCTGGCCGACGTCGACATCACGGCCGAGCCGATGGAGATCGGACCGACCTGCCACTACGTGATGGGCGGCGTCGAGGTCGACGCCGACACCGAGCTGAGCGGCGTGACCGGCCTGTACGCCGTCGGCGAGTGCTCCGGTGGCATGCACGGGTCCAACCGGCTCGGCGGCAACTCGCTGTCCGACCTGCTGGTGTTCGGCCGGCGCGCCGGCGAGAGCGCTGCCGAGTATGCGGGCGGACTGGCCGACAGGCGGCCGGCGATCAGCTCGGACGACGTGAAGGCGGCCGAGGAGCGCGCGCTCGAGCCGTTCGAGCACGAGGGCGGGGAGAACCCGTACACCATCCAGCAGGACCTCCAGGAGAGCATGCAGGCCCTGGTCGGGATCATCCGCACCGCCGAGGAGCTCAGCACGTCGCTCGAGGCGGTGGAGACGTTCAAGGAGAGAGCCGCCAACCTGCACGTGGAGGGGCACCGGCAGTACAACCCGGGCTGGCACCTGGCCCTCGACCTGCGCAACATGCTGCTGGTGTCGGAGTGCATCGCGAAGGCGGCGCTCGAACGCACGGAGTCGCGTGGCGGTCACACCCGTGACGACTTCCCCGGCCCCGACCCCGAATGGGGGTCCAAGAACCTCGTGCTGCGACTGGACTCCGCGGGACCGGCGTCGACCTCGCCCACCAGCCCCTGCCCCCGATGCCCGACGACCTGAAGTCGTTCTTCGACCCTGCGCCGGTCGAGCCTGCTCGTCGGTCGAGCCTGATCGACCAGTCGAGGAGTTTCTGACCTTGAGCTACGACCTGAAGCTGCGCGTCTGGCGGGGCGACCAGACCGGGGGTGAGCTCGGTGACTACACGGTCACCGCCGAGGAGGGCGAGGTGGTCCTCGACGCGATCCACCGGTTGCAGGCCACCCAGGCGGGCGACCTCGCCGTACGTTGGAACTGCAAGGCCGGCAAGTGCGGCTCGTGCAGCGCGGAGATCAACGGCAAGCCGCGGCTGCTGTGCATGACCCGGCTGTCGGACTTCGAGCCGACGGAGACGATCACGGTCACCCCGATGCGGTCCTTCCCGGTGATCCGCGACCTCGTGACCGACGTGTCCTACAACTACGAGAAGGCCAAGGAGCTTCCGGCCTTCGCTCCCGGCCCGCGCGACGCCGACAACAAGCGCCGGATGATGCAGGTCGACGTCGAACGCGGCCAGGAGTTCCGCAAGTGCATCGAGTGCTTCCTGTGCCAGAACACCTGCCACGTCGTGCGCGACCACGAGGACAACAAGCCCGCGTTCGCCGGGCCGCGCTTCTTCCTCCGGTACGCCGAGCTCGACATGCACCCGCTCGACACCCATGACCGGCGCGCTCTCGCCCAGGACGCAGCCGGCCTCGGGATGTGCAACATCACCAAGTGCTGTACCGAGGTCTGCCCCGAGCACATCAAGATCACCGACAACGCGATCATCCCGATGAAGGAACGGGTCGCCGACCGCAAGTTCGACCCGCTGGTCTGGCTCGGATCCAAGATCGGCATCCGCAACAAGGACAACGACAACCGCACCGAGGCCTGACCCGCTCTGAGTCCCGCGAACTGGCAGTTGTGGCCCCGCGAGCGGGCAGTTGTGGCCCCGCGAGCGTGGACGGCAGTTGTGGCCCCGCGAGCGGCAGTTGTGGCCCCCGGCCTGGCACCTGACGGCTCGCGGGCCGAGTGACGGCTCGCGGGGCCGAAGTGACGGCTCGCGGGGCCACACTGCCAGCTCGCGAGGCGGGGGGTCAGGTGGGGATGGTCTGCGGGGGGAGGTTCCGCGCTCGATGTCGGCCGCGACCTCGTGGATCCGCAGGCCTCTCGCGCCAGTCGCCGGCGGCGCCTCCCACCACGGTGCCACCCTGTCGTACCTCGATGGTCCAGTGCTTGCCGAACAGCACCCGGCGAGGATGCCGAAGGGCATCACGACGAGGAGCAGCACGAACTCCAGCCCGGCGACCAGGACGAGCAGCAAGAACGGCAACAGATGATCAGAAAGATGATGCCGATCACGGCGCTGATCGGGTCGTCACCCAGCCGCCGGGAAGTCGGGGAGGTGTCCAGCTTCCCTTGAGGCGCCGGCGCCACGGCACCCAACGGCGGCTCACCCGCCAGGTCTGGCCGGAGGGATCCGAGATCTTCACGGCCGCAAGAGTACGGCGCGTGTCCCGAAGCGCCTACAGAAAAGTCACATTGGGTGGCTCCCCACCCGGCGGGCTCCTATTGTGCGAACTATGACTGACGCTTCCGCGACCGACGAGCTCGCGCTCGTTTCCGCCGAGGACACGCACGGGCAGGCGGAATGGGAGAAGATGGCGGCGGCGGTGCTGCGCAAGGCGAGGAAGCTCAAGGACACCGACGCCGACACCGAGGTCTGGGCCAGCCTGACGTCCGATTCGCTCGCCGGGATCGAGATCCCGCCGCTCGGCACCCCGGAGATGGCCGCCGACCTGCCAGACACCGGCGCTCCGGGGGCTGCTCCCTTCACCCGGGGGCGTACGGCGGTTCGACCCGAGCACGGCTGGGACATCCGGCCGTCGTACGGCGGGTGCCGATGTCCGCGCCACCAACGAGGCCATCCTGGTCGATCTCGAGAACGGCGCCACGTCGGTGTGGCTCACGCTCACCCCGGGCGGCCTGTCGGCCGAGGACCTGCCCGCGGCACTCGAGGGCGTCCTGCTCGACCTGGCACCGGTCGTGCTCGACAGCTACGCCGACCCGGTCGGCGCAGCCCAGGCACTCGTCGACCTGCTCGCCGAACGGGGCGTGACTCCGGCTGAGGGCACGAACCTGGGTGCGGATCCGATTGCCGCACTGGTCAGGCGAGTGGTCTCGACAAGCTCGACACGAAGGCTCGACCACCGAAGGGGCTCGACCACCGAAGGCGGCTCGACCACCGAAGGCGGCTCGACACCGAAGGCTCGACCACCGAAGGCGGCTCGACCAGCGAGGTCCTCGCGACCGTTGCCCGGCTTGCCAAGGAGGCGGGCACGCTCGGCGTGGTCGTGGATGCCACTGCCGTGCACGACCTGGGTTCGTCGGAGTGGCTCGAGCTCGGCTACAGCCTGGCGGTGGGCTCGGCGTACCTGCGGATCCTGACCGAGGCCGGGTTCGGGATCGACGAGGCCCTGGGGCTGATCGAGTTCCGGTACGCCGCGACCGACGACCAGTTCGTGACGATCGCCAAGCTGAGGGCGGCCCGGCGGTTGTGGGACCGGGTCGGTGAGATCTGTGAGGCTTCCCCGGAGTGCCGTGGCCAGCGGCAGCATGCCGTGACGTCGCGGCCGATGATGGCCAAGTACGACCCGTGGGTGAACATGCTCCGGACGACGGTCGCCGCCTTCGCGGCGGGCGTGGGTGGTGCCGACGCCGTCAGCGTGCTGCCGTTCGATACTGCCCTGGGGCTGCCGGACGCGTTCAGCCGGAGGATCGCGCGGAACACCTCCTCGCTCCTCATCTCCGAGTCCCACGTCGCCAAGGTGGTCGACCCTGCCGGCGGTTCCTACGCCGTCGAGAAGATGACCGACGACCTGGCCGACTGCGGCCTGGGGCGCGTTCGGATGGATCGAGGACGAACGGCGGCATCGAGGCCGCGATCGCCAGTGGGTGGCTGGAGGGAGTGGTGGGTGAGGCCCGCGGTGCCCGGCGGACCCGGATTGCCAGCCGTCGCCAGCCGCTCACCGGCGTGACCGAGTTCCCGAACCTGCACGAGGCGCTGCCGAAGCGGGCGCCGTACCCCGACGGCACCGCGCAGGTCGCTCGCTACGGGGCCGACTTCGAGGCCATGCGCGATGCACCCGGCCGCGCGAGAAGTGTTCCTTGCCACGATGGGCAGCGTGGCCGCCCACACCGCGCGGGCCTCGTTCGCCACCAACCTGTTCGCAGCAGGGGGCATCGCCGTCGAGGCGAGCGGGGCCACGGCCACGACCGACGACGTACTGCGGGCGTACGCCGGGCAGCCGGTGGTCTGCCTGGCCGGACCCGACGCGGCGTACGCCGACTGGGGCGCCGACCTGGTCGCCGCCCTGCGCGCCGCCGGCGCCTCCTGGGTGATCGTCATGGGGAAGACCGGACGACCTCGAAGTCGACGACTTCTTCGCCGTCCGCTACGACGCAGTCGAGTTCCTGACCCGCACGAGGGAGAAGCTGGCATGAGTGTCCCGAAGAGCTTTGCCGGGCTGCCGCTGGTGGGTGAGGTGGTCTCGACAAGCTCGACCACCGAAGCAAGCTCGACCACCGAAGGCGAGCGCGCCTCCTCAACCTCCGGCTGAGGCATGGGCGAGCCCGGAAGGCATCGACATCCTGCCGGTCTACGGACCCGAGCACGTCGAGGGGCTGGACCACCTCGGCACCTGGCCGGGCCTGAGCCCGTACCTGCGCGGGCCGTACCCGACGATGTACACGACCCAGCCGTGGACGATCCGCCAGTACGCCGGCTTCTCGACCGCCGAGGACTCCAACGCGTTCTACCGGCGAAACCTGGCGGCCGGACAGAAGGGTCTCAGCGTCGCCTTCGACCTGGCCACCCACCGCGGCTACGACTCTGACCATCCTCGGGTGCGCGGCGACGTCGGGATGGCCGGCGTCGCGATCGACTCCATCTACGACGCCCGCACGCTCTTCCACGGCATCCCGCTCGACCAGATGTCGGTGAGCATGACGATGAACGGCGCGGTGCTCCCGGTGCTGGCCATGTACATCGTCGCGGCCGAGGAGCAGGGCGTGCGGCCAGAACAGCTCGCGGGGACGATCCAGAACGACATCCTCAAGGAGTTCATGGTCCGCAACACCTACATCTACCCGCCGATCCCCAGCATGCGGATCATCTCGGACATCTTCGCGTTCACCGCGCAGCGGATGCCGCGGTTCAACTCGATCTCCATCTCCGGCTACCACATCCAGGAGGCCGGGGCGACCAACGACCTCGAGCTCGCCTACACCCTGGCCGACGGGGTCGAGTACATCCGCGCCGGCCTCGAGGCCGGCCTCGACATCGACGCCTTCGCCCCTCGCCTGAGCTTCTTCTGGGCGATCGGCATGAACTTCTTCATGGAGGTCGCGAAGCTGCGGGCGGCCCGGGCGCTGTGGGCCCGGCTGGTGCGCGAGTTCGACCCGAAGAACCCCAAGTCGCTGTCCCTGCGCACGCACTCGCAGACCTCCGGCTGGTCGCTCACCGCCCAGGACGTGTTCAACAACGTCCAGCGCACGTGCATCGAGGCGATGGCCGCGACCCAGGGCCACACCCAGTCGCTGCACACCAACGCCCTCGACGAGGCGATCGCGCTGCCGACCGACTTCTCGGCCCGGATCGCGCGCAACACCCAGCTGCTGCTCCAGCAGGAGAGCGGTACGACCGGGATCATCGATCCCTGGGGCGGCTCCTACTACGTGGAGCGGCTGACCCACGACCTGGCCGCCCGCGCGTGGGGGCACATCCGCGAGGCCGAGGCCGCCGGCGGCATGGCCAAGGCCATCGAGCAGGGCATCCCCAAGATGCGCATCGAGGAGGCCGCCGCCCGCACCCAGGCCCGGATCGACTCGGGCGCCCAGGCGGTCATCGGCGTCAACACCTACCGGCTCGCCGACGAGGACCCGCTCGACGTACTCCGGGTCGACAACAACGAGGTCTACAAGCAGCAGCTTGCCAAGCTCGAACGGCTGCGCGCCGAGCGCGACGACGATGACGTACGACGGGCCCTCGACGCGCTCACCAACTCGGCCTCGGACGGCCACGTGCACGGGGGCTCCCTCGAGGCGAACCTGCTCAAGCTGGCGGTCGACGCCGCCCGGGCGAAGGCGACGGTCGGTGAGATCTCGGACGCGCTGGAGAAGGTCTACGGCCGGCACCGCGCGGTGATCCGTACGATCAGCGGCGTGTACAGGTCGGAAGCCGTCAGCCGGTGACAAGAAGGTCCAGGCCGTTCTCGACGCCACCGCCGAGTTCGAGGAGGCAGAGGGCCGGCGTCCCCGCATCCTGGTGGCGAAGATGGGCCAGGACGGCCACGACCGGGGCCAGAAGGTCGTGGTCACGGCGTTCGCCGACCTCGGCTTCGACGTCGACGTTGGCCCGTTGTTCTCGACGCCCGAGGAGGTCGCCCAGCAGGCGATCGATGCCGACGTGCACATCGTCGGCGTCTCCTCGCTCGCTGCCGGGCACCTGGCGCTGCTGCCGGCGCTGAAGCAGGCACTCGCCGACCAGGGTCGCCCCGACATCATGGTCGTGATCGGCGGCGTGATCCCGCCCGACGACGTACCCACCCTCAAGGAGATGGGCGCGGCAGCCGTGTTCCTGCCCGGCACCGTCGTCGCGGAATCCGCGATCGACCTGCTCCAGAAGCTCTCCGCCCAGCTCGGCCACTGATGGCAGACGTCGCAGAGCTCGTCGACGGCGTTCGCGCGGGCAACCGCGCAGCGGTGTCGCGAGCGATCACGCTCGTCGAGTCCAGCCGGGCCGACCACCGCGCGGCAGCCCGGGAGCTGTTGGCCGAGCTGAGCGCGGCCAACAGTTCCGGGCAGCCCGCGACCTCGGTCCGGGTCGGCATCTCGGGAGTCCCGGGCGTCGGCAAGTCGACGTTCATCGAGTCCCTCGGCACCCACCTGACCGGCGACGGCCATCGAGTCGGGGTGCTGGCCGTCGACCCGTCGAGCGTGCGCACGGGGGGTTCCGTGCTGGGGGACAAGACCCGGATGGCCCGACTGGCCACCGACCCGAACGGCTACATCCGGCCCTCGCCCGCAGCGGGGACCCTCGGTGGCGTGGCCCGCGCCACCAGCCAGGCGATGGTGGTGCTGGAGGCCGCGGCGTACGACGTCATCCTCGTCGAGACCGTGGGAGTCGGTCAGTCCGAGATCACGGTCGCGGGCATGGTCGACACCTTCCTGTTCCTCACCCTCGCCCGCACGGGCGACCAGCTGCAGGGCATCAAGAAGGGCATCCTCGAGATCGCCGACGTGATCGCGGTCAACAAGGCCGACGGCGACCGCGACCAGGAGGCCCGGGTCGCCGCACGCGAGCTCGCCGGCGCGTTGCGCCTGGTGCACGGCAAGGGGGAGTGGGCGCCGTCCGTGGTGACCTGTTCCGGCCTGACCGACGTGGGTGTCGACGACGTGTGGAAGCGCGTCCTCGCCCACCGCGACCACCTCGGCGCCGACGGCATCGCCCAGAAGCGGGCCGCCCAGCAGCTGGACTTCACCTGGGCCCTGGTCCGCGACGAGCTCGACCAGCGACTTCGGCGCTCGCCCGGCGTGGCCGCCGTACGCGAGGAGATCAGGGCGGCGGTGCTTTCGGGTGAGCTGCCCGCCCCCATGGCCGCCGATCGCGTCATCGCCGCCTACGACGCGTGAAATCGGCCGTTTGGCTGCGCTGGCATACCCTTGACCCCTGATGTCCATCTCCAGCCAACCCGCCGACTCCGGTGACGTGTCCCGCGTAATCGAGACAATTGTCGAGAAGTACGACGAAGACCTCATCGCCTTTCGGCGCGACCTGCATGCCCACCCCGAGCTGTCCTGGAACGAGGTCCGCTCCACCCACCTCGTGGCCACCCGGCTCGAGGAAGCGGGCTTTGCGGTGACCCGCCTCCCAGGGTCGGGTCTGATCGCCGACATCGGTTCCACGCGGCCGCTCGTGGCGCTGCGTGCCGACCTCGACGCGCTGCCCGTCGACGACCGCACCGAGGACCCGTGGTCCAGCATGACGCCGGGGGTTGCGCACGCCTGCGGGCACGACGTCCACACCGCCGCCCTGCTGGGGGCCGGGCTGGCGCTGGCGGAGGTCCACGAGCGGGGACTGCTCCCGGGCCGGGTGCGGTTGCTCTTCCAGGCGGCCGAGGAGGTCATGCCCGGCGGCGCGCTCGGCATGATCGACTTCGGTGCGCTCGCCGGCGTGAGCCGCGCGTTCGGCCTGCACTGCGACCCGAGCCTCGACGTGGGCCAGGTCGGGCTCCGGGTGGGCCCGCTCACCGGCGCTGCCGACCTGCTCGACGTACACCTCCACGGCGGCGGTGGACACACGTCCCGGCCGCACCTCACCCAGGACCTCACGTTCGCTCTCGGCGCCCTCGTCACCCAGCTTCCGGCGGCACTGTCTCGCCGGCTCGACCCGCGGGCGGGCCTCAGCCTGGTCTGGGGACTGGTCCACTCCGGGTCGGCACCCAACGTGATTCCCGCGTCCGGCCGGGCCGCGGGAACCGTGCAGCATGCTCGACGCGCTGACCTGGGACGAGTCGGAGGTCCTGGTCCGCGAGCTGATCGCGCAGATCGTGGCGCCGTACGGCGTCCAGGCCGAGGTGACCTACGAACGCGGCGTGCCGCCGGTCGTCAACGAGCCGGAATCCACCGAGATCCTCGGCACACGCCGTCGAGCGGGTGCTCGGGCACGACGGCCTCGTCGCCACCCGGCAGAGCCTGGGCGGCGAGGACTTCGCCTGGTACCTCCACGATGTGCCCGGCGCGATGGCTCGGCTCGGGACCCGCACGCCCGGCGGGGCGACGTACGACCTGCACCAGGGCAATCTGCGGATCGACGAGGGTGCGATCGCGATCGGCGCGCGCGTGCTCGCCGAGGCGGCCGCGGCCGCGATGCTGTCGGGCTGAACCCCAGAGTCCGGTCACCAGCAGGTAACGGTTCGGCCAGCAATCCCCGGAATGACGCCTCGACTGGCATATGGTGACCTCGTTCTCGCCCGGTTCCGGGCGACAGTGCAAGGAGGTCGTTCGGTGGGTCGTTTGCGCAAGACAACAATGGTGATCGCGGCAGCCGCACTCGTGCTGGCAGGCTGCGGTGAGGACAGCGATGAACCGTCAGGCAATGAATCAAGCACCGCAGCCGCCGGCGAGGGCGTGTGTGACGGCTCCACCGGTGACGGACCCAAGGTCGGGATGGCCTATGACGTAGGTGGACGCGGCGACCTCTCCTTCAACGACTCGGCCTACGAAGGCGTCAGCAAGGCGGTCGAGGAGCTCGGCGCCACCTGTCAGGAGGCTGAGGCCGGAGCTGGTGAGAACGACGCTGACCGCGAGGAGCGACTGCGTCTGTTGGCCGATGCGGGCTTCAACCCGATCCTGGCCATTGGCTTCGTCTACTCGCCGGCTGTCGGCAAGGTGGCGGCTGAGTATCCCGACGTCGACTTCGCAGTCGTCGACGGCTACGTCAGCTTCCTGACCGGCGACATGGTCCCCGTTGAGAACGCCACCGACCTCAACTTCGCCGCCAACGAGGGCTCGTTCCTCATCGGCGCCGCGGCCGCCCTGAAGACGAAGACCGGGACGGTCGGATTCCTCGGCGGCGTCAACGGCCCGCTGATCCAGGCCTTCGAGGCCGGCTTCAAGGCCGGCGTCAAGGCGGCGGACCCGAAGGTCAAGATCCTCACCGAGTACCTCTCGCAGGACGACCCGGTCAAGGGTTTCGAGAACCCCGGTGACGGCAAGACCGTCGGAGCCGGCATGTACGACGACGGCGCCGACATCGTCTACCACGCGGCCGGCAAGTCCGGACTCGGCTTGTTCGACGCGGTTGTGGAAGCGGGCAAGGGCAAGTGGGCGATCGGTGTCGACTCCGACCAGTACCTCACGGCGGACGACGCCCAGAAGCCGCACATCCTGACGTCCATGCTCAAGCGCGTTGACGTCGGCATCTTCGAGTACCTCGAGTCGTTCGCGGCAGACACGGTCGAGGGTGGTGTCGTCAACTACGACCTGAAGAGCGATGGCGTTGGCTACGCGACCTCGGGTGGTTTCGTCGATGACATCAAGCCCAAGCTCGACGCGTACACCGAGCAGATCGTGTCCGGCAAGATCAAGGTGCCGTGCCACTCCCTGAGCCGTCTAGAGGGCTGACATCTGAATGCAGCGGGAGCCCGGAGTCACGCGGTAGCGTGACCCCGGGCTCCTGTCTGACGCGGAGTTTGTGTCACCAGGACTGATCTTCCGGATCGATGGGGAGGGCGTATGACAGGCACCAGCGAGGGCACGGGATCCAAGGCGGCTCAGCCGTCCGCGGTCCATCTGACCGGGATCGGCAAGAGCTTCCCTGGCGTCCGCGCCAACTACGACGTGTCGCTCGACGTGCGAGCGGGCACGGTGCACGCGCTCTGCGGTGAGAACGGAGCCGGCAAGTCGACCCTCATGAAGATCCTGTACGGCGTGCAGAAGCCCGATGAGGGGACGATCGCCGTCAACGGCAAGGAGGTCACGTTCTCCTCTCCGTCCGACGCCATCGCGCAAGGCATCGGCATGGTGTTCCAGCACTTCCAGCTCGCCGACAACCTGACCGTCACCGAGAACGTGGTCCTGGGTGCGGAGAAGCTGTTCGGCATCGGCGCTCGAGCCGAGAAGGAGATCCTGCGCATCTCCGACGCCTACGGGTTCGGCCTGGTGCCCGACGAGCTGGTCGAGGATCTGGGCGTCGGCGAGCGGCAACGCGTGGAGATCCTCAAGGTGCTCTACCGCGGCGCCAGGATCATCATCCTCGACGAGCCCACGGCGGTGCTGGTGCCACAGGAGGTGGACGCCCTCTTCGCCAACCTGCGCGAGCTCAAGCGCGAAGGGCACACGCTGATCTTCATCTCGCACAAGCTCGACGAGGTGCGCGCGATCTCCGACGACATCACCATCCTGCGCCGGGGCACGACGGTCGCCACGGTCGACCCGACGACGGTCACCTCGCATCAGCTGGCCGAGCTGATGGTCGGCGAGGAGCTGCCCAGCCCCAGCACCGCCGAGTCGACGGTCACCGACCGCGAGATCCTCGAGGTGCGCGACCTGACCGTCCACGACTCCAGCGGCCGCGTCGTGCTGGAGGACATCAACCTCCAGATCCACGCCGGGGAGGTCCTCGGGATTGCCGGCGTCGAGGGCAACGGGCAGACCGAGCTGGTCGAGGCCGTCATCGGCATGCGCAAGCCGACCCAGGGCGTGGTCGAGCTGAGCGACGCGGACGTCTCCGGTTGGGGCACCCGCCAGCGCCGCGCGTTCGGTGTCGGCTACATCCCCGAGGACCGGCACCGGCACGGGCTGCTGCTGGACTCGCCGCTGTGGGAGAACCGCATTCTCGGGCACCAGACGAGACCGCCGTCGGTGCGGGGGCAGCTGATCAACCGGTCCGGAGCACGCGCCGACGCCCAGCGCATCGTCGACCAGTACGACGTCCGGACCCCGGGAATCGACACCACAGCGCGCGCTCTGTCCGGCGGCAACCAGCAGAAGTTCATCGTCGGTCGCGAGATGTCCGGCACGCCGAATCTCCTCGTCGCCGCGCATCCGACCAGAGGAGTCGACGTCGGCGCCCAGGCCGCGATCTGGGACCACATCCGCGGGCCAGACACGACGGGCTCGCGGTGCTTCTGGTCTCCGCCGACCTCGATGAGCTGATCGGCCTCTCCGACAGCCTCAAGGTGATCCTCCGCGGCAGGCTCGTCGCCGACTTCGACCCCCAGACGGTGACCCCGCAGATGCTGGGATCCGCGATGACCGGAGCAGACCCGGCCACGGGTTCGACCGGGAAGACGGAGAAGCAGCCTATGAACATCCTTCGCAGCGCCGGCCTGCTCCTCATCGCCCCGCTCCTCGCCCTCGGCGCGGCCGCGCTCGTGACCTCGCTGGTGCTGATCTTCGCCGATGCCGAGCCGAGTGCCTTCTGGGACGTCATGCTCACCTGGCCCGCGGACCGCAACCTGGTCAACATCCTGAACAACGCGTCGGTGCTCTACCTCGCGGGTCTGGCAGCCGCTATCGGCTTCCGGATGAACCTGTTCAACATCGGCGTCGAAGGCCAGTACCGCGTGGCCACCTTCACCGCGGCGGTGTTCGCGGCGCAGGCGTGGCTGCCGGGCTACCTCAACACGGTTGGCACGCTGGTCGTGGCGATGGCTGCTGGTGGCCTCTGGGCAGCCATCCCCGCCGTACTCAAGGTGACTCGCGGGGTCAGTGAGGTCATCTCGACGATCATGCTGAACGCGATCGCCGTCTCGTTCGTGGCCTACCTCTTGCGGAAGGCGGGCTCGCGGCAGGGCCAGGCGATCCTCACCGACGAGATCCCAGAGTCGTCCTGGGTGGGTGGCATCAAGGTCTTCGACGACTCGCCGGCCGAGCTCTACGGACTCGCCATCCTGGCGGTCATTGCCGGCATCACCTTCTCCGTGGTCATCAACCGGACCAGGTTCGGTTTCGAGCTCCGCGCGACCGGGCAGTCGGAGTCGGCGGCCGTGGCCAGCGGTGTCAACGTCAAACGCATGGTGCTCTACGCGATGGTCATGTCAGGCGCCGTCGCCGGACTGATCGGCATGCCCAACCTCTTCGGTGTCTCGCACAGCTACGGCTCGACGATCCAGACCGGCATCGGCTTCGCCGGCATTGCCGTTGCGCTGCTCGGCCGCAACCATCCGGTGGGCATTGCGTTCGGCGCGCTATCGTGTTCGCCTGGCTCACCGAGCAGTCCAACCCGCTCGGCATCCTGGCGGGAATCTCGCCCGACATCATCTTGATCACGCAGGGCGTCGTCGTGCTGTCGGTGGTCATCGCCTACGAGATCGTGCGCAGGTACCGCCAGCGACTCGAACAGGGTGCGGTGGCGATGCCCTCGCGGCCTCCGGCACGGCCGAGGAGGCCCGGGCATGAGCACCGCAGCTCCTTCGCAGCCCGACGGAGCCCACTCAGAGTGAGCCGGCGCCCCTCCTCCCGCATGTGGCTGTACGTCTCCATGGTGCTCGTCGCGCTCTCGACAGTGCGCATCGTCGCGGACGCAGACGGGGTCACGTCGGAGGGCACCTTCCGGGCTGCCCTGATCTCGTCGGTCCCCATCGCGCATGGCCGGTCTCGGGGGCCTGTGGTCCGAGCGTGCCGGCGTGGTGAACATCGGTCTCGAGGGCATGATGATCCTCGGCACCCTGGGTGCGGGCTACTTCGGCTACCACTACGGGATCTGGGCCGGCCTCATCGGGGCAGCTGCCCTGGGTGCACTGGGCGGCATGCTGCACGCGCTGGCCACCGTCGTGTTCGGAGTCGACCACATCGTCTCCGGGGTCGCGATCAACATCATCGCTGCCGGCGCGGCGCAGTTCCTGGCCGAGGAACTCTTCTCGGACCTGCCCGGAGGCGGCCCGACCCAGTCACCGTCGCTCGACACGCCTCCGTCGATCACCATCCCGGGGGTCTCCGACCTGGGCGCACGACATCGCCGAGAAGAACTGGTTCCTGATCTCGGACCTGGCCGACTTGATCGCGTCGCTGACCACCAAGGTCTCGGTGTTCACGCTCATCGCTCTTGCGCTGATCGCGGGCACCGCCTGGCTGCTCTGGAAGACCCCGTTCGGGCTGCGGCTGCGCAGCTGCGGTGAGTCGCCCACTGCGGCCGAGTCCCTCGGCGTCAACGTCTACCGCTACAAGTTCGTCGCGGTGATGGCCTCCGGCGCACTCGCCGGCACGGGTGGTGCCTACCTCGCCACGGTGTCTTCGTCGGGCTACGCCAACGGCCAGACGCTCGGCCTTGGCTACATCGGCCTCGCCGCGATGATCTTCGGCAACTGGCGTCCCTCCGGCCTGTTCCTGGGCTCGCTCCTGTTCGGCTACACGCTCGCGGCCCGGCTCCGCTCCGGAGGCGAGTCGGTCCACGCGCTGCTGCTGCTGGTGGCCGTCGGCCTGGTGGCGGCCGCGATCTGGCAGCTGCGCAAGCAGGAGTGGATCTCCGCGCGCTGCAGCAGCCGTCGTGGGTGGCCTCGCATTCCTCTGGTATTTCTCCGTCGACGAGATACCCGGGGACTTCACCGAGATGACGCCGTACGTCGCGACGCTGCTGGTCATGGCGCTGGCCTCCCAGTCGCTTCGAATGCCCGCGGCCGACGGTCAGCCGTATCGCAAGGGCTCAGCCGGTTAGCGCCGGTCATGGACTTCGACTGGGACGCGCTGACGGCAGCGGCCGTGGAGGCGATGGGCCATGCCTACGCGCCGTACTCCAGGTTCTCGGTCGGCGCTGCCGCCCTGGTTGACGACGGGCGCGTGGTCACCGGGTGCAACGTCGAGAACGCGTCGTACGGCGTCGGCCTGTGCGCCGAATGCGGCCTGGTCTCCCAGCTGCACCTCAGCGGTGGCGGCAGACTGACCGCACTTCGTGTGCGTCAACGGCCGCAGCGACGTGATCATGCCGTGTGGCCGGTGCCGTCAGCTGCTGTTCGAGAACGGTGGACCGCGACCTGCTGTTGATGACCGTGTCGGGTGTACGACGGATGGACCAGGTGCTGCCGGACGCCTTCGGCCCGGATTCGCTCGATGCTGCCGACCACGACGCTTGACCTCGGCGTCGGCAGCTGTCGTCGCCGACCCCTATCCCTTCTTCGAGGAGCGAGCGTCGCCACCACCCGATCGCGTGGCACGAGCAGTCGGAACGCTTCCTGACGTTCGACCATGCGTCGGCCGGCGCCGTGCTCCGCAATCGCAGGCTGGGCCGAATCTGGCGCGACCGTGAGCCGGCGAGCTACCTGGAGCCGTTCAACCTCCTGCACCGCAACCAGATGATGGAGAACGAGCCGCCAGAGCACACCCGCCTCCGGCGCCTGGTGACCGGGGCCTTTGCCCGGGGGCATGTGGAGCGGTTGCGGCCACGGGTCCGTGAGCTGGCAGCGTCGCTGCTCGACGAGGTGGACGAGAACGGCTTCGATGTCATCGGTGCGTACGCCGAGCCGCTGCCGGTGCTCGTCATCTCCGAGCTGTTGGGGGTGCCGCGCACGCCTGGCGCCCCAGCTGCGCGGCTGGTCGCAGGCGATCGTGCGGATGTATGAGGTCGCCCCCTCCGAGGCAGTTGTCGACGCGGCCGTGGGCGCTGCCCGCGACTTCGCCGACGCGGTGCGCGCTGTCGCGGAGGATCGTGCCCGCAGCCCTCGCGATGACCTCATCAGCGACCTGGTGGCGGCCCGCGACGGGGACGCCCGGCTGACCGAGGATGAGGTCGTCGCCTCGGCGGTGCTGCTTCTCAACGCCGGCCACGAGGCCTCGGTGAACGTGTTCGGCAACGGGTTGGTGGCCATGCTCGAACGCGGGCTGCACCCCGACGAGGATGCGGTTGACCTGTGTGTGGAGGAGATGCTCCGCTACGACTCCGCCCTCCAGCTGTTCGAACGGACCGCCACCGCCGACGTCGAGGTCGGGGGAGTCACAGTCCGCGAGGGGCAGAAGGTCGCCGCGTTGCTCGGTGCGGCCAACCGGGACCCGGCGACGTTCGACCGGCCCGACGAGTTCGACGTACGGCCGCGACCCGAACCCGCACCTCGCGTTCGGGGCGGGTTTGCACTTCTGCCTGGGGGCACCGCTGGCCCGGATGGAACTGGTCGAGTCCGTCTCGTTGCTGTGGGACCGGTTTCCCGGCCTTCGACTGGCCGGGGAGCCGGAGAGCCGCGGCACCTTCGTGCTGCGCGGCTATCACTCGGTGCCCGTACGGGGCTGACGCGTCAGCGGGTCGCGAGCATTTGTGCAATAGCGTTCCGACCAGGGTCCGGCCAGACGCCGAATCAACGTGGAGGACAGCGATGGCGAAGCACGACGCGGTGGAGGTCATCTCCGCCAAGCGAGACCGGGCCGAGCTCACGCGACAGCCAGATCGACTGGGTGATCGACGCCTACACCAAGGGCGAGGTCGCCGACGAGCAGATGTCGGCGCTGGCCATGGCGATCCTGCTCAACGGCATGAACCGGCACGAGATCTCACGCTGGACCAACGCGATGATCGCGTCGGGTGAGCGGATGGACTTCTCGACGCTGTCCCGCCCGACCGCCGACAAGCACTCCACCGGCGGCGTCGGCGACAAGATCACGCTGCCGCTCGCGCCGCTGGTCGCGGCGTGCGGCGTGGCCGTCCCGCAGCTGTCCGGCCGCGGGCTCGGACACACCGGCGGCACCCTGGACAAGCTGGAGTCGATCCCCGGCTGGCGGGCGCCGCTGTCCAACGAGGAGATGATGGCCCAGCTCGAGTCCGTCGGCGCCGTCATCTGCGCGGCGGGCGACGGCCTGGCGCCGGCCGACAAGAAGCTCTACGCGCTGCGCGACGTGACCGGGACCGTCGAGGCGATCCCGCTGATCGCCTCGTCGATCATGTCGAAGAAGATCGCCGAAGGCACCGGCTCCCTCGTGCTCGACGTGAAGGTCGGCACCGGCGCGTTCATGAAGGACGTCGAACGGGCCCGTGAGCTGGCCAGCACGATGGTGGGGCTCGGCACCGACGCCGGCGTACACACGGTCGCCCTGCTCACCGACATGTCCACCCCGCTCGGCCTCACCGCCGGCAACGCGATCGAGGTCGCCGAGTCCGTGGAGGTGCTTGCCGGCGGCGGCCCGGCCGACGTCGTCGAGCTCACCCTCGCCCTGGCGCGTGAGATGCTCGCCGGCGCGGGAGTGACCGACGTCGACCCGGCCGAGAAGCTTGCCGACGGCTCCGCGATGGACGCCTGGAAGGCGATGATCCGCGCCCAGGACGGCGACCCGGACGCACCCATGCGGGAAGCCCGCGAGTCGCACGTCGTCACCGCGCCGTCGTCGGGGGTGCTCACCCGGCTGGACGCGATGGCGGTCGGGATGGCGGCGTGGCGGCTCGGTGCCGGACGCGCCAAGCAGGGCGACGCGGTGCAGGACGGCGCCGGTGTCGTGTGGCATGCCCGGCCCGGTGACGAGGTCACGTCGGGAGCGCCGCTGTTCACGCTGCTGACCGACGAGCCGGACCGGTTCGACCGGGCGCTCGCGTCGCTGGAGGGCGGCTACGACATCGAGGCCGTCGGGGCGTCGTACGCCCCGACTCCGTTGCTCATCGACCGGATCAGCTGAAGGTCCGCGGCGTCAGGGCAGCAGGAGTACGACGGTCTCGGCGACGCAGGCGGGCTTGTCGCTGCCCTCGATCTCGACGACGTGCTTCAACGTCATCTGCTTGCCGGCCGGGAGGTCCGTGACGCCCGCGACCGACACGCGGGCTCGGACCCGTGAGCCCACCGGCAGCGGGCTTGGGAACCGGACCTTGTTGACGCCGTAGTTGAGCTTGGCTCCAGGAGTCTCCAGGCCGAAGACCTGGCTGCCGAGAAACGGCAGGAGCGACAAGGTGAGGTAGCCGTGGGCGATGGTGCCCCCGAACGGTCCGGCCTTGGCCTTCTCGACGTCCACATGGATCCACTGATGGTCGCCCGTGGCCGCCGCGAACTGTCGACCCGTTCCTGCTCCACGGGGAGCCACTCGCTGGCGCCGAGCTCCTCGCCGACCGCGTCGGAAATCTCGTCTAGGGTGGTGAAGACACGCATGTGACCTCCTCGGGACGGGACCGGTTGCCCAGAACATATCGCGTGGCCCGGTCTCCTCTGGACCGGATCCAGGGCATTTGCCCGAGGCGGCCGAAGCACGGCCGTCCCTAGCGTCGAAAGTCATCCGCTTTCCACAACCGAGGAGCAGTCATGGATGCACAGCAACACCTGTCTTCGGCACGGCGGCTACGCATCCGCGCAGCCATTGTCGTCGTCCTGCCCGCGTTGCTTGCCGCGACCGCGGCAACGTCCGGCCCGGCGAACTCATCCACGTCCACCCACGATCGGGGTCCGACCTTGGTCGGTCGGGCGGTTCTACCGTTCGACACCCTGGCCAGAGGTCCAGAGGCCGGCGCCTTCGTGATACCCGGGCCGGGAACCGTGAACGGCGTCACCTTCCCTTCCCGTCCCAGCCGGTCGAGGGGTTCTCGGCGGTCATCGACGGCCGCCGTCCGGGCTGGTACGTGGCGATGGCGGACAACGGATTCGGTAACAAGGCCAACTCGAAGGACTTCCTGATCCGCGCCTACCGAGTTCGGCCGGAGTTCAAGACCGCCGACGGCGGCACGGGGCGGTGCGGGTGGGATCGTTCATCTCGTTCCGCGATCCCAGAGGCCTGATCGGCTTCCCGATCGTCAACGAGGACACGACGCGATCGCCTGCTCACCGGCGGTGACATCGACCCGGAGTCGCTCCAGCGCGGTCGGCACGGCGACCTCTGGGTCGGTGACGAGTTCGGGCCCTGGATCCTGCACTTCGACCGTCGAGGGAGGTCTGCTCGAGCCGCCGTTCGCCATGCCTGGCGGGATCATGTCGCCCAGCAACCCGTTCCTGAACGGCCAGCCGCCCACGCACCCGACAGCCGGGGGCTCGAGGGCATGGCGATCACGCCGAACAGGAAATACCTCTACGCCAGCGCTGGAGGGCGCGACGTCGCGGACCCGGACAAGTCACGTCGCTCTGGTGTTCGAGTTCAGCATCAAGGACCGATCGTTCACGGGTCGGGTCCTGCAGTATCGGACCGAGGCCGAGGCAACCTGGTCGCAGACATGGCCGCCGTCGACCGTCGCCACCTCGTGGTCATCGAGCGTGACAACGGCACGGACCGTCACGGCGCTGTTCCGTCGGGTCTACCGGATCGACCTGCGTCGTACGGACGCGGCTGGCTTCCTCGAGAAGACCCTCGCTCGTGGACCTGACCAGCATTCCCGATCCGGACCTGGTCTCCCTTCCCGCCATCCATCCGGGTGACCTGGGTCTGGGCGACCCGTTCTGGGTCATGCGCGAGTCCGTCGAGGCCGCTCCACCCCATCCTCCGGTGGCGTCTGCTGATCGGCGTGCGACAACAACCTGCCGAACTCCGGCCGCAACCCCGGGCTACCCGACGACAACGAGTTCATCGTCGTCAACGTGCCGGCGTTGAGGTCTCACGGCTGAACGCGAGATCGAACCGGACGGGACATCAGCCAGGCCTGCCCTTGCCTGATGTCCTGTCGGCGCCCGGGCTGATGCAAGGATGACCGGATGCCGACCTCCGCATCAGTGCAGCT